>NZ_JAPKIB010000001.1:0-734734 GCF_036759925.1 Kluyvera sp. CHPC 1.2972 | reverse complement strand
AGCGCTTGCATGGCATGCAAGAGGTCAGCGGTTCGATCCCGCTTAGCTCCACCAAATCCTGCTCCCATCAGGTTTGGAACGTAAAGAAAATGTGGGGCTATAGCTCAGCTGGGAGAGCGCTTGCATGGCATGCAAGAGGTCAGCGGTTCGATCCCGCTTAGCTCCACCAAAATTCGAAACCCTCGCCTATGGCGGGGGTTTTTTGCTTTCTGGGTGCGAATAAAAAAGCAGCGTTTATATTATAAAAGGCATGCGTAGATCAGGATTTACTCAACTCGGTTTGCTTCGAATAATAACTAACAATAATATTTGAACAGTCACTCTACGTACGATAAAGGATATCGGCAGATACGCATGACTGTGCAACGGAGTACCCCATTAAGAAAATTCGTCCTGGCATTGGTTATTAGCCTGGTGATGATTCCTGTTTCTCGGTATATCTCTCCGACCGCATTTTATGATGGTCACTCTGTATATCTTGCGTGGTTACCGCTGAGCGTAATGATTGCGCTGATGATGCTGTTTGGCCGCCATGCCGTGCTGCCTCTGGCGCTGGGGTTTACCGCGACTAACTACTGGCAACTGCACATTTCGCCGCTTGATTCATTAATATTATTGTTTTGTCAGCTGACTGCCGTTTGTATTTCTAGTCTTATTTTATATTCTATTTTGGGGCGACGTTGGCGGCATGGTCTGGTCATTCATCATATTGGCTTATGTATTTTTTGGTTCGGTTTTGCAACGCCGATATTAGCCAAGTTTATGATGTATTTAGTAGGAGAGATGACCATTGTTCCTGCTGCAATGTTTAGCTATTTTAATATAACGTCCGTTATTTATACGATTGTTGATATTCAGGGATTGGTTTGCGCATCCTTAATATTTACTAAACTATTCTACTATCCTATACGGATGGGCCTGAACGCTCGCTATGCAAGGGTGTTCTGGCGTAAAAACATCGCGAGTTATACGGGTCTGAAAGGCAAATGCTTTGCCATCGCCTGGTTTCTCGCATTGATTTTCATGCTGGTTTTCCTCTGCGCGCCGTTCGGCGATCGCTACTTTGCCGGGTATCTCGTCCCCATCATCTTTATCTTTTTTGCTTTTGGCATCAGCAAGCTGGCGTATCCGCTGATCATGATAAGCTGGACGCTGTCCGCCTTTGTGCTGGTGATGTACAACAAAAACTTCCTGCACGGCATTCAAACCCAGTACTCGCTCTCATTTATCCTATCGGCGCTGATCTCGTTTACCGTCTGTCTGCAGTACATGCTGCAAATCTACCACCGCAGCAAGCATCTGAAGCAGAAATGGCACGAGCAGGCCATGATTGATCCGTTGACCGGGCTGCCTAACCTGCGTGCGCTGGAGGATTATATGAAGGCGCCGGGCGTCACTAGCGTCTGCTGCCTGCACATCAAAAACCTGGACTTCCTCAGCCGCCACTACGGCATGATGATGCGTATTCAGTGCAAGCGCAGTATCACTCAGGTGTTGCAGCCTAAGCTCGATAACAATGAGAAACTCTTCCAGTTGCCGGGCAACGAACTACTGCTGGTGCTGAACGGCCCGGAAACGGAAGCGAGGCTTAACCATCTGGTGGATTTTCTGCGCCGTCAGGATATTCGCTGGAATAACACGTTGTTGACGCTGGAATACGGTATTTCGTGGGGCAGGGTGTGTACGCAGGACGACAATCTCTACCATACGCTTGGGCAGCTTAGCTGGCTGGCAGAGCAGGCCGGTGAAGAGAGCCAGATACTGCAACTGGATAACGGCCAGGTGGAAGCCTATGACGAAACCGGCGACCGCGTTGTGCTCCTCAACCGTATTAAAAGCGCGCTGGAGTGGGACAACTTTGTCCTCTACGCGCAGCCTATCAGAAAGCCATCGGGCGAAGGCTACTATGAAATCCTTAGCTGACTGGTGGATGCCAACGGCATGGTGATGCCGGATAAATTTATCCCCATTCTGACGCAGTTCAACCTGAGCAAACGCTTCGACATGCAGGTGCTGGAAAATCTGTTCCGCTCGCTGCCGGCGTTTCCAGGGCAGCGTTTTTCCGTCAACCTGATGCCCTACACGTTGATGCACAAAGAGAGCGCTGCCGAAATCATCGCGCTGTTCCGACGCTATCGGGTTAAGGTTCAGCGCATCATTATTGAAATTACCGAAGAGCAGGCGTTTTCGAACTCGGATATCAGCATTCAGAACCTCAATAGACTGCGGGAATTCGGTTGCCAGATTGCGATTGATGACTTCGGTACTGGCTACGCCAACTATGAGCGCCTGAAGCGCCTTGAGGCCGATATTATCAAGATTGACGGTGCGTTCGTGCGTGACGTGCTCACTAACCCCATGGATGCGATGATTATTCGCTCTATCTGCGAACTGGCGGAGATGCAGAACCTGGAAGTTGTTGCGGAATACGTAGAGACCGAGGCGCAGCAGGCGCTGCTGACGGAGCTGGGTGTGCACTATATGCAGGGGTATCTCATCGATAAGCCAAGGCCGTTGTGTGACATTGGCTACCAAACGGAGTCATAAAGAAAAAGGGCCTGTAACTCAGTTACAGGCCCTTTTTTAACGCTGTTGGATTACAGAACCAGCGCAGCGATAGAAGCAGACAGGACGCTCACCAGCGTAGAACCGTAAACCAGCTTCAGACCGAAGCGGGAAACCACGTTACCCTGCTCTTCGTTCAGGCCTTTAATCGCGCCTGCGATGATGCCGATAGAAGAGAAGTTAGCGAAGGAAACCAGGAATACGGAGATGATACCAACTGCGCGAGGGGAGAGTTCAGCGGCGACTTTCTGCAGATCCATCATGGCAACGAATTCGTTAGAAACCAGTTTGGTCGCCATGATACTACCAACCTGCAGGGATTCGCTTGCCGGTACACCCATAATCCATGCAACAGGATAGAAGATGTAACCCAGAATGCCCTGGAAGGAGATGCTGTAACCGAACCAGCCAGTAACGGTGGCGAACAGGGCGTTCAGCGCGGCGATCAGGGCGATAAAGCCGATCAGCATGGCCGCAACGATAATCGCAACTTTGAAGCCTGCCAGAATGTATTCACCCAGCATTTCGAAGAAGCTCTGTCCTTCGTGCAGGTTAGACATCTGAATGTTCTCTTCGCTGGCATCTACGCGGTACGGGTTGATCAGCGACAGAACGATAAAGGTGCTGAACATGTTCAGTACCAGCGCCGCAACAACGAACTTCGGCTCCAGCATGGTCATGTAGGCGCCAACGATAGACATGGAAACGGTAGACATCGCCGTGGCCGACATGGTGTACATGCGGTTACGGGACATTTTGCCGAGGATATCTTTATAAGCGATGAAGTTTTCAGACTGGCCCAGAATCAGGGAGCTGACGGCGTTGAAAGACTCCAGCTTACCCATGCCGTTGATTTTAGACAGCACGGTACCAATCGCACGAATGACAATCGGCAGAATACGGATATGCTGCAGAATACCGATCAGCGCGGATATGAAGACGATAGGGCAGAGCACCTTCAGGAAGAAGAAGGCCAGACCTTTATCGTTCATGCTGCCGAAGACGAAGTCGGTGCCGTTGTTCGCAAAACCAAGCAGTTTTTCGAACATTTCGGCAAAGCCACGTACGAAGCCCAGACCAATATCAGAGTTCAGGAAGAACCATGCCAGTAAAACTTCAATGACAAGTAATTGAATAACATAACGAATGCGAATCTCTTTGCGGTTGGTGCTGACCAGCAGGGCCAGGATACCTACCACAACGAGCGCGAGAACAAAATGCAAGACGCGGTCCATATTTGCTCCAAACATGAGACGGGTTAAATTTTCTTGCACATTCTATGTAACATCATTAAATAAAACGAGATCTCCATCCCACTATATTTAGATCCTGTGAGCAAATTCAAAATTAGTGATCAAAGATACATTTTTGTGATGTTAAGTAAATGTATGAAAAGTTCCCTTGTTGTACTACTCTCATCTTAAGCGTACACCAAACCCCCGCAACCTCCAGTCTGGCGATTGATTCCGGCTATCAGAGCAATCATTATCATCTCTTACAAATGAACTTGATAATCATTCTCATTCTGTTAGCCTGAAACATAGCAAAGGCTATGTTTTTGAGGCAGACCATGACAAACAGTCGCGTTGAGAGTAACACCGGTCGTGCAGCGCGCCGTATGCGGCTTGCGCTGATGGGGCCCGCATTTATTGCCGCCATCGGCTATATCGATCCCGGCAACTTTGCCACCAACATTCAGGCGGGGGCGAGCTTCGGCTATCAACTGCTGTGGGTTGTCGTCTGGGCGAACCTGATGGCGATGCTGATTCAGGTGCTGTCCGCGAAACTCGGTATCGCCACGGGGAAAAACCTGGCGGAGCAAATTCGCGACCATTATCCGCGCCCGGTGGTGTGGTTCTACTGGGTGCAGGCGGAAATCATCGCGATGGCGACGGATCTGGCAGAATTTATCGGTGCGGCAATCGGCTTTAAGCTGATTCTCGGCGTTTCGCTGCTGCAAGGGGCGGTGCTGACGGGGATTGCCACCTACCTGATTCTAATGCTGCAGCGCCGTGGGCAAAAGCCGCTGGAAAAAGTGATCGGCGGCCTGCTGCTGTTTGTTGCTGCGGCCTATATCGTTGAGCTGGTTTTCTCCCAGCCGCAGATGGCGCCGCTCGCCAAAGGGATGATTATTCCGTCGTTGCCTAACTCCGAGGCGGTGTTCCTCGCGGCGGGCGTACTCGGTGCGACCATCATGCCACACGTCATTTATCTGCACTCCTCGCTGACTCAGCATCTGCACGGCGGGAGTGCCAAAGAGCGCTATCACGCCACGCGCTGGGATGTCGCTATCGCCATGACTATTGCCGGCTTTGTGAACCTGGCGATGATGGCGACGGCGGCCGCGGCGTTCCATTTTCACGGTCATACCGGTGTTGCCGACCTCGATGAGGCGTATCTCACCCTCGAACCGTTGCTGAGCCATGCGGCAGCAACCATCTTCGGCCTGAGCCTGGTCGCAGCGGGGCTCTCCTCCACGGTCGTCGGGACGCTGGCCGGTCAGGTGGTGATGCAGGGCTTTATTCGCTTCCACATTCCACTGTGGTTCCGCCGTGCGGTGACGATGCTGCCGTCATTTATTGTGATTCTGATGGGGCTCGACCCAACGCGTATTCTGGTGATGAGCCAGGTGCTGCTAAGCTTCGGCATCGCGCTGGCGCTGGTGCCGCTGCTGATATTCACCAGCAATCGCCAGTTGATGGGCGAGCTGGTCAACACGCTGTGGATTAAACGAATTGGCTGGGTGATTGTGGCAATTGTGGTGGCGCTGAATGGGTGGCTGCTGCTGGGAACGTTGCTTGCCTGATGGCGCTGCGCTCGTCCGGGCTACTTTTAACGTGTAGCCCGGACGAGCGCAGCGACTCCGGGAAAATATCAGTGGTGATGCCCGTGTCCATGGCCGCGCCCGCGTCCACGATGATCGTCCCGGTCGTTCCAGCCTTCGCGGTAGCCGCGCTCATAGGCTTTACGTTTATCCCAACCACGGTGCCAGCCGTTATCGCGGTGATACCAGTTACGATGCCAGTAATCACGGTCACGCCAGCGACCGCCATCCCAGTAGTTACCGTAGTTATCGCGATCGCCAATTTGTAATTTTACGGACGGCAGCAGGGTGATTTCACCAGCATTCGCGAACATCGGGGCCGATGCCATCAATACTGCCGCCAGAATCAGTGACCTGAACATACTTCTCTCCTATACGATCGTGGTCTGCAAGACCTGTTAACGCAATATTACAATTCGGTAAATACCGCGATTATTGGGGTAACTCTTAAATCGTCAGGAGAGAGCACTTTTTGCTAAAGAAGCCGTTATTTTATACTGCGCAGAATGCTATCGATGGTTTCGTTTTCCTCAGCGCTGAAATGCCGATTGCTCAGCATGCCCACGGCATCATCAAGCTGCGCGGTTTTGCTGGCACCAATCAACACCGACGTCACCGCCTGTTGGCGTAATACCCACGCCAGCGCCATCTGCGACAGTTTCTGACCACGCTGCTCCGCGATAGCATTAAGCTGGCGTACGGCTTCCAGCTTGCCATCGGTCAACTGCTCCGGCTTCAGGAAGATGCTGCCGCTGGCGGCGCGGGAGTCTGCCGGAATGCCGTGCAGATAGCGGTCGGTCAGTTGCCCACCCGCTAACGGCGAGAAGGCGATACAGCCCACGCCTTCTTGCTGAAGCACCTGAAGCAGACCATTTTCAGGGCTTCGCTCAAGCATTGAATACTTCGGCTGGTGAATAAGACACGGCGTACCGAGGTCGTTCAGCATCGCAATAGCCTGACTTGCCAGTTCAGCCGGGTAGTTGGAAAGCCCGATGTACAGTGCCTTACCTTGACGCACGAGATGGTCCAGCGCGCGCATGGTTTCTATCAGCGGCGTCTCCGGGTCCGGGCGGTGGTGATAGAAGATGTCGACATACTCAAGCCCCATCCGCTTCAGACTCTGATCGAGGCTTGAAATCAGGTACTTGCGTGAACCCCAATCGCCATACGGCCCGTCCCACATGGTATAGCCGGCTTTGCTGGAGATAATCAGCTCATCGCGGTAGGGCAGGAAATCTTCCCTCAGGATACGACCAAAGTTGCTTTCAGCAGAGCCCGGAGGCGGCCCGTAGTTGTTGGCCAAATCGAAATGGGTGATCCCAAGGTCGAATGCGTGGTGCAGTAGCTGGCGGCTGTTTTCCACCCGCGTTTCATCGCCAAAGTTGTGCCACAGCCCCAGCGAAATGGCTGGCAGCTTGAGGCCGCTGTTGCCGCAGCGCTGAAACGTCATGGTCTCGTAACGCGTCGGGCTTGCCTTATAAACCATTATGTCCTCCAGATTATCCGGTTGTGTATACGCTTACACTAGCGAATGTCCACCGGCTCGTACACTCCTGAAATCTGTAAAAATTGCTTTCCAGGGGACTTTTTGACGAAATCTGGACAGCCTTAACACTTCCTCAATACTCAAAAGAATACTGACTGGAGGAGGTGCATGATGACAACGTCCTATACCGTGGCAGATTACCTGCTCGATCGCCTCGCCGACTGCGGCGTTGACCACCTGTTTGGTGTTCCCGGAGACTACAACCTCCAGTTTCTTGACCACGTTATTGCGCATCGCCAGATTCGTTGGGTCGGCTGCGCGAATGAACTCAACGCCGCCTACGCCGCCGATGGCTATGCACGAATGCAGGGGTGCGGCGCGCTGCTCACTACCTTTGGCGTGGGTGAGCTGAGTGCGTTGAACGGAGTCGCGGGAAGCTTTGCTGAGCATGTTCCGGTACTGCATATTGTCGGTGCGCCCTGTACCGGTGCCCAGCAGCGACGTGAGTGTTTACACCACACGTTGGGTGATGGCAATTTCGATCGCTTCCGCCAGATGAGCGCGCCAATCTCGGTGGCGCAGGGCGTACTGGATGCGGCTAACGCGCGCGATGAAATAGACCGCGTGCTGCGCGATATTCTGCACTATAGCCGCCCTGGCTATCTGCTGCTGCCTGCGGATATCGCAGCGCTGCCAACCTCTCCCCCTGTAAACGCTCTCACCATGAATATGGCGGTGGCGGATCCCACTGAACTGGCGGATTTTGTCTCGCATGTCCGCGCTTTACTGCATGACCGCTGCCGTGTGTCGCTGTTGGCGGACGTGCTTGCGCTGCGCTTTGGGTTGCAATCGACGCTAAACAAATGGATGGATGCGGTGCCCATTCCTCACGCCACCATGCTAATGGGTAAAGGACTGTTCAATGAGACGCACGCTGGGTTTGTGGGGACTTACAGCGGTGGAGCCAGCCAGCCGGAAACGCGTGCAGCGATAGAAGATGCGGAGGTTATTTTTTGCATCGGCACCTGTTTTACCGACACGATCACGGCGGGCTTTACCCACCAGATCCCGGCAGAAAAATCGATTGAGATCCAGCCTTTTGCGGCACGGGTGGGGAAACGCTGGTTTAGCGGGATAGGTATGCAGGAGGCGGTGAATGCACTTATCGCGCTGAGTCGTGATTTTTCAGCACAGTGGCAAATTCAGCCTCCTCGAGCGCTGAAAACGACGACGGCGGATACGGGACAGTTGACCCAGCGTCATTTCTGGCAGGCGTTGGATAACTACCTGATGCCGCACGATATTGTGCTAGGCGATCAGGGGACGGCGGCGTTCGGGCTTGCCGATCTGACGCTGCCGCAGGGAGCCAGTCTGATCGTGCAGCCGCTATGGGGATCGATTGGTTACACCCTGCCAGCCGCGTTTGGCGCGCAGACCTCGCAGCCGGAGCGGCGTGTGGTGCTGGTGGTCGGGGATGGGGCTGCGCAGCTGACGATTCAGGAGCTCAGCTCAATGCTCCGCGATGGACTGAAGCCGCTGATCCTGCTGCTGAATAATGAAGGCTATACGGTTGAGCGGGCGATTCATGGCCCGGAAGAGCGCTATAACGATATCAGCTTATGGAACTGGACCCAGCTTCCACAGGCACTCAACCTGGACTGCCAGGCCGAGTGCTGGAAAGTGACTAATGTATCCCAGCTTAACGACGCGCTTTCACGCGCCGCGCGCCGGGACAGACTGACTTTTCTTGAGGTCATGCTGCCTAAAATGGATATCCCACCGCTGCTAAAAGCGGTCACGCAGGCGTTGGAGGCCCGCAACAGCAGCCATTAATCTTTACGTTTGCGCGGCACCATCATCGTGGGTTTCCCCGCCAGCAGGAGCCAGGCGGGGAGCATCACGATGCACAGCAGCGGCAGCAGCGTAGTATCGGGCACCACCACGGCGGCCATAAATAGGCTCAGCCAGGCATCGCGAGTAACCACTAAAACCAGCCCCAGAATAGCGCAGGAGACGGTAATCGCCGCCGGAACGGCATCTACATGGGCGTGCAGCATCAGGCCTAGCGCCACCGCGACAAATACCGCCGGGAAGATGCGCCCACCCCGGAACCCGCAGGCTGCCGCTACGACCAGCGCTGCCAGCTTGCTGAGTGCAAACAGCATATAGTCGCCTGCGCCGAAACTTTGACCTGCGGTTAGCCGCTGCATCTCATCCAGCCCTTTAAACAGGGTGATAGGCCCGCCCACGGTACCAATAATCCCCAGCACAAAACCGCCAACGCCAAGGATCAATACCGGATGTTTTAAACGGTGCATCAATGCGTGCAGATGCGGCAGACACCAGACGGCGACCATCCCAATGGCGATAGCAAAGACGGCGACAATCGCCCCGCTGAAAATATCGACGATGCGCAGCGTCTGATAATGCTCAATTGGTAGCGAAAACTGCGGATGAAAGAATACGCCGGTGGTTAATGCCCCGGCGGCGGCGGCCAGCAGCGGCGCAAACAGGCGGTCCCACAGCGGTGATTCGTTATTGCTGGTTAACGTCTGGGTGAAAATCAGCGCGGCGGCAACCGGGGTGCCAAACAGTGCGCCGATGGTGCCCGCTGCGGCGAGAATGGTCCAGTCCAGCGAACTCACGCGCGGGAAGACGCGTGCGCCCAGCGCAACCGCCAGTGCGATGTTCACCGACATAATCGGGTGCTCAGGGCCGAGGCTCACGCCGCCCGCCAGGCCGATAATTAACGCAATGACCAGTCCCGGTAGATGTGAAGGGGGAACCGCCGCGCCGATTAACGGTTCGCTGGCCGGGGCTATAGCGAATGACCAGACCGACGGCGATACCGGTCAGGGTCAGCATCAGGATTATCCAAAAAGGGGAGTCAAAGGCCACGCCGAACGTCGCGGGCAGATTGCGCCACAGCAGGTGCTGCAGCACGGCGGCGATTTTCATCACCACAATTAAAAGCAGGCTCGAGGCGATACCGATCAGCACCGCGGGAATAGAGAGCAACAACATCGTTCTGGCTCGCGGGTGGAGCATGTTTTTATCCTTTTGACTGAATGCTGAGGTTACTTTGCATTTTCCGGCGTTTACGTTCAGCGCAAATGATGCTGAAACGATACGGCGCGATAGCGCATCCGGCCTTTGCATCTGATAAGAATGACGCAAAAAATGTGACCGGGATCGATAATCCTGGGGTGCTCACACAAACGTCATTGTCGTGACAGCGCCTTGAATTTACAGTGTGACAAAGATTTATTCTGACTTTAGCGGAGCCGTAACGGAATGACAAAGTTTGCTTTAGTGGGTGATGTTGGGGGCACCAATGCGCGTCTGGCATTGTGCGATTTAGCCAGCGGTGAAATTTCGCAGGCGAAAACCTATTCCGGCCTGGATTATCCAAGCCTGGAAGCCGTTGTCCGCGTCTATCTCGACGAGCATAACGTGTCGGTCGAAGACGGCTGTATCGCGATTGCCTGCCCGATTACCGGTGACTGGGTGGCGATGACCAACCACACCTGGCAGTTCTCCATTGCCGAAATGAAGAAAAACCTCGGTTTCTCGCACCTGGAAATCATCAACGATTTCACCGCGGTCTCCATGGCGATTCCGATGCTGAAAAAAGAGCATCTGATCCAGTTCGGCGGCACCGAGCCGGTTGAAGGCAAACCGATCGCCGTTTACGGTGCGGGTACTGGCCTTGGCGTGGCGCATCTGGTTCACGTCGATAAGCGCTGGGTCAGCCTGCCTGGTGAAGGCGGCCACGTTGACTTCGCGCCAAACAGCGAAGAAGAGGGGATTATTCTCGAAGTACTGCGGGAAGAAATTGGTCATGTCTCCGCCGAGCGCGTGCTCTCCGGTCCAGGTCTGGTCAACCTCTACCGGGCCATTGTGAAGTCCGACAACCGTGTGCCGGAAAACTACAAGCCGAAGGATATTACCGAACGCGCGCTGGCGGATACCTGTACCGACTGCCGCCGTGCGCTGTCGCTGTTCTGCGTTATCATGGGGCGTTTTGGCGGTGATCTGGCGTTGACCCTTGGCACCTTTGGCGGCGTCTATATCGCCGGTGGCATCGTGCCGCGCTTCCTCGAGTTCTTTAAAGCCTCCGGCTTCCGCGGCGGGTTTGAAGATAAAGGCCGCTTTAAAGATTATGTTCACCCGATCCCGGTTTACCTGATTGTTCATGACAATCCAGGGCTGCTTGGCTCCGGTGCGCACCTGCGTCAAACGCTGGGCCAGGTACTGTAATCCCCGGCCCTATAAAACCAAAAACCGCGTTCATCGCGGTTTTTTTATTTTTACGCCAGAGGCGGTGTTCGGCCCAGAATCTCTTTACGGATAATCTCGGCCCCCGCGTTCAATGCCTTGAGCTTGCCACGTGCTACCTGACGAGGCAACGGCGCCATGCCGCAGTTGGTGGACGGGTAGAGGTTCTCTGCATCCACAAACTGCAGGGCTTTGCGCAGCGTATTGGCCACTTCTTCTGGCGTTTCAATCGCGTGGTTTGCCACGTCAATCGCCCCAACCATCACCTTTTTACCGCGAATCAGCTCCAGCAGATCCATCGGTACGCGGGAGTTATGGCACTCCAGCGAGATAATATCGATATTCGACGACTGCAGTTTCGGGAACGCTTCTTCGTACTGACGCCACTCTGAGCCCAGCGTCTTTTTCCAGTCGGTGTTGGCTTTAATGCCGTAGCCGTAGCAAATATGTACCGCGGTTTCGCATTTCAGCCCTTCAACGGCGCGCTCTAAGGCGGCGATGCCCCAGTCGTTAACTTCATCAAAGAAGACATTAAATGCCGGTTCATCGAACTGAATGATATCCACGCCAGCGGCTTCTAATTCACGGGCTTCCTGGTTAAGGATTTTGGCAAATTCCCACGCCAGCTTTTCGCGGCTTTTGTAGTGGTTGTCATACAGCGTATCAATCATGGTCATCGGCCCCGGCAGCGCCCATTTGATAGGCTGCTTAGTGAGCTGACGCAGGTAGCGTGCGTCTTCAACAAAGACCGGTTTCTGACGCGCCACTTCACCCACCACCGTCGGTACGCTCGCATCGTAGCGATTACGAATTTTCACGATCTCGCGTTTTTCAAAATCGACGCCGCTTAGGTGCTCAATAAAGGTAGTGACGAAGTGCTGACGGGTCTGCTCGCCGTCGCTGACGATATCGATACCGGCCAGCAGCTGTTCCTGCAGGGAGAGACGCAGCGCATCCTGTTTCCCTTCAATTAACTCGTCGTTCTGCAGCTTCCATGGAGACCATAGCGTCTCGGGCTGCGCCAGCCAGGAAGGTTTCGGCAGGCTGCCGGCGGTGGAAGTAGGGAGCAATGTTTTCATAGTCGATAACCTGGTATTTTTCGTTAATCAAAGAGCGTAGCTTGCGGACCATTGCTCAAGAATGTTCTGGTAAGGCTTAATAAAGTGCTCTTCGGTAAATTTGCCCTGCTCAATCGCTAACCGGCTACGCTCTTCGCGGTCGTAAACAATTTTGGTTAATGAGTGATCCTGCTGGTTCAGGTCTGGCTGATAGCACAGGCCCGCCGCTGAGTTGGCATTGTAAATTTCCGGGCGATAAATCTTCTGGAACGTCTCCATGGTGCTGATGGTGCTGATAAGCTCCAGGCTGGTGTAATCCGCCAGCAGGTCACCGGAGAAGAAGAAGGCCAGCGGTGCGACGCTGTTTTTTGGCATGAAATAGCGTACTTCCAGGCCCATTTTGCCGAAGTACTGCTCGGTCAGCGACGCGCTGCTCGGCTGATATTCAATGCCCAGCACCGGATGTTCATTGCCGGTACGGCGGTAGACATCTTTGCTGGACACGCTCAGGCAGATGACCGGCGCTTTTTTAAAGTTCGCTTTGTACTCTGCGGAGTGAGCGAAGAGCTTAAAGATATTGCCGTGCAGGTCGCCGAAGGTATCCGGGATGTTAAATTCTGTACGGTTTTTATTATGTTCTAACAGCAGGACGCTGAAGTCATAATCCCGCACGTAGGACGAGAAGTTATTGCCGACAATCCCTTCGATACGCTCGTTGGTCTGCTTATCAACAATATGCGTTTTCAAAATTTCGATGGCCGGGAAGGCGTTCGTTTTCCCGTCCGCATCGATATTCATTTCGACGGAAATAATTTCCAGCTCAACGGCATAGCGATCGCCTTTCGGGTTATCCCAATGCGCTAAGGTATTGAAGCGATTATCAATCATCTTCAGCGTATTGCGCAGGTTCTCCTGACGATTTTCCCCACGGGCCAGGTTCGCGAAGTTGGTGGTAATACGCGTATTTTCCGCCGGGTTATAGTTCTCGTCGAAACGGCTGCTTTTAATCGTAAAGGTAAAGTCTTTGTTCATCGCGTCTTGCATCCCGAGTGCTGAAATGAAAATTAAAATCACATCCTGGTACCCAGAGTTTGTGCTCTGGTTTGCTCATTCAGCAGTCTTAATGTTGCCGATAAGTTAATGTTGATAATTTATGCCAGAGGCGGTGGAAGAGGGAAAGCGACTTAATTTCATTGCAACATGAGAGAAGTTCATGGTGGTGGTCGCCGGGAAGGTGAAAAACATTCATTTTGCGTATAATGCGCTTTCGATTCGCTCAACAACCTTGTACTGACGACGATGAATCTCAATCGCTTTTGTTATTTGCTGCTGGCGCTGGCGGCTCTTGCCAGCATTTTTACACCCTATCCGCTGGCGGCGTGGTTCCTGCTGGCTAACGTTCTGACGCTGGTGATGTACGGCGCGGATAAACTGGCGGCTCGTCAGGGCTGGCGCAGGGTGCCGGAGGCCACGCTGCTGGCGTTTGGCGTAGTGGGTGGTTGGCCCGGCGCGCTGGTGGGGCAGCAGATTTTTCGCCATAAAACGCAAAAACAGCCGTTTAAAACGTACTTTATTATCAGTGTAATAGTGAGCGTTGCAGCGATGATAGCGGTGTATCTACTGCTGGATAAGGGGATGGTATGAACCTCTACATCACCGACCAGAAGGGTGGCTTAGCCTTGCAGCAAGGCAGCAGTATTGTGGTTGAATTTGATAACGGTAAAACGCTGGAACTGGCAGAAAGTCCGCAGCCGCTACCGGCGGAAATTCCCGACGGTATCCATATCTGGGGCGGGAGAATGCCCTCTGTCACCGCGGCTGATAATACGTTCTCGCCGCTGAACATCGTGCCGGTGGCGTCGAATGGCATGATTATCTCCCCGCATCATGAAAATATTTCTACTTGGGGCAGTATTGCGCTGTGTATTGCGGACGCTAATGGCGTTCTGCGTCAGGTGAAAGAGAACAAGCTGCTGATCGCGCTTAACAATGGCAAAACGGTGGAAGTCATGGCTGACTATGCCAGCAAAGGCCTGCTGATCTGGGGCGGGCGTGAACCGATTGCCGGGCTGCCGCAGGAAGAGACTCGAAAACGAACCGAAAGCCTGGGGCTCTTCCCGCTAGCGAGTAATGTTGTTCACCTCTTTCCCTATCAATTGGCATAGCGCTTCTGGTGCGAATCGCCGGATGGCGGCGTAAACGCCTTATCCGGCAATTCGTTCATGACATCATGAATTAGCGTTCGCTATCGGCATGCGTTTTATCCGGCGTCGATGCGGCCTTTTTTTCACGCAAAAGCCGCAGCATCCGGTTGTGCTGCCATAGGGCAATACGCTCCCGGAGAACAAAGGTTCTCAGCCCGCGAAAGGCGATAAGCGAGCCCCAGATAAGGGTGACGATCAGCGACCAATAGCTGCCAGGCGAGTAAACGTAGTTCACCGCCATCAGCCCGGCACAAACCAGCGTGGCAATGGTCAGAGCGCGGTAGAAGCGCGCTTCCTCCTGCACGCGATGTCTGGCGTCGTGAATCCGGGTATCCAGCGCTTCGCTTGTGGGATCTGTCTCCTCCGACAGTTCTGATACCGTAACATTAAATACCGAGGCCAGCGCGCTGATGGTTTCCAGCCCCGGAGTGTGTCCGCTTTCAATACGCTGTACCGTTCTCACCGACAGGGAGGCCAGCTGCGCCAGCTGTTCCTGCGACCATGCATTTTTGAGCCGGTAGGCTTTAATTTTCTCACTCGTACTCATTGCTGCTGCCTCGTAGATATGTGATAGCAAGAGTCTTGCACATCTTTCCCAACAGTGGCACGACAGGGAGGCGACACCAACCTGACAGGTGCCCGACACCTCATTTTGGATGGTTTTTTTTAACCTGAAAGGGATTGGTAAAATTCGCTATACCGTCCAGGATAACGGATGATAAAAGCATTAACGTACAGAGATAATGAAAAAGGGATAGCGCAGTGTTGAAAAAATTGGTCACCGGGCAACTGAGCTTGCCAATGACGTTCTGGGGATGGGGATTTTGTGGCGGGCTGGTGATAGGTATCTTTGGCCTTGTGGGTATACATACCGGCCATGCAGCTATCGTTCCGCTGTCCTATATCTTTAAGGTGATTCTGTTCGGTGCGGTCATTTCCGGTATTACGTTTATATTGCGCCGAAAAATCACGGTATTTGGCATACTGGCTTTTATTGTCGTTTTGATTCAGTTGATTCTGAACGTTGTCATGTTTATCGGGCTTTCTTCATTGCTGTTTGAATAAGATCTGCGTGAAAGGGGCTAGGTAAGTCAAGCTTGGCTTGGCTTAGAAATAGGGTGGAATAGAAGCATTTTCCCCTGTCGGATCACATTTATCGCTTCGGAAATACACCCGGTAAAATGGTGTGTTAGCATGGCTTCTGGTAAACACCTTTCAACTCAACCCGAGGCTTTGATGCTGGAGAATGTAATCATCCGATAATCAGCTTACCGACCTTTTTAGGCCGGACTGGTTATCAATGCGCCGAAATCGAATGCGGACACCGCTGCGTGTTTGCACGTTTTGCACATGATGATTAAACAGGTTTTCCAGTATGAATTTATCCCGTCAGGAACAACGTACCTTACACGTTCTCGCCAAAGGTGGCCGCATTACGCACGTCCGTGATACTTCAGGTCGCGTCACCGCCGTTGAATGCTATAGCCGCGAAGGGCTGCTGCTTTCCGACTGCACGCTCGCTGTTTTTAAAAAACTTAAAACAAAAAAACTCATCAAATCGGTTAATGGGCAACCGTACCGCATTAACACTACCGGGCTGAACAACGTTCGCGCCCAGCCAGATAATCGTTAAGGAGAGGATAATGGATATCCCACGCATTTTTACCATCAGTGAAAGTGAACATCGAATACATAACCCCTTTACGCCGGAAAAATACGCCACTCTGGGCCGAGTATTGCGCATGACACCGGGGGCACGGATCCTCGACCTGGGTAGTGGATCGGGTGAAATGCTTTGCACCTGGGCTAGTGACCACGGTATCACCGGTCTTGGTATCGACATGAGCCCGCTTTTTACAGAGCAGGCCAAACGGCGTTCCGAAGCATTGGGCGTCAGTGACCGTGTGCGTTTCCTTCACCAGGACGCCGCAGGATATGTGGCCGATGAAAAATGTGACGTTGCCGCCTGTGTTGGGGCAACCTGGATTGCGGATGGCTATCCCGGAACGATTCAATTGCTGGCAAAAAGTGTGAAGCCTGGGGGAATTCTCCTTATCGGTGAACCTTACTGGCGTCAGGTGCCCGCAACCCAGGAGATAGCCAAAGCGTGTGGCGCAACATCTCTGAGTGATTTTCTTACGCTGCCTGAACTGGTGATCTCTTTCTCCAGCCTGGGTTATGACGTCGTGGAAATGGTACTGGCTGATCAGGAGGGCTGGGATAGATACGAAGCGGCAAAATGGATGACTCTGCGCCGCTGGCTTGAGCTCAACCCAGATGATGACTTCGCACAAGAGGTGCGGGCAGAACTGACGATTGCACCAGAGCGTCATGTCCGTTGGACGAGAGAGTATTTTGGCTGGGGTGTTTTTGCGTTAATACGCCGATAAATTTGCGAGGGGACGGGCACCGCTGAAAAGTGGTGCCCGATAAACAAGAGAGATGAGGCCGTTCTCCCGCCACGTTTAAACAGACAATGCAGAAAATTCAGGTCGCAATAGCGGGTAGCGCTCCATCCATCTTTTCGTTGCGACCCGCTTCCTAAAAATTGCGGCCTTCTCCCCTTCAAACGGGGGCGTCGGCCTGAGACGCAGTTCGAATAGATCGTTCAGACCATACGGGGCGATCACCTCAATAACCCCATATTCACCTATTCTGACAGCCACCGCCGTTGCGGTTTCGGGCCAGAAGCTCAGAGCATGCTCCGTTGAGTGATAGGGAGGGTTATCGTTATGATGATGCATTCTAGCCTGGTTCTTTACCGACCAGTCAAAGGCGGGGGCAAGTTGTTGAAGCTGTTCTTCCTGGTGTCGATCCTCATTTGGGCTGCAATGGTTTTCATCGAAGAACACCACATCCACGTCGCCTGCTACAGGACGTGGGGTAAATCCATGTAGGTGATCCCACACCGCCTCTCGCACGAATCCTGCACCGATCCAGCCGTCCTGAAGCCTTAGGGTTTGCACAGCATGAAGCGCCTGCATTCTGCCAGGGTCGGCAAGTAAAAGACTCTGTAAGGTCTCTTGATAGGGCATCGCTTTCATCTACAGAATATCCTTTTAACGTCGCCCGTCCCCGAACTAGAGATGCATAATCTGGCGAAACTCTTTCACCTTGCTGCGGCTCACCGGTACCTGAAACTCCAGGTCGCGCAGACGCAGAATGTAGGTGTTATTAAACCACGGCTCTATCTCGCGAATTTTATTCAGGTTGACGCAAAAGGAGCGGTGGCAGCGGAAAAACTGACTGGCTGGCAGCCTGGCGCAAAACTCGGTGATATTCATCGGCATCACGTACGACTCACGTCGGGTGTAGACAAACGTCATCTTCTCGTGCGCTTCAGCGTAGTAGATGTCGTTTACCGGCGTCACGATGATGCGTTCGTCTTTAATCAGGTTAATGGTGTCGTTTTCACGCGGCGCGCTGCTGGCCACGCTGACGCCGCTGGACTGTTGCTGTTGCCAACTGGCCTCCAGTTTGTGCAGCATGGTGACGATGCGTGATTCCTGATACGGCTTCAGAATATAGTCGAACGCTTCCAGCTCAAAGGCTTCTACCGCATGCTCTTTCCATGCGGTGATAAAGACGATAAACGGCTTATGGGCAAACTGGCTGATGTTCTGCGCCAGCAGCACGCCGTCCAGAGACGGAATGTTGATGTCGAGGAAAATGGCATCCACTTTGTTGTGCTGCAAAAATTTCAGCACGTCGAGCCCGTCGTCAAACGTCCCGACAATCTCCATCTGACTATGCTGCTGAATCAGCCAGGTAAGCTCCTGCTGCGCCAGGAATTCATCTTCGACAATGATGACTTTCATGTAAGCTCCGGATTAGGGCAATAACGTGGCGGCGACCGGCACGGGCGTACGCTGGTTAGGAATATAGAACGACATTTCCGTGCCCGGCTCCAGACGGCGAATATGCAACCCCTCGCCGTACAGCAGCTTGACGCGGTGGTGGACGTTGAGCAGGCCTATCTTATTCCCCGGCATTTCGTTGGCCTCAACTCGCGCAATCACTAGCGGATCAATACCCGGCCCGGTATCGCGCACGCCAATGCGCACCCGGTTGCCGCACTCCGTCACGCTGATGGTGACCACGCCTTTCCCCTTGCTGCGCTGAATGCCGTGCACAATGGCGTTTTCCACTAACGGTTGGATCAGCAGGCTAGGGATCAGACAGTTCACCTCATCGTCAATATCATAAATGACCGTGAGCTTATCGCCGAAACGCGCCTGTTCGATGGCGATATAGTCTTTAATCTGGTACAGCTCTTTACGAATATCAATCTGCTCATCATCTTTTAATTCAATGTTATAGCGCAGGTAGCGTGAGAGATTGAAAATCAGCTGCCGGGCGGTATCCGGGTTCATGCGGATCGATGAAGAAATCGCATTCAGGGCGTTAAACAGGAAATGGGGATTGATTTTACTTTGCAGCGCACGCAGCTCTGCCTTATTTGCCATTTCCCGCAGCTGTTCGGCGCGAGAAACTTCCAGTTGGGTAGAGATGATTTGCGATAACCCTATCGCCATCTCCTGCAGCGAGGAGGTGATCTGGTGGGCGTGGCAGTAGTAAATTTTCAGCGTACCGGTGACGACTCCTTTCTCGGAAAGCGGGATCACCAGCATCGAGTGAATTTCCGGCGTACGATAGGCTTCATCATTGTTTTTAATGATGATTTCGTTGTTGTTGATCGCCTGCTTGGTGGTCGGGCTGATGGCATCATCGTTATTGTGGTAGTTATCTTCCCCGACGCCGACGTAGGCCAGTACCCGGTCGGTATTGGTGATCGCTACCGCGTCAGCGTGAATATCCTGACGGATGATGTCACAAATCTGGCGCAGCGTGTCGCTGTTTATCTGGCGAAACAGCGGCAGCGTTTTATTGGCGATATCCAGCGCCAGCTTGGCCTGACGCGCGGCGCTGGCCTCTTTTTCCCCCTCAACGCTCTGCACCAGCAGAACGATAAAGCCGATGCAGATGCTGCCAGCAATCATCGGGATACCGATCTTCGACACAATATCGACCCCAAGCGCCGTGGTTGGTGCAAAAAGAATAACCAGAATCATCGTGCCCGTTTCGCATAACATTCCGCCGAGGATCCCTACACGCCAATGCTGTTCTTTTGGGATTTTGCGATGAATGATGCTCGAAATAATGCCTGCGGCGATGGTGGTAATAAAACAAGGTATGGCGGTCACTCCGCCGATATCGCTTAAATAGCGGTACGCGCCGGCAATGATGCCGGTAATGATACCCACCCACGGACCGAAGAGGATCCCCGCGGACATCACCGAAATAATCCTGACGTTTACCAGCGACCCCTCCACCGGCACGCCGGACCAGGTACTGAAGATAGCGAACATCGAGAAAATGACCGTGACCGCCAGCAGCTCTTTCGGGGTATGCGCTGATTTATGCAGCAGTTCGCGGAACAGACGGATGCGAATCAGGAAAAAAAGACAGATCAGCATTAATGCGGCCCGATCATAGACCGCGAGCAGCATATCGAGTATTTCGTGCATGGGGGAGCGCCGAATGTTTTCAGGAAAGGGCTTATGATAAGAAACCCGACGGCGGATGACCAGCGGTACGCATGAATAGGGATAAACCTTATTTTTAAAAGGGGATTGATAGAAGAAATGAATCACCGAGGCGAAGCCATAAATTTGCGACCTGCCAGTACGGATCTAATGAAAACTTTTAGATAATATATTGTTATATATATGTTTTAATTTTAATGATTTTGACCGTTAGTGGTTGATACCTGTTCGCAGAGCTTCCTCTTTTCGTCTGGGAAATATTTTTTTACCTACCCCCTCGACAGCGCCAATTTTTTCAGGTTATTTTCTAGTCATGCCACATCGGTGGCAGCGTCGCTCGAACGGTTCGGGCGCTAACGTAAATCTGAGGAACCTATGGCTGACTCCAGTCCTGAACGCCGTTTTACGCGTATCGATCGCTTACCCCCTTATGTTTTTAACATTACCGCTGAACTGAAAATGGCTGCGCGTCGGCGCGGCGAAGATATTATCGATTTCAGTATGGGGAACCCGGACGGCGCGACGCCGCCGCACATCGTCGAAAAGCTTTGCACCGTGGCTCAACGCCCGGATACCCACGGCTACTCTACCTCACGCGGTATTCCGCGCCTGCGCCGGGCGATCTCTCGCTGGTATCAGGATCGTTACAACGTTGAGATCGACCCGGAAAGCGAAGCGATTGTGACCATTGGTTCGAAAGAGGGGCTAGCGCACCTGATGCTGGCGACGCTCGATCATGGTGATACCGTACTGGTGCCAAACCCGAGCTACCCGATCCATATCTACGGTGCGGTGATCGCCGGAGCCCAGGTGCGTTCTGTCCCGCTGGTGGAAGGGGTCGATTTCTTTAACGAGCTGGAGCGGGCGATCCGCGAAAGCTATCCGAAGCCGAAGATGATGATCTTAGGTTTCCCGTCAAACCCGACCGCGCAGTGCGTCGAGCTGGAATTCTTTGAAAAAGTGGTCGCACTGGCTAAACGTTACGACGTGCTGGTGGTGCATGACCTGGCCTACGCCGATATCGTCTACGATGGCTGGAAAGCGCCGTCGATTATGGAAGTCCCCGGTGCCCGCGACGTGGCGGTTGAATTCTTCACGTTGTCGAAAAGCTACAACATGGCGGGCTGGCGTATCGGCTTTATGGTGGGCAACAAAACCCTGGTCAACGCCCTGGCGCGTATTAAGAGCTATCACGACTACGGCACCTTCACCCCGCTGCAGGTGGCGGCCATTGCTGCGCTGGAAGGGGATCAGCAGTGCGTGCTTGATATTGCCGCACAGTACAAGCGCCGCCGTGATGTGCTGGTAAAAGGGTTACATGAAGCGGGCTGGATGGTCGACATGCCGAAAGCGTCGATGTACGTATGGGCTAAAATTCCCGAACAGTACGCCCATATGGGTTCGCTGGAGTTCGCCAAGAAGATGCTGCAGGACGCGAAGGTTTGCGTGTCGCCGGGCATCGGTTTTGGTGATTATGGTGATACCCACGTGCGCTTTGCGCTGATTGAAAACCGTGACCGTATTCGCCAGGCCATTCGCGGTATCAAAGCGATGTTCCGCGCCGACGGCCTGCTGCCGTCAGAGGGTAAATCGGCAGGCTGATCGCTTCATCCCCATAAAAGCAAACAGGAGCCAATCGGCTCCTGTTTTTTTTGCTTTTTATTGGCTAGATCATCAGGGCGAACGTGCCGGCAAAAACGATGACCATAAAGGAAATGCCCATAAAGAAATATTTCACGACTCATCTCTCCGCGTAATTTTTTCTACGCACTTATGACCGGGTGATACTGCGAGTTGATATCAACCGACGGAAAAATCTGACCCACTTTTCGCGGTTGGCATCACCTCAGAATTCTGTGCATTTGTGCTCCAGATGGCGCTAATGTACGCCTAAAGATGAGGGGAAACAAGAGGGATTTTTTTATTAATTTTTAGTTACTTACGAGTGTCGTGATTCAGCGACACTTTAATTTCATACGGTAATAAATTCCATTCTGGCGACGTTTCGTTTACCGCTTTTTGCTCGCTTAAACCCCATTGATTTTAAGGCTAATTTTGTGACGGATGTCGAAAAATCATCGCTCTGCTCCTGAACCTTCTTCGGTGAAATAGCAAAACCAAATGTGCTGCCGCTTTCGTGAGCGATCTCTGACTTTTGTCTTATCACACTGTCGCAAATCTAGACATATCGTAATTATCGATATATCAATAAACATACAATATTTACCAACCGTTAACATTAGGGGCGGAAATGGATCTGGGGATTGCGGGGAAACGGGCATTTATCTGCGCATCGTCGCAGGGGTTAGGGCTGGCGTGCGCGACGGCGCTGGCAGCGGAAGGCGTTCATGTCGCGCTGAACGGTCGCAATGAAGAGAAACTTGCCGCTGCGTCCGCTACGCTGCGCCAGCGTTTCCCCGGTGTAACGGTGACCACCATCGCCGCCGATCTCACTACGGGACAGGGGCGGGCTGAAATTGTTGCCCGCTATCCGCAGGTCGATATTCTGGTGACCAACAACGCCGGGCCGAAACCGGGAGTACTCAACGACTGGACAGAAGAGGCGCTGTTGTTGGCAATGGAGGCTAATTTTATCCCCGCCGTTCAGCTTATCCGCAGCTGGCTGCCCGGCATGCAGCAGCGGCGCTTTGGCCGCATCATCAATATCACCTCAGCAATGGTGAAATCGCCGCACTATATGATGGGGCTCTCCACCTCTGCACGCACGGCGCTGACGGCGATTTGCAAAGCCATCAGCCGCGAAGTCGTGGCCGATAACGTCACCATTAATAACCTGTTGCCGGAACGTATCGACACGCCGCGCCAGGCTTTTATGCTGCAACGGCTGATGAGTCTTGAAGGCATCACCCTTCAGGAAGCGCGTCAGCGCAGCGAACAGTCGATTGCCGCCGGGCGCTTTGGCCGCCCGGATGAATTTGCCGCCGCCTGCGCGTTTTTATGCAGCGAGCAGGCCGCTTATATCTCCGGACAAAACCTGCAGCTCGACGGTGGAACCTACGAGGGGCTGCTATGAACGCCGATATTCAGGCGCTGCTGGCGTTAGAAGCCCTCCGGCAGCAGGCGCTGGTCACGGCAGACACTGCGCTTCTGGCGACGCTCCTCGCCGACGAGCTACTGCATATCCACAGCACCGGCATGGCCCACAACAAAACGCAGCTTCTTCAGCACGTCAGCCGGATGGGCGGCTTTGTGGCGATTGACCGCCCGTTGCCGGATATCCGTCTTTGTGGCGATGTTGCCATTCTGAGCGGCGAGACGCGCAATACCGTCCGTCTGCTGGAGAGCGGTGAAGAGGCGGTTCGTCACGGTTTTTCCACGCTGGTGCTGCGTCGCTCGGCGCAGGGCTGGCTCATTGTGCTTTCGCAAATGACGCCGCTTACGGCGTAACAAAGGATGCTTTATGAAACTCGTACGTTATCGTCATGGCGGCCAAACGCGGCTGGGTAAAGTGGTGGGTGATCGGGTTGTGGATCTGTCAGAAACGGTGGGCGGCGGTGATTCAATGCGCCAGCTGTTGACGGTGCTGCCAGCCTACCGCAACGTGTTAGACGTGGCTACCGGCCCCTCGCTTGCCCTGAGCGATGTGGTACTGGCGGCCCCCATCCACGACCCGCAGAAATTTCTCGGTATTGGGATGAACTACCGCCAGCACGCGGAAGAGGCGCGGCAGGCGGGCATTCCCATTCCCGCTTCGCAAATGTGGTTCAACAAGCAGGTTTCCTGCATTAACGGGCCGTTTGATCCGGTGGTCAAGCCTGAAGTGACGCAGGAGATGGATTACGAAATTGAACTGGGGGTCGTCATTGGCCGCCGCTGCCGCCATGTACGTGCCGACGCAGCAAGCGAGGTGATTGCTGGATACCTGATCGTCAATGACGTCTCTGCCCGCGATTGGCTGAAGAAATCGCCGACCTTTACCCTCGGCAAATCCTTTGATACCCATGGGCCGATTGGGCCATGGATTGTCACCGCCGATGAGGTCAGTGACCCGATGGCGCTGGAGATGCAGCTTAGCGTTAACGGTGAACTGCGCCAGCGATCGTCGACGGCGGATATGATCTACAACATCTATCAGCAGATTGAATATCTGTCGTCGGTGATGACGCTCGAACCGGGCGATATTCTGGCGAGCGGGACGCCGTCCGGCATCGGCGCACCAACGGGGCGCTTCCTGCAGCCGGGTGACGTGATGCGGCTTTCCATCAGCGAGCTGGGGATGATTGAACACCGCGTTATCGCCGAGGGCAAGCCGTTATGACCAGCCGCGACTACCGTGATTATCTATTACCGCCGGACGCGCCACGCATTCTGGCGGCGCGCGATGTGGATGTTGCTACCTACGGCAGCAGAATGCTGGCGACCGACAAGGCGCGTGACCTTCAGGCCCAGTGGCAGGCGATGCTGGACGAAACCTATCGCGGTATTACCACCGATGGCCAGGTGCGCGAAGGGCTGTTTGCCCTTGAGGATGAAGGTTTTGATGTTGCCGGGGCGGTGTCGGCTGCGGCGGCCTTTTTGATGACGCTAACCCCTGACCAGCGCCAGCGTATCTGCCAGCCTATCGACGCGCCGCAGTGGCGGGCCTGGTATAACCCGGAGATCCCCTTTAACGACTACGGTGTGCGGCTGGAAGTGACAACCGTCGCGACGCGAGAGGCATTTCTCTTGCTGCTGCGCGCCTGTACCAGCCAGCAAGGCTTCGATAAAGTTCATCGCCTGATGGATGCCAACCATTTTCTTGGCGAACTGTATGATCTGAATAACATCATGAATCGCTGGAGCTTCCACTTTCTGCTGTTCGGCGAGCCGTCGCTGGAAAAACCCTGGGGCTGGAGCATCTACGGGCATCATGTGGCGTTCTGCTGCTTTATCGTCGGCCACCAGTTAACCATCGCGCCGACGTTTATGGGCGTGGAGCCGAACGTTATCGATCGTGGCGATGAGCACGACTGCACGCTGTTTAACGACGAGGAGCACGACGGTCTGGCGCTGATGCAATCGCTCACGCCCGAACAGCAGGCGCAGGCAACCCTTTTTCGCGAGATGGAAGATCCGTTGATGCCGCCGGAGCGCTTTAATTTCGCCGACCAGCGCCATCTTGGCGGCGCGTTTCAGGATAATCGTATTATTCCGTATGAAGGGATCTGCGTGGCGCAGTTTAATGCCGAGCAGCGGCAGAAATTGATGACCACGGTGGGGCGTTTTCTCGATCTCCTGCCCGACGGCCCGCGTCAGGCCCGGCTGGCGCTGATTGAGCGCTATCTGGATGAGACCTGGTGGTGCTGGATCGGCGGCTGTGGCGATGATGATGTCTTTTACTATCGGATTCAAAGCCCGGTGGTGATGCTGGAGTTTGATCATCACAACGGCATGTGGCTAACCAATGAGCAGCCAGCGCGTTTTCATATTCATACCATTACCCGTATTCCTAACGGGAATGATTACGGTAAAGCCCTGCTTCAGCAGTACCGCGGATAATATCCGCCTCTCTTTTTTGCCTTTCACGTCGCCGCTTATTCTCAGCGGCGGCGGGCGCAGTGACGCGCCAAATACAAAGCGGTAAATAAAAATATCTCTGTCACCTATATCGAGGTTATCTGGCAATGGAATTAAAAAAGTCATTCCGAGTCTCAACGATGGCGTTATTTCCGCTGGCGTTGTTTTGTAGTCAATGCTATGCCAATTCAGCGCCATTAGCTGAAAGTTCGGATGCATTTAACGATTGGCTCTCGCAGGGGAATATTTATGGCGAAGTCAAAACCATGCAGTTTTTTAAAGAGTTCACCGGCACCGTTTATGATAAAAGAACTCACGCGTTTGGCGGCAATATTCAATATGTCAGCCCGGAATTCTATGGTTTTAGTTTTGGTGTGGCGGATTACGCTTCCTGGAATTTAGGGTTTAACCCTGATGATCCAAATAAGACGGAAGGCTATCTCCCGGCGGATAATATCAACGTATTGGGAAAAGCCTATCTGCGCTACCACCAATATGGCTTTGATCTGCAGGGCGGACGAATTGCGCTGGATACGCCGTTTGCCAACGGTGGAGAAGGGCGCACCATGATCCCGGCGCTGTATGAAGGTTTTGGCGGTGATTATGCCTTTCTTGAACAAGAGAAAATGAAGCTCTACGGCTACCGTATTTATCGTTTTAAACCGTTTAGCTCTGATACCTTTGGCAAAGGCGATGCCGGGGCACCGGAAGTCGATGACACCAGTATCCCGACGGTGGACAGCGATGGTTTTACGACTATCGGTTTGCGCTATGGCCATCTGTTTGATGCTCAGGCTGAAGCCTGGTACTACAACTTTGATAAGCGTGCGCAGATGGCCTTTGCCGGTACCGAGTTGCCGGTTCGCGCGCTGAGCCTGGGGCAGTGGACGCCGTTTATTGGCGCGCAGTACCTGCACGAGTGGGATGCTAGCGACCAGAGCTGGCCCTACCGGAATGTTGATACCGACCTCTACTCTGCGCGGTTGGGTATTCGCT
The DNA here is from genome assembly GCF_036759925.1 of Kluyvera sp. CHPC 1.2972. Classification (NCBI taxonomy): domain Bacteria; kingdom Pseudomonadati; phylum Pseudomonadota; class Gammaproteobacteria; order Enterobacterales; family Enterobacteriaceae; genus Kluyvera; species Kluyvera sp. CHPC 1.2972. The sequence goes on along the minus strand of NZ_JAPKIB010000001.1, from coordinate 708,260 downwards.
CGCGCAATCACAGTTTCGCGGTGATTGGCACCCATGTGCCGAGCAAAGATGACGCTTTCCTCAACGGCGCCTATTTTGCACCGTACAACTTCGGCATTTATGACACTACGCCGATTGAGGCCGGGCAGCCACTGGCCTCGATGATCACCAGCAACCAACCGGGTGATGCGCTGGCGGTGCGCTATGTCTACCATAATGAAAAAGCGCTGGCGGTGCTCGGCTATACCCGCCTGGAGTTGAAAGATTCCACCGGTATCTATTATCCAATTGCGGCGAAGAACATTAACGCCGGTTTTATGATTTTGGGCTACAACCTGACGCCACGATTACACGCTGAATTTGAATTCGACTACATTGATTCTCCATCGCCAGTTACCGGTGATTATCATGCCGAGCGACTGCGCCTGGTCTATAAATTTGGTGCGTTAAAACCGGACAGTGAATATTAATTTAATCAACCGATCTGCCTTTATTGGCAGATCGCTCAGGAGTTTTTTATGAAACCACATCGTGAAAGTATTTATAGCAACGCCTTTGTCCATAAAAACCCGGTGCCGGCGGCGAGTCGGGTTGGCAATATGATTTTCTCCGGTATTATTTATGGCCGCGATGCTGAAACGTTGATCGTCCCGGACGATATTGATGCACAGTGTGCGTTACTGTTTTCCCATATCAAGACGATTATTGAAGATGCCGGGGGGACGCTGGAACACATTGCTAAAATCACCTTTTGGATGCGGGATAAGAACGAACGCGAAACCGTGAATCACCACTGGCTACGCTATTTCCCGGACCCGGCATCGCGGCCCGCAAGGCATACTATTGAAGAGGCCGGTAGCGGTAATATTCGTATCCAGTGTGACTTTATCGCGGTGCTCTAATCTCCCCTTTTTTATCCTGCCTTTTTACTGCCGTTGATAAACACCTCTCAGCCCTGCAACATTACTTTGCGATATATTTAAAGTTTAGTTATGTTGCAGGGAGTGAATAAAGGAGTCGACGATGGAACCAACAATACGCTCCGGAAAAAAAACTGCCTCGCAGGAGACCCAGACCGCCTCGCCAAAAGCGGGGCAGGTGGGCCGCCGAGGGCGGATATTCGATTACGGTGAGCTACGTGTACTACTTCTGGCAATGCTGGCGGAACAACCCAGCCATGGCTACGAATTGATTAACGATATTAAAGCCCGCTTTGGTGGGTTATACAAACCAAGCCCTGGGGTTATCTACCCCACCTTAACCTGGCTCTATGACCGGAACTACGCGGTGATTGATCTCGAAAAAGGCGGGCGTAAGCGCTATAGCATTACCGGCGAGGGGGAAGCCTGGCTTGCGGCTAACCAGTCGGTGATTGAGATGCTGAAGTCGCGAGCGGCCCCGCAGGGTCATCGCGAATCTCCGATGGTACTGGTGGAGGCGATGGATCATCTGAAAAAGGCGCTGAGTCTGCGGGTGAAGTATGAGCCACTGCCCGCGACGATGATAGACAGCCTGGCGCAGGCGATTCATCTCGCTGCCGAACGTATCGAGCACCTGCTGACGACGCCCGCCCCCACCGAGGGTGAGCATACCAGCGTGGCGAGCATCAATACGCCGAACGCGGCGCGCTTTATGCGACGACTGTGTACCCATTTTCAGCATCGAACTCCGGTGGTCAGCGATGAGCAGAGCGGGCAATTCCGCCTGAGCATTGGTGAGGTGCGCCTTGATGTGCTGGAAAACATGCTGCGGGTGACGTTGACGGCTGCCGAGATGGACGATCTGGTTGAGATGGAGACGATTCTGGAGCGTCACCTGGCGGAAGCCGCGGTGCGTGAAACGCTGGATATTGATTGGCAGCGCCGATAAACAAGTGTAGCCCGGCCGAGCGGAGCGACGCCGGGATGGCTCGGGCTCACTCCAGGCGATGTTAAACAAAAATCCCGGCCAAGGCCGGGATTTTTGTTTTAGTCCAGATGGAACATTCGCGCGGCGTTACCACCGAGAATATTGGCTTTATCCTCCGCCGAAATATCCAGACTGTTAATGGTATCTACGCCCTGGAAGAACCAGTCTTTCCGAATTGGGTAGGAGCTGCCATAAAGAATATTCTTCCCGCCAATCACCTTCACCGCCGCTTCCAGCTGGGCTTTGCCCCACTGCGGTGCGCCAGAAGTATCGAAGAAAATGTTGTTGCTCAACTGCGCGCGCAGGTTGCCGGTGCCGGTCTGGAAGCGATCGACGGCATCGTTAAACTGATGCTGCGGTGGTACTAGCATATCGGCGAAAGCGTAGAACGCGCCGCCCAGCATGGAGTGGATAAAGCGCAGGTTTGGCAGTTCGTCGAACATGCCGCTAAACAGTTCGCGGCCAACGGCGGTGGCCTGGTCGATGCAGCGGCCAAACTGGCGGCGTTGGTTGGTGTACGGCAGCACGGAATTGAAGTCTACCGGCAGCGGGGTGTGGTGAACCACGACCGGGACTTCCAGTGAGTTCAGGTATTTCAGGTACGGACGGAACGCCGGATCGTCGAGGTAAATTTGCCCGTAGTGCGCCACGATCTGCGCCCCGCGGAAGCCCAGTTGATTCAGACAACGATCAACTTCGCGCAGGCACTCTTCGGTCCCCCACGGCGGAACCACCGCCAGCGCTGACATTTTGCCGCCGCTGCGTTTTACGTACTCGGCCATGCGATCGTTAACCTTTTTACAGGTCTCCAGATCCAGCCACTCCTGCCACACCGGCAGACGGAAGATAGCGTGGTCGACCCCGGCTTTCTCCATATCCGCCAGTTGGCTTTCCAGGGTGTATTGCCCCTCGGCGTAGTTCAGGTTCACGTAGCCTTTTGGCTGTTCGATAATCAGCTGCTTGAGCGGCTTGCCTTCAATCTGTTCTACGCGGGTGTGCACGCCGTACTGTTTTGGCACGCAGTCTAAAAAGGCGTTCAGCAGTTTTTGATCCTGGAACAGGTCGCCTGGCAGCCAGTGCATGTTGGCATCAATAATCTTAGTCATTCTCTTTTTCCTTTATTTTTCACGTGTGTTGTTGGGTAAAGCGTTATTTCTGTTCAGTGGCAAAGACAGACTTATATTTCCCCGGTGGGACGCTCTCTTTATTACCTGGAATACGCATACCGGCTTTGGCGTGGTATTCGCTGAATATGGCCAGTGCCTCTTCGTGCGGGAAAATGGCTTCGATATCATCGAATGGTTTGCCGCCGCTGCGCTCTTCAACGATGCGGCGCACCACTTCCGGGCCTTCGCCGCGCGACGCCAGCACCAGCCAGTTCACCTTCTCGCGCCGCTCTTCTTCATAGGCTTTCAGCGCGGCAACCGGGTCGGCGATGGCAGACAGCTTTTCTGCCACCACGCGAGCGTCAACAAACGCCTGGCAGACGCTGTTGCCGCCACGCGGGTACATGGCGTGCGCGGCATCGCCGAGCAGGGTGACGCGACCAAACGACCATTGCGGGAGCGGATCGTGGTCAATCAGTGGGAAGAGATAGCATTCGCGGGCGTTACGGATCATTTCGCCAACGTTAAGGAACGGGAGCTGGCAGTCGTCAAAGACGTGCTCAATCTCCTTCACGCCGGTCTCCTGGTTCCAATCCTCTTCGCTTTGCGGTTTCTCTGACTGCTCCATGACCCAGTTGACGAGCTGATTGCCTTTGCCATCGACGTTGTCCTGAATCGGGTAGACGATGATGGTGCCCTGGCGGATCGGATCGCCGATATGCAGGATGGCGCCGCCGCCTTTGATCGGCGGCATCACTGTCACGCCGCGATAAAGCGTCAGCCCGGAGAAGTGGCTGCGCTGGGATTCCGGCAGCAGTTTGCCGCGCACCGCTGAGCGAATGCCGTCGACGCCGATGACCACATCGGCACGGACGCGGGTAGGTGCGGCTGGGTTATGGCGGTTATCGAAATAGACGGTGACACCGTTTTCATCTTCAACAAAATCGGTGCAGCGGCAGCCTAGGGTGATCGCGTCTGCGCCCAGACGTTCCTGCACGGCGCGGTAGAGCATCATCTGCAGATGGCCACGGTGTACAAAGCGCTGATCGTGCTCGTAGCCCATATGGCGGCCGCAGGCTTCACCGAAGATCTGCTGGCCGTAGCCGGTGTAGAAAATGGACTCTTTGGCCTCAACGGAGATGTCGCAGAACGTCTCGTACAGACCCAGTTCGGTCAGCTCTTTGACCGCATAAGGTTTAATATCCACGCCGACACCGAGTGGTTTTATCTCTTGTACCGTTTCAAATAAACGGGGTTTAAATCCCTGCTGGTGCAGACGAAGGGCCGTAGCTAACCCTGCCGGACCGGCACCAATAATGACGATATCCAACATAATGACTTCCTCAGAGTGTGTTTTATGTCGTGCTTAGTTCACGGACGATTTGTTGATATCAGCGCCGTCCGGGGCGCGTTGTTCAGCCGTTGGTTTATGGTTGGGGTCACGCAGCCAGATGGGGAGCCCCACCAGGCAAACGGCGAGCCCGACCAGCACCAGCAGCGCTAACGAATGACCAGAGGCGTTTTGCAACGCGTGGAAGAACAGCGGCGGCCCAAGGAAAACGCCGATCAGCGTCAACTGGGTAATCAGCCCGCTGGTGGCGCCGATGCTTTCACGAGATGGCGCGACGATAGGCGCCAGCGCCCACATGCCGACCAGCAGGCCGCTGCCGAAGGTGAAAACCCAGGAGGCGAAAATTGACGGCCACAGCCCCGGCTGTAGGCTAAAGATGAGCAGGGCGGGCAGACCGGTCAGCACGATCCCGGCGAGGCCGATTCGAACCGCTTTCACGCCGCGGTTAATCAGCGCGCCGACCATCAGACAACCCACGCCGTTGCAGACCATGGCAACCACGTTCCAGCGCGACACCATCATCGGGTCAACGCCGTAGCTTTTCGCCAGCCACGGGGCAAGGGTCGTGATAACGCCGGTTTGTAGGAACGCATCGGCCCCGAATGAGATCCCGAGCAACCACGGCAACGGGCTTTTCAGCACATCGCGTAGGCCACGGGTTCGTGAGAACATCGCTTTTTCTTCCACGGTACGGCGCGGCAGACAAAGCTGGGCCAGACCGACCAGCAACAGCGTCAGCACCGAGTGAGCGAGGAACGCCGCGCGCCAGCTGGCAAAGTGGTCGGCGAGCCCGGCGGAGAGAAACGGCAGCAGGAAGCTTGCCGGTACAAAGGTAGACCACAGGGCCATCGCCATGGTGCGCTGCTTGCCGGTGGTGATACGAATCAGTAGCGTCACGGCGGCCACGGCGGTGAGCACGTAGCCCACACCGGTAATGGCTCGGCTGACCAACAGCAGCTTAAAGGTTGGCGCGCCGATCACCAGCAGATCGCCGATGATAATCACCACGGCGCCAATCAGCAGCACCACACGATCGCCGATGCGGTCAACGGTGTAACCCGCCAGCAGCGCGCCGAGTGCCACCATCAGAGACGGCAGCGACATCACCAGCCCAACCTGCCCGTGCTCGGCAATATGGAACTCTTTTGCAATTGACCCCAGCTCGGTTACCGCTTCGCTGACGGTCATCGCTGCCATCACCCCAAGGGCGTAGGCAACGAGGATCCTGAGATACGTATTCTGTAAGAATGTAGCCACAATCGTACTCCTGAATGCTGTTAAATGTGCCTTCATGCCAGTGGTGGCGCGCAGGCGTTGCGGTACAGCGTGTTACGATTTGCTATATCAGGCGTCGTTCGCCATCGCCAGGAAACGTTCCAGATCCGGGGGATCGACTCTCAGTGCAGGTGGCTGCGGGGTCACGTTGGCAAAGGTGGTCGCTTCGGTAAACCATTTGTTCTGCGCGGGAAGCCCCCACTGATCGGCCCGCTGCGGATCGGCCAGATCCCAGCCGATGGCTGGCTCCAGGTCGATGTGCTGGTAGTGGGTGTTAAATAACTCAATACGGTGCCCGTCCGGGTCGCGGAAATAGAGGAATAGCGCGCCGCTGATACCGTGCCTGCCCGGCCCACGCTCAAGCTGTGGGGCATAACCTAGCGCACCGGCAACGTCGCAGGCGCGGATCATGTCGTTGCTGTCCGGTAGGGTGTAAGCGAAATGGTGCAGACGCGGGCCAACGCCGTTGGTAAAGACGATGTCGTGCGGGTTGCCTTTGCGCTGCATCCATACTCCCCATAGCTGCTCTTTGCCATCCAGTTCGGACCAGGTGTATTCGCTGGTACGAAAGCCGAGCTGCTGGTAGAAACGCCAGGCGCTGCGTACGTCGCTGGCCTGCAGTTGGTAGTGATCCAGACGTTGGGCGCAGGCCCCGCGATAGCGATCGTAGCGCTTAAGCATGCGTTCGCAGGGCGTCATCGTGGCGCAAAACTCCAGCGGCACGCCGATACTGTCGTTCACGTGCAGAGTCAGCCCCTGCCAGGGAACGTCCACCAGACGTGCGTCAGCGCCGCGCTCGCTGAAATAGTCGAACGCGCGCTTGATATCGTCATCGCTGTGCATCCGCATGCCAATCCGTGTGCACTCTGGCTTCGGGCCTTTACGCAGCACCAGGCTGTGGTGCCCGCGCTCTTCCAGGCCGCGCAGCCAGACGGTGTGCTCGTCTTCATCGCTGACGACGAGTCCAATCAGTTCGGTATAAAAGTGTTTGCTGGCCGCCAGATCGCGAACGTGAAGCACCACATGGCTGGCTCGCGTTACGTTAAACGGCGGGAGGCTAACTATTTCATCAATTTGCTGCATTGTCGGGCTCTCTCTATCAGTCAGTAGGGTACGTAGCGGCTCTTTGGCCGCTTGGGGTGGTACGGGTGCTGATTAAGACAAGGCTCACCATCTAGATATATCTTTTATTGCGATATATCTAATTTGTGTATTGATAGTAGATGAGCGAAAAAAAAGCGCTACGGGCGGTTGTTGAAAATGTGATCTGTTACGCGAATGTTAATCATTGCTGTTTGTGGAGGCAGATCGGCAAAAACGCGCGGTTTTGTTTTTACTTTTTGTTTTTTCAATGAATACTGAATGGACGAGGGATAATACTGACAGAGGATTTTTTATGATGACCCTGGGCGTTCGCCGGACAATGTTAATGATGATGGCCACTATTCCGCTACTGCTTGGCAGCACGGCACTGTACGCCGGGACCAGCAGCGTGCAGCAAAAGCTGGAAGCGTTGGAGAAAAGCGCGGGCGGACGGCTGGGCGTGGCGCTGATTAACACCGCCGATGATTCACAAATTGTCTATCGCGCAGACGAACGCTTTGCGATGTGCAGCACCAGTAAGGTGATGGCGGCAGCGGCGGTGCTCAAGCAGAGTGAAAGTGATAAGGCGCTTTTAAATCAGCGTGTTGAAATTAAGAAGAGCGATCTGATTAACTACAATCCGATAGCGGAAAAGCACGTTAACGGCACCATGACGCTGGCAGAGCTCAGCGCGGCGGCATTGCAATACAGCGACAATACCGCCATGAATAAGCTGATTGCGCATCTTGGCGGCCCGGAGAAAGTCACCGCTTTTGCCCGTTCGCTGGGTGATGAAACCTTCCGTCTCGACCGAACCGAACCAACGCTTAATACCGCCATCCCCGGCGACCCGCGCGACACCACCACGCCGTTGGCGATGGCACAGACGCTGCGTAATCTGACGCTGGGTAAAGCGCTGGCGGAAACCCAGCGGGCGCAGCTGGTGACGTGGCTTAAGGGCAATACGACCGGCAGCGCGAGCATTCAGGCGGGGCTGCCAACATCATGGGTAGTGGGAGATAAAACCGGCAGCGGCGATTATGGCACGACCAACGATATCGCCGTTATCTGGCCGGAAAACCATGCGCCGCTGATTCTGGTGACCTACTTTACTCAGCCGGAGCAGAAGGCGGAAAGCCGCCGCGATGTGCTGGCCGCTGCGGCCAAAATCGTTACCGAAGGGCTTTAGCGTCGGTGCTTAAAAACGCCCCGCGCAGGTTGGCGGGGCATTGCGGTTCCTCAGCGGGCTGGTGCGCTGTCGCCAACCTGTGCCATGGCATACCACGCCATCAGTTCCGTGGTTCCCACTTCCCCTTCAGCCGGAGACCACGCCGCGTAGTCTTCTTCGGCGACAGGCTGATACGCGCCCTGTTTGACTTCAAAAATCACGCCGCCGTTGTCCAGTGACAGTACCGCATGCCAGGTGCCCGCCGCCATTTCCAGCACGGTGCAGCTTTCACCCAGCACCGCCCGGTGAGTCACGGTGCCCTGTTCGTCAAAATTCAGCACCACAAAGCGCCCGCTGAGCGGCAGCAGCAGCTCAAAGGTATGCGGATGGCGGTGTGGGCGCACGTAGGTGCCCGGTTCCATGGCAATCGCCAGACGCTGCACCGGGTCGCTGAGCTCAGGATGGAAATTTCGGTGCGCACGCAGGCGAGGAGAGTGTGCGGCGGCGGCGCTTTGCTGTTGCATATCGTTACAGGTGATCTGTTTCATCCTGAGGCCTTGTTTATGCGGGAAAATGTTGTCGTCAGATTGCCAGAACTTGCCGGGCAAGTGAAGTGGGTTGCTTGTGTCTTGCATCGTCAGGGACCATAGTTATTTAGTCGTTATTTAGTTTATGAATGATTGTTATGTGAGAGATTCGCCTATGGAGACGTACCTGAAAAAGATGAGAGGCGAGTGGCAGCTGCTGCTTGAGCAGACCGAACCTCACATACGGACACTGGCCGCAGAGATTGCGGTCGCCAATGCCCATGCGCTGTGCGCTGAATTTTATAAAGTGGTGCTGGCCGACCCTCACGCTGAGGAGTTCCTCAGCAACGAGCAGGTGGAAAAGCAGCTTAAGAGCGCGCTGGAGAAGTGGATTATCGATATTCTCTCCTGCAAAGAGGAAGATATCGATCGGTTGATTGAAGCCCAGCATACCGTTGCGGAAGTGCACGCGCGGATCGGTATTCCGGTTGAACTGGTGGAGATGGGATTCCGGGTGCTGAAAAAAATCCTCTATCCCGCCATTACTTACAGCTCGCAGGCGTCGGCCGATAAGCTACAAATCTACCACTTCGCTATCAACAGTATCGATCTGGCGATGGAGGTGATGTCGCGGGCGTTTTCCTTCAGTGAAAGCAGCCTATCGAAAGAAGATGAGAACTACCGTATTTTCTCGCTGCTGGAGAATGCCGAAGAGGAGAAAGAGCGTCAGATTGCTACGTTGCTGACCTGGGAACTCGATATCATCTATAAAATTGTGCTGGATTCGGATCTCGGCAACAGCATGCCGCTCAGCCAGTCGGACTTTGGTCTGTGGTTTAACCATAAGGGACGCCACTATTTCAGTGGTATTGCCGAAGTGGGCCATATTTCCCGTCTGATGCAGGATTTTGACGGCGTGATCCACGCCCTGAGCGCGGGAGATAAATCGCTCGGCAACAAAGCCCAGCGCAATAAATTTCTGATCCAACTTAGAAGTACGGTGTCACAGATCCTGACGCTGCTGCGCGAACTGTTTGAGGAAGTTTCCCGCCATGAGGTGGGGATGGACGTGCTGACCAAACTGCTCAACCGCCGTTTTCTGCCCACTATTTTTAAACGTGAAATCGTCCACGCCAACCGGGTTGGCACGCCGCTGTCTATCCTGGTCATTGACGTCGATAAGTTTAAGACAATTAATGATACCTGGGGCCATAACACCGGCGATGATATTTTGCGCCGGGTGTCTCAGGTCTTTTATGACAACGTGCGCAGCAGTGATTACGTGTTCCGCTACGGTGGTGATGAATTTATTATCGTCCTCACCGAAGCTTCCCCGGCTGATACCCTGCGCACCGCCGAACGTATCCGCAGCCGGGTGGAGAAAACCAAAGTGAAAGCGCCGGATGGCAATGATATTCCGCTGTCGCTGTCGATCGGGGCGGCGATGTTTAACGGCCATCCGGACTATGAACGGCTGATCCAACTGGCGGATGAAGCGCTCTACATTGCCAAAAAACGTGGAAGAAACTGCGTTGAGATGTGGAAAGCCGCTCAGTAGGTGGTAATGGGAGAGAGGCGACGAAAACGTCGCCTCTCTGTTTTTTACATCACCCCGAAGAGTTTAGGCAGGAACAGTGAGATCTCTGGGATATAGGTGACCAGCAGCAGAATCAGGAACAGTACGCCGTAGAACGGCAGCATGGCTTTTACCACCTGCTCGATTTTCTGCTTACTGACCGCGCTGGCAACGAACAGCACCGAACCGACCGGCGGCGTAATCAGACCAATCCCCAGGTTAACCAGCATAATCATGCCGAAGTGAACCGGGTCGATACCCAACGCGTTGGTTACCGGCAGCAGCACCGGCGTCAGGATCAGAATCAGCGGCGCCATGTCCATCAATGTCCCGATCAGCAGCAGCATGATGTTAATGCACATCAGGATCACGTATTTGTTATCGGAGATGCTGGTGAAGGCTTCGGTGATGCGCATTGGCAACTGCATATAGGTCATGATGGCGCCAAAGGCGGCGGCAAAACCAATCAGGATCATGACGATAGTGACGGTTTTTACCGTGCGATACATCAGTTTTGGCAGCTCAGACCATTTGTAATCACGATAGATAAACATCGTCACGAAGAACGACCACAGGCAGGCGATGGCCGCGGATTCCGTTGCGGTAAAGATGCCGGAGAGGATCCCGCCCATAATGATGACCACGGTCATCAGCCCCCAGAGGGTATCGACGAAAATCTTCAGCGCCTGGCGGAACGGCACGCGTTCGCCTTTCGGGTAGCCGCGCTTACGGGCGAAGCATACGCACATCACCATCAGGCTTAAGCTCAGCAGCAGACCCGGTAAAATACCGGCGATAAACAGTGCGGCAATGGAGACGGTGCCGCCGGTTGCCAGCGAGTAGATCACCGAGTTATGGCTCGGTGGCGTCAGGATTGCCTGCACCGAGCCGCTAGCGGTGACTGCCGCCGCGAAATCACGCGGATAGCCCTTTTTATCCATTTCCGGGATCATCACCGAACCAATAGACGCGGTGTCCGCCACCGACGAGCCGGAGATGGCACCAAAGAAGGTCGAGGCAACGATATTGACCAGCGATAGGCCGCCACGGATAAAGCCCACGAAAATATAGGCGAAGTTCACCAGCCTGCGGGCGATGCCGCCCTCGGCCATAATCGCCCCGGCGAGAATAAAGAATGGAATCGCCAGCAGGGAGAATTTGTTGACCCCGTTGGTCAACTGAATCATCACCGCTTCCAGCGGGATATCTATATACCAGGCGCCAATAATGGCGCTGATCCCCACGGCGAAAGCCACCGGTACCCCAATTGCCAGCATAATGCCGAGCGTAAAGACGAGAATAAATGCGTCCATCTGTTTTCCTTTTCTCAATAACCGGGGCTTAACTGGTGGAACCCAGCATCACGACGGGGCGCTGATACTGCGGGCCGCGCCAGAGCTTTTCGATGATGAAAAGCAGGGTGATGGCAGAGCCAATCGGCAGCGGCAGGTAGTTTTCTCCGGCGGTGAGCAGCGGGAACTCCGCCACCGGCTGTTCCCACAGCTCGTAGCAGAGCAGGGTGCCATACCAGAGAATAAACAGACTGATAGCCATCAGCATCAGGTCGGCCAGGATCAGGCAGACGCGGCGTGCACCTTCGCTCAGACGATCGGTGACCATGCTGACGGCAATATGGGAGCCCGCGCGATAGCTGACGGCGGCACCGATAAAGGTAAAGGTCACCATACATAAAATGGCAACCGGTTCAGGCCAGGAGAGGGCACTGTTCATCACGTAGCGGGCAAAAATACCCACGGGAATAACGGCAACCATGACCAGCAGCGCAAGCCCGGCAATCCACATGGAGATACGATAGATAATATCCATCAATGACGAATAGCGTTCATCCATAATCATAACCTCTAAGACATAATGGAACTGAGGCGGATGAACAGTTTCACCCGCCCGAACGATTACTTCACGTCCTGAATTTTCTTAATTAAATCCTGATGGTCTTTACCGTATTTATCGCGCACGGATTGAGTAGCGTTATAAAAGTATTCGGTGTCGATATTATGGAACTGAACGCCGTTGGCCTTCATCGTTTCGAGGGATTTTTCGTTATAGACTTGCCAAAGTTGACGCTGCTCCATCTGCGCCTCTTTCGCCAGATTGAGAATTAACTGCTGGTCCTCTTTTTTCAGCTTGTCCCATTTTGGTTTTGAAAACAGGAACAGTTCAGGAATAATAAAGTGTTTACTCCAGGTATAATTCTTCGCTACCGGTAAATAGTTATGGGCTACAAAGGTTGGCGGGTTATTTTCCGTGCCGTCAATGACGCCGGTTTGCATGCCGCTGAACACTTCGCTGGTTCCCATGGCAACGGCGTTAGCGCCCATGGCTTTTAAGGTATCCAGCGCCACTGGGCTGGTTTGTACGCGAATTTTCATCCCTTTGAGGTCTTCCGGTTTGGCGACCGGCTCTTTGGTGATGAGGTTGCGGGTACCGGCGTCCATCCAGCCGAGGAAGATCAGGCGAGACTTGCTATTGCCGGTTAGACGATCGCCAATTTCCTGACCAATCATACCATCAAGCACCTGATGCATATGGTTTTCATCACGGAAAATATAGGGCAGGGTAAAGACGTTAATCTCTGGCAGAATCGCTGCAACCGGGGCCATGGATACACGGATAATATCAATCGCACCCAATTGCGCCTGCTCAATCATCTGCTTTTCATCGCCGAGAACGCCGCCAGGGAAGGTTTTAATATCAAGACGGCCCTGGGTTGCGGTGCTGAGTTTTTCACCCATATGTTTTACGGCAACGACGTTTGGATAATCGGCAGGATGGACGTCAGCGGCGCGTAATGTTTGCGCGAGAGCCGTGTGGGCAGTCAATATTAAGGTCGAACCAATGCATAAACTTAACAGTGTTTTTGTCAATTTCATTTTCCTTCTCCAGGCACGTATTAATATCCATTAATAGAAAAAACAGAGTAAGAACCGCTCCTGAGAAGGGCGGTGAAAAAAGGACTTAATGCTGCTCGTTATGCAGGTTAATGATTGTAACTAATTATTTCGATGACGACGTTCACAAAAATAGATGTCTAACGCCAGGATTTGGAACAATGTTTCAAAAGTGTTTGTTGGATCGATATATTGGCGACTTTGAATTTGTTTTTTATATGTTAGGAGGCTATTTATATTATTAGTAATAATATAAAAGACGTAGAGGTGGGATGCGGGGGAAAAAACGATGGCTTTGCCGATCGACAGCGACGTTCTTTGCCTGGAACGGCATTGCGTCTGTAACCCCATGACCTTTTTGAGTCAAAATTAACTCGCGGCGTTTATTGTCGGCCAGCAGGAGATAGCATAGAGGCTGGATATGACGGGATCGTTTAGGTGAGATGAAGCATGAGGAGTATTCAGGATTTGTCCCCTGCAGGAATCGAACCTGCAACTAGCCCTTAGGAGGGGCTCGTTATATCCATTTAACTAAGGGGACAAAGTGGCGCCGAGTATAGCGTTTTTTGCCCCCAGGGGTAAGTATGTCGCTGTTTAACTGCTCAAACAGTCGCCACTCAGGGAAGATTCTTCTCATCTTTTTGCTGTATTTCTTTCTGTTCTGCCTGCCAACGCGCTTTTTCCTTACGCGCATTGCTCATGTCATTGCGAATCTGTGCATGGCTCATCAGGGCGAAAATAAAAGTCCCGCCGCAGATATTGCCGGCAAGGGTTGGCAGGGCGAAAGGCCAGATAAAATCACTCCAGTGAAGCGTGCCGCTGAATACCAGATAGAGTATTTCGACTGAACCGACCACAATATGCGTGGTATCACCCAGCGCGATAAGCCATGTCATGAGGATAATGACCACGATTTTTGCTGCTCCCGCAGAGGGGAACATCCAGACCATCGTCGCAATCAACCACCCTGAAATAATGGCGTTTGAAAACATCTCTGTTGGGTTATTTTTCATCACGTCCATGCCGATTTTGGTGAAGGCATCGCGCGTCGGTTCATCGAAAATAGGCATGTACTCAAACGCCCATGCTGCGATGCCCGTTCCGATAATATTCCCAAGAAGCACCACGCCCCAGAGCCTCATCAGTAAACCAACATTCCCCAGGGTTGGTTTTTGCATCACGGGCAGTACGGCGGTGACGGTATTTTCGGTAAAGAGCTGCTGGCGGGCCATAATGACGATGATAAAACCAAAGGTATAGCCAAGGTTCTCAAGAAGAAAACCGCCGGGCACGCCGTCGAGCTGAACATGAAAAATACCTTTTGCGAGCAACGATGCTCCCATTGATAGCCCTGCGGCGATGGCGGACCAAAGCAATGCCATTGCATCGCGTTCCATCTCCTTTTCTCCCTCCTGGCGAATATGTTCATGAATCGCCATGGCGCGCGAAGGGAGCCGGTCTTCATCTACTTCGATTTTTTTCCCCTGCTGTTTTTCTTCACTTTCTACTGCTAAGTCATCATGGTGGCGATCTAGAGTCTCTTTTTTGCTTTCATCCATAGCGGTGGCCCTGAATAAGCACGTATAGCCTAAGCGTAGCGGGTTACAGGCAATGCAGGTTTGGCGCTATTCTGAAATACTGGCATTACTGCATAGATTTAATTGAGGTCGGCAGGCAAGGCGCGCTACAGCCCTGTCTTTACCAGGCTATGATAAAATCAACAAAACTTGGCTATATAGACATCGTCCGATGGGCTGTTACAATCGCTCACATCTAAACAGGCGGATACGTAAACGTGCCGCATGGATGGCAATCAGCGATAGCCATAATCAACAGGGAGACATTTATGAAGCTTCGCCTGTCGGCGCTTGCGATCGGGACGACACTGCTGGTGGGCTGTGCGAGTTCCGGTACTGAACAGCAGGGGCGTTCAGACCCCTTCGAAGGTTTTAACCGCACGATGTACAGCTTCAACTTCAACGTGCTGGATCCTTATGTCGTTCGTCCAGTGGCTGTAGCCTGGCGTGATTATGTTCCGCAACCTGCACGTAATGGCCTGGGTAACTTCACCAGCAACCTGGAAGAGCCGGCAACGATGGTGAACTCCTTCTTACAGGGCGACCCGTACCAGGGGATGGTTCACTTTACCCGCTTCTTCCTCAACACTATTCTGGGGATGGGCGGCTTTATCGATGTGGCAGGCATGGCTAACCCTAAACTGCAGCGCGTCCAGCCGCACCGCTTTGGCAGCACGCTGGGTCACTACGGCGTAGGCTACGGCCCGTATCTGCAACTGCCGTTCTACGGCAGCTTCACGCTGCGTGAAGACGGCGGCGATTTCGCGGATACCACCTACCCAGTGCTTTCCTGGCTGACCTGGCCGATGTCCGTTGGTAAGTGGATGGTAGAAGGGGTGGAAACACGCGCTCAACTGCTCGATTCTGACGGCCTGCTGCGCCAGTCCTCTGATCCATACATTATGGTCCGCGAAGCCTACTTCCAGCAGCATGACTTTATTGCCAACGGCGGTAAGCTGAAGCCGGAAGAAAATCCGAACGCGCAGGCGATTCAGGACGATCTGAAAGACATCGATTCTGAATAGCGAATCGGCGGCAATAAAAAAGGGTGAACATGATGTTCACCCTTTTTTTATGTCGGTTAGCTATCAGAAGCGATAGTTGAAGTTGGTACCGAATAGCCAGGCTTTACCTTCGGATTTGAAGGTGTAGCCACCTTCTTTAATGGTGACGTCCTGACCGTGCATATAGGATGCACCGAAGTCGATAGAAGCGTCATCGTTAAAGGCGTAGGTGGTACCTGCGCTGAGCCAGAAACGATCCTGATCCGGAATGGAGATAGAACGGTTATCAGCTGGAACCGGGCTATCGTCAAATGCGATACCGGTGCGGAAGGTCCAGTTCTTATCGTAGTAGTAGGTGGTACCCAGCGCGATACGGTAAGCATCTTTAAAGCCTTCTTCTTTATAGAAGAGCTGCTGACCGTTTGAACCAGTGGCTTTCAGCTCCTGGAACTGGCTCCAGCTGGTGTAGGCGATGCTATAGTGGATAGCCCACTGCGGATCGACGCGGTTATAACCGGAGACTTCCCACATTTCAGGCAGGTTCAGGGTTAGAGAGCCTGGAATGGTGGTGCCGCTGGTACCGAATGGCGCATCAATACCCAGACCTGGAAGTACTACGTTTCCTGTAGGTGTAATTGAACTTCTGTAGTCGCCATCAAAATCGATTTTAACTTCGGAACGATAGGTCAGGCCCCAGCGGTTGTTCTTATCCAGTTCATACAAAATACCGGCGTTCCAGCCGTAGCCCCACTCATCACCTTTAAGGTGGGCGATTTGTGAGCTTGTTGACGGTACACCAACAAGCGCGCCAGCGCCCATGCTGTTTGCTACCGTACTGATATCACCCGCCGTACGCTCAATTTTCGCTTTGGCATACACCGCATCAAAACCGAGACCGAAGCTCCAGGAGCTATTCAAGCGGTAAGCACCGCTCAGGTTCAGGTTGATAGTCTGCAGGTCGGTAGTCCCGCCAAACGGACCCGCGGCGTAGTTATCATTAAACTCCGTCGCCAGACCATAGTTGGAGGTTACTGAAGCGCCCCAGCCAAACTGTTCGTTAATAGGCATAACGAAGTGCATGTTAGGAACCCATGCCGTTGGCGCAATATTATCGGCATTGGTGCTTTTGCCTGTATTTGGCGACTTACCCTTAATATTTACATCTGGGTCGATAAACACCGCACCAGCAGAAAACGTTGGGCGGTCGAACATCATAATCAGCGCCGGGTTACGGCTAGCATTACCCGCATCGTCTGCGATAGCACCTTCGCCGGAATAGGCACGGCCCAGACCAGAGGCTGAGAATTCATTAAGCTGGAAGCCTGCGGACCAGGCTTGAGTTGAAACAAGTGCCACTGCGACAGCAAGAGCAGACTTCGTATAACGGGTTTTCTGGCTCATGACCATAACCTCATTGAGTTATTTTTATACAAACAATGTTACATGTAGTAACAGAAGCGCGAAGTGTAGGGGCTGGACTACGACAGAGAAATCAGACCAGTGACGAGAGTATAGGTCTGACCAGCTGGTATGTTGCAATATTGTTTATTAATTTTTTCTGAGATGTTGTTTGAAACGGGATCTGGTTGGCAAAATTGCGGGTCTGGTCATAGGGTCAGAAACGCTAAATTTGTTTTAGATCATTTTTAATTGTGATTTCGGTCACTTAACGTCAGAGATCACATTCTCGACTGGAGGCGTAAGGCGGGCGGACGTAAAATATCCTCATCGTTTATCTGGCACCTTGAGTGCACAAAACAGAGGAAATCTACAATGAGCAAATGTAGTGCTGATGAAACCCCGGTTTGCTGCTGCATGGACGTGGGTACCATTATGGACAACTCCGACTGCACCGCTTCCTATAGCCGTGTATTCGCGAACCGTGCCGACGCAGAAGCAACGCTGGCCGCGCTGTCAGAAAAAGCCCGTAGCGTAGAATCTGAACCCTGCAAAATCACCGCTGACTTCAAAGACGTTGAAGGCGGCGTGCAGCTGGATATCGATTTTGTCTTCGCCTGCGAAGCTGAAACGCTGATTTTCCAGCTGGGCCTGCGTTAATCGCGCCTCTCGCATAACGGCTTTAAATAACGCCCCTGCTACTCGCGTAACAGGGGCGTTTTCTTTTGTTCTCAGTGTGTTTTAGCTCTCAATTTTTTCTCTCCCTGATTGGCTAAGTGTAATAAATTAGTTAAAACTGTTATCAGGTCAGACCACTTGGTTTTATTCCGTTAACAGGGGAGAGTTATGAGTCAGGCGTTACCGCTTATCACCCGTCAGGGCGATCGCATTGCTATAGTCAGTGGGTTACGTACCCCGTTTGCCCGACAGGCGACCGCTTTTCACGGCGTTCCCGCCGTCGACCTCGGTAAAATGGTCGTGGGTGAAATGCTGGCCCGTAGCGAAATCTCCCCTGAAGTTATCGAACAGTTAGTCTTTGGTCAGGTGGTGCAGATGCCCGCTGCGCCGAATATCGCCCGTGAAATTGTGCTGGGTACCGGCATGAACGTGCATACCGATGCCTACAGCGTCAGCCGCGCCTGCGCCACCAGCTTCCAGGCGGTGGCGAACGTTGCGGAAAGCCTGATGGCAGGCACTATTCGCGCCGGGATTGCGGGCGGGGCCGACTCTTCCTCGGTGCTACCCATCGGCGTGAGCAAAAAGCTGGCGCGTACGCTGGTGGATGCCAACAAGGCCCGTACTCTGGGCCAGAAACTCAAACTCTTCTCTCGTCTACGCCTGCGTGACCTGATGCCGGTACCTCCGGCGGTGGCGGAATACTCGACCGGTCTACGGATGGGCGACACCGCGGAGCAAATGGCGAAAACCTACGGCATTACCCGCGAGCAGCAGGATGCGCTGGCAAACCGCTCGCATCAACTGGCGGCGCAGGCCTGGGCGGCAGGAAAATTGAACGATGAGGTCATGACGGCCTACTCGCCGCCGTACCGCAACCCACTGGAGCAGGACAACAACATCCGTGCAAACTCCACGCTTGCCGATTACGCCAAGCTGCGTCCAGCGTTTGACCGTCAGCATGGCACGGTGACGGCGGCCAACAGTACGCCATTAACCGACGGTGCGGCTGCGGTTATCCTGATGACCGAATCCCGCGCCAAAGAGCTGGGGCTGGTGCCGTTGGGCTATCTGCGCAGCTACGCTTTTACCGCCATTGATGTCTGGCAGGATATGCTGCTGGGGCCGGCATGGTCCACGCCGCTGGCGCTGGATCGCGCAGGGCTGACCTTTGCCGACCTCACGCTTATCGATATGCATGAAGCCTTTGCTGCCCAGACGCTGGCGAATATTCAGTGTCTGGCGAGCGAAAAATTTGCCCGCGAGGTGCTCGGGCGCAGCCACGCTACCGGTGAGGTTGATGAAAGTAAATTCAACGTCCTGGGCGGTTCTATTGCCTACGGCCACCCGTTTGCGGCAACCGGCGCACGAATGATCACCCAGACCCTGAATGAACTGCGCCGCCGTGGCGGTGGCTTCGGACTGGTGACGGCGTGTGCGGCGGGTGGATTAGGTGCGGCAATGGTTCTGGAGGCTGAATAATGGAAATGAAATCTGCATTTACGCTCACCGTGCGCCCGGACAACGTGGCGGTAGTGACGATTGACGTACCTGATGAAAAAATGAATACCCTGAAGGCTGAGTTTGGCGGCCAGGTGCGTGCGATCCTCAAGCAGATCAGAGAAAACAAAGCGCTGCAGGGCGTGGTGCTTATCTCCGCGAAGGCAGATAACTTTATCGCCGGGGCGGATATTAATATGATTGGCCGCTGCAAAAGCGCTCAGGCAGCGGAATCCCTCGCCCGTCAGGGGCTGCAGGTGATGGCCGAAATCCACAGCCTGTCGATTCCGGTGGTCGCCGCAATCCACGGTGCCTGTCTGGGAGGCGGGCTGGAGCTGGCGTTAGCCTGCCATGCGCGTATTTGCTCAGACGATGGGCGAACCGTACTGGGATTGCCGGAAGTACAGCTTGGCCTGTTACCGGGTTCCGGCGGCACCCAGCGTTTACCGCGTTTGATTGGCGTCAGCACGGCGCTGGATATGATTCTCACCGGCAAGCAGCTTCGCGCTCGTCAGGCGCTGAAAGCCGGGCTGGTAGATGAAGTCGTACCGCACTCAATTCTGCTGGAAGCTGCTGCCGAATACGCCCGCAAACCGCATCACGAACACCGTCGTTTGCCGGTGCGCGAGCGCATTCTGGCGGGGCCGCTGGGGCGCAATCTGCTGTTTAGCATGGCCGCCAAAAAGACGGCGCAAAAAACGCAGGGTAACTATCCGGCGACCGATAAAATTCTGAAGGTCATTGAAACCGGCCTGGCACATGGCGTGAACAGCGGCTATGAGGCAGAAGCGCGCGCGTTTGGCGAGCTGGCGATGACGCCGCAATCTAAAGCGCTACGTAACATTTTCTTTGCCAGTACCGATATCAAAAAAGATCCCGGTGCCGTTGTTGCGCCTGGCCCGCTGCGCTCGGTAGGCGTGCTGGGCGGTGGATTAATGGGGGGAGGCATTGCCTACGTCACGGCGATAAAAGGCAAATTGCCAGTACGTATTAAAGATATTAATGCCAACGGGATTAACCATGCGCTGAAATACAGCTGGGACCAGCTTGAACAAAAAGTGCGCCGTCGCCATATGAAAGCGGCAGAGCGTGACGCGCAGCTGGCGTTAATCTCCGGCAGCACTGACTACCGTGGTTTTGCCCATCGCGATCTGGTGATTGAGGCGGTATTTGAAGATTTAGCGCTCAAGCAGAAGATGGTTAGTGAGATTGAACAGTATTGCGCACCTCACACTATTTTTGCCTCAAACACCTCATCTTTGCCGATTGGCGATATTGCTGCCTTGGCCCAAAGGCCTGAACAGGTTATCGGCCTGCATTTTTTTAGCCCGGTAGAAAAAATGCCGTTGGTCGAGGTGATTCCCCATGCAGGAACCTCAGAGCAGACCATTGCTACCACCGTGAAGCTTGCCAAGAAACAGGGCAAAACGCCGATTGTGGTCGCAGATAAAGCGGGATTCTACGTTAACCGCATTCTTGCGCCCTACATCGCCGAGGCCATGCGCATGCTGGTGGATGGTGAAAGTGTCGAACATATTGATAATGCGCTGGTTAAATTTGGCTTCCCGGTTGGGCCTATTCAGTTGCTCGATGAAGTGGGTATCGACACCGGCACCAAAATTCTGCCTATTCTTGAAGCCGCCTACGGCGAACGTTTTAGCGCGCCTGCAACGCTCATTCAGGCAATTTTGAATGACGATCGCAAAGGCAGAAAAAATGGTCGCGGTTTCTATCTTTATGGTGCGAAAGGGCGTAAAAGCAAGAAACAGGTCGATAGCGCGGTCTACTCCCTCCCGGGGATGTCGGCTCGGCGTAGTCAGTGTTCGGCTGAGCAAGTGGCTGAACGCTGCGTGATGCTGATGCTGAATGAAGCGGCGCGTTGCAGTGATGAAGGCGTTATCCGTAGCGCCCGTGACGGCGATATCGGCGCGGTCTTTGGCATTGGTTTTCCACCGTTCCTCGGTGGCCCGCTGCGCTATATGGATTCATTAGGCGCGGGTGAGGTAGTTGCCCGGTTGCAACGATTGGCTACACAGTATGGTTCGCGATTTACCCCTTGCGAGGCACTTGTGCAGCGGGCGGAACGCGGCGATACCTTTTGGCCAGGTGATGAAACAGATTCGCTGAGCTGAGGTCAAAGGTAGTGGAACCCAGATGAAATGCATGGTTTTTGGCTATTTTGTAAACGGATGTTGACTATACTTACACCAGTAAGGTAAAAATCAGCGTTTCATTCAGTGAATGGATAAGGCACAATGCCCGGCTACCGCGTCACCGTTATGGTGACGCTGGTGCTTCTGGTCAACAAAAGCGGTGCAATATGCAAGTTTTTATTATGCGTCACGGCGACGCTGCCCTCGATGCAGCCAGTGACTCGGTTCGTCCTCTCACCGGTTGTGGTTGTGATGAATCTCGTCAGATGGCAACCTGGTTGAAAGACCAAAATGTGAATATCGATCGTGTTCTGGTGAGCCCGTTCCTGCGTGCGGAGCAGACGCTCGAAGTGGTAGGGGAGTGCGTTAACCTGCCAAAAGAGGTGGATGTTCTGCCTGAGCTTACGCCATGCGGCGATATTGGCCTGGTCAGCGCCTATCTTCAGGCGTTAGCCAATGAAGGGACTTCATCGGTGCTGGTGATTTCTCACCTGCCGCTGGTGGGCTATCTGGTTGCTGAACTCTGCCCAGGCGAAGTTCCGCCGATGTTTACCACCTCCGCCATTGCCAGCGTTACCCTTGACGCTAACGGACAAGGTGTCCTGAACTGGCAAATGAGCCCGTGCAATCTGAAAATGGCGAAAGCGATTTAATCGTTATTTACCCAGCTTGATGGCTGGGTAATGTCAATTTTCCCTGTAGCCCGGACGAGGCGTTTACGCCGACTCCGGGAATCTGTCAGGGGAGTTCTGGCGGCAGCCACTCTTCCACTTCAATCAGAACCAGCAGCGCGGCATCTCCACCGTACTCTTTCGACGCCTGATGAAACGCCATCACGTGCGGGTGCTGAGCCAGCCACAGCGGCGTTTGCTGCTTCAGAATATGTTTGCCGTGCCCGTGCATCACGCAGGCGCAGAACACATGCTCACGACGGCAGGCGGCAATCAGCGCGCCCAACTCCTGTTTGGCCTGCATTTGCGTTAACCCGTGCAGGTCGAGAAACAGCTCCGGTGAATAGTCACCGCGGCGCAGCTTTTTCAACTCAAAGTGGCTGACATCTTCGCGCACGTATTTGACCGGGCCGTTGGTATTGAGCAGTGGCTGAAATTCGTCGGAAAAGTAGTGGCTGTTGTCTGCCTGCTCCTGTAACAGGCGCTTTGGCGGCACTTCGCTTATCTTTTTGCGTATCGGGCGATGAACGATGGTGTCCTGCTTAATTTTGCGGGTGCCCGTCATTAGCTGCTGGAAGAGCGCCTGATCCTCCTCGCTCAGTGAATTTTTGTTCTTCATTGATTCTTCTCAATTCGTCTTTTCCCTTAGTTTACCTTTTCGCGCTGCTCCCTGCAGCGAAAACGCTTTTTTCCCCGCACCCTACGCAAGAATGCTGATTTATCGCCGCCTTCATGGCAAACTAGCCGCCGAATTTACCCCGACGCATGCCCCTGGAGGACAATGTGGATAAGATTTTTGTTGATGAAGCAGTCAATGAGCTGCATACCATTCAGGACATGCTCCGCTGGGCGGTAAGCCGCTTCAGCGCGGCCGAGATCTGGTACGGTCACGGCACCGACAACCCGTGGGATGAAGCGGTGCAGCTGGTGCTGCCGACGCTCTACCTGCCGCTGGATATTCCAGAAGATATGCGCAGCGCGCGCCTGACCACCACGGAAAAACAGCTGATCGTTGAACGCGTGATCCGTCGCGTGAACGAACGTATTCCGGTGGCCTATCTGACCAACAAAGCCTGGTTCTGCGGCCACGAATTCTACGTTGACGATCGCGTGCTGGTGCCGCGCTCCCCCATTGGTGAGCTGATTAACAACCGCTTTGCAGGCCTGATTAACCATCGTCCTGAGCATATTCTCGACATGTGCACCGGTAGCGGCTGCATCGCGATTGCTTGCGCCTACGCCTTCCCGGAAGCGGAAGTGGACGCCATTGACGTCTCCCCGGATGCGCTGGCCGTCACCGAATTCAACATTGAAGAACACGGCATGATCCACAACGTCACGCCGATCCGTTCCGATCTGTTCCGCGACGCGCCGCAGCTGCAATACGATTTGATCGTCACCAACCCACCGTACGTGGATGAAGAAGATATGTCTGACCTGCCGTCAGAATATCGCCACGAACCGGAGCTGGGTCTGGCTTCCGGCGCAGATGGCCTGCACCTGACCCGTCGTATTCTCGGCTGCGCGCCGGATTACCTCACCGACGACGGTATTCTGATTTGTGAAGTGGGTAACAGCATGGTACATCTGATGGACCAATACCCGGATGTTCCGTTCACCTGGCTCGAGTTTGATAACGGCGGTGACGGCGTCTTTATGCTGACCAAAGCGCAGCTGATTGCCGCGCAGGATCACTTCGCCCAGTACAAAGACTGATTAATCCAGCACGCAACAACAGAACAACGATAACGGAGTCGTGATGGCAGGAAATACAATTGGACAACTCTTTCGTGTAACGACCTTTGGTGAGTCGCACGGCATCGCGCTGGGCTGCATCGTTGACGGTGTGCCACCGGGCATCCCGTTAACCGAAGCGGACCTCCAGCACGACCTTGACCGTCGTCGTCCGGGCACGTCGCGTTACACCACCCAGCGTCGCGAACCGGATCAGGTGAAAATCCTCTCCGGCGTGTTCGAGGGGGTGACCACCGGTACCAGCATTGGTCTGCTGATTGAAAACACCGATCAACGTTCGCAGGACTACGGCGCCATTAAAGACGTCTTCCGTCCGGGGCACGCAGACTACACCTACGAACAGAAATACGGCCTGCGCGACTATCGCGGCGGCGGCCGTTCTTCTGCCCGTGAAACGGCGATGCGCGTAGCGGCAGGGGCGATTGCCAAGAAATTTCTTGCGGCGAAATTCGGTATCGTTATTCGCGGTTGTTTAACTCAGATGGGCGACATTCCGCTGGCGATCAAAGATTGGGATCAGGTAGAACAGAACCCGTTCTTCTGCCCGGACCCGGACAAGATCGAGGCGCTGGACGAACTGATGCGCGGCCTCAAAAAAGAGGGCGACTCTATTGGTGCCAAGGTCACCGTAGTGGCGGATGGCGTGCCTGCAGGTCTTGGCGAACCGGTGTTTGACCGTCTGGATGCGGACATCGCCCATGCGATGATGAGCATCAATGCGGTAAAAGGCGTGGAGATTGGCGATGGCTTTGAAGTGGTGAAACTGCGCGGCAGCGAAAACCGCGACGAAATCACCAAAGCCGGTTTCCAGAGTAACCACGCGGGTGGCATTCTGGGCGGTATTAGCAGTGGTCAGCAGATCG
Source organism: Kluyvera sp. CHPC 1.2972 (assembly GCF_036759925.1). NCBI lineage: Bacteria > Pseudomonadati > Pseudomonadota > Gammaproteobacteria > Enterobacterales > Enterobacteriaceae > Kluyvera > Kluyvera sp. CHPC 1.2972. Next base: position 683,782 of record NZ_JAPKIB010000001.1, on the reverse strand, counting down.
TGGCGAATATTGCGCTGAAGCCGACTTCCAGCATCACCGTACCGGGCAAAACGCTAAACCGCTTTGGCGAAGAAGTGGAGATGATCACCAAAGGTCGTCACGACCCTTGCGTGGGCATCCGCGCGGTGCCCATTGCTGAAGCGATGCTGGCAATTGTGTTGATGGATCACTTTATGCGCCAACGCGCGCAGAATGCTGATGTGACAACGTCGATCCCACGCTGGTAAACATGAAAAAAACCGTTATTGCGCTGCTGGCTCTGGTGGCCAGCGGCACGGCGCTGGCGGCAACGCCGTGGCAGAAAATCACCCAGCCTATCAGTGGCAGCGCACAGTCTATTGGCGCGTTTGCCAACGGCTGCATCGTGGGCGCTCAGCCGCTCCCGCTGCAGTCTGACACCTATCAGGTGATGCGTACCGACCAGCGCCGCTACTTTGGTCACCCGGATCTGGTGCAGTTTATCCAGCGCCTGGGCAACCAGGTACAGCAGCATGGCATGGGTACGATGCTGATTGGTGATATGGGAATGCCTGCCGGCGGGCGCTTTAACGGCGGGCACGCCAGCCACCAGAGCGGGCTGGATGTCGATATTTTCCTGCAGCTACCGAAGGCGCGCTGGAGTTCAGCGCAGTTGCTGAAGCCCCAGGCGCTGGATTTGGTCAGTGCGGATGGCAAACGAGTGGTTCCGACGCTATGGAAACCAGAAATCGGTCAGTTGATTAAGCTGGCAGCCGAAGATAGCGAAGTGACGCGCATTTTTGTCAACCCAGCGATTAAGCAGCAGCTTTGCCTCGATGCAGGTAACGACCGCGACTGGCTGCGTAAAGTGCGTCCGTGGTTCCAGCATCGTGCACATATGCACGTACGGCTGAAATGCCCAGCAAATAGTCTTGAGTGTGAGGAGCAGGCACCGCCTCCGGCCGGAGATGGCTGCGGCGCTGAGCTGCAAAGCTGGTTTGAACCACCGAAACCTGGCACCACTAAACCTGTGAAGAAGACGCCTCCTCCGTTGCCGTCTTCCTGTCAGGCGCTACTGGATGAGCACGCACTCTAATGGACAGTTTCTCCACACTCTTTATGGTTGAGCCACTTATGCTGGTGGCGCTTTTCTTTACTGCGATTCTGGCAGGGTTTATTGATTCACTGGCGGGTGGCGGTGGTTTGCTCACCGTTCCGGCACTGATGGCTGCGGGTATGCCACCGGCACAGGCGCTGGCGACAAACAAGTTGCAGGCCTGCGGCGGATCGCTTTCCGCCTCTATCTATTTTGTTCGTCGCAAAGTGGTGAACCTTGCGGATCAAAAGCTCAATATTCTGATGACCTTCATTGGATCGATGATCGGTGCGCTTTTAGTGCAGCATGTGCAGTCAGAAATCCTACGTCAGATTCTGCCGCTGTTGATAATTGGTATTGGCCTCTATTTCCTGCTGACGCCGAAACTCGGCGAAGCAGACCGCCAGCAGCGCCTTTACGGTCTGCCGTTTGCACTGGTTGCCGGCGGCTGCGTCGGTTTCTATGACGGCTTTTTCGGTCCGGGAGCGGGTTCGTTCTACGCGCTGGCGTTTGTGACGTTGATGGGCTTTAACCTCGCTAAATCTACTGCGCATGCCAAAGTGTTGAATGCCACTTCCAACGTTGGCGGGCTGCTGCTGTTTATCATCGGCGGCAAAGTTATCTGGGCTACCGGATTCGTCATGATGGTTGGGCAATTTTTCGGTGCCCGCATGGGTTCTCGCTTAGTGTTAAGTAAAGGGCAGACGCTGATCCGCCCGATGATTGTGGTGGTTTCCGCGGTGATGAGCGCGAAGCTACTATATGACAGCCATGGACAGCAAATCCTGCATTGGTTAGGGATGAATTAATGACAAACACGCACGATTACCAACAACTGGTGACGATTTTCGATGGCTGCTTTGCCGATGAGTTTAATACTCGTCTGATTAAAGGCGACGACGAACCCATCTATCTTCCGGCTGATGCCGAAGTGCCCTATAACCGTATCGTTTTCGCGCACGGCTTTTTCGCCAGCGCGCTGCACGAAATCTCGCACTGGTGTATTGCCGGAAAAGCACGTCGTGAACAGGTCGATTTTGGCTACTGGTACTGCCCGGACGGGCGCGATGCCAAAACCCAGGGGCAGTTTGAAGACGTAGAGGTGAAGCCGCAGGCGTTTGATTGGTTGTTCTGCGTGGCGGCGGGGTTCCCGTTTAACGTCAGCTGCGACAACCTGGAAGGTGACTTCGAGCCTGATCGCATTGTGTTCCAACGACGTGTGCACGCACAGGTGATGGCCTATCTTGCAGAAGGCATTCCGCCGCGCCCGGCGACGTTCATCAAAGCACTACAGAATTATTACCATACGCCGGCCCTAACGGCGGAACAATTTCCATGGCCGGAAGATCTCTAAGGCCATGTTACCGAAAGAGGAAAGAAGATGATCGCGGAGTTTGAAGCACGCATTCTGGCGTTAATTGATGACATGGTGGAGCACGCCAGTGATGATGAGCTGTTTGCCAGCGGTTATCTGCGTGGCCATTTAACGCTCGCCGTGGCGGACCTGGATGAAGATGAAGTCCATAACGCCGATGCGCTGTATCGCAACGTAACCCAGAGCCTGGAAACCGCTATCAGCGCCGGTGAACTCTCCCCGCGTGACCAGGCGCTGGTGAAAGAAATGTGGGATAACCTCTACCAGCAGGCTTCCCACTAATCGCTGTTGCCCGGTATCGCTGCCGGGCAATTTGCTCGCTTATTTTACCGCTTTTCCCTTCAGCAGTTTTCTGACCCATAGTCGATTTGGATTGAGTGCCGCCAGGGTCTGCGCATCCAGCGGCAGCGGTTCATCACTCATTTGTGCCGCAAGTACTTCCGCTGTTAACGGTGCCGTACACAGCCCACGTGAGCCCAGTCCACCCAGCATAAACAGGTCCTGATAATACGGTGCAGATGCTGCCGCTTGAGGATTCTCGTTGAGCGTCGCGTACTCGGCAAGCGTAGCGGCGTAGTCCGGCACGTTACCGACCATTGGCAGGTGATCGCGCGTAGCACATCGCACGCCGCAGCGGGCTTCATTGGCGCTCACGTCCACTTCCTGCGCCCAGCGCTGCTGCGGGAAACAGTCAATCAGACGCTGACGGTTATGCCGCTGGTCTTCCTCGTTAAACATCATGTCGCGCTGCCCGCGATGGTAGCTTGCGCCTATACAGTGCTGCTGATTATGAGGATTTTGTGGTGTTAAATACCCGTCGTAGCACAGCACCTGTCGAAGGTTTGCCAGATGCTCAGTGGTGGGGATATGGCTGACCTGGCCGCCGACGGCATACACCGGTAGCGCCTCGGTTTGGGCTAGCTGATTGATATTATGCCCGGTTGCCAGCACCACGGCAGGTGACGCGGCCGTTTGCCCATCGGCAAAGCTAAGCTGCCAGCTATCGACAACACGGGTGAGGGAGGTCAGTGTTTTTCCATAGTGCACCTGAAGACCCTGCTGGCAGGCCAGCTCAAACGCCCCGGCAGTCAGCTGCGCCGGGCACAGCCAGCCCCCTGAAGGATATTGAATTCCCCCGCAGTCGGTTGTCAGCCCTGCGCTTATGTGAACCTCATCTGCCGTTACCGCATGAGCAACCTCGACGGGCAGATCCATTGCCAGCATATTGGCGATTTTCTCCGCGCTTTTTTCATCAAAGCCAAGCTGAGTCACGCCGCACCACTGATGATCAAACGCCACGGGCAGGGCGTCGTAGAAGCGTCGGGCATAGAGAAACGCCGCCGGGAAGAACTGCGCCAGCGCGGCATCGTGGGCACTTAACAGGGGATACAGCGCGCCCTGGCGATTGCCGGATGCGCCCTGCGCGGGAGCTTCATCGGCGCAATAGAGCGTCACCGCCCAGCCACGGCGTAGCAGGGCGAGCGAAAGCAGGGCGCTGGCAATGCCGCCGCCAATAATGGCCACATCGCGCTTTTGGCTCGCGGTACGTGCAAACCAGGGTGTGCGCTGCTCGTTAGGTTGGGCGATTGCCATTTCACCGATCAGCATATCGCGTTTACGGCCAAAGCCCTTGGTCTTATGCATGGTGAACCCGGCTTCCTGCAGGCCACGGCGGACAAATCCCGCCGAGGTGAAGGTGGCAAGCGTGCCGCCCGGTCTGGCGGTTCGCGCCATCGCGGCAAACAGCGTTGGGGTCCACATATCCGGGTTTTTCGCAGGGGCAAAACCATCAAGGAACCAGGCATCGACCTGCTGATTAACGCTATCGTCGAGTTTGTCGGTGAGCTCGTTGATATCGCCAAACCATAAATCCAGCGTGACGCGACCCCCGTCGAGCAGCAGGCGATGACAGCCAGCCAGCGGCAGCGGCCACTGTGCTAGGAGTTGTTCAGCCCACGGTGCCAGTTCCGGCCAGTGCTGATGCGCCAGACGCAGGTCATCGGCTTTGAGCGGGAATTTTTCAAAACTGACGAAATGTAATCTTTGTAGCGTAGCGTCAGGATTCTGGCGGCAAAAGGCGTCGAACGCCTGCCACAGCGTCAGGAAATTGAGGCCGGTACCAAACCCACTTTCTGCCACCACAAACAGCGGGCGAGGGTGGTTTGGGAAGCGTTCCTCGAGTTGATTACCGCCGAGAAAGACGTAGCGCGTCTCTTCCAGGCCGTTGTCATTGGAGAAGTAGACATCATCAAAATCTCGGGAAACAGGTGTACCCTCACTGTTAAATTCGAGGTTGGCAGATTGTATGGCGTTATGTTTCACGTAAGTTACTCGTGTGGCAAGGAGTCTGAGGATCTTAACGATGCGGGCTCGATGGCGCAAATTTCTGCATAAAATTGCTGATCGGACTTGTTCGGCGTACAAGTGTACGCTATCTTGCGACTCGAAACTTTAAAATAGTGATGACTTACAGAGGTATTGAATGAAACGTGCAGTGATTACTGGCCTGGGTATCGTTTCCAGCATCGGTAGCAACCAGCAGGAAGTCCTGGCATCTCTGCGTGAAGGACGCTCGGGGATCACTTTCTCTCAAGAGTTCAAAGATTCTGGTATGCGTAGCCACGTATGGGGTAACGTCAAACTGGACACCACCGGTCTTATCGACCGCAAAGTGGTCCGTTTCATGAACGATGCCTCTATCTATGCTTATCTCTCCATGCAGCAGGCGGTTGAAGACTCTGGCCTGAAAGCAGAAGATTATCAGAACAACCCGCGCGTAGGCCTGATTGCCGGCTCCGGTGGTTCTTCTAAAGCGCAGGTATTCGGTGCTGACGCAATGCGTAGCCCGCGTGGCCTGAAAGCGGTGGGTCCATACGTTGTGACCAAGGCGATGGGGTCTGCGGTTTCCGCGTGCCTCGCGACGCCGTTCAAAATTCACGGTGTGAACTACTCCATCAGCTCCGCATGTGCTACCTCCGCACACTGCATCGGTAACGCAGTAGAGCAGATTCAGCTGGGCAAACAGGACATCGTCTTTGCCGGCGGTGGCGAAGAGCTGGGCTGGGAAATGGCCTGTGAGTTCGACGCGATGGGCGCACTGTCTACCAAATACAATGAAACGCCAGAGAAAGCTTCCCGTACCTATGACGCGCACCGTGATGGTTTCATCATCGCAGGCGGCGGCGGTATGGTTGTGGTTGAAGAACTGGAACACGCACTGGCTCGTGGTGCGCATATTTATGCAGAAATCGTTGGTTACGGCGCAACGTCCGATGGCGCAGATATGGTGGCTCCATCCGGTGAAGGCGCAGTGCGCTGCATGAAGATGGCGATGCACGGCGTTGACACCCCAATCGACTACCTGAACTCCCACGGTACTTCTACGCCGGTAGGCGATGTGAAAGAACTGGGCGCTATTCAGGAAGTGTTCGGCGACAACAGCCCAGCAATTTCTGCAACCAAAGCGATGACCGGTCACTCTCTGGGCGCCGCTGGCGTACAGGAAGCTATCTACTCTCTGCTGATGCTGGAACACGGCTTTATCGCCCCAAGCATCAACATCGACGAGATGGACGAGCAGGCTGCGGGTCTGAACATCGTGACGGAACCAACCGACCGCGAACTGACGACCGTCATGTCCAACAGCTTCGGCTTCGGTGGTACTAACGCCACGCTGGTCATGCGTAAGCTGTAATTTTTACAGTTGGTGAGAAAAAGGAGCCTTCAGGCTCCTTTTTTTATGCGTTGACAATCGCCTGAAATAACAGGCAAACTCCTGGCTCAACATTATCATCACGATAATGCGTAAGCGTTCAACGTCAACCAACGCACCTTAATCCTGATGATCAGGTAGAGGGGGCGTGGCCACAGTACCTCGCCTTACTCAGCATTCTGGAGTAAAGCATGACAGCAGTCACTCAAACTGAACCAACATCTTCTTCGAACGGGTCGTTATTCCGCATCGCGTTTGCGGTGTTTCTGACCTATCTCACCGTCGGCATTCCGCTGCCGGTCATCCCACTCTTTGTGCACCAGGAACTGGGCTACGGCAACACCATGGTGGGCATTGCCGTGGGCATTCAGTTCTTTGCTACCGTTCTGACGCGTGGCTATGCCGGGCGTCTGGCGGACCAGTATGGCGGTAAGCGTTCGGCATTGCAGGGCATGGCCGCCTGTGCGTTTGCCGGGGCTGCCTGGCTTGGTGCGGCGCTGCTGCCGGTGGACGCGATGGTCAAATTTGGCCTGCTTATTATCGGGCGTTTGATTCTGGGCTTTGGTGAAAGCCAACTGCTAACCGGTACCCTGACCTGGGGAATGGGGCTGGTGGGGCCTAAGCAGTCCGGCAAGGTGATGTCCTGGAACGGTATGGCGATATTTGGTGCGCTGGCCGCGGGGGCACCACTGGGGCTGTTTATCAATGCGCGCTATGGTTTTGCCGTGCTGGCCGGGGTCACCATGGCCCTGCCGCTGCTGGCCTGGGCCTTTAATGGCTCGGTGCGTAAGGTCGCCGCGATGGCCGGGGAGCGTCCGTCGCTATTCAGCGTCATTGGCCTTATCTGGAAACCGGGTATGGGGCTGGCGCTTCAGGGCGTGGGCTTCGCGGTGATTGGCACCTTCGTATCGCTCTATTTTATGAGCAACGGCTGGTCGATGGCGGGCTTCACGCTGACGGCCTTTGGCGGCACCTTCGTGCTGGTGCGTATTCTGTTTGGCTGGATGCCGGATCGCTTTGGTGGCGTGAAGGTGGCCGTGGTCTCGCTACTGGTGGAAACTGTGGGCCTGTTGCTGCTGTGGCAGGCGCCGAGTGCGTGGGTGGCGCTTTCCGGCGCAGCGCTGACCGGGGCCGGCTGCTCGCTGATTTTCCCGGCGCTGGGCGTGGAAGTGGTGAAACGTGTGCCTCAGCAGGTTCGTGGTACGGCGCTGGGTGGCTACGCCGCGTTCCAGGATATCGCACTGGGCGTATCCGGGCCGCTGGCGGGCATGCTGGCGACCTCATTCGGCTACCCGTCCGTCTTCCTGGGCGGGGCGATTTCCGCCGTGCTGGGGATTGTGGTCACCCTCTGGTCATTCCGAAAGTAATCGTTATTGCCCGGCTCTGCGCGTCTGGGAGCCGGCAACCGCTTTACGCGGCAGGAAGTATTTCACCTGAAATTCAAACATATTGGTGTACAGAATCGAGTAATCGATAGGGTTCGACTGTTCATCAATGGCCTGTGTTTGCATACGAATAATTGGGTCTAACGCGCTGATGTGCAGCAGGTTGGCCACGTCCGGTGACGGTAGAATAGGTTGAATAGACTCATAGCAGCCGAGAATTTTCACGCCGCATTCATTCTCAATATAGGCAAATTTCGATTTCTTCATATGGGCAAGCGTCAGGTCCGGGAACCGGCTGGCGGAGAGCCACGTCTCTTCAATCTGCATGGCAATATTGTCGATTAAACGCAGACGTTTAGCGTAGTACACCGGTTCGCCGAGCATCACCCGCAGGTTGTTGGCAATCTCTTCAGAGGCGGTCTGTAGCTCAAACTTCAGGATCTGGCTGGTGGGGGTTTTACCCTCGTTGCGGGCGATTTCGGTAAAGCTATCGAGATGGGTCACGGAGGCCTGAAAATGTTTATTTCGCAAATAGGTGCCTGAACCGTGCCGCCGTTCAATCATCCCTTCCTCTTCCAGCGTTTTTAGCGCTTTGCGTAACGTATTGCGCGAAACATCATAATGCTCTGCCAACTCTTTTTCCGATGGCAGAAGATCGCCGATATTGTAGATTGAGCTGTTTAATCTGTTTTTAAGCAGATTGATGACGTTCTGATAAACCACTTTTGAACCTCCTTAAATCCTTTTCAAACAAAAGGTTACAAAACCATTTCCGTAAGAATGCACCAACACGTTCAGCTATCAGTCAATTATTGAACAACTTTGGCATCGTTAACTGTGATCGCAATGCAGGTTAAGAAAATTAACAATTATTAAAGTGAACGTCAATGAATGACATATTTTTTGAGAAAGGAAATAGGATGCAAAATATATTATTAGACTGCGCGATGGGAATATCGACAAGAATAAAAAACCGGGAGCGTCTGGATAACTAGTCGGTATTTTAATTGGCTTGCCAATTATTGAATGAGTCATTTTTTATAAAATTAAGGGACCATTATGGGGTTAATGAATTCATTTGAACGCGGGATGGAAAAAATCCTCGTTCCGATAGCCATTAAATTAAACTCGCAGATCCACGTTTCAGCCATTCGCGATGCCTTTATTCTGTCATTCCCCATCGTCATGGCCAGCTCGCTGATTATTCTCATTAACTTCGCCATCCTCTCGCCGGACGGCTTTATCGCTAGCATCCTGCATCTGGGGACGATATTCCCGAACCTGGCCGATGCTCAGCAAATATTTACCCCGGTGATGAACGGCTCGGTCAATATTATGGCGGTGCTCATTACCTTCCTCGTGGCGCGTAATATGGCGATAAGCTACCAGCAGGATGATCTGCTGTGTGGCCTGACCGCTATTGGCGCGTTCTTTGTGGTTTATACGCCGTATACGATTATCGACGGCCAGGCTTACCTGAGCACCAAATATCTGGGGCCGCAGGGGCTGTTTGTGGCGGTTATTGTCGCGCTGCTGGCGAGCGAAATTTTCTGTCGCCTGGCGCGTAATCCGAAGGTGACCATTAATATGCCAGCCGCAGTACCGCCTGCTGTAGCACGCTCCTTCAAGGTGCTGCTGCCGATCTTCTTCGTGATGATCTTCTTCTCGGTGCTGAACTACCTGCTGTTAAAAATCTCGCCAAACGGCCTGAACGACCTGATCTACACGCTGATTCAGGCGCCGCTGAAGGATATGGGCACCAACATCGTGACCGTGTTGATTCTGGGGCTGGTGGCGAACTTCCTGTGGATCCTCGGTATTCATGGGCCGAACACCGTGGCGGCGATTCGTGAAACCATCTTCTCAGAAGCGAATCTGGAGAACCTCTCCTATGCAGCCTCTCACGGTTCCACCTGGGGCGCGCCGTACCCGATTACGTGGACCGGTATTAACGACGCCTTCGCCAACTGCGGCGGCTCCGGGATGACGCTGGGTCTGCTGCTGGCTATTTTTATTGCCTCTCGCCGCAAGGATTACCGTGACCTCGCCAAGATGGCCTTTGTACCTGGCCTGTTTAACATCAACGAACCGGTGATGTTCGGTCTGCCTATCGTACTGAACCCGATTCTGGTGATTCCATTTATTCTGGTGCCGTTTGTTAACTCACTGATTGGCTACTTCTTTATTACCCTGGAAATCATTCCACCGATTGCCTACGCGGTGCCGTGGACCACGCCAGGGCCGCTTATCGCCTTCTTCGGCACGGGCGGTAACTGGATGGCACTCTTCGTCGGCATACTGTGCCTGGTCGTGGCAACGCTTATCTACCTGCCGTTCGTGATTGCCGCCAACAAAGTCAATATGTCGGCCGCAGCGGAACAGAATGCTTAACGAAGGTAACGGCACAAATGGTCCCCTCGCCCCATTGGGGAGGGGACGAGGGGGCATACGCGCACCATTTCTCGGGAGATAAAGATGATTAAGCTGATTATTACCGACCTCGATGGCACTTTCTTAAACCGCCATGGCGATTACAACCGCGAGTTGTTCCCGCAGATTAAGGCATTGATGCAGCAGCAGGGCGTCGCCTTTGCGCTGTGCACCGGCAAGCAGTGCGAGCGCGTTGAGGAGCTGTTTGGTGAACAGGTGCGTGATTTCTGGATCCTGGGCGACAGCGCCACGCGGATTAAACATGACGGAGACTATGTCTATCAGTCGCTGATCAAAAACGCGCTGGGGTGCGAAATCATCCACACGCTTGAGGAGGTCAACAGCGAGCCGGTGATCATCGCCTGCACGCCGTTCGGGGCGTATGTCAAAAACAGCATTGCCCCAGAGATGCTGCAGAAAGTGAAGATGTCCTACGCCAATGTGGTGCAGGTTGCGGCGTTCGATGAGGTTAGCCATGACTTCGTTAAAATATCCCTCTTCGACATCAAAGGCCGCTGTCCGCAGATTAAGCCGCATCTCGCAGATTACGTTGATAAAGCTTATATCGTGGTCTCAGAAGACGCGTGGATTGATATCGCCGACGTGGGCGTGCACAAAGGCCATACGGTGGAAATTCTGCAGGAGAGGCTGGGCGTCAACAAAGACGAAACGATGGTCTTTGGCGATGGGCTGAACGATATCGAACTGATGACCCGCGCCACCTGGAGCTTCGCCATGCGCAATGCGTTTGACGAAACCAAGCAGGCCGCGCGGTTTATTACCGGCACCAATGATGACGATGCGGTCATGACGACCATTGCCCAGGTGCTGAGTTTACAGCAGCACCCAAAGTAGTATCGCCACCACGATCAGCACCACAAAGGCCAGTCCAGGGCGTGCCGACAGCGACTTCATTGAGGTAATTATCGGTGCGAACGGTGCGTAAATCGGCTGAATGTTCCGCGCCTCCAGCGCCTCGGCATGCGCTACGCGTTCGTGCTCAATACGCTTGAGGAACAGGAGGTTGAGCAACTCCTGAACCTGAACGGGGGTGAGCACCGTCTGCGGCGTCATATTCCAGTTCTGCTGCCCGTAATCACGCAGTACCTGAAGCTCCTGATCGCCCAACGGCTGCTTAAGCGCGGCCTGAAGCACGTTAAACGTAGGGGCCGGGTGCGTGCTCAGCGTCAGCCGCGCCTGCAATAACGTCACCAGCGAGGTGAAATATTTCGCGGGGATCAGCTCGCTGGTCTTCACCGGCGAAAATTCCTGTAGCGACTGCCATAGCGGTTTATTGGCGTCACTGGACGACGATGGCGCTTTATCGGAGTAAAGCGCGTCGGGCTTCACGCTGGCAAGCTCAATCAGCGATTGCCAGATTTGCTTGCTCGACTCGCCGGTCGCTGCGGACAGCTTGCTGACCAGTTGGTTGAGCGTGGTGTACTCCGCCGGTAGCAGCGGACGGTCGGTCGCCGGGCGCTGCTGTGGCTGAGGAATCGACAGCTGGCCGCGCTGGAGCAGTTGCAGCACATTATTAAGCTGCGGCTGGGTAAGCTGGTTCAGGGCGGTGTGCCCGTACTGTTGACGGATAAAATCACTGACGGCCTGGCGGTTATTGCCCTGGCCCAGCAGTTCGGTGAGCTGTGAGAGCGTCTGCCTCATGCTCAGGTTCTGCTCGGCGGTGCCGATGCGCTGGTTCAGATTCTGTTCCGCCGCCGGGAAATGACGCGCCAGCAGCGGCGTATCACCTTTCAGTCCCAGATCGTGTTTCACGCCCGCCCACACTTCGGCATTTTGCTGCGACGTCATGGTGATAAGGCGCGTGATCAAACGCTCCAGCACGGTGCGTTGCTGAAGGTTAAGCGGCTGCTCTCCGGCACTGGAAAGCGGAGTGGGACCGGCCCCCGGAGGGCGCGCAGGCATACCTGAGATGGGTTGCGTCATGATTCATCCTTTCTGTAAAGCGGTACTGATGCCAGGCGCGAGTATTCCTGGCGGCAAGATTATGGCACACTTCCCCGGTTTACTCTCGTTCTCAGACAGGTACTGAACCGTGAAAATCCTTGTTGATGAAAATATGCCCTACGCCCGTGAGCTTTTTAGTCGTCTGGGCGAAGTGAGGGCTGTTCCTGGCCGCCCGATCCCGACCGACGCGCTAACTGATGCCGATGCGCTGATGGTGCGCTCGGTAACGAAGGTGAATGAAGCGCTGCTTGGCGACAAGGCGATTAAGTTTGTCGGTACCGCCACCGCGGGCACCGACCACGTCGACCAGCCGTGGCTGGCGCAGGCGGGCATCGGTTTTTCTGCCGCGCCGGGCTGTAACGCCATTGCGGTGGTGGAGTATGTCTTCTCAGCGCTGCTGATGCTGGCCGAGCGCGACGGTTTTGCGCTGGCTGACCGCACCGTCGGTATCGTCGGCGTGGGTAACGTCGGCGGCCGTCTGCAAAAGCGTCTTGAAGCGCTGGGTATTAAAACGCTGCTCTGCGATCCGCCACGTGCGGACAACGGCGACGAAGGCGATTTCCGCTCGCTCGACGACCTGGTCGCTGAGGCTGACGTTATTACCTTCCACACGCCGCTGTATAAAGAAGGCCAGTATAAGTCGCTGCATCTTGCCGACGAGGCCCTGATTCGCCGCCTGAAGCCGGGGACGGTTCTGATCAACGCCTGCCGTGGCCCGGTGGTGGATAACGCCGCGCTGCTGAAATGTCTGGAAGCGGGGCAGAAACTGAGCGTGGTGCTGGACGTCTGGGAGCCCGAGCCGGATCTCAACCTGGCGCTGCTCAATAACGTCGATCTGGGCACCTCGCATATCGCCGGCTACACGCTGGAAGGGAAAGCGCGCGGCACCACCAAGGTGTTTGAAGCCTACAGCCAGTTTATTGGTCAACCACAGGAAGTGGCGCTCTCGACGCTGCTGCCGGCGCCGGAATTTGGCCGCATTAGCCTGCATGGCCCGCTCGATCAGCCTACGCTGAAAAGACTGGTCCATTTGGTGTATGATGTGCGCCGCGATGACGCGCCGCTGCGAAAAGTGGCGGGTATCCCCGGCGAATTCGACAAACTGCGCAAGAACTATCTCGAGCGTCGTGAATGGTCATCATTGACCGTTGAGTGTGATGATGCCGATGCGGCCGAGCTGCTGCAAAAACTCGGGTTTAACGCCGTACACTGTTAATGTCTTCTTAATCACTCTGCTGGATACTCCGGCAGAGTCGCATTTTTTCTGGAGTAAATCACCATGTCTGAAGGCTGGAATATTGCCATCCTGGGCGCAACCGGCGCCGTAGGCGAAGCCCTGCTTGAAACCCTTGCTGAACGTCAGTTCCCGGTGGGTGATATCTATGCGCTGGCGCGCACCGACAGCGCGGGCGAACATCTGCGTTTTAACGGTAAATCGGTCAGAGTACAGGACGCCGCAGAGTTCGACTGGACTCAGGCCCAACTGGCGTTCTTTGCCGCCGGTCAGGAAGCGTCGGCGAGCTACGCTGAAGAAGCCACCAACGCAGGCTGTTTGGTTCTCGACCTTAGCGGTCTGTTTGCGCTGGAGCCGGACGTTCCGCTGGTAGTGCCGGACGTGAATCCGTTCGTCATGGCCGACTACCGCAACCGTAACCTGATTGCCGTGGCCGACAGCCAGACCAGCCAACTGCTGGCCGCGCTGAAGCCGCTGATTGATGATGGTGGCCTGTCACGTATCAACGTGACCAGCCTGATCTCCGCCTCCGCGCACGGCAAGAAAGCCGTTGATGCGCTGGCAGGGCAGAGCGCCAAGCTGCTGAACGGTATTCCGATTGATGAAGATGATTTCTTTGGTCGCCAGCTGGCATTCAACATGCTGCCGCTGCTGCCAGACCGCGAAGGTAGCGTGCGTGAAGAGCGTCGTATCGTCGACCAGGTGCGCAAAATCCTGCAGGACGAAGGCCTGATGATTTCTGCAAGCTGCGTGCAATCGCCGGTATTCTACGGCCACGCGCAGATGGTGAGCTTTGAAGCCATGCGCCCGCTGTCTGCGGAAGAAGCGCGTGATGCTTTCTCCCGCGGCGAAGATATCGTGCTGTCTGAAGAGGGTGAATTCCCGACTCAGGTTGGCGATGCCACCGGCAGCGCGCATCTCTCCATCGGCTGCGTCCGTAACGATTACGGCATGCCGGAGCAGGTTCAGTTCTGGTCCGTCGCCGACAACGTCCGCTTCGGCGGCGCGCTGATGGCGGTCAAAACCGCTGAGAAACTGGTACAGGAGTATCTGTACTAATGTCTGACAAGGAGCTGCTGCCGGTCTATCGAATTGCGCTGGGCATTGAGTACGACGGCAGCAAATACTACGGCTGGCAGCGGCAAAACGAAGTGCGCAGCGTGCAGGAGAAGCTTGAAAAAGCGCTCTCGCAGGTGGCAAACGAACCTATCAACGTGTACTGCGCCGGGCGTACCGACGCTGGCGTTCACGGCACGGGTCAGGTGGTGCACTTTGAAACGCGTGCGCTGCGTAAAGACGCCGCATGGACGCTGGGTGTAAATGCGAATTTACCTGGTGACATCGCGGTACGTTGGGTGAAAGCTGTTCCCGACGATTTTCACGCGCGCTTTAGCGCGACGGCGCGCCGCTATCGCTACGTTATCTACAACCACCGGCTGCGTCCGGCGGTGTTGAGCCAGGGGGTGACCCATTATCACCAGCCGCTGGACGCGGAGCGGATGCACCGCGCCGCGCAGAGTCTGCTGGGCGAGAATGACTTCACCTCGTTTCGTGCGGTGCAGTGCCAGTCGCGTACGCCGTGGCGTAACGTTATGCATATCAACGTGACGCGCTATGGCAACTATATTGTGGTGGACATTAAAGCAAACGCCTTTGTGCACCACATGGTAAGGAATATTGTTGGCAGCCTGATGGAAGTTGGCGCAGGAAACCAGCCGGAGAGCTGGATTGCAGAACTGCTGGCGGCAAAAGACAGGACGCTTGCCGCCGCAACGGCAAAAGCGGAAGGGTTGTACCTGGTGGCGGTAGATTACCCCGCGCACTTTGCACTGCCCGCCGCGCCGATGGGCCCGCTTTTCCTGGCGGACTAACGAAGTCATTTAGGGCTAAGACAATATGGATCTCATCCGTTTTTTGATTGATTTCATCCTGCACATTGATGTGCACCTGGCGGAACTGGTTGCGCAGTACGGCATCTGGGTCTACGCCATTCTGTTCCTGATTTTGTTCTGCGAAACGGGGCTGGTGGTGACACCGTTCCTGCCGGGCGACTCGCTGCTGTTTGTTGCCGGTGCGCTGTCGGCGCTGCCAACCAACGACCTCAACGTCCATCTGATGGTGGTGCTGATGGTGATTGCGGCGATTGTCGGGGATGCGGTGAACTACACCATTGGGCGGCTGTTCGGCGAGAAGCTGTTTAGCAATCCAAACTCGAAAATCTTCCGTCGCAGCTACCTCGATAAGACCCATGCGTTCTACGATAAGCATGGCGGAAAGACCATTATTCTGGCGCGATTTGTGCCTATCGTCAGAACATTTGCGCCATTTGTGGCGGGAATGGGCCATATGTCCTATCGTCATTTTGCGCTCTACAACGTGACCGGCGGGCTGCTGTGGGTGCTGTTGTTCACCTACGCGGGCTACTTGTTTGGCGATCTACCGGTGGTTCAGGAAAATCTGAAGCTGCTGATTGTCGCTATCATTGTGCTGTCGATATTGCCGGGCGTAATTGAAGTGATTCGCCACCGTCGTAAGGCGGCAAAAGCGGCAAAATAAACCCTGCACACGGGGCACGATTCAGCCGTGCCCTGTTACGACATGTTTCGCGGTTCGACCACTTTTTTATGCCAAGTTTCGGGCTGTTATGTTTTAATGTGCAACATTCATGGTCTATGAGGGGCAAAAGTGGCATTATGCGCGCCCCCTTATGGCAAAACTGGCATCGACCAGGTTCAGGCAGAAAGGTTATCAATGAGCTGGATTGAACGAATTAAAAGCAATATCACACCTACCCGTAAGGCGAGCATCCCTGAAGGGGTGTGGACCAAATGCGATAGCTGTGGTCAGGTTCTGTATCGCGCCGAGCTGGAGCGTAACCTCGAGGTTTGCCCGAAGTGCGATCATCACATGCGTATGTCAGCGCGTAATCGCCTGCATAGCCTGTTAGATGAAGGGTCCCTGGTAGAACTGGGAAGTGAGCTTGAGCCAAAAGACGTGCTGAAGTTCCGTGACTCTAAAAAATACAAAGATCGTCTGGCATCCGCTCAGAAAGAGACGGGTGAAAAAGATGCGCTGATCGTGATGAAAGGCACCCTGCACGGGATGCCGGTTGTCGGTGCGGCCTTTGAGTTCTCCTTTATGGGCGGCTCAATGGGTTCTGTTGTCGGTGCGCGTTTTGTCCGTGCCGTTGAACAGGCGCTGGAAGACAACTGCCCGCTGATCTGCTTCTCCGCTTCCGGCGGTGCGCGTATGCAGGAAGCGCTGATGTCCCTGATGCAGATGGCGAAGACCTCTGCGGCGCTGGCGAAAATGCAGGAACGCGGTTTACCGTATATCTCCGTGCTGACCGACCCAACCATGGGTGGTGTCTCCGCGAGCTTCGCGATGCTGGGCGACCTGAACATCGCAGAGCCGAAAGCGCTGATTGGCTTTGCCGGCCCGCGCGTTATCGAACAGACCGTTCGTGAGAAACTGCCGCCGGGCTTCCAGCGTAGTGAGTTCCTCATCGAGAAGGGCGCCATCGACATGATCGTGCGTCGCCCGGAAATGCGTCTGAAGCTTGCCAGCATTCTGGCGAAGCTGATGAATCTCCCGGCACCGAACCCGGACGAGCCGCGCGAAAGCGTGGTGGTGCCACCGGTACCGGATCAGGCACCAGAGGCCTGATAGTGTAAGGGCAGGGCCGGGTGGCTCTGCCCTTTTTACTTTTATTCACCGATTCACCGTTGTTGGACGTTGCGGGCACTATGGACAAAAATCTTATTCCTCAGGCCACGTCGCCCCTGGCTACGTGGCTTTCTTATCTGGAAAACCTCCACTCAAAAACCATCGACCTCGGCCTTGAACGTGTTAGCCGCGTTGCCGGTCAGTTAGACGTGCTGCAGCCTGCGCCGTTCGTCTTTACCGTCGCCGGAACCAACGGCAAAGGCACCACCTGCCGCACGCTGGAAACTATCCTGATGGCGGCGGGCTATAAGGTAGGGGTTTACAGCTCTCCACATCTGGTGCGCTACACCGAACGGGTACGCGTGCAGGGCGCAGAGCTTGCAGAAAGCGCCCACACCGCCTCATTCGCGGCGATTGAAGCTGGGCGCGGTGATACCTCGCTGACCTATTTCGAATACGGCACCCTGTCGGCGTTGTGGCTGTTTAAGCAGGCAAAACTCGACGTGGTGATTCTGGAAGTGGGCTTAGGCGGCCGTCTTGATGCCACGAACATCGTTGATGCCAACGTCGCCGTGGTGACCAGCATCGCGCTGGACCACACCGACTGGCTGGGGCCGGATCGTGAAAGCATTGGTCGTGAGAAAGCGGGCGTTTTCCGCGCTAACCGCCCTGCGGTGGTTGGTGAACCGGATATGCCGCACACCATTGCCGACGTGGCCCATGAAAAAGGCGCGTTGCTGCTGCAGCGTAACGTTGACTGGCGCTATACCGTCGAAGGCGATAGCTGGACCTTCAGCGACGCCCAGGGCGAACTGCGTAACCTGCCGTTGCCAAACGTGCCGCAGCCTAATGCCGCCACGGCGCTTGCCGCGCTGCGCGCCAGCGGGCTTGAGGTAAGTGAAGCGGTGATCCGTGAAGGCATCGCCAGCGCGATTCTGCCGGGCCGTTTCCAGACCATCCAGCTTGAGCCACGCGTGATCCTCGATGTTGCACATAACCCGCACGCCGCGGCCTATCTTGCCGGGCGTCTCAAATCGTTGCCGAAAACTGGGCGAGTGCTGGCGGTTATTGGTATGCTGCATGATAAGGACATCGCCGGTACGCTGGCGTGTCTGGAGGACGTTGTGGATAGCTGGTACTGTGCGCCGCTCGAGGGACCTCGCGGTGCCACGGCGGAACAGCTGCGCGAGCATCTGCGCGCAGGGACCGTTTTTACCAGCGTCGTGCAGGCGTGGCACGCCGCCATGGCTGACGCAGCGCCCGAAGATACGGTGCTGGTGTGTGGTTCGTTCCACACGGTAGCGCATGTGATGGAAGCGTTGGACGCGGGGAGTGCCGGTGGCAAGTAAGTTTCAAAACCGTCTCGTCGGGACGATAGTATTAGTTGCGCTGGGGGTCATTGTGCTGCCAGGGCTGCTTGACGGGCAAAAAAAGCATTATCAGGATGAGTTCGCGGCGATTCCGCTGGTGCCAAAACCGGGGGACCGTGATGAACCTGATATGCTGCCGACGGCAACGCAGGCGCTGCCTGCTCAGCCGCCTGAAGGGGCGGCAGAAGAGGTGAGGGCAGGTGACGCGGCAGCACCGTCGCTGGACTCCAGCCGTCTGGCAGTGAACGGCAACGGCGATCTCGAACAGATCCCGCCGGCCGCCGAACTGCCGAAGCCAAAACCAGTAGAAAAACCGAAGCCAAAACCGCAGCCTGTTGCTGAACAGGTCGCGGCAGCGACGCCACCGCCGAAAGCCGCGCCGGAAGAGAAACCGGCACCGGTAGGTAAAGCGTACGTGGTGCAGCTTGGTGCATTGAAGAATGCGGATAAGGTGAACGAAATTGTGGCGAGTCTGCGCGGTGCGGGATATCACGCCTACACGTCGCCTTCGACGCCCGTTCAGGGTAAAATCACCCGTATTCTGGTCGGCCCGGATGCCTCGAAAGATAAGCTGAAAGGTTCACTTGGTGAACTGAATCGGTTGTCGGGGCTCAGCGGCGTGGTGATGGGATATACGCCGAACTAAGGTGTGGGTCTTTTCCCCTCACCCCGGCCCTCTTCCCAGAGGGCCGAGGGAGAAAGTCGGTGCTGGGCTTGTCGACGTCTCCCAACGGTCCCCTCTCCCCTCGGGGGAGAGGGTTAGGGGTGCTGAATAACGCCTAAAACGACCAAAAAACGATGGCGTTGAATATTTTTTCAGCGCCATTTTTTATTTACGCCGGGGAAGGAAATCCCTACGCAAACGTTTTCTTTTTCTGTTAGAATGCGCCCGAACTGGATGACAGGGCGTAAAATCGTGGGACATATATGGTCTGGATTGATTACGCCATTATCGCGGTGCTGGGCTTATCTTGCTTGGTGAGCCTCATCCGCGGCTTTGTTCGTGAAGCATTATCGTTGGTAACATGGGGCTGTGCCTTCTACGTTGCCAGCCATTACTACACTGACCTGTCAGTCTGGTTTACGGGCTTTGAGGACGAACGGGTTCGAAATGGGATTGCTATTGCGGCGCTGTTCATCGCGACGCTCATCGTCGGCGCTATCGTCAACTTTGTGATAGGCCAACTGGTGGAAAAGACCGGTCTGTCGGGTACAGACAGGGTATTGGGGATCTGCTTCGGCGCATTACGTGGGGTGCTGATTATCGCCGCTATCTTGTTCTTCCTTGACACCTTTACCGGGATGGCCAAAAGCGATGACTGGCAGCATTCGCAGTTTATTCCCTATTTCTCACCGGTTATCAGATGGTTTTTTGAATACCTTCAAAGCTCGTCAAGTTTCTTGCCCAAAGTATAAGCTTTGGGTCGTTGCTTAACGAGGAAAAGACGTATGTGCGGTATTGTCGGTATCGCCGGTGTCATGCCGGTAAACCAGTCGATTTATGATGCGCTAACGGTGCTGCAGCACCGTGGACAGGATGCCGCTGGCATCATCACCATTGATGCCAACAACTGCTTCCGCTTGCGTAAAGCGAACGGTCTGGTGAGCGATGTCTTTGAAGCCCGCCACATGCAGCGTATGCAGGGCAACATGGGTATTGGCCACGTGCGTTACCCAACGGCGGGCAGCTCCAGTGCCTCTGAGGCCCAGCCTTTTTACGTCAACTCCCCGTACGGCATTACGCTGGCGCATAACGGTAACCTGACCAATGCGCACGAGTTACGTCAAAAACTGTTTGAAGAAAAACGCCGCCACATCAACACCACCTCCGATTCTGAAATCCTGCTCAATATCTTCGCAAGCGAGCTGGATAACTTCCGTCATTACCCGCTGGAAGCCGACAATATCTTCGCTGCTATCGCCGCAACCAATCGCCAGATTCGCGGTGCGTATGCCTGCGTCGCGATGATTATCGGCCACGGCATGGTGGCCTTCCGCGACCCGAACGGTATTCGTCCGCTGGTGCTGGGCAAGCGTGATATTGGCGACGGTCGCACCGAATATATGGTGGCCTCCGAAAGCGTGGCGCTGGACACCCTCGGCTTTGAATTCCTGCGCGACGTTGCGCCGGGCGAGGCGGTCTACATCACCGAAAACGGCCAGCTGTTCACCCGTCAGTGCGCTGACAACCCGGTAAGCAACCCGTGCCTGTTCGAATACGTCTACTTCGCGCGTCCAGACTCCTTTATCGACAAAATTTCCGTCTACAGCGCCCGTGTGAACATGGGTACCAAGCTCGGCGAGAAGATTGCGCGTGAATGGGAAGATCTGGATATCGATGTGGTGATTCCAATTCCGGAAACCTCCTGCGATATCGCGCTGGAAATCGCCCGCATTCTCGGCAAACCGTACCGTCAGGGGTTTGTGAAAAACCGCTACGTTGGCCGTACCTTTATCATGCCGGGCCAGCAGCTGCGTCGTAAGTCCGTTCGCCGCAAGCTTAACGCTAACCGCGCTGAATTCCGCGATAAGAACGTGCTGCTGGTGGATGACTCCATCGTGCGCGGTACCACTTCTGAGCAGATTATTGAAATGGCGCGTGAAGCCGGGGCGAAGAAGGTTTATCTGGCCTCTGCGGCACCGGAAATTCGTTTCCCGAACGTCTACGGTATCGACATGCCAACCGCCACCGAGCTGATTGCTCACGGGCGTGAAGTGGATGAGATTCGCCAGATCATCGGCGCCGACGGTCTTATCTTCCAGGATCTGGACGATCTGATTGACGCAGTTCGCGCGGAGAACCCGGATATTCAGCAATTTGAATGCTCGGTATTCAACGGTGTGTATGTGACCAAAGATGTTGACCAGACCTATCTTGATTTCCTCGACTCTCTGCGCAATGACGACGCGAAAGCGGTACAGCTGCAGAATGAAGTGGAAAATTTAGAGATGCATAACGAAGGGTAAGTACGACGGTATTTTCCCGGCGTCGCTTTCGCTCGGCCGGGCTACGTGGAGTGCGTAGCCCGGCCGAGGCGTTTTACACCTCGTCCACCCAAATCCGCATTTCGCCTTCGCCACGGTTGGCCCAGCTAAACCACGGAATAAAGGTTAACGTCTGCTTTTCCACCGCCGTCTGGCGATTATCAAAGCTGTAGAGCGGCTTGTCCTCCTGCGCGGTCAGCACGCGTAACCCTTCCGTCTGCAACAGAATTTTGCCTTTTAGCACGCCCACACCCTGAATCTCACGGAAGGCGCTCTCTTTTGGCAGCGACAGGTTATGCAGTTCGCTGCCGTTATCCGCCTCTTCCAGGCAGTAGACCAGCGGCCCGCGCTGAATCGCCACTTTGCCTGCCGCATGGCGTACCAGCGGGTTGGCGTAGACGCGGCGGATAGTCATCGGCAGGTGCAGCGTAATCACGTCACCTTCCTGCCACTCACGGTGCAGATGCAGGTAACCGTTGATCGTGTTACCCACCGCTGGCTGACCGTTGACCAACACCTTCGGCGCTTCACACCACTCCGGCAGACGCAGGGCCAGGGTATGTTCGACCGCTTGCGGATGCGCGAAGCGAATGTTCACCTCTTCATCCCACGGGTAGTTGCCTTCGATTTTGAGCGCTAGCGTCTGCTCGTTCACCGTGAACTGCGCTTCGCTACCGGCGTAGAAGTTGATAAACAGCGCGTCCGGACGCGGAGTGAAAATGTAATGGCCGATAGCAACCAGCGTACGCGCAATATTCGGCGGGCAGCAGGCGCAGCCGAACCAGCGCTGGCGAACCGGTTTAATGTGATCGTAGATATGATTATGTGGAATGCTTTTCGGGTGCGTCTCCAATGGGTTGACGTAGAAGAAGTGCTTACCGTCCAGCGCCATCCCGCCGAGCACCGTATTGTAGAACGCGCGCTCCATCACGTCGGCGTAGTGGGCGTCCCCCTCCATTTCCAGCATCCGGCGGGCGAACATCATCAGGCCAATCGAGGCGCAGCTTTCACCGTAGGCGGTGTCGTTCGGCAGATCGTAGTCGCTGGTAAACGCTTCGCCAATCCCCTGCGAACCGATGCCGCCGGTGATATACATGCGGCGCTGCACCATGTTGTCCCAGATGCGCAGACAGGTCTGGCGCTTATCTTCGTCGTGGGTCATGCGGGCGATATGCGCCAGCCCGGTCATCAGATACACCGAGCGGACGGCGTGGCCGACCGCTTCGTGCTGTTCGGAAAGCGGCTTGTGCGCATGGGTGTACGATTTGTCCTTAATCATGCCCGGCCAGGCATCGCCCCAGCCCACCCAGTGGCGAGTGCCGCCGCGTTTTTCAAACTCAATATCGTAGTAGTACGGCTGCTGACCGCGCTCTTCAACGAAGAAGCGGGCCAGCGCCTGATAGCGCGGTTCTTTTGTTACTTCATACAGACGCATCAGCGCCAGTTCAATTTCCGGATGCCCCGGATAACCGCGCAGCTGGTCGGGGTTGGGGCCGAAAACCGTGTCGATGTGATCGGCAAAGCGACAGGAGATATCGAGCAGGCGACGCTTGCCGGTGGCGTGGTAAAACGCCACCGCCGCTTCGAACAGGTGCCCGGCGCAGTAAAGCTCATGGCACTCTGCCACGTTGGTCCAACGCAAGCCCGGCTCTTTTACGGTATACCAGGTATTCAGATAACCATCTTCACACTGCGCCTGCGCCAGCAGTTCAATCACCTCATCGGCGGTCTTTTCCAGTTGGGCGTCAGGCTTCTGGCTGAGTGACCAGGCAACCGCTTCCAGCCATTTGGTGACGTCGCTGTCCTGAAAGACCATGCCATAAAAATCACCCTGTTCAAGACCGGCGGCAATGCGGTAGTTTGCCAGCGCGTGGCTAGGTTCCGCCTCCGGAAGATTGTCATTCAGCGCTTCCCACTGATAAGGGATAACCACGTCGCGGATGAGGCGCTGATATTCCCCTAAAAATGGGTCGGTAATGGTGATTCGGTTCAGATCGGCTTCAATCACATCAGACTGCATCATGTTTACCTCAGGAAATGTGTGAATGGCGTTGGTGAAGGTCAGTAGAAATACGTTTCATCATTGGGCCGTTTAGACGGCACTTCAGCAGGCACATAGCGAGCACAAAGTGGAACACGGCTGGCACCAGGCTTTGCAGCAGGGTGATGCCATGGATAGATGCTGGCGTCTGGTTCCCAAGCCCCGGCTGATAGGCCACCATAATCAGGATCAGGCTGATAATGCCGCCGGAAGAGGCCCAGGAGAGCTTGATGAAAAAGAGGTTAAAGGCGAAGTTCATCCCGGAGGAGCGTACGCCGGTTTTCCATTCGCCGTAGTCGTCGGCGAAGGCCATAATCGAAAAGTGCAGCGGCAGGGTGAAGCCCTGAATCACGCTGTTAACGGCAATGCAGACCAGCCACAGTACCTGGTATTGCGGGCCAACCGGGAGAAAGTACATGCCAATCCCGAACGCGACCAGTACCAGGTTCGTCCAGTAGTAGAGACGCACCATATCGACGCGGCGAGAAAGCGGGTTGACGATCACTGCCCCGGCAATCCCGGAAATCGTGAGGATACCGAAGAACATTGACATATACCCAGCGCCGCCCTCAAGCGCATAGGAGATGAAGTACATGTAGCCGCCGCCGCGAATACAGAGAATATTCACCAGCAGGAAGGACATGATCAGCATCATCAGTAGCTGGTCATTTTTGCGCAGCCCAGCCAGGTGTTCGCGCAGGGTAAAGTTACCCGCCAGCGATAGCGGCACACGCTCTTTCACCCAGAAGAAGCACAGCAGAAATAGCACCATGCCGATGGTGCACAGCACGGTGACGCCATACTGATAACCCTTCGCCAGGTTGCCCTGACCAAAGAACTCCACCATCCACGGCAGGCCGACGGAGACGAGGAAACCGGCAATGCCGCTTAACACGAAGCGCCAGGACTGGCAGGACATCACCTGATCGTGGCGGTTAGTGATGGCATTAATCAGTGCGCAGTAAGGCACGTTGTTGGCGGTATAGCCGATGGAAAGCAGGAAGTAGGTGCCGAACGCCCACGCGATTTTCATGTTCGCGCTCATGTCCGGAACGGTAAACGTCAGGATACCGATCACGCCAAGCGGTACGGCTGTCCACAACTGCCACGGACGAAAACGCCCCCAGCGGCTGCGGGTACGGTCGGCAATCACCCCCATCACGGGATCGGAAACGGCATCAAAGATACGCAGGGTAAAGAACATGGCGCCGACGATGGCGGGGCTTAGCCCAAAAACGTCGGTGTAGAAAAAGAGTAAAAAGCCGCTAATCAAATCTGAGATGCAATGCCCGCCGGCATCGCCTAATCCATAGCCTATCTTTTCGCGGGTAGAGAGCGTCTCTCCCGCATCAACGGTCTGTACATCAGTATCCAGGTTATCAGCAATGGTCATAACCAATCCTCGAACAGGGTGTGATGATTCAAAAAGTCATTACGGCGTATCTCTGACGATTTTTAGTAAATAACTAACGGCGCTGAGCATAGATCCTGAGCGAAATGCGGGTATATAGCGTACGGTTTAAATAGTGAATTCGATCTTATTTTTACTATAAATAAAGTTTAACTGGTGATGTCGATCACAAAATTGTGAGTGATGGCGAGGTAAATATCACTTCCATCAATAATTGGATTGGTTTGGATAATTTGTTTAGTAAATATAATCCGGGAAGCGGACACCCTATGCTGCGTGGTATCCTCTGTCCGGCAATGTGGTTAACAGGCGGAAGCGAACGGAATGGCGAAGAAAATTAGAATCAAAGATATTGCCACGGCGTGCGGCGTTTCCATTGCGGCGGTCTCCCGCGCCCTGAAAGGGCAGCCGGGGCTGAGCGATGAAACGCGGCAACGTATCTTGTCGATTGCCCAGGCGGAAGGCTATGACTTTAGCCGCTTGCGCACCGGGCGTATCAAGCGGCTGATGTTTTTGCTCCATCGGGAGCACAATATCGCCAGTGCGCTGCCGTTCTACTCAACGGTGATGCTGGGCGTGGCGGATGCCTGCCGGGAAAATGACATCGCCATGAGCTTTCAGCCAATTGGCCCGCAGGATTCGGTATCTGAACTGATTCAACTACACCAGCCGGATGCGCTGGTGTGCGCGGGTTACCTTGAGCCGGAAGTGCTGGCCGAACTGCGCCAGACCGCGCTGCCGGTAGCGCTGGTCGATTTATGGGCGGCGGATTTTCCCTGCGTTAACCCGGATAACTTTCACGGCGGCTTCATTGCCACGCGTCATCTGCTGGAGCAGGGGAGAACCCGCATTGCGTTTCTGGGGACGTCACAGCGCCACTACAGTATTCGTCAGCGCGTCGAGGGCTATCAGCAGGCGCTGTTTGATGCCGGGCTGACGCTTACGCCAGAATACTGCGTTGAGGTGCCGCCGATTAAAGAGATTGAGCAGGTGCTGGTCGAAGGAATGTCTCGATTGCTGGCGCTACCGCAGCCGCCGGATGCGATTTTTGCCTACAACGACGTGGCTGCGCTGGTGGCAATGCGCGAGTGTGCCCGCCGGGGGATCCGCGTGCCGGAAGAGGTGGCTATCGTCGGTTTCGATGACATCGATGCGGCGGCCTGGGCCCATCCGCCGCTGACCACGGTGGCGGTCGATAAACGTGAACTGGGGCGCGATGCCTTCCAGTTACTGATGAACGACGAAAGCGAACGTAACCTGCTGCTTCCCGTGCGGCTGGTGGCGCGCGGCAGTTCGGTGACGGATAGCGACGCGTTGCGGTTGCGTCTGGCGCCGTAATCCGGCAAAGTTTGCCACATTATGGCTACAGGGCGGTTCGTGTGAAACGACTCATCATTGGTATTTCCGGCGCAAGCGGCGCTATTTACGGCGTGCGGCTGTTGCAGGTGCTGCAAACCGTGGCGGACGTCGAAACGCATCTGGTGATGAGCCAGGCGGCAAGACAGACGCTGGCGCTGGAGACAGATTTTTCGCTGCGTGAGGTTCAGGCGCTGGCGGACGTGGTACACGACGCGCGAGATATCGCCGCCAGCATCTCTTCCGGCTCGTTCAAAACCGCGGGTATGGTTATCCTGCCGTGCTCGATAAAAACCCTCTCCGGCATCGTCAACAGCTATACCGACGGCCTGCTGACCCGCGCCGCCGACGTGGTGCTGAAAGAGCGTCGCCCATTGGTGCTGTGCGTGCGCGAAACGCCGCTGCATTTAGGCCATCTGCGGCTGATGACCCAGGCGGCGGAAATTGGCGCGGTGATCATGCCGCCGGTGCCGGCGTTTTATCATCGCCCACAAACGCTGGACGATGTGATTAACCAGACGGTTAACCGCGTACTCGATCTGTTTGATATCACCCTGCCTGAAGATCTCTTTACCCGCTGGACCGGCGCATAACCCTGCGCCACCATTGTGCATGATGTCGCTTTTGCCCTGTTTCAGGGCAATTGTGTAACACCGATCAAATCCTCGATATTTAATCATCCCGTTTGCACTTTTGTGCTCGATTTATACGCTGCGGCTGATATCTTTCCTGATGATCATCTCTTGTTATCTTTTAGTTAACATTTTTAACATCACATGTTTTTGCAGCATTAAAAATGGCACGGAAGATGCAGAGTAGGTTTTGCAGACACAACACAACATAACTATTAGCAGTTAACGACATCACGGTTTAATAGGGGAACGTATGAAAAAGACGGTTCTGGCTCTCTCTTTGCTGCTGGGTCTCAGCAGCGCCTCCAGCGTATTTGCCGCACTGCCACAGAGCATCCGCATCGGTACCGATACCACCTACGCACCGTTCTCATCGAAAGATGCCAAAGGCGATTTTATTGGCTTTGATATCGATCTGGGCAACGAAATGTGTAAACGCGCCAGCATCAAGTGTACCTGGGTTGGCAGCGATTTTGACGCGCTGATCCCTTCACTGAAGGCGAAGAAAATTGACGCGATTATCTCTTCGCTGTCGATCACCGAAAAGCGCCAGCAGGAGATTGCCTTCTCCAACAAGTTGTACGCGGCGGATTCCCGCCTGATTGCCGCCAAAGGTTCTTCGGTGAAACCGACGCTGGACGGGCTAAAGGGCAAGCACATTGGTGTGCTTCAGGGATCTACGCAGGAAGCTTATGCCAATGAAAACTGGCGCAGCAAAGGCGTGGACGTAGTGGCCTATCAAAACCAGGATCTGATCTACGCCGACCTGGCAGCCGGCCGACTGGATGCGGCATTGCAGGATGAAGTCGCCGCCAGCGAAGGCTTCCTGAAACAGCCTGCCGGTAAGGATTTCGAGTTTGCTGGCCCGTCGGTAAAAGACAAAAAATACTTCGGTGACGGCACCGGCGTTGGGCTGCGTAAAGATGATGTCGAGCTGAAAGCGGCGTTCGATAAAGCGTTAGCGGAACTGCGCGCGGACGGCACCTACGACAAGATGGCGAAGAAGTATTTTAACTTCAACGTCTACGGCGACTAAGCGGTCGCATGTATCATCGTGGTGCATATATTTGCCCTTGCACCACGATGGTGCGTTTTTTGTTCGAAAGTTGCGCGAGGTTGCATAATTAAGCATTTTTAATGAGAAAAAAGCCAGCCTGAAGGGCAGAATGCTTTGCCTTAAAGGGCCGAAAGATGGCACGATAACTGCTCAGATTATTTCTAAAAAACACACAAGAATCACAGCTTGTAGAGGATGATATGAAAAAACTGGCGTTGTCTTTTTCTCTGGTATTAGCGCTTGCTTCTGCATCAAGCGCATTTGCAGCAATCCCGCAAAAAGTGCGTATCGGTACTGACCCTACGTATGCACCGTTCGAATCAAAGAATGCACAGGGTGAATTAGTGGGTTTTGACATTGATCTGGCAAAAGAGCTGTGTAAGCGCATCCAGGCACAATGTACCTTCGTGGAAAACCCGCTGGACGCCCTGATCCCCTCGCTGAAAGCGAAGAAAATCGATGCCATCATGTCCTCGCTGTCGATCACCGAAAAACGTCAGCAGGAAATCGCCTTTACCGACAAACTCTATGCCGCTGACTCCCGTCTGGTGGTGAAAAAAGGTTCCCCAATTACGCCTGACCTTGCCACGCTGAAAGGCAAGCGCGTGGGTGTACTGCAGGGTACCACTCAGGAGACGTACGGTAACGAACACTGGGCGCCGAAGGGTATTGAAATTGTCTCCTATCAGGGGCAGGACAATATCTACTCTGACCTGACCGCTGGCCGTATTGATGCAGCATTCCAGGACGAAGTGGCGGCGAGTGAAGGTTTCCTGAAACAGCCAATCGGTAAAGACTACCAGTTCGGCGGCCCGTCCATTAAAGACGTGAAGCTGTTCGGTGTGGGTACCGGTATGGGTCTGCGTAAAGACGATACCGAGCTGCTGAATGCGCTGAACAAAGCGTTTGCTGACATGCGTGCTGACGGCACCTACGACAAGCTGGCGAAGAAGTACTTCGATTTTAACGTTTACGGCGAGTAATCATCACGAGTAACCCACCGTTTTGCACGCACAAAACGGTGGGCGTAAAGACAGGACTGGCAGCATGCTGTACGGGTTTTCACAGGTAATTTTTCAGGGCGCTCTTGTCACCCTTGAGCTGGCGATCAGCTCAGTGGTTCTTGCCGTGCTTATAGGTCTGGTGGGCGCGGGAGCAAAGCTCTCCCGAAATCGCGTGCTGGCGTTAATTTTTGAAGGCTACACCACGCTGATTCGTGGCGTGCCAGACTTGGTGCTGATGCTGCTGATTTTCTACGGGCTGCAGATGGCGCTTAACGTGCTGACCGACGCGCTCGGGCTGGCGCAGTTTGATATTGACCCGATGATCGCCGGTATCATCACCCTTGGTTTTATCTACGGGGCCTATTTCACCGAAACCTTCCGCGGCGCGTTTATGGCGGTGCCGAGAGGTCATATTGAAGCCGCGACGGCTTTTGGTTTCACCGGTTCACAAACCTTCCGTCGTATTTTGTTTCCCGCGATGATGCGCTATGCGCTGCCGGGCATTGGCAATAACTGGCAGGTTATCCTCAAAGCGACCGCGCTGGTCTCGCTGCTGGGTCTGGAAGATGTCGTTAAAGCGACCCAGCTTGCAGGTAAAAGCACCTGGGAGCCGTTCTATTTCGCCATTGTCTGTGGCTTGATTTATCTGCTGTTTACTACCGTTTCCAATGGCGTGTTGTTGCTGCTCGAACGCCGCTACTCCGTGGGCGTGAAGAGGGCTGACCTGTGATTGAAATCATTCAGGAGTACTGGAAAGCGCTGCTGTGGACCGACGGTTATCGTTTTACCGGCGTGGCGATTACCCTATGGCTGCTGGTGCTGTCGGTGGTGATGGGCGGTGTGATGGCGCTGTTTCTGGCCATTGCCCGCGTCTCCAGCAATAAATACATCAAATTCCCGGTCTGGCTGTTTACCTATATTTTCCGCGGTACGCCGCTCTATGTGCAGCTGCTGGTGTTCTATTCCGGCATGTATACGCTGGAAATTGTTAAAGGCACCGAGCTGTTAAACGCCTTCTTCCGCAGTGGCCTGAACTGTACAGTGCTGGCCTTAACGTTAAATACCTGCGCCTACACCACCGAAATTTTTGCCGGGGCGATTCGCTCGGTACCGGCGGGAGAAGTGGAAGCCGCGCGCGCCTATGGTTTCTCGTCGTTTAAGCTTTATCGCTGCATCATTCTGCCGTCGGCCTTACGTATTGCGTTACCAGCCTACAGCAATGAAGTTATCCTGATGCTGCACTCGACGGCGCTGGCGTTTACCGCCACCGTGCCTGACTTGCTCAAGATTGCGCGCGATATTAACTCGGCGACCTATCAACCCTTTACCGCCTTCGGTATTGCGGCGGTGCTCTATTTGGCCATCTCTTATGTGTTGATTCGCCTGTTCCGCAAAGCGGAAAAGCGCTGGTTACAGCACATGAAACCGTCTTCTACGCACTGAGAATATGATGTCTGATAAAAAACTAAACGTAATCGACCTGCACAAACGCTATGGCGAGCACGAGGTGCTGAAGGGCGTGTCGCTGAAGGCTAACGCTGGGGATGTGATAAGCATCATCGGCTCTTCCGGTTCCGGCAAGAGTACCTTTTTGCGCTGCATTAACTTCCTTGAGAAGCCAAGTGAAGGCACCATTATCGTCAATGGCGAGAATATTGGTCTGGTGCGTGATAACGACGGTCAGCTGAAGGTGGCGGATAAAAACCAGCTTCGCCTGCTGCGTACGCGCCTGACGATGGTGTTCCAGCACTTCAACCTGTGGAGCCACATGACGGTGCTGGAAAACGTCATGGAAGCGCCGATTCAGGTCCTCGGCTTGAGCAAGCAGGAAGCGCGCGATCGCGCGGTGAAGTACCTGACGAAAGTCGGTATTGATGAACGCCAGCAGGGCAAATACCCGGTGCACCTGTCCGGTGGCCAGCAGCAGCGTGTGTCCATCGCCCGTGCGCTGGCGATGGAACCGGAAGTGCTGCTGTTTGATGAACCCACTTCAGCGCTTGACCCTGAGCTGGTGGGTGAGGTGCTGCGCATTATGCAGCAGCTGGCGGAAGAGGGGAAAACCATGGTGGTAGTGACCCACGAAATGGGCTTTGCTCGCCATGTGTCATCGCACGTGATTTTCCTGCATCAGGGCAAAATTGAGGAAGAGGGCAACCCGGAAGCGGTGTTTGGCAATCCGAAGAGCCCGCGTCTGCAGCAGTTCCTCAGTGGCGCATTAAAGTAGGCTTCACTCGCCCTCACGCGTGCGTGGGGGCGTTTTCCCGCCGATAGACCCAGTCATCGTAATCTTTGCCGTTCAGCCTATAGGCTTTTGTCAGCACCTGCGTGCGGATAAAACCGTGCTTTTCCAGCAGCCTTGCCGAACCTTGGTTATCGCCCAGTACCCAAGCATTAATGGCCCATAGACCAAGCTGTTGAAAGCCATAATCGCATATTGCACGGAGCGCCTCGCTGGCAAACCCTTTTCCTTGCGCCTCTGGCAGCAGCGCGTAGCCAACGTCCGCTTCGTGGGGATTTTTACTGCTGATCTGCAGCCCTATATCGCCAAGTGGCGTACCGTTTTCATCGCGGATAACAAAGATCGCGGGAGAGTTGCAGCGTAGGACAAAAATTGCACGTATCGCTGCTTCCTCCAGCATTTCCCCCATAAACTGCATCACCTCATGGTTTTGTCGCAGTTGAAGGAAGAAGGGCCAGTCGCTGTCATTAAAGGGAGAAAGCCGTAGTCGCCGGGTGGTGAGGGTTACCATTTTCCTATGCCATTAAGCCAAATCTGAGGCTGTACTTTAGCACCGGCGATGATGGAATGGCACGGAATTAGCCGCTGAAGGCCGTCGTGCGTTCCAGGCGTGCAAAATAGTGCAGTACCGTTTTGCTCTCCTGAGAGGCGCGAAGCTGGAGTGCCAGGTTCAGGTTATCCAACGTGCGGGCATGTGCGACCATCGGCGAAGTCTCGGCGATGCGACCCTCCGTCACCAGCCATTGTACGACCGTCTGCCACCGCCAGAGCGGGGAGTTGCCCTTGACGCGTTGAATGGGGGCGGGAAACTGACCGCCGCCGCGAGCGCCATCTTTAAGCAGTGAAATCGCCTGGCGGGAGACGCCGGTGAGTTCGGCGATATCGCTAAGCCCGACCAGGGTCGAGTCGACCGATTCGACCCGTGCATTGAGTGAGGGGGCGGATTCAATGTCGCGAATGGCGGAAAGAATGGCCTGCTCCAGCGTGTCGCTTTCGCGGTCAAAATCGAGATAGACCGCCGTCCCGTAAAAGCAGATCAGCGCATCATCGCAATGTGCATGATAGAACGCCTCTTCAAGATTTGTCGTGCTGCGGCTAACACCTGAAAGCGTTAGCGTAAAGTTAAATAACGGCATTTCGTTTCTCCCTTGCTCTACGAATGTTTGGGCTGGCAGCGGTCGACCATGCGCATGATTTGCCGGGCGTGGTGCAGCGGAACGGCAGGTGTCTACCATATGCTCATCATATGATCCCGATGCTCAGCCACGCCGCACTGCAAACGACCAAAACAGTGGGCGCTTTTACCGCTGGTGATAAACAACCAACCACGTTGTAGCGCGTAATCAATGGCTGCCCTGATATGCTTATCTGGATGTTCCTTCATCAATGTATCCCGCAGAGTATTGATATTTTGTTGACGAATGTCAACAGTGGGCTGACGCAATAATATGCATTGAGCTGTTATGACAAAGCGGGAGATAACGCGTTGGAATCGGCTTCACGTTTGTATCAGAGGGAGATGCTCTCGTTAACAGGAATGCGTGGCGGATTCCAGAAGTGGGAGAAGCAGGAAAAGTATGGTGATGGCCCGGCGCCATCACCATCGTGTGGGGCATCAGTGGGCGAGAATATCACCCAACGCTTCGTCTAAATCGTACCAGCGAAACGCGAACCCAGCGGCTTCAAGCCGTTTGGGGAGCGCGCGCTGTCCGCCTAATACCAGCACTGAGGATTCGCCCATCAGCAGGCGTATCACGGTGGCGGGAACGCGAAGAATGGCCGGGCGATTGAGCGCCTGACCCAGCGCATGGGAAAACTGCTCGTTGTGCACCGGGTAGGGAGAAACCATGTTGAAAGGCCCGCGTAAATCGTTATCCAGCAGCCAGAGAATGCCGTTGACCATATCGTCAATATGGATCCACGCCAGGTACTGTCTACCGTTGCCAATAGGGCCGCCGAGACCGAGTCTGAAAGGCGGCAGGAGTTTCGCGAGGATGCCGCCTTTCGGCGCCAGCACCACGCCGGTGCGCAGCAGACAGACGCGGGTGTGCTCGCTCTGTGCGGTGCAGGCTATCTGCTCCCAGCGCGCGCACAGCTTATGGGTAAACTCGTTATGCGGTGGCTCCTCTTCCGTGACCACAACCTCGCCGAGGTCGCCATAATAGCCGGTGGCCGAACCCGAAATCAGCACTGAAGGGGGCGTCGTGCTCGCCTGAATTAACTCGCTAATTCGCTGGGTGATACCCCAGCGACTGTCGCACAGCTTCTGCTTTTGCTGCGCCGTCCAGCGCTTGTCGGCGATGGGTTCGCCGGCAAGATTGATAACGGCGTCAATGCCCTCGAGCGATGACATATTCTGTAGTCCAGGCCAAAGCTCAACGCGCGGGTCGAGCGTCTGGCGGGCCTTTTCAGGAGAACGGGTCACCACGCAGACCGTGTGCCCGAGCGTCAGTAAACGCGGAACTAAATGGCGGCCAATCAGCCCGGTGCCGCCGGTAATCAGAATTTTCATGCCACCTCCCGAAGGGAGCGCTTAGCGTTGCCAGCTCAAGGTAATGGATACCGAATCGGCGTAGCGCAGCGCGTGAACTTTATCGACTTCCACTTCAGCATAAGTGACCCAGTGATGTTCGCGTGCGATATCGAGCACATCCTGAGTTAATTTTTCCAGTAAAGAGAAACGGTTATTCTCAACGTGACGAATAATGTTCTTGGTAATGGTGCGATAGTTCAGGGCATCGTTAATATCTTCGCTGTTGCGCGACTTTTCCGCCGGGTAGCGAATTTCAAGATTGATAACCACGTCCTGGCGGTTGGCAATCTCCTCTTCCTTAATGCCGATAAACGTACGCAGGCGTAAATTTTTGATGCGAATGATGGCGTCAGACTGAGACATTGCAGGTGTTCTCCGTAATTTTTATTTTCCAGTGCATCATACACTAAAGCATCTTTATCGCGGCAGGGTCTGGCGCGCGTTCAGTTCGTGCGCCAGTTCAACAAACGTGCGCAGCGCCGGGAGCACATGCCGGTGCCCAGGATAATACAGACGCAGGCCGCCAAAGGTTGGACACCATTCGTCCAGTACGCTGACCAGTTTGCCACTGCGGAGTTCGTCCTGAATAAACCATTCTGAAATAAACGCCAGCCCCAGTCCAGCCAGCGCCGCGCGATGAATAGCCTGCATCTCGCTGACGACGATCCGCGGTGGAATATTCACGGTAAATTTTTGCTGATGGCGCGCCAGTTCCCAGTGGTAAACGCCGCCATGAGACATGCGCATGCCGATACTCTGATGCTGCTGGAGGTCGTCAGGCGAACGCGGTGTACCGTGACGCGCGAAGTAGTCCGGCGAGCCGACAATCAGCATCCGCGCATCTGGCGTCAGGGCGACGGCAATCATATCCTGCGGGACGGACTCGG
Organism: Kluyvera sp. CHPC 1.2972; assembly: GCF_036759925.1. NCBI lineage: Bacteria > Pseudomonadati > Pseudomonadota > Gammaproteobacteria > Enterobacterales > Enterobacteriaceae > Kluyvera > Kluyvera sp. CHPC 1.2972. The sequence goes on along the minus strand of NZ_JAPKIB010000001.1, from coordinate 649,446 downwards.
CGAGACGGATACCCGCGTCAAATCCCTCTGCGACGATGTCGATAAGTCGTGACTCGGTAGTGATATCCAGGCGCATCTGCGGGTAGCGCTGCAGATAGGTATCAAACAGCCGGAACAGCAGCGACACGCACTCGCGCGGGGCGTTGATGCGCAGCGTCCCCGTTGGGTTTCCCGGCTCGGTGGCAATCTCCTCGGCGGCACGTTGTATTTCCGCCAGGGCCGGAGCGATACGCGCCACGTAGCGCTGGCCCTGCTCCGTTAGCGCGACGCTGCGGGTGGTACGGTTAAAAAGCCGGACGTTAAGCCGTGACTCCAGCCCGGCGACGGCGTTGCTGACGGCTGTCGCCGACATTCCCAACTCGCGCGCGGCGGCGCGAAAGCTTTGCTGGCGGGTGACGGCAAGGACGATTTCAAGTTCGGTAAGGCCGCTGCGGTGCATGATTGTTCCGATTTTCGTGACAGGTCGTCCATATTATACCCTCTTATCGTAACGATGCGCCGCTCCTATACTGCACGACATCCCACGATGAAAGGACCGAATCATGCTGCACATCAACCAGATTTACATCAACGGCGAGTTTGTTACCCCACACGGCAGCGAGCTTTTTGACCTGTTTAACCCGGCAACTGAAGCGGTGATTGGCCAGGTGCGACTGGCGGATGAAGAGGACACCCTGCGCGCCATTGCCGCCGCGAAAGCCGCGTTCCCGGCCTGGTCGCAGACCACTCGTGAAGAGCGCAAAGCGGTGCTGGAGAGAATGTACCTGGCCGTACAGGCACGAGAAGCGGACCTGCTGGAAGCGCTTATCTCCGAGTACGGCGCGCCATCGGCACGCGCACTCTGGATGGCGGCCTGGCCGGCGCAGACCATTCGCTGCGCCATCGATGCGCTGACACAATTTAGCTTTGAAGAGAGGGTAGGCCGCGCCAAAGTGGTGATGACGCCGGTCGGTGTCGCCGGGCTGATTACGCCGTGGAACAGCGATGCTGGTTTTATCTGCAATAAGCTAGCGACCGCGATGGCTTCTGGATGTACTGCGGTTATCAAACCGAGTGAAATGAGCGCCTGGCAGACGCAGATTGTCACCGAAGCGCTGCACGCCGCGCAGATTCCGGCGGGGGTGTTTAACATTGTCACCGGGCGGGGCGACGTCGTGGGTGACACCATCAATCACCATCCCGACATCGCCAAAATCTCCTTTACAGGTTCGACGGCGGTGGGGAAACACATTGTGGAAAGCGGCGCCCGCACGCTTAAGCGCGTTACGCTGGAACTGGGGGGCAAATCGCCGACCGTGATCCTCGATGATGCGGACGTGAAGACGGCGGTACATCTGGCGCTGGAAGCCGGGTTTATGAATAGCGGACAGGCGTGCATCGCCGGGACGCGCATTCTGGTGCCCGCCTCTCGTCAGGCAGAGTTCGAACAGGCGTTTATCGAGGCGGTTAGCGGATTCACCTCCGGCGACCCGCGTGATAGCGAGACGGTGATTGGCCCGATGGTTAGCCAGAAACAGTGGCAGCGCGTGCAGAACTATATTCAACTGGGTCAGCAGGAAGGGGCGCGAATTCTGGTAGGCGGAGAAGGACGCGTTGCGGGTCAGCAAAAAGGCTGGTACGTGAAGCCGACCATTTTTACCGATGCGAACAACCAGATGCGTATCGCCCGTGAAGAGATCTTCGGGCCGGTGCTGGTGATTATTCCTTATCGCGACGAGGACGAAGCGCTGGCGATTGCCAACGATACTGATTATGGTCTCAACGCCATGGTGCTGAGTGGCTCACGCGAGCGTGGTGAAGCGCTGGCGCTGCGGATTGAATCCGGCCGCGTGATGGTCAATACGCTTGAACATGAGCCACTGGCACCGTTTGGCGGCGTGAAGCAGTCAGGTCTGGGTCGTGAGATGGGCAAATGGGGGATGCAGGCCTATCTGGAGCCGAAAACGCTGGTGGTCGGCTGATTGCAAAATCCTCATGTTGCGGGCAAGTGACATCGCCCGCCAGACAGGCTATGTTGACAGCATATTGGGTGGACGCGTTCTGCGTCCATCGTTCGTGCATCTCCTGCCCGTGATTGAGGACGCTATGAGCCAGCCTGTGATAACGCTTTGGTCTGATTCCGATTTTTTCTCGCCTTACGTGATGTCCGTCTACGTTGCCCTGCAGGAAAAGGGGCTGCCGTTTACCCTCAAAACCGTCAATCTCGGCCTTGGCGAACACCTCCAGCCGGGCTGGCGCGGTTACTCTGCTACCCGTCGCGTGCCGCTGCTGGATGTTGATGGCTTTGAGCTCAGCGAATCTTCCGCCATAACCGAATACCTTGATGAACGTTTTGCACCGCCGGAGTGGGAGCGTTTGTACCCTCACGACCTGCAAAAACGTGCCCGTGCGCGGCAGATTCAGGCGTGGTTACGCAGCGACCTGATGCCCATTCGCGAAGAGCGATCCACGGCGGTCATTTTCGCCGGAGAGAAAAAAGCACCTTTGACCGAAGCAGGGCGCAAAAGCGCGGCTAAACTGTTTGACACTGCCAGTGCATTACTGGCCGACGGTCGGCCTAATTTGTTTGGTGAGTGGTGTCTTGCCGATACAGACCTGGCGCTAATGCTTAACCGCCTGGTGCTGAACGGCGATGACGTTCCAGAACGCCTCGCCGACTACGCCACATTCCAGTGGCAGCGAGCTTCTGTGCAGCGCTATGTTGCACTTTCGGCAAAACGCACAGGCTGAAAAAAGTGTGGAAATCCATTATGATGGCAAGGTTATCATTGTGGGGAATTGATTCATGAAACTGATGTTTGCATCGGATATTCACGGCTCGCTACCGGCTACCGAACGCGTGCTGGCGCGGTTTGCTGAGAGCGGCGCTCGCTGGCTGGTTATTCTGGGTGATGTACTCAACCACGGGCCGCGTAATGCGTTGCCGGAAGGTTACGCCCCGGCGCAGGTGGCAGAGCGGCTGAACACCATCGCCGATCGCATTATTGCGGTGCGTGGCAACTGCGATAGCGAAGTTGACCAGATGCTGCTTTCGTTTCCCATCACCGCGTCCTGGCAGCAGGTGCTCACCGATTCGCAGCGCCTGTTTCTGACCCACGGCCATCTTTATCATCCTGATAATCTCCCGCCGCTGTCGGCAGGAGACGTGCTGATTTACGGCCATACGCACCTGCCGGTGGCAGAAAAACGCGGCGATATATTCTTATTTAATCCCGGTTCGGTTAGCATTCCTAAAGGCGGTTTTGCCGCAAGCTATGGGATGCTTGACGAGGGTAGGCTGCAGGTTTTCGCACTCAATGATCAACAGGTTATTGCAGAGGTTGCCATTAACCCGTAAGTTACCCATCAATCATAAAACGCGCCGTAAGAGCGCTTTCAATTTAAGGTTTACGGATGGTCGAGCAGAATCATTTGGCAAGCACGGAATGGGTCGATATTGTCAATGAAGACAATGAGGTCATCGCGCAAGCGAGCCGTGAGCAGATGCGCGCGCAGTGTCTGCGGCACCGGGCAACCTATATCGTCGTCCACGACGGAATGGGGAAAATTCTGGTACAGCGCCGTACGGAGACGAAAGATTACCAGCCGGGTATGCTGGACGCCACCGCTGGGGGTGTCGTTCAGGCTGATGAACCGCTACTGGAGTCTGCTCGCCGCGAAGCGGAAGAAGAGTTGGGTATTGCTGGCGTACCGTTTGCCGATCACGGGCAGTTCTACTTTGAAGATAAGCACTGTCGCGTCTGGGGAAGCCTGTTCAGCTGCGTTTCTCACGGGCCGTTTGCGCTACAGGAAGAAGAAGTGAGCGAAGTTCGCTGGATGACGCCGGAAGAGATCACCGCGCGCTGCGATGAGTTTACCGACGACTCGCTGAAGGCGCTGGCGCTGTGGATGACCCGCAATGCTAACAACGAAGCTCACGTTGAAGAAGAAGCGGAATAAGCGCGGCTAAACACCAGATACAAAAAATCCGGAGCGGTTTCCCGTCTCCGGATTTTTTTTGCCTTTAAACCACCCGCGAACGGGTGGCCTAAGGATTACTGCTGCTGTGAAGACTGGATCGCGGTCAGAGCGATGGTGTAGACGATATCGTCTACCAGCGCGCCACGAGACAGGTCGTTCACCGGCTTGCGCATACCCTGCAGCATCGGCCCGATGGAGATCAGGTCGGCAGAACGCTGTACCGCTTTGTAGGTGGTGTTACCGGTGTTCAGATCCGGGAAGATGAACACGGTAGCGCGACCTGCAACCGGAGAGTTCGGTGCTTTGGATTTCGCTACGTCAGCCATTACCGCAGCATCGTACTGCAGTGGGCCGTCAATCATCAGGTCAGGACGTTTTTCCTGCGCCAGACGAGTGGCTTCACGCACTTTCTCTACGTCACTACCTGCACCAGAGGTACCGGTGGAGTAGGAGAGCATCGCAACGCGTGGTTCGATACCGAAGGCAATCGCGGAATCAGCGGACTGAATCGCGATTTCTGCCAGCTGCTCTGCTGTTGGATCCGGGTTAATCGCGCAGTCGCCGTAAACATAAACCTGTTCTGGCAGCAGCATGAAGAACACGGAGGACACCAGAGAGCTGCCCGGTGCAGTTTTAATCAACTGCAGCGGTGGACGAATGGTGTTCGCAGTGGTGTGAACCGCACCGGAAACCAGACCGTCAACGTCGTCCTGTTCCAGCATCAGGGTACCGAGAACCACGTTGTCTTCCAGCTGTTCGCGGGCAACGGTTTCGGTCATGCCTTTGTTCTTACGCAGTTCGACCAGGCGAGCCACGTAGCTTTCGCGAACCACTTCTGGGTCAACGATTTCAACGCCAGCGCCCAGTTCAACGCCCTGAGACGCAGCAACACGGGTGATCTCGTCTGGGTTACCCAGCAGCACGCAGGTCGCAATACCACGTTCAGCACAGATCGCCGCCGCTTTAACGGTACGTGGTTCGTCGCCTTCTGGCAGAACGACGCGTTTGCCGGCTTTACGTGCCAGCTCGGTCAGCTGGTAGCGGAACGCAGGTGGAGACAGACGACGGCTGTGTTCAGAAGTCGCAGTCAGGGAGTCGATCCACTCTGGATTGATGAAGTTCGCCACGTATTCCTGAACTTTCTCGATGCGCTCGCGGTCATCAACTGGAACTTCCAGGTTGAAGCTCTGCAGGCTCAGAGAGGTCTGCCAGGTGTTGGTGTTCACCATGAATACCGGCAGGCCGGTTTCGAATGCACGTTCGCACAGCTTAGTGATGCGCGCGTCCATTTCGTAGCCGCCGGTCAGCAGCAGGGCACCGATCTCTACGCCGTTCATTGCGGCGAGGCACGCAGCAACCAGAACGTCAGGACGGTCTGCGGAAGTGACCAGCAGGGAACCTGCACGGAAGTGCTCCAGCATGTGCGGGATGCTACGTGCGCAGAAGGTGACGGATTTCACGCGGCGAGTGTTGATGTCGCCTTCGTTGATCACGGTCGCATTCAGGTGATGCGCCATATCGATAGCACGAGTGGCGATCAGATCGAAGCTCCACGGTACCGCGCCGAGAATAGGCAGGGTGCTGGAGGTTTTCAGCTGGTCGGCATCGATTTTAACGACTTTCGCTTTGGAAGAATCGTCGAAGATCTCAGACAGGTCTGGGCGAGTACGGCCCTGTTCATCAACCGGCGCGTTCAGTTTGTTAACGATAACGCCGGTAATGTTGGTGTTTTTCGCGCCGCCGAAGCTGTTACGAGTCAGTTCAATACGCTCGTTCAGCTGCTCTGGGGTGTCGGTACCCTGAGACATAACGAAGACGATTTCCGCGTTCAGCGTTTTCGCGATTTCGTAGTTCAGAGACTGAGCAAACTGGTGCTTACGGGTCGGGACCAGGCCTTCAACCAGAACCACTTCAGCATCTTTGGTGTTCGCGTGGTAGTTAGCGATGATCTCTTCCATCAGCACATCTTTCTGATTGCTGGAGAGCAGGGCTTCTACGTGGCTCATCTTCATCGGCTCAGCGGCCGTTGTGGTAGATGAGTTAGCGCGAACGATAGTGGTAGTCTGGTCAGGCGCATCGCCACCGGTGCGTGGCTGAGCGATTGGCTTAAAGACGCTCAGACGAACGCCTTTGCGTTCCATAGCACGGATAACGCCAAGGCTGACGCTGGTCAGGCCGACGCTGGTTCCGGTAGGGATCAGCATAATAATACGGGACACGGTTTATCCTCTTTCGTTACCGCCAGTTTCAGGCGGGATACAAAACAGCACCGCCAGCTAGGCTGGCGGTGTGATATTAGGCAGTCAGACGGCTCGCGTCTTGTGCGATGACCAGTTCTTCGTTGGTCGGGATAACGATGGCAGGACGGGTGCCTTCTTTGTTGATGAAGCCAGACTTGCCGAAACGGGCAGCCAGGTTGCGTTCGTGATCAACTTCGAAGCCCATAACGCCCAGTTTGCCCAGGGACAGTTCACGAACCATTGCCGCGTTTTCACCGATACCACCGGTGAAGATAACCGCGTCCAGACGGCCTTCCATCAGCGCAGCGTAGGAGCCGATGTATTTCGCCAGGCGGTGGCAGTAAACGTCCATTGCACGTTTAGCGTCAGCTTTTTCTTTGTAGTTATCTTCTACATAACGGCAGTCGCTGGTCACTTCGGTCAGACCCAGCAGGCCAGACTCTTTGGTCAGCATCTTGTTGATCTGGTCGATGCTCATGCCCAGAGTGTCATGCAGATGGAAAATGATGGCTGGGTCGATGTCGCCAGAGCGAGTACCCATTACCAGGCCTTCCAGCGGGGTCAGACCCATAGAAGTATCTACGCACACGCCGTTGCGGATTGCAGAAACGGAACCACCGTTGCCCAGGTGGCAAGTGATGATGTTCAGTTCTTCAACCGGCTTGTTCAGCGCTTTAGCGGCTTCCTGAGTCACATAGAAGTGGCTGGTGCCGTGTGCGCCGTAACGACGGATGCCGTGCTCTTTGTACAGGCTGTATGGCAGAGCATAAAGGTAAGATTCTTCCGGCATGGTCTGATGGAACGCGGTGTCGAATACGGCAACGTTCTTGTCTTTCAGGTTAGGGAAGGATTTCAGCGCTTCAGCGATACCGATCAGGTGAGCCGGGTTGTGCAACGGTGCGAAGGACGCAGAGTCTTTGATGCCCTGGATGACGGATTCGTCGATCACCACGGAGCTAGTGTACTTCTCGCCGCCGTGTACGATACGGTGGCCGATAGCGGTCAGCTGAGCGGACAGTTCTGGTTTTTGTGCCAGAATAGTATTAACGATGAAGTTCAGCGCTTCACTGTGAGCGGCGCCTGCACCTAAAGCGGCCTCTTGTTTACCGCCATCCATTTTCCACTTGATACGTGCTTCTGGAAGATGGAAACACTCGGCTAAACCAGAGAGGTATTCTTCACCGTTAACTGCATCAATGATGGCAAATTTCAGGGAGGAGCTACCGCAGTTCAGAACCAGTACTAACTTACTCGACATGGAAGTACCTATTTATGATACGTGGCTAAAAAAACGTCAATGAGTCATAAAGCGTAGCGCAGGATGACACCGACATTTATGATTAACATCATGCCCGAGACACTTTTCAGGCATGATCTAAGAAATACATATTGATTCTAAGTCATTTTGCATAATTTTCCGCCAATGGCAGAATATGCGATAATTTGAAGTGCTGGAGCGTATAGAATCGCGTTATCCCAAGCTGGCACAGAATACCCGATTGCAGGGTCTATGCCAAAATTTTTTGAACGATGTCATACTCAGTTGTTGTTTTAAAAAAAATTTTAATTTTTATATGTGAAGTTGAGGTAAGCCATGTCGACACCCGAACAACGCCCGGTCAGTTTCTTCAGTTTGTTTAGCCGGGGGCAGTTTTATGCAAAGACGTGGCCGCTGGAAAAACGGCTCGCACCGGTGTTTGTTGAAAACCGCGTGATCCGTGCAACGCGTCACGCCATCCGTCTGATGCCGCCGCTGGCCATCTTTACGCTGTGCTGGCAAATCGCACTTGGCGGCCAACTTGGCCCCGCGGTTGCTACCGCGCTGTTTGCGCTGAGCCTGCCAATGCAGGGGCTATGGTGGCTGGGTAAACGTTCGGTGACGCCGTTACCCCCTTCTATATTGCAGTGGTTTTATGAAGTGCGCGGTAAATTGCAGGAGTCAGGGCAGGCGCTGGCACCGGTCGAAGGCAAGCCGGATTACCAGGCGTTGGCTGACACGCTTAAGCGCGCCTTCAAACAACTGGATAAAACTTTCCTCGATGATTTGTAATTGAGGGCGAAAAACGCATATAAAAGAAGACACAATCATTGTGTCTTTTTTTATGCTGCAAAGCGCAACAGGAGTCGAAAAATGGAAATGACCCATGCTCAACGTCTGATTTTGTCTAACCAATACAAAATGATGACCATGCTTGATCCCGACAACGCTGAGCGCTACCGCCGCCTGCAAACCATCATCGAACGGGGTTATGGTTTACAGATGCGTGAACTGGACAGGGAATTTGGGGAACTCAAAGAAGAGACCTGCCGTATTGTTATCGACATCATGGAGATGTACCACGCGCTGCACGTCTCCTGGACTAACCTGAAAGACGCTAACACTATCGACGAACGCCGCGTCACCTTCCTCGGCTTTGATGCCGCTACCGAAGCGCGCTTCCTTGGTTACGTCCGCTTTATGGTCAACATTGAAGGTCGCTACACCCACTTTGATGCCGGTACTCACGGTTTTAACGCGCAAACCCCAATGTGGGACAAATACCAGCGCATGCTGAACGTCTGGCACGGCTGTCCGCGTCAGTATCACCTGAGCAGCAACGAAATTAACCAAATCATTAACGCCTGATGGAGGCTACCGTGCAGTGTCGAGGTTTCCTCTTTGATTTAGACGGCACGCTGGTGGACTCACTGGCGGTGATTGAACGCTCCTGGCGCTTCTGGGCCGACAGCTACGGCGTTGATCCGGAAGCGGTGCTGGACTACATCCACGGCAAACAGGCTATCACTACGCTGCGCCACTTTATGCCGGGTAAATCGGAAGCGGAAATTCAGGCGGAGTTCTTACGGCTGGAGCAGATAGAAGCGGGAGATCTTAACGGTATCCGCGCGCTGCCGGGGGCCGTTGAACTGCTGGAGCATCTGGAGGCCAACGCGATTCCGTGGGCGATTGTGACTTCGGGGTCGATTCCGGTGGCCTATGCGCGCCACCGCGCGGCCGGGCTTCCGCAGCCGAACGCCTTTGTGACCGCCGAACAGGTGAAGCGCGGTAAACCGCAGCCAGATGCTTATCTGCTGGGGGCTGAACAGTTGGCGCTACCACCGCAGGCATGTCTGGTGGTGGAAGATGCGCCCGCGGGCGTGCAGTCTGGCCTCGCGGCAGGCTGTCACGTGGCTGCCGTTAACGTACCGCCGGAAACGCCGGAACTGCTTGAGGTTGATTTTGTGCTCTCCACGCTCTCGGCGCTTCGCGTTGAGAAGTTGCCGGATGGCACGGTCAACGTCACGCAGAATGCCTGATCTTATGATTTAGCCCCACACCGTTGGGGCTTTTTTCTGTCACTATGGTGAATACCTTTAGTTGAAGTCCTTACCGCTTATCTGATGACAAGGAAGTGTTGTGAACGGTGAACTGATTTGGGTGCTCTGTCTGTTAGCGATTGCGGTTGTCCTTTTTGCCACCGGCAAAGTACGCATGGATGCGATCGCTTTGGGCATTATTGTCGCTTTTGTTCTCAGCGGTACATTGACGCTCAGCGAAGCGTTTTCCGGTTTTAGCGATCCTAACGTTATTCTGATTGCCGCGCTGTTTATCATCGGCGATGGCCTGGTGCGAACCGGCGTAGCAACCAACATGGGCTCCTGGCTGGTGCAGGCCGCAGGAAGCAGCGAAACCAAAATGCTGGTTTTCCTGATGCTGACGGTCGCCGGACTGGGGGCGTTTATGAGCTCCACCGGGGTCGTGGCCATCTTCATTCCGGTGGTGCTCAGCGTCTCTGCGCGCATGAATATTTCGCCTTCACGCCTGATGATGCCGCTCAGTTTTGCCGGGCTTATCAGCGGCATGATGACGCTGGTCGCCACGCCGCCAAATCTGGTGATTAACAGTGAGCTTATTCGCGAAGGGCTGGAAGGATTTAGTTTCTTCAGCGTGACGCCGATTGGCCTTGTGGTGCTGGTACTTGGCATCTTCTACATGCTGGTGATGCGTTTTATGCTGAAAGGCGATGACGGTAATACGTCGCGCGATGGCCGCAAACGCAGCACCTTCCGTGACCTTATCCGCGATTATCACCTTACCGGGCGTGCCCGTCGTCTGGCGATTCGCCCCGGCTCGCCGATGATTGGTCAGCGTCTGGACGACATGAAGCTGCGTGAACGTTACGGCGCTAACATTATCGGCGTTGAGCGCTGGCGTCGTTTCCGTCGGGTGATTGTGAACGTGAACGGGGTGTCGGAATTCCGCGCCCGCGATGTGTTGCTGATCGATATGTCGGCGGCGGAAATTGACCTGCGCCAGTTCTGCAGTGAGCAGATGCTGGAGCCGATGGTACTGCGCGGTGAATACTTCTCCGACCAGGCGCTGGACGTGGGGATGGCGGAGGTGTCGCTGATCCCGGAATCTGAACTGCTTGGCAAAAGCGTGCGTGAAATGGGCTTTCGTACCCGCTATGGCCTCAACGTGGTTGGCATGAAGCGCGACGGCGAGGCGCTGGACGGCTCGGTGGTGGATGAACCGCTGCAGTTGGGCGATATCGTGCTGGTGGTGGGCAACTGGAAGCTGATTAGCCAGCTGGCGCAAAACGGCCGTGACTTCGTGGTGCTGAATCTGCCGGTGGAAGTGAGCGATGCTTCACCGGCACACAGCCAGGCCCCTCACGCTATCTTCTGCCTGGTGCTGATGGTTGCGCTGATGCTGACCGATGAAATCCCGAATCCGATTGCGGCGATCATTGCCTGTCTGCTGATGGGGAAATTCCGCTGTATTGACGCTCAGAGCGCCTACAAGTCTATTCACTGGCCGAGCATTATTTTGATTGTCGGCATGATGCCGTTCGCGCTGGCGCTGCAAAAGACCGGCGGGGTTGACCTGGTGGTGAAAGGGCTGATGGATATCGGCGGCGGGCAGGGGCCTTATCTGATGCTGGGCTGTCTGTTTGTGATGTGCGCGGCAATCGGTCTGTTTATCTCCAACACCGCCACGGCGGTGCTGATGGCACCAATTGCGCTGGCGACGGCGAAATCGATGGGGGTATCACCCTATCCGTTTGCGATGATAGTGGCGATGGCGGCGTCCGCGGCGTTTATGACGCCGGTCTCTTCACCGGTGAATACGCTGGTGCTGGGGCCTGGGAAGTACAGCTTTAGCGACTTCGTGAAAATCGGCGTGCCGTTTACCGTCCTGGTGATGATTGTCTGCGTCGTGCTGGTGCCGATTTTGTTCCCGTTCTGATGCTTCTCCGGCGTCGCTGCGCTCGGCCGGGCTACGTTCAATGTTGTAGCCCGGCCGAGCGAATGCGACGCCGGGGATACAGACAGCTACAGCGGTGAATCCTGGCTTATTTCATCGAGCGAAAGATGGAAGCTTGGCACAAACACCGCCATAAAATAGTCCATCTCTTCGCTGCGGCGCGAGGCCAGCGTCTTCTCCAGACGGCCCTTCGCCAGCAGGAATTCATTGTTGCCCGCCGACAGCTCCTCCAGACACTTCAAATAAGCACATAGCGCATCAGCCTGTTTCACAATCGCTTTTTCTTCATCGCTGCTCTGATGCTCGTCGATCAGCGGCGCAAAAATATCGTGTAGCTCTTCCGGCACCATATCAATGAGCTTCTGCTGGGCGATTTTCTCAATTGCTTTATATTCCTGCGCAATCTGTGAGTTGAAATACTTCACCGGCGTAGGTAAATCCCCGGTTAACACTTCAGAGGCGTCGTGATACATCGCCAGCAGCGCGATACGCTCGGCATTGACCTGACCGTTGAACTTACGATTTTTAATGGCAGCGAGCGCATGGGCGACCATCGCGACCTGCAAACTGTGTTCAGAGACGTTTTCGGTGCGCACGTTGCGCATCAGCGGCCAGCGGTTGATTAACTTGAGGCGGGAGAGGTGGGCAAAAAAATGACTCTGATTCATAACGACCCTTACGCGTTAACAACAGTAAAGGCATTGTGCGCTGAGATGGCCGCTGGATGCAAATACCAGCGGCCATACGCAGCATCAGAGCTGGTGATAGCCCGACAGGAAGCGACCAAAGCGGGTAATCGCCATCTCCAGGTCATCTTCACGCGGCAGAGTCACGATACGCACGTGATCCGGCCACGGCCAGTTAAAGGCGGTTCCCTGAACCAGTAGTACTTTCTCTTGCAGCAGGAAGTCGAGCACCATGCGCTGATCGTCATGGATGTTAAAGCGCTTAGCATCAATTTTTGGGAACATATACAGCGCGCCTTTCGGCTTCACGCAGGAGACGCCTGGGATCTCGTTGATAAGCTCCCACGCGCGGTTGCGCTGTTCATACAGGCGGCCGCCCGGCGTGATGAATTCGCTGATGCTCTGATAGCCGCCCAGCGCGGTCTGAATAGCGTGCTGCGCCGGAACGTTAGCGCACAGGCGCATGGAGGCCAGCATTTCCAGCCCTTCAATATAGCCTTTGGCGTGCTTTTTCGGCCCGTTCAGCACCATCCAGCCCTGACGGAAACCGGCAACGCGATAGGTTTTGGACAGACCGTTAAAGGTAATGGTCAGCAGATCTGGCGCCAGTGCGGCGATCGAATGGTGCTGTGCTTCGTCGTAGAGGATCTTGTCGTAGATTTCATCGGCGAAGATGATCAGATTGTGCTCGCGGGCGATCTCAACAATCTCCAGCAGCAGCTCTTTGGAATAGACCGCACCGGTTGGGTTGTTCGGGTTAATGATAACAATCCCGCGGGTGCGTGGGGTAATTTTGGCGCGGATATCGTCTAAGTCCGGGAACCAGTCGGCGGACTCGTCGCACAGATAGTGCACCGCTTTACCGCTGGAGAGCGAAACGGCCGCGGTCCACAGCGGATAGTCCGGCGCGGGGACCAGCATCTCATCGCCGCTGTTCAGCAGCGCCTGCATGGCCTGAACGATAAGCTCGGACACGCCGTTGCCGATATAAATATCTTCTACCGTCACGTCGCGCATGCCGCGCGCCTGGTAGTGCTGCATGATGGCTTTACGGGCGGAGTACAGCCCTTTGGAGTCGCAGTAGCCCTGGGCGGTAGGCAGGTTACGGATCACGTCAACCAGAATCTCATCCGGCGCGTCAAACCCGAAAGGTGCCGGGTTACCGATGTTAAGTTTAAGGACCTTATTGCCTTCTTCTTCAAGGCGTTTCGCCTCTTTAAGAACCGGGCCACGAATGTCGTAACAGACGTTGTCTAACTTGCTGGATTTTTCAATGGGGGACATGAATCGTTGACCTTTTTAGCTGTTATTGCCACTCCCTGCCGTGGAAGTCAGCACGGAACAATGTACTCCGCATCCCCGGGGTTTTGAAGGGTTAACAGTAGAAGATTTTGTGCATCTTACGTTGCCGTTACATTGTTTTTTACTGCTTGATGCGGGCTATCGTTGTGGGATGTTTTGTTAATTTATTGTTCAATAGTTTAAATCACTGCATTTTAAGTGATACATAGGTTTTACATCTGGTAAAAAGAAAATGATTTAGCTTAGGTGCTAAGACAACTCGATATACTTTAAGCATTCTTCAACATTTTTAATTTTTAATTAAATAAAGGCGAATAAGGATTAGGGATGATACCCATTTTTGTGAAGTTGATGTTAAGGATTGCTTATGATGAAAATTAATATTTTCTTATATTTTGAAAAGTAATGCCTGTGAATTGTTAGATTTCTTAAATTGTTTTGAATCTAAACCTTTTTCTTTATTGAGATAGAACTTATTTAAGGCTTATAAATTCTATGGTTTTCGGTTAATATGAAGACGAGCACCAGACTCTCATTAGCTGTTTTTGTTGATGATTATCAAGGTTGATTCCATAACTTGATGTTATTCATTGGATTTATTGGCTTCTTTTATACGTACAACCTTCATTCTGATGCATTATCGCGGTGGCACCCCTACAACTTCTTACGCGAGAGTGAACGTAGAACGAAGCGGATTATTAGCCTCAGGGCAAAGGATATATTGCAAAAGGAACTGTTACTCACGTTAGTAACAGAAAATTTAATACTGACACTCATCAGGCAGTCATTCGTCAATGATTGGTGAAAGATGATTTAAAGGATTAGCCTGAACTTTTGAGTGCAGCATCAATTAGGCAGGTCGGAACCCCGAACCTGTAAGTGGATTAATATGATAAATGCCAATCGTCCGATACTGAATCTCGATCTCGATCTGCTGAGAACCTTTGTTGCTGTCGCTGACCTGAGCACCTTCGCGGCGGCGGCGGCGGCAGTGTGCCGTACTCAATCCGCCGTAAGCCAACAAATGCAACGCCTCGAACAATTGGTGGGGAAAGAGCTTTTTGCCCGCCATGGGCGTAATAAGCTCCTCACCGAACATGGCATCCAGCTGCTGGGCTATGCGCGAAAAATTCTGCGCTTCAACGATGAAGCATGCACATCGCTAATGTTTAGCTCCCTGCAGGGGCAGCTAACGCTCGGCTCATCAGATGAATCTTCTGATACTATTCTTCCCTTCCTCTTGAACCGCATTAGTTCCGCCTATCCAAAGCTAGCGCTGGATGTGCGGGTTAAACGTCACTGCGTCATGGCCGAGATGCTGAAAAGCAAAGAGGTCGATCTGGCACTGACCACGCATCCGCTGGAAGGCTTTGAGTCGACGATTTTGCGTACGTCGCCTACGCTTTGGTACTGTGCGGCGGAATTTACCCTGCGCTCGGAAGAGCCGGTGCCGTTGGTACTGCTTGACGATCCAAGCCCGTTCCGCGACATGATTATCCACACGCTGGATGCCGCAGGTATCGCCTGGCGTCTGGCGTACGTTGCCTCGACGCTCTCCGCCGTTCGTGCAGCGGTTAAAGCAGGCCTTGGCGTCACCGGTCGTCCGGCTGAAATGATGAGCCCGGATCTCCGCGCCCTTGGCAAAGGAGAGGGGATGCCGGATCTGCCGGAAACGGAGTATATGCTCAGCTACAACGTTGAGAGCGAAAACGAGCTGGCGCAGATGATTTTCCAGTCTCAGGAACAGCGTTACGATCCGTGGCCGAATGGCGGCAGCTATACCCCGGAAGGGGGAGATAATTCCCTTATTCATGAAAGGGACTTTGATTAACAAGTCGCTCGAAATGTAGTAACAAAATGTAAATGCAAAAAAGAATCGTAGACGAAGAAAATTCAGTTTGCGGTTCTTTTTTCGTACTTCTACGTGGTCAGAAAAAAAATAAATCTGATAATGTGATAATAATCATGTAATTAGAATTATTTTCCTCTTCAAACGGCATACCATCAAACGCAACGTCATATCACCTGCTAATGTTAAAAAAACGGATAGATTGTTGCCGTTTTGCGGGTCGAATTAACAAAAGCGTGTCTTAGATCAAGAAAATACTCCTCATTGGGGGGAGGAATCATTAGAAAATCCTGTCAAAATAGAAGGGTTATTCTTGTTATCGCTACAAAACGGACACGATTCAACAACAGGTAAACCGCAGGGTCTATTGAGCTGAATCAAATCAAAGGGCACGTAATGTTAATGAAATGCTTTTGATGTAAATTAATGTGAGGAAACTTTTGTTAAAGTTGACAAAAGGTTATAGAAAGGAGTAAAAAACCTCCACATTTTGCGGTCTATGTTTCGAATTGGGCTGTTTGTTGGTTTTTTAATCCTCCCCATGAATCGATGTAGCGTCCATCTGCCGGTAAGAGCAGAGGTGGTAATGCTACCTATTTGGTAAAGCTTTGCGTATGTCAACATCCACTGAAATCATCGCTCATCACTGGGCATTCGCTATCTTTCTGATCATTGCCATTGGCCTGTGCTGCCTGATGTTAATCGGCGGCTGGTACCTTGGTGGTCGCGCACGCGCAAGAAGCAAAAACACCCCGTTTGAATCGGGTATCGACTCCGTTGGCTCCGCCCGTTTGCGTCTGTCGGCTAAGTTCTATCTGGTCGCCATGTTCTTCGTCATCTTCGACGTTGAAGCGCTATACCTCTACGCCTGGTCAACGTCCATTCGCGAAAGCGGTTGGGTTGGCTTTATCGAAGCCGCCATTTTCATATTTGTGCTGCTGGCCGGTCTGGTTTACCTCGTTCGCATTGGCGCGCTTGATTGGACGCCTGCGCGTTCTCGCCGCACGCTGGCTAACCCAGAAACCGACAGCGTCACTAACCGTAATACGCAGTAAAAGCGAGGCAATAAGATGGATTATACGCTCACCCGCATAGATCCTAACGGTGAGAACGACCGTTACCCCCTGCAAAAACAGGAGATTGTTACCGATCCCCTGGAGCAAGAGGTGAACAAAAGCGTGTACATGGGGAAACTCGAACACGCGCTTCACGACATGGTCAACTGGGGCCGTAAGAACTCAATCTGGCCTTACAACTTCGGCCTTTCTTGCTGCTACGTTGAAATGGTGACGTCATTCACTGCGGTGCATGACGTTGCGCGTTTTGGTGCGGAAGTACTGCGTGCATCCCCACGTCAGGCTGACCTGATGGTGGTAGCCGGTACCTGCTTCACCAAGATGGCTCCGGTTATTCAGCGCCTGTACGACCAGATGCTGGAACCAAAATGGGTTATCTCAATGGGCGCCTGTGCAAACTCCGGTGGTATGTATGACATCTACTCTGTGGTGCAGGGCGTGGATAAATTCATTCCTGTCGACGTGTACATTCCTGGCTGCCCTCCGCGCCCGGAAGCTTACATGCAGGCGCTGATGCTGCTGCAGGAATCCATTGGTAAAGAACGTCGCCCACTGTCGTGGGTTGTTGGCGATCAGGGCGTTTATCGCGCCAACATGCAGTCGGAGCGCGAGCGTAAACGCGGCGAACGCATTGCGGTGACGAATCTGCGGACACCGGACGAGATTTAATTTGCGCCTGCGGGCGGTGGCATCTTTTGACTTCGCAAATCAATATACAACAGCGCGAAGGCCACACCGCAGTCACCACGGACCTTTTGCAATGGTGAACAATATGACCGATTTAACCGCGCAAGACGCAGCCGCATGGCAAACCCGCGATCACCTTGATGATCCGGTCATCGGCGAACTGCGCAACCGTTTTGGGCCGGATGCTTTTACCGTTCAGGCCACTCGCACCGGGATACCCGTTGTTTGGGTTAAGCGCGAACAGCTGCTCGAAATTGTCGACTTCCTGAAGAGGTTGCCAAAGCCTTACGTCATGCTTTTCGATCTCCACGGCATGGACGAACGTCTGCGTACGCACCGCGAAGGTTTACCTGCCGCGGACTTTTCCGTTTTCTACCACCTGATCTCAATAGACCGCAATCGCGATATCATGCTCAAGGTGGCATTGTCTGAAAACGACCTGAACGTCGCGACCATCACCAAACTTTTCCCGAACGCCAACTGGTATGAGCGTGAAACCTGGGAAATGTTCGGCATTACCTTTAACGGCCACCCGAACCTGCGCCGCATCATGATGCCGCCAACCTGGGAAGGCCATCCGCTGCGCAAAGACTACCCGGCGCGCGCCACCGAATTCGACCCGTTTGAGCTGACGAAAGCCAAGCAGGATCTGGAAATGGAAGCGCTGACCTTCAAACCGGAAGAGTGGGGCATGAAGCGCGGGACCGAAAACGAGGACTTCATGTTCCTCAACCTCGGCCCGAACCACCCGTCTGCGCACGGTGCATTCCGTATTATTCTGCAGCTTGATGGCGAAGAGATTGTCGATTGCGTACCTGACATCGGCTACCACCACCGTGGCGCTGAGAAGATGGGCGAGCGTCAATCCTGGCACAGCTACATTCCGTACACTGACCGTATCGAGTACCTCGGCGGCTGCGTGAACGAAATGCCGTACGTGCTGGCGGTAGAGAAGCTGGCGGGTATCACCACGCCGGACCGCGTGAACGTGATTCGCGTGATGCTCTCCGAACTGTTCCGCATCAACAGCCACCTGCTGTACATCTCGACGTTTATTCAGGACGTCGGCGCGATGACGCCGGTCTTCTTCGCCTTCACCGACCGTCAGAAAATCTATGACCTCGTTGAAGCGATTACCGGTTTCCGTATGCACCCGGCCTGGTTCCGCATCGGCGGCGTGGCGCACGACCTGCCTCGCGGCTGGGATCGTCTGCTGCGTGAATTCCTCGAGTGGATGCCGAAGCGTCTGGACTCCTACGAGAAAGCCGCGCTGCGTAACACCATTCTGAAAGGCCGCTCCGTCGGCGTTGCTGCTTATACCGCAAAAGAAGCGCTGGAGTGGGGCACCACCGGTGCTGGCCTGCGTGCGACCGGTATCGGCTTCGACGTGCGTAAATGGCGTCCATATTCTGGCTACGAAAACTTCGACTTCGAAATCCCGACCGGCGGTGGCGTTTCTGACTGCTACACCCGCGTGATGCTGAAAGTGGAAGAGCTGCGCCAGAGCCTGCGCATTCTTCAGCAGTGCCTCGACAACATGCCGGAAGGCCCGTTCAAGGCGGATCACCCGCTGACCACGCCGCCACCGAAAGAGCGCACGCTGCAGCACATTGAAACCCTGATCACCCACTTCCTGCAGGTTTCCTGGGGCCCGGTTATGCCGGCGCAGGAGTCCTTCCAGATGGTGGAAGCGACCAAGGGTATTAACAGTTACTACCTGACCAGCGACGGCAGCACGATGAGCTACCGCACCCGTATCCGTACGCCGAGCTATGCGCACCTGCAGCAGATTCCGTCGGCGATCCGTGGCAGCCTGGTATCAGACCTTATCGTCTATCTGGGTAGTATTGATTTTGTTATGTCAGACGTGGACCGCTAATTATGCACGAGAATCAACAACCACAAACCGAGGCTTTTGAGCTGAGTGCGGCAGAGCGTGAAGCTATTGAGCACGAGAAGCACCACTACGAAGACCCGCGTGCGGCGTCCATCGAAGCGCTGAAGATCGTTCAGAAACAGCGTGGCTGGGTACCGGACGGTGCGATTTACGCGATTGCCGAGGTTCTGGATATTCCGGCAAGCGACGTAGAAGGTGTGGCAACGTTCTACAGCCAGATTTTCCGCCAGCCGGTTGGCCGTCACGTGATTCGCTACTGCGACAGCGTGGTGTGTCACATCACCGGTTATCAGGGCATTCAGGCCGCGATTGAGAAGAAGCTCGACATCAAACCGGGTCAAACCACCTTTGATGGCCGCTTCACCCTGCTGCCGACCTGCTGCCTGGGCAACTGCGACAAGGGGCCGACCATGATGATTGATGAGGACACTCACAGCCATCTGACGCCGGAAGCCATTCCTGACCTGCTGGAGCAGTATAAATAATGAAAAATATTATTCTGACTCCCGAAACCCATCCGCTGACCTGGCGTCTTCGCGACGACAAGCAGCCGGTGTGGTTGGAAGAGTATCAGGCGAAAAACGGCTATGCCGGTGCGCGTAAAGCGCTCTCCGGGATGGCCCCGGACGAAATCGTCAACCAGGTCAAAGACGCTGGCCTGAAAGGGCGCGGCGGCGCGGGCTTTTCCACCGGTCTGAAGTGGAGCCTGATGCCGAAAGACGAATCCATGAACATCCGTTATCTGCTGTGTAACGCCGATGAAATGGAGCCGGGCACCTATAAAGACCGCCTGTTGATGGAACAGCTGCCGCACCTGCTGGTGGAAGGCATGCTGATCTCCGCGTTCGCCCTGAAGGCGTACCGCGGCTACATCTTCCTGCGCGGCGAATACATTGAAGCCGCGCAGCACCTGCGTCGTGCCATTGCGGAAGCCACCGAAGCGGGCCTGCTCGGGAAAAACATTCTCGGCACCGGTTTTGACTTCGAGCTGTTCGTGCACACCGGGGCAGGGCGCTACATCTGCGGTGAAGAAACCGCGCTGATTAACTCCCTTGAAGGCCGTCGTGCGAACCCACGTTCTAAGCCGCCATTCCCGGCGAGCTCTGGCGTATGGGGTAAACCGACCTGCGTCAACAACGTGGAAACCCTCTGCAACGTTCCGGCGATTCTGGCCAACGGCGTGGAGTGGTATCAGAACATCTCCACCAGTAAAGATGCCGGCACCAAGCTGATGGGCTTCTCCGGGCGCGTGAAAAACCCAGGCGTCTGGGAACTGCCGTTTGGCACCACCGCGCGTGAAATCCTTGAAGACTACGCTGGCGGCATGCGTGATGGCCTGAAATTTAAGGCCTGGCAGCCGGGCGGCGCAGGGACTGACTTCCTGACCGAATCGCACCTTGACCTGCCGATGGAGTTTGAAAGCATCGGTAAAGCGGGTAGCCGTCTGGGGACCGCGCTGGCAATGGCCGTCGACCACGAGATCGGCATGGTACCGCTGGTGCGTAACCTGGAAGAGTTCTTCGCCCGTGAGTCCTGCGGCTGGTGTACGCCATGCCGTGACGGCTTGCCGTGGAGCGTCAAAATTCTGCGCGCCCTTGAGCGCGGTGAAGGCCAGCCTGGCGACATCGAGACACTTGAGCAACTGTGTCGATTCTTAGGGCCGGGTAAAACCTTCTGCGCGCATGCGCCTGGTGCGGTTGAGCCGCTGCAGAGCGCCATTAAATATTTCCGCGAAGAATTCGAAGCAGGCATCAAGCAGCAGTTCAGCAACACCCATGCAATTAACGGGATTCAGCCGAACCTGCTAAAGACGCGCTGGTGATTCCCACAAACGCATTCAGGTTGCATCAAGGCGGCCAACGCAGAGGCAGCCTGAATGAGGAAGTGGTAACGATTTTTTAATTTGGAAGCACGCTAATGGCTACGATTCATGTAGACGGCAAAGAGTACGAGGTCAACGGAGCGGACAACCTGCTACAGGCATGTCTCTCTATGGGCCTTGATATTCCATACTTTTGCTGGCACCCGGCGCTTGGGAGCGTCGGTGCTTGCCGCCAGTGTGCGGTGAAGCAATATCAGAACGCGGAAGACACGCGTGGTCGCCTGGTGATGTCCTGTATGACACCGGCATCTGACGGCACCTTTATTTCTATTGACGACGCAGAAGCGAAGCAGTTCCGCGAGAGCGTGGTGGAGTGGTTGATGACTAACCACCCGCACGACTGTCCGGTCTGCGAAGAGGGCGGTAACTGCCACCTTCAGGATATGACCGTGATGACCGGCCATAGCTTCCGTCGCTATCGCTTTACTAAGCGTACCCACCGTAACCAGGACCTGGGGCCGTTCATCTCTCACGAAATGAACCGCTGCATCGCCTGCTACCGCTGCGTGCGTTACTACAAAGACTACGCTGACGGCACCGATCTCGGTGTGTACGGCGCGCACGACAACGTCTACTTCGGCCGTCCAGAAGACGGTACCCTGGAAAGCGAATTCTCCGGTAACCTGGTTGAAATTTGCCCGACCGGCGTATTTACCGATAAGACGCACTCCGAGCGCTACAACCGTAAGTGGGACATGCAGTTTGCACCAAGCATCTGCCAGCAGTGCTCCATCGGCTGTAACACCAGCCCGGGCGAGCGCTACGGCGAACTGCGTCGTATCGAAAACCGCTATAACGGTACCGTTAACCACTACTTCCTCTGCGACCGCGGTCGTTTCGGCTATGGCTATGTGAACCTGAAAGACCGTCCGCGTCAGCCGGTTCAACGTCGTGGCGATGACCTCATCACCCTCAACGCCGAGCAGGCGATGCAGGGCGCGGCGGATATTCTGCGTCAGTCGAAGAAAGTGATTGGTATCGGCTCTCCGCGCGCCAGCGTAGAAAGCAACTTCGCGCTGCGTGAACTGGTGGGCGCGGATAACTTCTATACCGGCATCGCCAAAGGCGAGCAGGAACGTCTGCAGCTGGCGCTGAAAGTGCTGCGCGAAGGCGGCATTCATACTCCGGCGCTGCGCGACATCGAATCTTACGATGCGGTACTGGTGCTGGGCGAAGACGTTACCCAGACCGGCGCTCGCGTCGCGCTGGCGGTTCGCCAGGCGGTGAAAGGCAAAGCGCGCGAGATGGCGGCGGCCCAGAAAGTGGCTGACTGGCAGATTGCGGCAATCCTCAACATCGGCCAACGTGCTAAACATCCGCTGTTTGTCACCAACGTTGACGACACCCGTCTGGACGATATCGCCGCGTGGACCTACCGCGCACCGGTAGAAGACCAGGCGCGTTTAGGCTTCGCCATTGCTCATGCGCTGGACAACAACGCACCGGCAGTTGACGGTATCGATCGTGACCTGCAGGGCAAGATCGACGTGATCGTTCAGGCGCTGGCCGGGGCGAAAAAACCACTGATCGTCTCCGGCACCAACGCCGGTAGCGCAGAAGTGATTCAGGCGGCGGCTAACGTGGCGAAAGCCCTGAAAGTCCGCGGTTCTGACGTTGGCGTAACGATGATTGCCCGTGCGGTGAACAGCGTTGGCCTCGGCATGATTGGCGGCGGCTCTCTGGATGACGCGCTGAACGAACTGGAAAGCGGCGCTGCCGATGCGGTTATCGTGCTCGAAAACGACCTGCACCGTCATGCGGCTGTCAGCCGCGTTAACGCGGCGCTGGATAAAGCCCCGCTGGTGATGGTGATTGACCATCAGCGCACGGCGATTATGGACCATGCACACCTGGTGCTCTCGGCGGCAAGCTTCGCTGAAAGCGACGGTACAGTCATCAACAACGAAGGCCGCGCGCAGCGCTTCTTCCAGGTGTATGACCCAAGCTACTACGACAGCAAAACCATCATGCTGGAAAGCTGGCGCTGGCTGCACTCGCTGCACAGCACCCTGGAAAACCGTCAGGTTGACTGGACTCAGCTGGACCACGTGATTGACGCAGCCGTCGCGGCGCTGCCGCAGCTGGCTGGCATCAAAGATGCTGCGCCGGACGCGACCTTCCGCATTAGCGGTCAGAAGCTGGCGCGTGAACCGCACCGCTACAGTGGCCGTACGGCCATGCGCGCGAACATCAGCGTTCACGAACCGCGTCAGCCGCAGGATAAAGACACCATGTTCGCCTTCTCGATGGAAGGGAACAACCAGCCGGGCGCGCCGCGCTCGCAGATCCCATTTGCATGGGCTCCAGGCTGGAACTCCCCGCAGGCATGGAACAAGTTCCAGGCGGAAGTGGGTGGCAAACTGCGTCACGGTGACCCTGGCGTACGTCTGATTGAAGCATCTGCCAACGGTCTGGATTACTTCACCACCGTACCGGCAAGCTTCCAGGCTGAAGCCGGGAAATGGCGCGTGGCCCCGTACTACCATCTGTTTGGTAGCGACGAGATGTCACAGCGCGCACCGGTGTTCCAGAGCCGCATGCCGCAGCCTTACCTCAAGCTCAACCCGGCGGATGCCGCGGCGCTTGGCGTAAACGAAGGTGCGAAGATGGCGTTCAGCTTTGATGGTCAGACGGTCACGCTGCCGCTGGTCATTTCCAGCGGGCTGGTGGCAGGGCAGGTTGGTTTGCCGATGGGCATGCCGGGCATTGCTCCAGCACTGGCGGGCGCGCGTCTTGAGAATCTGCAGGAGGCACAGCAATGAGTTGGTTAACGCCGGATCTGATTGAGATCCTCCTTAGCATCATCAAGGCCGTGGTCATCCTGCTGGTGGTCGTCACCTGCGGGGCGTTCATGAGCTTCGGCGAACGTCGCCTTCTGGGCCTGTTCCAGAACCGCTACGGGCCAAACCGCGTGGGCTGGGGCGGTTCGCTCCAGCTCGTTGCCGACATGATCAAAATGTTCTTTAAAGAGGACTGGGTTCCGAAATTTACGGACCGTATGATCTTTACGCTGGCACCGGTTATCGCCTTCACCTCGCTGCTGCTGGCCTTCGCCATTGTGCCGGTCAGCCCAAGCTGGGTGGTCGCCGACCTCAACATCGGGATCCTGTTCTTCCTGATGATGGCGGGCCTCGCGGTCTACGCGGTGCTGTTCGCCGGTTGGTCGAGCAACAACAAATACTCGCTGCTGGGTGCGATGCGTGCGTCTGCGCAGACCCTGAGCTACGAAGTGTTCCTGGGTCTGTCTCTGATGGGCGTGGTGGCGCAGGCCGGTTCATTCAACATGACCGACATCGTCAATAACCAGGCTCACCTGTGGAACGTCATTCCTCAGTTCTTCGGCTTCATTACCTTTGCGATTGCGGGCGTGGCGGTGTGTCACCGTCACCCGTTTGACCAACCGGAAGCGGAGCAGGAACTGGCCGATGGTTACCACATTGAATATTCCGGTATGAAATTCGGTCTGTTCTTCGTGGGTGAATACATCGGTATCGTCACCGTGTCGGCGCTGATCGTGACGCTGTTCTTCGGTGGCTGGCAAGGCCCGTTCTTACCGCCATTCATCTGGTTCGCGCTGAAAACCGCGTTCTTCATGATGATGTTCATTTTGATTCGTGCGTCGTTACCGCGTCCTCGTTATGACCAGGTAATGTCCTTCGGCTGGAAAGTGTGCCTGCCGCTGACGCTCATCAACTTGCTGGTAACGGCGGCTGTCATTCTCTGGCAGCAGCCATAAGGGGCTATAGACCATGACCTTAAAAGAATTACTCGTAGGCTTCGGCACCCAGGTACGCAGTATCTGGATGATCGGCCTGCATGCGTTCGCCAAACGCGAAACGCAGATGTACCCGGAAGAGTCGGTCTACCTGCCACCGCGCTATCGTGGCCGTATCGTGCTGACGCGCGACCCGGACGGCGAAGAGCGCTGCGTTGCCTGTAACCTGTGCGCGGTAGCCTGCCCGGTTGGCTGTATCTCTCTGCAGAAAGCAGAGACCAAAGATGGCCGCTGGTATCCGGAGTTTTTCCGCATTAACTTCTCACGCTGCATCTTCTGCGGCCTGTGTGAAGAAGCGTGCCCGACCACGGCGATTCAGTTGACCCCGGACTTCGAACTGGGCGAATACAAGCGTCAGGATCTGGTGTACGAAAAAGAGGATCTGCTGATTTCCGGTCCGGGCAAATACCCGGAATATAACTTCTACCGGATGGCGGGTATGGCAATCGACGGCAAAGATAAGGGCGAAGCAGAGAACGAAGCTAAGCCTATCGACGTCAAGAGCCTGTTACCGTAAGGAGAGGGGCAATGGAATTCGCTTTTTATATCTGTGGCCTGATTGCTGTCCTCGCAACCCTGCGAGTGATTACGCACACTAACCCGGTACACGCGCTGCTGTATCTGATTGTCTCGCTGCTGGCTATCGCCGGGGTGTTCTTCTCGCTGGGCGCTTACTTCGCCGGTGCGCTGGAGATCATCGTCTATGCGGGCGCCATCATGGTGCTGTTCGTCTTCGTGGTGATGATGCTGAACCTGGGCGGCGCTGAAATCGCCCAGGAACGTCAGTGGCTGAAGCCGCAAATCTGGATTGGCCCGGCGGTACTGTCCGCCGTGCTGCTGGCGGTGATGGTGTACGCCATCATGGGCCTGAACGACCAGGGTATTGACGGTAACGCTATCAGCGCCAAAGAAGTGGGTATCGCCCTGTTCGGGCCGTACGTACTGGCGGTTGAACTGGCATCGATGCTGCTGCTGGCAGGCCTGGTTGTGGCCTTCCATATCGGTCGTGAAGACCGCATGGGCGAAGTGCTGAGCAACCGCGCTGGCGATAGCGCGAAAAGGAAAACGGAGGAACACGCATGATTCCTTTACAACATGGGCTGATCCTCGCGGCGATTTTATTCGTGCTGGGTTTAACCGGTCTGGTTATCCGCCGCAACCTGCTGTTTATGCTGATTGGGCTGGAAATCATGATTAACGCCGCTGCGCTGGCCTTCGTGGTCGCCGGCAGCTACTGGGGCCAGACCGACGGTCAGGTGATGTATATCCTCGCCATTACCCTCGCGGCTGCGGAAGCGAGTATTGGCCTGGCGCTGCTGCTGCAGCTCCATCGTCGCCGCCAGAACCTGAACATCGATTCAGTAAGTGAGTTGCGCGGATGAACATGCTTGCCTTAACCATTATTCTGCCATTTATTGGCTTCGTTCTGCTGGCCTTCTCCCGCGGACGCTGGTCGGAGAATCTCTCCGCCACCGTTGGCGTCGGGTCGATTGGCCTCGCGGCGCTGGTCACGGCGTATGCTGGCATGGATTTCTTCGCCAACGGCAAGCAGGCCTTCAGCCTGCCGCTGTGGACGTGGATGTCCGTCGGCGACTTCAACATCGGTTTTAACCTGGTGCTGGATGGCCTGTCCCTGACCATGCTCTCCGTGGTCACCGGCGTCGGCTTCCTGATCCACATGTTCGCCTCCTGGTATATGCGTGGGGAAGAGGGCTACTCCCGCTTCTTCGCCTACACCAACCTGTTTATCGCGAGCATGGTCGTTCTGGTGCTGGCCGATAACCTGCTGCTGATGTACCTCGGCTGGGAAGGCGTGGGCCTGTGCTCCTATCTGCTGATCGGTTTCTACTACACCGATCCGAAGAACGGCGCGGCGGCCATGAAAGCCTTCGTGGTGACCCGTGTCGGTGACGTCTTCCTGGCGTTCGCGCTGTTCATTCTCTACAACGAACTGGGCACGCTGAACTTCCGCGAAATGGTTGAGCTGGCACCGGCGCACTTCGCGGCGGGCAACAACATGCTGATGTGGGCAACCCTGATGCTGCTGGGCGGTGCGGTAGGTAAATCCGCGCAGCTGCCGTTGCAGACCTGGCTTGCGGATGCGATGGCTGGCCCAACGCCTGTTTCTGCGCTGATCCACGCGGCGACCATGGTTACCGCCGGTGTTTACCTGATTGCCCGTACTCACGGCCTGTTCCTGCTGACGCCGGAAGTGCTGCATCTGGTCGGTATTATTGGGGCGGTAACGCTGGTGCTGGCAGGCTTTGCCGCGCTGGTACAGACCGACATCAAACGTGTACTCGCTTACTCCACCATGAGCCAGATTGGCTACATGTTCCTGGCGCTTGGCGTACAGGCATGGGATGCGGCGATTTTCCACCTGATGACCCACGCGTTCTTCAAAGCGCTGCTGTTCCTGGCGTCCGGCTCGGTGATTCTGGCCTGCCATCACGAACAGAACATCTTTAAGATGGGTGGCCTGCGTAAGTCGATTCCACTGGTGTATGCCTGCTTCCTGGTTGGTGGTGCCGCGCTCTCCGCGCTGCCGCTGATTACCGCTGGCTTCTTCAGTAAGGACGAAATCCTCGCCGGTGCGATGGCGAATGGTCATATCAACCTGATGGTGGCGGGCCTGGTCGGTGCATTCATGACCTCGCTCTACACCTTCCGTATGATCTTCATCGTCTTCCACGGTAAAGAGCAGATTCACGCCCACGCAGGGAAGGGCATTACCCACCACCTGCCGCTGATCGTGCTGATGATTCTGTCGACCTTTATCGGCGCGCTGATTGTGCCACCGCTGCACGGCGTACTGCCGGCAACGACCGAACTGGAACACGGCCGCGTGCTGACGCTGGAAATCACCTCGGGTGTCGTGGCGATTGCCGGGATCCTGATTGCCGCATGGCTGTGGCTGGGTAAACGCACGCTGGTGACCTCCATCGCCAACAGCGCGCCTGGCCGCCTGCTCGGAACCTGGTGGTATAACGCCTGGGGCTTTGACTGGCTGTACGACAAGGTGTTCGTGAAGCCGTTCCTTGGCATCGCCTGGCTGCTGAAGCGCGACCCGCTCAATGCCTTGATGAACATTCCGGCTATCCTCTCCCGCTTCGCAGGCAAAGGCCTGGTGCTGAGCGAGAACGGGTATCTGCGCTGGTATGTTGCGTCAATGAGCATCGGTGCCGTGGTGGTGCTGGCGTTGTTGATGGTATTGCGTTAATTCGTTGGGGAGGAGTTTCCTCCCCATGAAAATGTCGTGCTGTTTTCCTGTTCTGGCGGGCTTGTCGCCTCCGGATAGATTAATAAGGAAATGAATTGCCATGTTATTACCCTGGCTAATACTGATTCCCTTTATCGGCGGTTTCCTCTGCTGGCAGACCGAACGCTTTGGCGTGAAGATGCCGCGCTGGATCGCGCTGATCACCATGGGACTGACGCTGGCGCTTGGCCTGCAGCTGTGGCTGCAGGGCGGCTACTCACTCACCCAATCCACCGGTCTGCCGCAGTGGCAGTCTGAGTTCATCCTGCCGTGGATCCCACGCTTTGGGATAACGATTCACCT
Organism: Kluyvera sp. CHPC 1.2972; assembly: GCF_036759925.1. Taxonomy (NCBI): domain Bacteria; kingdom Pseudomonadati; phylum Pseudomonadota; class Gammaproteobacteria; order Enterobacterales; family Enterobacteriaceae; genus Kluyvera; species Kluyvera sp. CHPC 1.2972. Next base: position 621,282 of record NZ_JAPKIB010000001.1, on the reverse strand, counting down.
CGCGCTCGACGGCCTGTCGCTGCTGATGGTGGTGTTGACCGGTCTGCTGGGTGTGCTGGCAGTGCTCTGTTCCTGGAATGAAATCCAGAAATACCAGGGCTTCTTCCACCTCAACCTGATGTGGATCCTGGGCGGCGTTATCGGCGTGTTCCTGGCCATCGACATGTTCCTGTTCTTCTTCTTCTGGGAGATGATGCTGGTGCCGATGTACTTCCTGATCGCGCTGTGGGGCCATAAAGCCTCCGATGGTAAAACGCGTATCACGGCGGCCACCAAGTTCTTCATCTATACCCAGGCGAGCGGTCTGGTGATGCTGATTGCTATCCTGGCGCTGGTGTTCGTGCACCACGATGCGACCGGTGTATGGACCTTCAACTATCAGGACCTGCTGAAGACGCCAATGTCCCACGGCGTGGAATACCTGCTGATGCTGGGCTTCTTCATCGCCTTCGCGGTGAAAATGCCGGTGGTGCCGCTGCACGGCTGGCTGCCAGACGCGCACTCGCAGGCACCAACCGCCGGTTCCGTTGACCTGGCGGGTATCTTGCTGAAAACCGCGGCCTACGGTCTGCTGCGCTTCGCGCTGCCGCTGTTCCCTAACGCCTCTGCGGAGTTCGCGCCTATCGCCATGTGGCTGGGTGTGATTGGTATCTTCTACGGCGCATGGATGGCGTTCACGCAGTACGACATCAAACGTCTGATTGCCTACACCTCCGTTTCCCACATGGGCTTCGTGCTGATTGCTATCTACACCGGCAGCCAGCTGGCTTACCAGGGCGCGGTTATCCAGATGATTGCACACGGTCTGTCCGCAGCCGGCCTGTTCATTCTGTGTGGTCAGCTTTACGAACGTCTGCATACCCGCGACATGCGTCAGATGGGCGGTCTGTGGAGCAAAATTAAATGGTTGCCTGCGCTGTCACTGTTCTTCGCAGTCTGTACGCTGGGGATGCCGGGTACCGGTAACTTCGTCGGCGAATTCATGATCCTGTTCGGCAGCTACCATGTGGTTCCGACGATTACGGTGATTTCGACCTTCGGTCTGGTGTTCGCTTCCGTTTACTCGCTGGCGATGCTGCACCGTGCGTACTTTGGCAAAGCGAAGAGTGAAATCGCGGCAAAAGAACTGCCAGGGATGTCGCTGCGCGAGCTGTTTATCGTCCTGTTGCTGGTCGTGCTTCTGGTTCTGCTGGGCTTCTACCCGCAGCCGATTCTGGACACGTCACATTCTGCGATGAGTAACATCCAGCAGTGGTTTGTTAATTCTGTTTCAACTACAAGGCCGTAATTCGCCATGACAATAACTCCACAACAACTGATCGCGCTATTACCGCTGCTGATCGTCGGCTTGACGGTGGTGGTTGTGATGCTCTCCATTGCGTGGCGACGCAATCACTTCCTTAACGCCACGCTGGCGGTGCTTGGGCTTAACGCCGCGCTGGTTTCGCTCTGGTTTGTTGGCCAGGGCGGGGCCATGGACGTCACGCCGCTGATGCGCGTTGACGGCTACGCGATGCTCTACACCGGGCTGGTGCTGCTGGCGAGCCTGGCGACCTGTACTTTTGCCTACCCGTGGCTTGAGGGCTATACCGACAACAAGGAAGAGTTCTACCTGCTGGTGTTGATTGCCGCGATGGGCGGTATTCTGCTGGCGAACGCCAACCACCTGGCGGCGCTGTTCCTCGGTATTGAACTGATCTCGCTACCGCTGTTCGGCCTGATTGGCTACGCCTATCGGCAGAAGCGTTCGCTGGAAGCGAGCATCAAGTACACCATCCTGTCCGCCGCTGCGTCGTCGTTCCTGCTGTTTGGTATGGCGCTGCTGTACGCTGAATCCGGTAGCCTCTCCTTCGTGGCGCTCGGTAAGAGCCTCAGTGATAACATGCTGCACGAACCGCTGCTGCTGGCAGGCCTGGGGATGATGATCGTCGGCCTCGGCTTCAAGCTCTCTCTGGTGCCGTTCCACCTGTGGACGCCGGACGTTTATCAGGGGGCCCCTGCGCCGGTATCAACCTTCCTGGCGACCGCCAGCAAGATTGCTATCTTTGGCGTGGTGATGCGTCTGTTCTTGTATGCGCCGGTAGGCGACAGCGAAGCGGTACGCGTGGTGCTGGGCCTGATCGCCTTTGCCTCTATCATCTTCGGTAACCTGATGGCGCTGAGCCAGACCAACATCAAGCGTCTGCTCGGTTACTCCTCCATCTCTCACCTTGGCTATCTGCTGGTGGCGCTGATTGCGCTGCATAGCGGCGAGATGTCGATGGAAACCGTTGGCGTGTACCTGGCGGGTTACCTGTTCAGCAGCCTCGGCGCGTTTGGTGTCGTCAGCCTGATGTCCAGCCCGTACCGTGGCCCGGATGCAGAGTCTCTGTACGCCTACCGTGGTCTGTTCTGGCACCGTCCGATTCTGGCGGCGGTGATGACCGTGATGATGCTGTCTCTGGCCGGTATCCCAATGACCCTCGGCTTTATCGGCAAGTTCTACGTGCTGGCCGTCGGCGTCCAGGCACACCTGTGGTGGCTGGTTGGCGCGGTGGTTGTCGGTTCCGCGATTGGTCTCTACTACTACCTGCGCGTGGCGGTGAGCCTGTACCTGAGCGCACCGGAAAAACCAAACCGCGATGCGCCATCTAACTGGCAGTACAGTGCAGGCGGTATTGTGGTTCTGATCTCCGCGCTGCTGGTACTGGTGCTGGGTATCTATCCACAGCCGCTGATTAGCATTGTGCGACTGGCGATGCCGATGATGTAATCCATCGTCACCGATGTGAAAAAACCCCGCGACGCGGGGTTTTTTATTGCCGGATATCTAGTCGCACCACACCGGTTCGTTTTCACGAATGCTGCGGATGCTAGCGTGGATCTCTTCCGGCACGATACGAGTCAGGGAGAGCGGCGGCAGGTTGTCCGGGTCGACGTAGGCGATATCCAGCGATTCATGGCTAATGGCAAGCTCGCCGCCCAGCGTTTCACAGAGGAAAATCAGCTTATAGACATGCCAGGGATAGGGCGGATGCCCGTGCTGGTTGCGGTCCCAGACGCCGAGAAGGCGGCTTACTTTCACCTCAAGCCCGGTCTCTTCACGCACTTCACGCTCGACCGCTTGCGCAGGGCTATCGCCAATATCGGCCCAGCCGCCCGGCAGGCTCCAGCCTTTATCGTCAGATTCCTGAACCATCAACAGCTTGCCTTCATGCAGAATGATGGCGCGGACGTCGGTTTTTGGCGTGGCGTAGCCGGTGTCTACCTTATGCAGATTTTGCAGCGTGGCCTCCGGCAGGTCAAAGCGCGCGGTTAGCATCCGCTCGGCGATGCCCATCAGCTCCTCATATCGCTCTCGGTCATAGACGTCTTTGGTGTAGGTGAGTCCGGTCTGCGCCAGCGCTTGTAAACGTTGAGCAATGCGTGCAAGTTCATTATCGTTGAGTACTTCTGACATGCTTCCTCCCGTTGTGTTTTCCGGTAAAAATGCTGGAAAACGGTCTTTGTAGGATACCTGGCGCGGTCACTTGTCTGTTAAGGGGAATGAACATGCCACCTGGTAAATCCGGCTAAACGCTTCTATAGTCGAGACTGTTTCCCCGCAACAGGACTCACTAATGCGATTTAACGGATTGACCAAAGGCTTCTTTATTTTCATTCTCGCGCTCGTGACCTGGGCATTCTTCGATGTACTGTCGCCGTATTTCTCCGCCATTCTGTGGGCCGCGATACTCACCGTCGTCTTTAACCCGGTGAAAAACAAACTGCGCAGCGCACTGGGCGATCGTAACGGATTGGCGTCGCTGCTGACTATCGGCATTATCTGTCTGATCGTTTTTATTCCGTTGATGGTGATCCTCTCCTCGCTGGCGCTTGAGCTGAACGTGGTGTACACCAAGCTGCAGGAGAACAACACCCGTTTTCCGCAGGTGATAGCCAGCCTCTTCTCGCATCTGCCGCATTGGGCGCGCGGGTTCCTGATAGAACACAATCTCGATAACGTTGCGCAGATCCAGAAAAAACTCTCTGACGTCGCGCTGGCGGGTGGGCAGTACCTTGCTGGCAGCGCCTTCCTGATTGGTAAGGGGACGTTTGGCTTTACCATCAGCTTCGGCATCATGCTCTATCTGCTGTTCTTCCTGCTGAAAGACGGGCCGTTTCTGGTGCGCCAGATCCTCGACTCTTTACCGCTGACGGATATCGTTAAGCAGCACCTGTTTGCCAAGTTTGTCGGCGTCACGCGGGCGACGGTCAAAGGCACGGCGGTGGTTGCGGTGGTGCAGGGGACGCTCGGCGGCATAGCCTTTGCCATTGTCGGCATCGACGGCAGCGTGCTGTGGGGCGCGCTGATGGCGTTTCTCTCGCTGGTGCCTGCCGTAGGGTCGGCGATTATCTGGGTACCGGCGGCAATCTTCCTCTTCGCCACCCAGCAGGTGTGGCAGGGGCTGTTTATCGTCGGCTTCTTCGTGATTATTGTCGGGCTGGTGGACAATATTCTGCGCCCGCTGCTGGTGGGCAAAGATACCAAAATGCCGGACTACCTGATTCTTATCACCACCATTGGCGGCATGGAAATTTACGGTATCAACGGCTTTGTGATTGGCCCGCTGATTGCCGCGCTGTTCCTCGCCTGCTGGAACCTCTTCTCCGGGCGAGATCACGCCGGGAACGTCGAAGGGCTGGACGAAGAGTTTATTGAAGAGGGCAAAAGTCCGCCCGAGGCATGACGATCACGAAATAGCAAAAGGCGGCCTGAGGTCGCCTTTTTATTGTCACGAGAAATCAGGCGTTTCCTATAATTTCAATCATGCTTCTTGTTTTCAGGTAGTAGAAGGAACCGACAGGTGAGAATTGCCACAATAACCAACTGGGCCTACGGCGCGACGGTATGTCTGACGATTGTCTCCGGTATCGTCATGCTGATGGCCTCCAGTGCGGATAACGCCGAGCGGCAGGCGGTACAGCAGCGTCTGATGTTCGACCAACTCACGGATGAGGTCGACGGCGATGCCTGGTCGCTCTCTGACCTGGCGCGCCTGTACGTAGTGAGTAAAGACCCAGCGGTGTTGAGCGAATATCAGCAACGAGAGAAGCAGCAGGTTGAGATTGAACAGCGTCTGTCAAAGCTTAAAGACGCCGGTGCGACAGGGGAAGAGCTGGCGCTGCTGCATGAAGGGCTGGAGATTGTTGATGGGCTGCAGGATGAGCAGCAAACGGCGCTCGCCAATCTCGCACACGATCAGGCTCCGCTGGCCGTATCGCTGCTGTATGGCAAAGTCTACGAGCAGGAGCTTGACCGGGCGCAGGAACGCATGGACCATTTCCGCCAGATGCTCGATAGCCGGGCGCTGCGTGCGGTTCAGGAAGCGACCCGCGACTCCCGTATGCTGCGCACGCTGTCGGAGGTGATGGTAGGGCTGACGGCGCTGATGTTTTTATTCGTCCTCGGCTTTATTTTAAAACGCCGTGTGCTGCGCCCGGTGGTGCGGTTGAGCGACGTGGTACATCGCCTGGCCTCGCAGGACTATGCCGTGGAAACGCCGAGCTTTAACCAGATTGATGAAATTGGCGACATGGCGCAGGCGATCCGTATTTTCCGCGAGAACGGCCTGGTGCGGCAGCAGCTTGAACGGCAGCGCGATGCTGACTGGGCGATACGCGAACTGCTGGCGCGCATGACCCAGCGTCTGCAGGGCTGCGAGTGTTTTGATGATGTGGTTAACGTCGCCGAGCTTTTTGCCCCGAACATTGCGCCGGGCGTGGCAGGGCGCCTCTACATCCTCGACCGCGATCCGTGGCAGATGCGCTGCGTGGCGTCCTGGCTATCGCCGGAAGGCGAGCCGACGCCGTTCCACCCGGACGAGTGCTGGGCGGTGCGCCGCGGGCAGAGCCATCCGCCGGTGCACGGCGAACCGGATATCGGCTGCTACCATCTGCCGGAGTCATGCCTCGACCATACGCTGTGCGTCCCGCTGATTGCCCAGGGCGAGGCCATCGGCCTGCTCTCATTCCAGAATCTCAACGAACAGACCGCACCTTCCCGCGCCTACCTCGAACTGATGGCGGAAGCGCTTGGCCTGGCGTTAGCCAACCAGCGACTACGCGATGCGCTGCTGGAAAAAGCGCTCTACGACCCGCTGACCGGGCTGCGCAACCGTCACCATCTGGACGATATCCTGAATACTCAGATGAGCCGGGCGATTCGTAACGAAGAGCCGATGAGCTGTCTGATGATCGACATCGATCACTTCAAAAATATCAATGACCGCTTTGGCCACGAGGCGGGCGACGGTGTGATAAAAAGCGTCGCCTCCACCATTCAGCGCGTGGTGCAGGACCGAGGCTTAGCGTTCCGTTACGGCGGCGAAGAGTTTCTGGTGCTGCTGTACGACATGGACGATGAGGCCGCCAACCGCATCGCCAGCGAGATTTTCGACGGCGTGCGCGAACTGGTGCTGCGCTTTAGCGGTGCGGAGATTGGTCATGTGGATGTCTCCATCGGCGTGGCGAGCTACCCGCAGCATGCCCAGAGCGACAGTCTGCTGCGTGCGGCGGACGTGGCGCTGTACCGGGCGAAAGAACTAGGGCGTTCGCGGATCGTGAGCTTTGGGGCGCTGGCGGGGTAGGGCAGGTGAGCGTGGTTTTATAATAAAATGACGGCGGTATTTTTCAGGAATACCGCCTTATTTCTATTATATTTTATTGCTGGCGTTTGGTTGTTAATAATAGAAATATAATATCATGGAGTTCATTTCAAAATAATTCATCCGCAATGTTAATTATTTATATAATTAAAGTAACACATCGTGAAAATTGGCTGTTTTTAGTTCTCATAGACGAGTATTTACATATCATGATATAATGCGGAGGAAAAACGTGCAGATTATTAATCTGGCGTTAACGTAAATAAATATTTGAGGGGACTCTTCCAGTGGGACGTAAATGGGCCAATATCGTTGCTAAAAAAACGGCTAAAGACGGTGCAACGTCAAACGTATATGCAAAGTTCGGTGTAGAAATCTATGCTGCTGCTAAACAAGGCGAGCCAGATCCAGAATCAAACTCCGCGTTAAAATTCGTTATTGAACGTGCGAAACAAGCACAGGTTCCAAAGCACGTTATCGATAAAGCTATTGATAAAGCCAAAGGCGGCGGAGATGAAACCTTCGTAGCAGGGCGTTATGAAGGCTTTGGGCCAAGCGGTTCTATGCTTATCGCTGAAACGCTGACCTCTAATGTTAACCGCACGATTGCTAATGTCCGCAACATTTTCAATAAAAAAGGCGGGAACATCGGCGCAACGGGTGCGGTCAGCTATATGTTTGACAACACCGGTGTGATTGTATTTAAGGGAACAGACCCTGATAGTATTTTTGAAATTCTGCTTGAAGCTGAAGTGGAAGTTCGTGATGTCACCGAAGAAGAAGGTAACATCGTGGTTTATACTGAAGCGACCGATCTTCATAAAGGTATTGCCGCGCTGAAAGCGTCTGGTATTACTGAATTCGCGACCACCGAATTAGAAATGATTGCGCAATCAGAAATTGAACTGTCACCAGAAGATTTAGCCATCTTTGAAGGGCTTGTTGATGCTCTTGAAGATGATGACGATGTGCAGAAAGTCTATCACAACGTTGCCAACCTCTAATTATAGATTAAAGAAATCTGCCGTTATGGCAGATTTTTAAATTTATAAAGACGTTATAAATAACTATATCTAGCCAGATATAGTTATTGCCAAAAGCAGTTCTGAAAAGATTGCAAACAGCGGTTTACATACCGCTGTAAATGGCACTAAAGGGAAGATGTGACCCCACCTCACCATGCTATATATCCATCAACATATACTCCTCATAAAAAGGAAGCATAGCGATGTTGAGAGGTAAAAGAGCCGTAATCACTGGCGGCGGTGGGGGATTTGGTCAGGCGCTGTGCGTTTGGCTGGCACGAGAGGGCGTCGAGGTGATGTTCTCTGCGCGGCGTGTCGCTGATATTGAAAAGACCTGCAGCATTATTGCTGCTGAAGGGGGAAAGGCAACAGGCTATCTCTGCGATTTAACCCAGCCAGCCTCCATTTCTCAGTTTTCTTCGCAGCTTCTAAGCGCCGACAAGCCCATCGATATTTTGATCCTCAATGCTGCTCAGTGGCTGTCAGGGACAATGGACGATCAACCTAGCGCTGAAATCATCACGACCATCAGTTCTGGTCTGACGGGTTCCATTCTCCTCACTCAGACACTGCTTCCGGGAATAAGACGTTCAGAGAGTGCTGACATCGTCTCAATAATATCGGCATGCGGTATCCCGAATTTTACCGATTCCATCGCTCATCCTGCGTTTTTTGCCAGTAAACATGGACTGAGCGGTTTTACTACCAAACTCTCCAGACAATTATCCAAAGAAAACATACGGGTGACCGGATTATACCCACCAGACTTTGACGTTACTGGGTTAGACGCGTCTGTCGATACTCAATCCCGAATGGGGGAGAGTCTCATGGATGGACGTTCTATTTGGGAAACGATTTGCTTTGTGCTGACCCAACCTCGCAGTTGCCATATCGGTAGCATCTACTTTCAGGGGCCAACTCGCGAAGATTTGCAAGAATAGAGCCGTAATCTGGGTCTACAGTTAGTCTATCATCGAACCGAAAATTGCGCCCCGCCCGCCAGCATCAGTCGGTTAAGCAGGTGTTTTTTGATAATTTCCGCCAGCCGGGTAAACGCCGGTGCCATCGCCTCTTCATCAATGCTGGCAAACCCCAGCAGCAGCCCTTTGCGCCTTGGTGTGTCGGCAAAGTAGCGTGACAGGGGGCGCACCAGCAGCGCCTGCTGGTTGGCCTCCTGGGTAATGGCGAGGTCATCGGCATCATCGGGTAGCTGCAAAATGAGATGCAGCCCGGCGTTGCTGCTGAACTCGCCCAGATACTCTTTCCCCAGTTGTCGGGTAATCAGCGCGACCAGCGCGAGGCGACGGCGGCTGTAGAGCTGGCGCATTTTGCGGATATGGGCGGCGTAGTAACCTTCGCGAATAAACTCCGCCAGCGCGGCCTGCATCAGCAGGTGGCCCCCGCGATAGAGATCGCTATGCACCTTTTTTAACGCCGCCGCCAGTGGCACCGGCAGCACCATATAGCCGAGGCGGAGGGCCGGGTAGAGGGTTTTACTGAAGGTGCCGATGTAAATCACCGGGCTTGCCTCTTCGAGACCCTGAAGGGATGGGATCGGCTGCCCGGCAAAGCGGAACTCGCTGTCGTAATCGTCCTCGACAATCCAGCTTTGGGTTTTCCGCGCCAGCGCCAGCAGCTGCTGACGACGGCTCAGGCTCATCACCGAGCCTAGCGGGTATTGATGCGAGGGGGTGACAAAAATCATCCTCGGCGGCACCGCGTTCTCTTCTGCAGGCACCAGCCCCTCTTCATCCACCGCGATGGCGGAGAAATTCACCCCATTCATGCGCAGAATATTTTTGATGCCCCAGTAGCCCGGTTCCTCCACCCAGGCCTGGTCGCCCGGGTTGCATAAGGTACGCGTCACCAAATCCAGCGCCTGGTGGATCCCTTCGGTTATCAGAATCTGGTCCGGGGAGCAGCGCACCCCGCGCGCCGTGCGCAGGTAATCGGTCAGCGAGGCTTTCAGCTCGGCCACGCCGCCGTAGGCATCGTAGGTCAGATACTGCGGCAGCGGCTGGCGGGCGAGGCGATCCTGAATTTTTTTCAGTGCGCGATGCGGGAAGAGGGTGACGTCGGGGACGCCCGGCACAAATGCGCCCCACTGGCGCGGGCTGGCGCTGGCGTTGCCCAGCAGCGTCTGGCCGCGTTCCGACAATTGGACGCTGAGCGCCTGCTGCGGCGGGGCCGACGGCGGCGCCTTTCGCTGGACCAGATTGTCCAGCACGCTCTCGCTGACAAAGGTGCCGCTGCTGGTGCGGGCCGAGATATACCCCTCCGCCTGAAGCTGCTCATAGACGCGCAGCACGGTGTTACGCGACAGCGCCAGCTCGTTGGCCAGATCCCGGGAAGGAGGGATACGGGTGGCGGGCTTCAGGCTGCCTTCCAGAATGCAGCTGCATATCGCCGCATAAAGACGACGATGTAATTTCTCACCGGTCTGTTGCGAAAATGCCTGCGTGATCACATCTACAGCAAGAGAACGCATTTGGATCCTTAAAATAAAACGTTTTGGCTCTCGATTAGAGTACCAGATGATGAATAAATAGCAGTGAGATGTATTCACAGACTTATAAAAAAAGGATGAGGCAACACTATGAGTAATAAAAACCTGCATCAACGTCGCCTAGCCGCCACCCCACGTGGCGTGGGCGTGATGTGCGATTTCTTCGCGCAGTCCGCTGAGAACAGCACCCTGACGGACGTGGAAGGTCGCCAGTTTATTGATTTTGCTGCCGGCATCGCGGTACTCAACACCGGTCACCGCCACCCGCGCCTGGTGCAAGCCGTTGAAGCGCAGCTGCAGGCCTTTACCCATACCGCCTACCAGATTGTCCCTTACGAAAGCTATGTCACCCTTGCCGAGAAGATTAACGCCGCGGCTCCGGTGGGCAGCAACGCGAAAACCGCCTTCTTCACCACCGGTGCCGAAGCGGTAGAGAACGCGGTGAAAATTGCCCGCGCCCACACCGGCCGACCGGGCGTTATCGCCTTTGGCGGTGGCTTCCATGGCCGCACCTACATGACCATGGCCCTGACGGGCAAAGTGGCCCCTTATAAAAAAGGCTTTGGCCCCTTCCCGGGCTCGGTATTCCACGCGCCTTATCCTTCCGCGCTGCACGGGATCACCACCGAGGATGCGGTAAAAGCCATCGAACGCCTGTTTAAGGCCGATATTGATGCTGAGCAGGTCGCCGCCATTATCTTCGAACCTATCCAGGGGGAAGGGGGCTTTGTCGTGGCTCCGCCAGATTTCGTCGCGGCAATTCGTCGCATCTGCGATAAGCACGGCATTGTGATGATTGCCGACGAAGTACAAAGCGGCTTTGCCCGTACCGGCAAGCTGTTCGCCATGGACCACTACGCGGACAAACCAGACCTGATGACCATCGCCAAAAGCCTTGCGGGCGGTATGCCGCTCTCCGGCGTGGTGGGCAAAGCCGAAATCATGGATGCACCAGCGCCTGGCGGCCTGGGCGGTACTTATGCGGGCAACCCGCTCTCCGTCGCGGCTGCGCTGGCGGTGCTGGATATTATTGATGATGAGAAACTATGCCTGCGTGCCGATGCGTTAGGCGAACGCCTGCGTGTTACCCTGAACGATGCCCGTGAATACGCGCCGGGTCTGGCAGAAGTGCGTGGTGTAGGTTCGATGATTGCCGCAGAGTTTACCGACCCGACAAGCGGAGAACCGTCAGCCGAACTCGCTCAGCGCGTGCAGCGTAAAGCGCTGGAGCAGGGGTTACTGCTGCTGACCTGCGGCCAGTATGGCAACGTGATCCGCTTCCTCTATCCGTTAACCATTCCGGAGTTCCAGTTCACCCAGGCGCTGGAGATCATCAAAAACGCCCTGAAGGACTGACGAACCGCCACGTTACCCTTGCTTTCTGCACAAGATGGATATCTTTAGTGCCGTGGTACTTTGCTCATCCGAGCACCGACGATAGCCATCCGTATCGTCGGTTTTTTTATTAAAAAATCCGATTTCACTGTTGAGGTAAACGATGAAAACGCTGTCGTTTCTGAATAATGATCCCGACTCCGCATGGAATATCTTTATTGCCCAGGTTGAGCGCGTGCTGCCGTATTTAGGTGAACTGGAGAGCTGGGCCGACACGCTGATCCGCCCCAAACGCGCGCTGATTGTCGACATTCCGCTGGAGATGGAAGATGGCACCGTGCGCCATTTCGAAGGCTATCGCGTACAGCACAACCTGTCCCGTGGGCCGGGTAAGGGCGGGGTGCGCTACCACCCGGACGTCACCTTAGAAGAGGTGATGGCGTTATCCGCCTGGATGACCATCAAATGCGCAGCGCTGAATCTGCCTTTCGGCGGTGCTAAAGGCGGTATTCGCGTTGACCCTGGCGAGCTCAGCAAGAAGGAGCTGGAACGGCTGACCCGCCGCTATACCAGCGAAATCGGCCTGATTATTGGGCCACAGCAGGACATTCCGGCGCCGGACGTGGGCACCAACGCGCAGGTGATGGCCTGGATGATGGACACCTACTCGATGAACGTCGGCTCTACCACCACCGGCGTGGTCACCGGCAAACCTATCCACCTTGGCGGCTCTTTGGGGCGCGTTAAGGCCACCGGGCGCGGGGTCTTTGTCACTGGGATGGCGGCGGCCAAACACATTAACCTCGATATTACCGGCGCGCGTATTGGCGTGCAGGGCTTTGGTAACGTCGGCAGCGTCGCCGCGCAGTTGTTTGCCAGCGAAGGGGCGAAGGTCATCTCCGTGCAGGATCACTCCGCCACGCTGTATGACGCTTCCGGCATTGATATTGATGCGCTTATCGCCTGGCAAACCGCCAACGGCAAGATAAAGGGCTTCCCGGGTGCGGCTGACGTCAGCCCCGATGCTTTCTGGCTGTACGACTACGATATCGTGATCCCCGCCGCGCTGGAGGGCCAGATTACAGCCCAACGCGCCGAAGGTCTTTCATGCCGCCTGGTGCTGGAAGGCGCGAATGGCCCGACGGTGCCGCAGGCCGATGACATCTTGCGCGAACGCGGCATTATCGTGCTCCCGGACGTTATCTGTAACGCGGGCGGCGTGACGGTGAGCTACTTTGAGTGGGTGCAGGATTTCTCCAGCTTCTACTGGTCAGAAGACGAGATTTATCAGAAGCTGGATAAAATCATCCTCAACGCCTTTGATGATGTGTGGAATAAATCGCAGCAGCTGAAGATCTCGCTGCGCACGGCGGCGTATGCGATTGCCTGCGAGCGTATTCTTACCGCGAGGAAAGAGCGCGGGATTTACCCGTAATCTCTGTTTGCTGGTAGCGCGGAATCAAGCCCGATGACGTTTTCGTATCGGGCTTTAACCATGTTACGACAGCATGATTTTCATTCAGTTTTGCGAGCGTTCTTCCAGCAACCCGTATTGCTCAGCCCCGTTAAGCGCAGTATCCTGTTGTTGTACCTGCAAAATCAGGTGCTGGGATTGGAACCCTGAACTAACTTCATCGACGACATAAAGCGCGTAGCGCTATTTTTATGTCGTGCGCTTAGTCACATCTCAATGGTGGGCCAGCGGGGGCGTCGAAAGACGCGCCGGTGTCGATGAGGCCGGTAGTTCCAACCCCGTCTGGTTCCACCACCAATGAGATTGGAACCTCAGGTGGTGGGAGATAATATCACTCATCGGAGGCTGCCACTATGGCGACACCCCTCACTCAAACTACCGTACCCGATTTCACCCACTGCGAGTTTTACTCCTTCGTCGAAGGCCGCGCCGTCCACCTCGGCGGAGAATGGCTCTCCCAAGCCGGATTTATCGACGGCATGCCCATCAAAGTCCGCGTGATGAAAGATTGCATCGTGATCACCCCGCAGAACACCCGCGAGCTATGGGGCTGCATTGAAGGCATGAGCGTCGCAAGCATCAACCAGCGCAAAGTGAAAGCATGGCTGAAAACCTTTCCGGGGGCGTTGAACGATAGCGGGGATATTCCGGCGATTAAGCGGAGTAAATCGGGCGGGAAATTCTAACGACAAGCGACAATGGTAGCCCGGCCGAGCGGAGCGACGCCGGTGATACATTGAGGGATGTGAGATGTTTGGTAACTATGGGTTGCACCTCAGCTTTGTGCAAGAAGCAGAGGTGTTTTGACCAACTTTACAGATGGCTTGTGAATTGTCAGCTAGAACCGTGGATATTTCGCCGTGAGGCTGTTGACCATCGTTCCCCGGAGGGAATCGGCAATCATTGTCAGGTTGTACGCTTTGTCATACAGCCACTGGCGGTGCAGGGTGTTGTTGCGCCGGTAATGCGGGTTCTGCTCAGTGAGGTCACCGGCCTGCTGCTCAGTCAGCATTCCCGTCGGGGTGTAATGCTGGCGGAGGCTGAACCCGGCTTCACTTTTTCTGGATATCTCCTGGCCGCGCAGGTCGTGCTCAAAAATCAGCGGGGCATGGTCCGCTATCTGCCACTGCGTGAGTTCGCCCATAATCCCACGGGTAAAGCGTTCTGTAATGCCATCGGTCGTGCGGCGGGAGACATAATCCTGTCCGGTATCGTACTGATATTCAGTCCGCCTGCCGTTAAGGGTTTCGGCGGTGACCCGGCTGGCGTCATCATATTCATAGGTGACGGTGGCATCGTCATTTTTCGCTTTCACCAGACGGCACCGACTGTCGTAGTGGAACACGGTGCGACTGAGTACCCGGTCGCTGTCATCCTGGCTGGTTTGAAGAGGCGGGATTTGAGACCGGATGCGACGTGACCGTGAGATTTCACAGGGGTGTATCGTGCTGATGGCGGATGGTAACGAGGTGCAGGAGCTGCGCGAGCAGCTTTATCAGGCTAAACAGGTGGTTAAGGGGATTAAGGATGCTCTTGTTTAGTGGATTGAACGAGATTTAAGTAATAAAAAAGCCGGGAAGATTAAGATTCTTCCCGGCTTTTATTTTATAAAAGATTTTGTTTTATAAACTCAATCAACTCTTCCTTTTTTAATTAAAATTCTGGTCCAGCATCCATTCCACCAATGTAATCGACAACATACTCCAATCTTCCATCTTCAATTTTATGATCTAAAGAGAATAAAAATGAATATCTTGCAACATCTCGTGGATTATATCCATTTTCAAGGAGACGGTTTATGTTCCGTATAAACTATTGAGTCAGTTCATTCATAATGAACCTCTCAAGTTAAACGGAACTGCGCGCCCGGAAGAGGTGGCTATGCCTGAATCAATATCTGCTTTAGTAGGTGGTTAGTGTGGTAAATCCAACAAATCACCATTTTTCATTTTGGGATGCACTCTGTTTACCTGCCCTGAATGATTATAGGTTTCTTCCCAAATCCTGACATCTCCGTTTTTTGGATTCCATTCTGTTACATGAGAACGTCCCCGTGTTGGTCCGGGTGTATGAGCTAAAGCTTCTTCATTGTAATAGCGGATTCGCCCATCGGGTAAAATTCGGGTATTAACAGCGTTCTTTTGAGCTTTTTCTAATGCGCTTAATTTTCTGTTTAGTTTTACAGCAGGACCACTGCACTTTAAACCAAGCGGATCGATCCATGACAACGGGTTAGGCGCATACGCATACAGGTTTAATCCCCCCGCCAGCCCTATGGGATCTGCCGAAATATACTGCCCCGTCCCGCCATCATAATATCGGAACCGGTTATAGTACAACCCCGACTCTCCATCCTCATACTGCCCCGGAAAGCGCAGGCGGCAGGTGGGGGCGTCTTCCTTGTTTCGGCTTTCTTCCCGGCCCCACAACTGTTGTTTGCCTCGCCAGACTATCGTGCCGTCTTCGGTCAGCAGCTCCTGAATCCGGCCCACCGTATCCGTGATGGCGTAGTGCAACTGGCCTTTCTCATAACGCGCCAGCGGCGTAAAACGCCCCGGTTCGTATATCCAGCGAATGGCGTTTTCATATTCCGGTGTACCTTCCGGGCTGACCGGGATTTCTTCGGTTAGCTGGTCTCCGTTCCAGTGAAAGTCCGTTCCCGGTTTGTCCCGGTTAGTGCAGCGCTTACTGATACGTCTGCCGAACGGGTCATATTGATATTCCCAGCGTTCGCCTTCGGGGGTTTCCAGCCCGGTAAGCTGGCTTCTGGCATCCTAGCGGTAGCGCCACGTGAGCGGGCGGTAGCGTATTAAGAAGGGAATAAAAAGTGTGGTGAGCAGGGATTAAATAATAAAAACCGGGAAGATTTGAGGATCTTTCCCGGTTCTTTACATATGACTATTATGAGTCTTGCCAGTTCACTTCTATATTTATTGGATTTATCATTACTTTCCTTACTAGTTGTCCTGAAATAATTTCGCCATGAATTTTTCCATTACTCATATATAAATTTTGAAGTCCCGCAGCAAAATAAAAAGAGATTAAAAAATCATTCAGGTATAAAGAAGTAGATATTGTGCCATCAATCGAATAAATAAATTCCAACACAATATTATCTTGCCTAAATTTATATGTCCACTGAGCATGTTCGCGGTCAAAACATTCGGCTTCCAAAGCCAAATCCGCCAGTATTTAATCTTCAAAATCTGCTATCATAATTTTGGTATCACCGTTGTTAATCGTAATGTTTCATCACTTAGCACTTCCCGTGTAGAATCGAACTGAGCAAACTTTCCACTTGGGCCAGCAAATAGCGATTCTTTTGTGACAAAATACAAGGTTACATTATCTATATTCTTTGGATAACCACCAACAGTATTTAATGGGTTCCTTGCAGCATCAGTTAAATGATCCGCTAACATTTTATATCCTTCGGGTGTATCAGGGACACCCAACTGTTTCATAACAGTCGCCATTTGCTGAGAGCGAGCGGTATTATGAGAACCGGACGTAACCCTACCGAAAAATAATCAAATTTCTTTGAATCAATATCTACTTTGCATAATCCTAACGGATCAATATATTTTAATGGATTAGATACGTATGAATACAGATTTAACCCACCACGTAGCCCTATAGGATCAGAATGGCAAATCCACCCGATCGGCGGATCATACTACCAGTTTTGCTCGTACCTTCCTAAATATACCATGTCATAGTTCATACACAAGACGGTCATTCTTATAAAATAGAGACGGCTAAACCAATATTAATCCCTTAAGGTCTGCGGAGAAATTTTCAGGCCAAATAGTTTTTTCGTCATAAAGTGCATTGTCAAAAGTAGCACTGTCAATACGTTGTGCATCAGAAAAATTAGCACCCCTTAAATCAGCACAACTGAAATCAACACAGAATAAGTCTGTATGGTAAAAGTTAGCATTCCTCATATCAGCTTTAAAAACACATGCACCCGACAATTTAGAATAAGAAAAATCAGAACTCGTCAACACTGAATATGTTAAGTTGGCATTCATCAATAAAGCTTCAATGAAAACCGCCCCATCCAGATAGCATCGGGAAAATTCGGCACTTCGTAGATTAGCTTTAATAAAACTAGTTTTATATAAGGAATGCCCACTAAAGATTGCTGTATGTAATTGACTCTCATCAAAATTAACCATATCCAAACTATCAAGATCGAATTCTTTTTTTTCGTTTGTCTTAAATTTTATAGTGATCATTAGTGATTTCCCCAATCGAACTCATCTACAGTGGTTTCTGACATCGGTTTAATATTTGGTGCTTGGCTCGGTGACAAATTCCCTGGTGTCGTTTCAGGCATTTTTCCAGTGACTTTACCTGCAACATATCGATGATTCCCTTCTACTACAACATTGCCATCAACTTTTATGGGAGGTGCCACATCACCTTTTAGCAATCGATCTACATAACGTTGAATAGCCGGGAGAGAAACACTACCTTGCAGTGTCTGCATGGTGTCGCCTTTTAATGCATCCTGAATTATGTCAGGTGTTACATCGGCACCACGCTCAATTTTACATAATCCGAGGGGATCAATATATTTTAATGGATTAGGCACATAAGCATACAGGTTTAACCCGCCTCTTAGCCCTATCGGGTCCGCACTCAGATACTGCCCCGTCCCGCCATCATAATATCGGAACCGGTTATAATACAACCCCGACTCTCCATCCTCATACTGCCCCGGAAAGCGCAGGCGGCAGGTGGGGGCGTCTTCCTTGTTTCGGCTTTCTTCCCGTCCCCATAGCTGCTGCTGGCCCCGCCAGACTATCGTGCCGTCTTCGGTCAGCAGCTCCTGAATCCGGCCCACCGTATCCGTGATGGCGTAGTGCAACTGGCCTTTTTCATAACGCGCCAGCGGCGTAAAACGCCCCGGTTCGTATATCCAGCGAATGGCGTTTTCGTATTCCGGTGTACCTTCCGGGCTGACCGGGATTTCTTCGGTTAGCTGGTCGCCGTTCCAGTGAAAGTCCGTTCCCGGTTTGTCCCGGTTAGTGCAGCGCTTGCTGATACGTCTGCCGAACGGGTCATATTGATATTCCCAGCGTTCGCCTTCGGGGGTTTCCAGCCCGGTAAGCTGGCTTCTGGCATCCCAGCGGTAGCGCCACGTGAGTGGGCGGTAGCCGCCTTTATCGACCAGCTTTTCCACCAGGCGACCGTTAACATCGTATTTCCAGGTGGTCTGTTCATCGCGGATGACTTTGACAAACTTACCTTCTTCCGGCATCCCGCTGTGAGGGTTAATACGTGAGGTTGAGTGCCGCCACGCTTTGTCTTCCCGTGAGGTCACCCGGCCATGCAGCTGGCGCTGGTACGTCTCACTTTCCATGACTTCATCCACCCAGGTCTGGCGACGGGCGATATTGCGGTTTTTATCGTAAGTGAAGCGTTCTTCCCGCATAGGGATATCGCGGCTGCCGGTCCAGGTGGCGTGACTTATCTGGTCGTTCGCCGTCACGCTGTTGACCATCGTTCCCCGGAGGGAATCGGCAATCATTGTCAGGTTGTACGCTTTGTCATACAGCCACTGGCGGTGCAGGGTGTTGTTGCGCCGGTAGTGCGGGTTCTGTTCCGTGAGGTCACCGGCCTGCTGCTCAGTCAGCATTCCCGTCGGGGTGTAATGCTGGCGGAGGCTGAACCCGGCTTCACTTTTTCTGGATATCTCCTGGCCACGCAGGTCGTGCTCAAAAATCAGCGGGGCATGGTCCGCTATCTGCCACTGCGTGAGTTCGCCCATAATCCCACGGGTAAAGCGTTCTGTAATGCCGTCGGTCGTGCGGCGGGAGACATCATCCTGTCCGGTATCGTACTGATATTCAGTCCGCCTGCCGTTAAGGGTTTCGGCGGTGACCCGGCTGGCGTCATCATATTCATAGGTGACGGTGGCATCGTCGTTGCGGGCTTCCGTCAGGCGGCAGAGAGTATCGTAAGTAAACGTCGTACGACTGAGCACCCGATCGCTGTCACCGTGCGTCACTTCCTCGTTTATCACCTGGTCGGTGACGTTGTACCGGCGATGAAGGTGTGTGCCGTCGGGGAAGGCGGTGCGGATACAGCGCCTGGCGGCATCGTAGAGGTAAGTCAGCGTGCGTCCGGTAAAGTCGGTTTCGGCGATAAGCTGCCCGGCTTTATCGTAGGTCAGGCGGTAATGCTCGTCTTCGGCGTTGATGATTTCAGTCAGGCGGGTGAGCTTGTCGTAGCGGCATTCCAGGCGCTCACCATCCGGACGGATGACGGCGGTGAGCAGGTCAAACGCACCGTACTCATAACGGGTGGTTTTGCCTTCGCCATCGGTGACGCTTTCCGGCAGCTTTTCGCTGTTCTGACGCATCAGTTCCCGCACGCCATCGGGACGGTTGATTTCTTCGACGCTGCCTTGTGGCCCGGCATGATTTTTACTGTGGCGGAACTGCGTGATGAAGCCAAGCGGGTCTTTAACGCTCAGCAGGCGGCCGAGAAAATCCTGCTCTGTCTGCGTCACACCGCCGTTCGGCGCGGTGGTTTCTTTGAACTGATGCAGTGCATCGTAATGCCACTGCCAGGTGGCACCGCCCGGCATGATTTGCCGGAGTAACTCGCCCTGTTCGCTGTAGCTGAATTGTTGCTGGCGTCCCTGTGGGTCGGTCAGGCAGGCCATGCTGCCGTGGTCATCATAAGCCCACTGCCATGTCTGGTTACCCGGAGCGCTTAGCCGGGTGAGCTGACCGTGTTCGTTGTAGTCGTAATACAGGCTGTAGCCGCCCGGCAGGGCAACCTGGCTGATTTCGCCTTCATCGTTGTACTGGTATTGCGTAGTACGCCCCAGCGCATCGGTGCGGGACTGAAGCAGTGTGTTCTCCCATACGGTGGTTTCTTCCCGGCCCAGCGGGTCGAGGCTGCGGGTGACCAGGCCATCCTCGTTGTACCAGTAACGGGTTTCACCGCCTTCGGCATCCATGTAGGTGGTGCAGTGTTCTTCATCGTTATAGACAAAGCGGTCGTCGTAATACCCTTCCGTTGACAGGGTGCTAATAACGCGACCCTGCGTGTCGTAACGAATACCCACGCAGGTTTTGTCCGTGTCCCGCCAGTGGGTCATAAAACCTTCAGGAGAATAGTCATGCCACAGGTGTGAGAACTGAAAGGTATCGCACTCTGACAGAAAACCATGACTGTCGTACTGGCAGGTCACCAGGCGCTGACGCTGCGGCGTCACCAGATCGATGCTCACCAGTTGCCGCTTCTGCCAGTCAAGCGAAAGCGTGTAACCATCGCTGTGGCGAATTTCCGTCAGCAGGTTATCCGTGCGGAGAAACTCGATCCGGTTGCCGTGGTGGTCCTGAACGGCAGACAGCAGGTAAATGTCGTGGCCTGCCGGGGAAAATATCTGTGTCTGCTGCGTGCGACGGTCAAATACGCGCACACCCTCTTGCAGGCTCCCCGACAGCCGATAATATGCCTGGCGGGAGTTAACGGCATCGCGAAAAACACCGTCCTGCGGAAGGCGGTAATACAGCACTACGCCTTCGTGGTCGGTAAAGTGCAGACTGCGGCCATGTACCCTCAGAGAGACTGACCACTCATCGGTCCATTTTGGGCCAAAGATGCCACTGCTTTGTGCCTGTGAGCGGTAGAGGCGGGAGAGAGTCAAAGGCAGCGTACCGGGGAGGGTGAGGACGCTGAGAGCCTGAATGAGGCTGCCACTGGCTACATCCACAGGGTCACCTGTACACGTCATATTGCCCTGACTGGCGTTATTACCCTGGCCGCTATTATCCGTGCCTTTGCCTTTAACTATTGCTCCATTGTTACTGTCGGGAAGGGCGTCATCAGCCAGTTTCTCGGTGCGGGACATATCACCGACAGCGTTTTCGCCATTTTTTATTTTCAGCAAGTCAGCGGTCAACTCACCGGCATGCTTTCCTTCATTCGCAAGCTTCCTGGCGGCCCGCAGGGTTTTCACCAGCGTAAATCCCCCTTTCAGCAGGCCATATCCCCCCAGCGCCAGCGAGCCATAGTCATAAATTTTTCCGCCGAGCGCCTGCGTCTCGTTGTCCATCTCCAGGTGGTATTTATCCAGATTGAAATCACCGGCATGCTCCCGAAGCTCCGCCCCCTGGTTATACATCTCTCTGCCCAGCGCATCCTGACCAGTGGCTGAGAGAATGGCAGCATTCATCTGCATTTCTCCGGCGTGCTGCATCACGGCACTCTGGCCCATCATCGTGACTATATCCGGGAACTGGTTCCAGGCGGCTTTGAGACCGCCAATGGTTAAGTCCAGTTGGAAGGGGGCGGCCTCGATTTGTGCCCGATTCTGGTCAAGTTGTACCATCATCATCATGTCCCAGAAGCTTTGCTCTTTCTCCGTTTCGGGAGCAGGTTGCGGGTCTGCTTCTTTTGCCATGACACTGGCGGAAGGGGACTGGCCGATAATGAGGCCGGTGGTATTTCTGGCATTCATCCAGAACATATCGAAGTGGCGCAGAACGGGCTTGCCACCGGCTTTGAAGGTGGTGCTGTGCTCCAGCGGTTCGCAAATGTCACCCACCGTACCGCTTTTCACTCCCTTAGCCACACCCGGCTCATCGCCTTTTGTAGCGGGAATGAAACTTTGATCCAGTACCAGCACCGGGTGCCCGTTCGCTTTGACTGACGGAACAATCTGCACGGAATCACTCAGACTGGCGGTGACAGGATAAGGGATGGGCGGCGTGACGGGGCCTATCGGGGTTTTACAGACATCCGGTGTCAGGCTGATGGCCATCCACAGCTCGTCCTGGCGGGCGATATAATTCTTAGCCATCATTATTCTCCTGTCACGTGATAACGGGCTTCCATTACCCGTACTGACGAATTAACGGGTAACAGATATCGCCAGGTCTGTTCGACGGTCAGGGCATCTGTGTCAATGAGTAGCGTGTCGGTCCACATCATCTGTGGAATACACTCACCAGAGTCCATCCGCAGCAGAATGCCGGCCCGATTGGTGGGTAATGTAAAACGGATATCACCCTCAGGATGAAAGCCTCTCAGGGCGAACGTTATACCGGGGACCGGGAAAGGAATTTGCTGGTCATGCGGGGCTGCGTTCCAGTAGCGGAAATCAAAATCCTCCGGCAGGCCAGGGTGGCGGTTTTCCAGCCATTCCTGGTCGTAAGTCCCGGCCAGCGGCAGCCGGGGTAGCCAGGTACGGCTGATACAGCCAAAACCCGCGGGCTGAAACTCAGGTGCAGAACCGTCGTTTTTGCCGTCCAGGCAGGCAATAAAATGATGAAGGGTGAATGGACATTTAACCGAGATAATTCGGGGTGCTTCGGCCTGCTGGATTTTACCGGCCCGTTGATACCAAGGCGGCATAAAGCCCAGCCCCAGTGGATTTACCGGGCAGGCCATATGTGCCAGCGGGGGATGAGATGATTCAGGGTGCACGCGCCGTTGTTCGGCGGTCAGACGGTATTCCTGCAGGATGCGGTCAGCATATTCGCTGTTGGATTCGATGCGACATTCACCGCCATAGGCGTAGCGATAATCCAGCGGCAGGGAGGTGAATGGCTCAGGCTCTGTTTCATACCATTGCCCGGTTAATGGCTGGCGCCGGTAAAATCGCCTGCCGGTGATGCGCAACTTTTTATCCATCAGCACTTCACCAGTCGGTGAGTGCATCAGCAAGCCTGCGGTCATCGTCGGTACGGCTGCGCCATCTGGCGTATAAACGGTTCCGTTGACGATAATATCGCAGGCAGGCTTGAAGGGGGCGAGGTCACTTTCGTGCGCAACCGGAGAGGCATTTATTTCCCCGGAAAATTTATCTGCCATTCTTAAGGGGGATGCTGGATATTCCATCAGCGTGGCATGCCATTTATCATTGGCATCTTTTGACAATTGAAAACCTGTTTTCATTGCGACCACATGATGGCGTTCATTCCGTAGGTCATCCATTGCATATTCCATCACGGAAAATGGCGTCAGATTGCGAAATTCCATATCTTATTTCCAGGTTATAAATAACGCTAATTTATATCTATTGTTTATTTGAGGTGGCAGCGTATTCTTTTAAAAAAAAGGAGTAGATTAGACGATTTTTTTAATTCTGATTTTGTGACATGTATCCATATTGAGTATATTTTTTTGATATCTGTTTTTTATATGCCAGTTGAGTATTTGGGTTTGTTATTTATGATATTGATTATATTTATGATTGAGCCGGTTTTATCTTGGCTTATCTCTGATTAATATAGGGCCGCATGCGGGGGATAACAAATAACACTTCAATTTTAAATTAATGTTTTTTACCACTGCCCTCTATATTTCTCCTTTGTATATTTCAATGAAGATGATGTGGATATCAATCTTAACCCCAAACGATCTCCGCCAGGTATTTCCTCCTGGCGGTCCCCCAAACCCTCACCTCACCGCATGCAACCCACTTTCCCCCCTCCCAGCCGCCTTATTCAGCACCCGCTCAATCACCGCCGCCAGCTCATTAATCTCAAACTTCGCCACATACCCATCGGCGTTAACCTTGCGAATATGGTCTTCGTTAGCGTTCCCCGACAGGGAGGAGTGGATCACCACCGGAATATTGCGCAGCCGTGGGTCGGTTTTGATTTTGCGGGTCAGGGTAAAGCCGTCCATCTCCGGCATTTCGAGGTCGGTCAGCACGAGGGCGATTTTATCGCTCACCGGCACGCCTTCTTTCGCCGCTTCCTGGGCGATAAGCTCGATTTTCTCCCACGCTTCTTTGCCGGTCACGTGCAGCTGGGCGGGGATGTCCATCGCCTTCAGCCCTTTCTCCAGCATGGCGCGCGCTACCTTCGAGTCCTCGGCGACAATCGCCGTAGCACCCGGTTTAATATTGAATTTACGCGGGTTCAGCTCTTTGGCGTGCAGATCGTGGTTGGAGGGGGTGATGTCGTAAAGAATTTGTTCTACGTCGATAACCATCGCCAGGTTGTTGCTCTCCTTATGATCGTCGAGGCAGGCGATGCTGGTGATGTATTTGCCGTTCACCGCTTTCTCGGCGGTGTGGATCTGCGTCCAGTCGAGGCGGGTAATGTTCTCAACGGATTCGACGGCGAAGGCCTGCACGCTGCGGGCGTATTCGGTAATCAGCAGAATGTTCAGGCCGGTGGCAGGTTTGCAGCCCGCGACGGCGGCGAGATCGATAACCGGAATGATTTGATCGCGAATGTTCACCATGCCCATCAGCGGCGGCTTAATGCCGGCGGGGCGGGTGAAGCTCGGCATCGGGACGATTTCCCGCAGCTTAAAGACGTTAATGCCGTACAGCTCCGAGGCGTCGCTCTGCGATGACGCGCCGAGGCGGAAAAGCAGCAGCTCAAAACGGTTGGACAGGGTCAGGTTAGCCCTGTCGTCGATCTCTTTCTGGAAGTTATCCATCGTGCCCTCAGCGTAAAAAGCGTTCTCTTATTAGCTGAGTTATCGGCAGGCGCGGCTAAAACGTTATCACAGCGTGAAGGTGGCGAAATCCTCGGCCAGTTCGCACGCCGGGAAATACGCCTGGCACTCGGCGAGCAGGCGGCGGCAGCCTTCGGCGTCGTAGCGCGAGCTGACGTGAGTGACGATAAGCCGCTTGGCGTTGGCGGCCCGCGCCAGCTGGGCGGTCTGCTCGGTGGACGAATGCCCACGGCTGTTGGCTTTCTCCGCCATGGCGGCTTCCAGCGTCGCTTCATGCACCATCACATCAACATCGCGGGCCATCTCCAGCGCAGCATCGCACGGCGCGGTGTCGCCAAAAATCGCTACTTTTTTACCGGGCGTAGCGGGGTAGAGGTAATCCGCGCCGTTAATCACGCGACCGTCCGCCAGCGTTACCTGTTCACCGGCTTTAAGCTGCTGGAACAGCGGGCCGGGCGCGACGCCTGCGGCAACCAGCCTGCGCGCATCCAGCGCGCCCGGCTTATCGTGTTCTTCCACGCGAAAGCCGTAGCACTCGACCGGGTGATTCAGCGGGAAAGCGGTGACTTTGCGCAGGCCGTCATCAAGGATCTCTCCGCCACTGATTTCAACCACTTCCAGCGGGAAATCGGTCCACGAACCGCTCAGGCGCAGGGTAGTTTCAATAAACTCTTTCAGCCCTTTTGGCCCGTACAGGGTGAGCGGTTGGGCGCTGCCCGACATCGAACGGCTGCAAATCAGCCCCGGCAGGCCAAACAGATGGTCGCCGTGCAGGTGGCTAATAAAGATGCGCTCGATTTTGCCCGGATGAAAAGCGGTGTGCAGCAGTTGGTGCTGGGTGCCTTCGCCGCAGTCGAAAAGCCACAGCCCCGGCTGCGTCGGGTGTTGCAGATTCAGCAGTATTGCTGTTACGTTGCGAGTTCGGGTTGGCACGCCCGCGGATGTACCTAAAAACGTCAATTGCATAGCGCCGCGCCCCTGGCGGTAAAAAATAAGGTTTAAGGAGCCTACCATGATTCGCTGGCAAGATTTGCACCATTCTGAATTAACCGTCCCGACGCTGTACGACCTGCTGAAGCTGCGCAGCGAAGTCTTTGTGGTGGAACAGGCCTGCGTCTATCTGGATATCGACGGCGATGATCTGGTGGGCGAAAACCGTCATCTGCTGGGCTGGAAAGACGACAAGCTGGTGGCCTACGCGCGCATTCTGGTCAGTGAGGAAGAATTTGAACCGGTGGTGATTGGCAGGGTGATTGTCAGCTCAGCGGTGCGCGGCGAGCGTCTGGGCTATCAGCTGATGGAACGCGCGCTGGCCAGTTGCCAGCAGCATTGGCCGCAGCGGGCGCTCTATCTCGGCGCGCAGGCGCATCTGCGGGAGTTCTACGGCCATTTCGGGTTTATCACCGTCACCGATGTCTACGACGAAGATGGTATTCCGCACGTGGGCATGGCACGAGAAGTGGCGCAGGCATAACCCCAAATCCCGTCTATAGTGAAAGGCAAAGAGCGTTGATTTTCAGTGCGATATTGCCTTGTTACGTTTCCGCTCCCTAATCGTGGGTACTGCTTTTTATAACAAGTACCCCGTATACTATGTGGTTTTTATCATAGGGAGGTTTGCGTGCGATCCATTTTAGCGGCGTTGCAGAGCCTGTCAGGGCTGCTGACAGACGATTTTCCAGCGTTGCCCGGCGCGCGAACCCTCGAAGTCTTTTTCCCCCTGAGCGATGCCTTCGACCCGCTTGCCTGGCTTAGCGGGCAGGCGGTCTGGCCGCAGTTCTACTGGCAGCAGCGCAGCGGCAAAGAAGAGATTGCCGCGCTGGGCGCCGTACAGACCTTTTCCTCCCTGGCTAAGGCCAATGCCTTTTTGCACACGCTTGAGCGCGACGACCTGCGCATCTGCGGCGTGAACGCGTTTGATCCCAACGTCGGCCAGCTGTTCCTGCCGCGTCTGGAGTGGCGGCGTGAAGCCGGGCACGCTCAGCTTCGCATCAACCTATGGAGCGATACCTCGCTCCAGCAGGATGCTGAACAGGCGCGGGCATGCCTGGCCTTGCTCACTGCTCATCACGCCTCGGCGGAGCTGGCGTTGCAGCAAAAAAGTGAAACCCATCGCCCCGGCCAAGAGGGCTGGTGTCGGCTGATTGACCAGGCTACCCAGGCGATTCGCGACGGTGCCTTTAGCAAAGTGGTGCTGGCACGAGCAACGGATCTGGTCTTTTGCGGCGCGCCAAACGCCAGTGCGCTGATGGCCGCCAGCCGCCGGGTCAATTTCTCTTGCTATCATTTCTATATGGCGTTCGACGCGCAGCGGACCTTTCTCGGTTCCTCGCCGGAGCGTTTATGGCGGCGGCGCGGCACGGCGCTGCGTACCGAAGCGCTGGCGGGCACCGTAGCGGCGCACGACGATGCAGCAACCGCAAAGCGGCTGGGCGATTGGCTGATGCGCGACGATAAAAACCAGCGGGAAAACAGCCTGGTAGTGGAAGATATCTGCCAGCGTTTACAGGGGCTGACCCACGCGCTCGATGTTCTGCCCGCGGAAATCGTCCGCCTGCGTAAGGTGCAGCATCTGCGGCGCTGCATTCAGGCGGAGCTTAACGTGGCGGACGATACGCGCTGCCTGCTGCAACTGCAGCCGACGGCGGCGGTGGCGGGGCTACCGCGTGCGCAGGCGCTGGACTTTATCGACCGTTTCGAGCCGTTTACCCGCGAATGGTACGCCGGGTCGGCGGGCTATCTTTCTCGTCGTCAAAGTGAATTTTGCGTCACGCTGCGCTCGGCGAAAGTGGAAGGCGACACGGTGCGCCTGTATGCCGGGGCCGGCATCATCGACGGCTCGGATCCTGAGCAAGAGTGGCAGGAAATCGAAAATAAAGCGGCGGGTCTGCGCGCTTTGCTGTTCCCTGAATAGAACATTACCGATTCATATCAAAATCCTACTAAGCCGTAGAATTTATACTGAGTCGATTATTTGATACCGGACAACTTCATGTCAGTAAGCGCATTTAACCGACGCTGGGCGGCGGTGATCCTCGAAGCATTAACCCGTCACGGCGTGCGGCACGTTTGCATTGCGCCCGGGTCTCGTTCCACACCGCTTACGCTGGCGGCGGCGGAGAACCGCACCTTTATTCATCACACCCATTTTGATGAGCGCGGGCTCGGGCATCTGGCGTTGGGGCTGGCGAAGGTTAGCCAGCAGCCGGTGGCGGTGATTGTCACCTCCGGCACGGCGGTGGCGAACCTCTACCCGGCGCTGATAGAAGCAGGGTTGACCGGCGAAAAAATTATTCTGCTGACCGCCGACCGTCCGCCAGAGCTGATCGACTGCGGCGCGAATCAGGCGATTCGGCAACCCGGCATGTTTGCCTCACATCCTTCCAGTACCGTTTCATTACCGCGTCCGAGCCAGGATATTCCGGCCCGCTGGCTGGTCTCCGTGGTGGATGACGCGCTGGGCTCGCTGCATTCCGGCGGCGTGCACATCAACTGCCCGTTTGCCGAACCGCTGTATGGCGATATGGACGATACCGGCCTTGCCTGGCAGCAGGCGCTGGGCGACTGGTGGCAGGGGGAAAAACCCTGGCTGCGCGAAGCGCTGCAGCAGGAGAGTGCCGTCCAGCGTGACTGGTTCTTCTGGCGGCAAAAGCGCGGCGTGATTGTCGCCGGGCGCATGAGCGCGGAAGAGGGCAAGAAGGTTGCCGAATGGGCGAAAACCCTCGGCTGGCCGCTGATTGGCGACGTGCTGTCGCAAACCGGGCAGCCGCTGCCGTGCGCGGATCTCTGGCTGAGTAACCCGGCCGCCATCAGCGAGCTTGAGCAGGCCCAAATTGTGGTGCAGCTTGGCAGTAGCCTCACCGGCAAACGCGTGCTGCAATGGCAACTGGCCTGCGAACCGGACGAGTACTGGCTGGTTGACCCGCTTTCCGGTCGCCTCGACCCGGCGCATCATCGTGGTCGCCGACTGGTGAGCA
Source organism: Kluyvera sp. CHPC 1.2972 (assembly GCF_036759925.1). Taxonomy (NCBI): domain Bacteria; kingdom Pseudomonadati; phylum Pseudomonadota; class Gammaproteobacteria; order Enterobacterales; family Enterobacteriaceae; genus Kluyvera; species Kluyvera sp. CHPC 1.2972. The sequence continues at coordinate 592,897 of NZ_JAPKIB010000001.1, read as the reverse complement.
ACATTGCGCAGTGGCTGGAAAAACACCCGGCGGAGAAACGCGCGCCGTGGACCACCGTCATCCCCACGCTCTCCGAGCAGGCATGGGATGCGGTCGCCGCGCAAAGCGAACATTTCGGTGAAGCGCAGCTGGCGCACCGTATTCGTCGCTACCTGCCGGATCAGGGGCAACTGTTCGTCGGCAACAGCCTGGTGGTGCGCTTAATTGACGCCTTGGGCCAGCTTCCGGCGGGCTACCCGGTCTACAGCAACCGCGGTGCCAGCGGCATCGACGGCCTGATTTCTACGGCGGCTGGCGTGCAGCGTGCCAGCGCGCGGCCGACGCTTGCCATCGTTGGTGACCTGTCCGCGCTCTACGACCTCAACGCGCTGGCGCTGCTGCGTCAGGTGTCCGCGCCGTTGGTGCTGATTGTGGTCAACAACAACGGCGGGCAGATTTTCTCCCTGCTGCCGACGCCGGTGGAAGAGCGCGAGCGCTTCTACGCGATGCCGCAAAACGTTCACTTTGAGCACGCGGCGAAAATGTTTGGCCTGCGCTATCAGCAGCCAGAGGACTGGGCCTCGCTGGAAGCAGCGCTGAGCACCGCCTGGCGTACGCCCGCGACCACGGTGATTGAGCTGGTGGTTAACGACACTGACGGCGCACAAACGCTGCAGCATCTGCTGGCGCAGGTCAGCAAGCTATGATTCTGCACGCCGTGGCCGAGCAGGGCGATCCAACGCAGCCGTGGCTGGTTTTCCTGCACGGCTTTTCCGGCGACCACCGCGAGTGGCAGCCGGTAGGGCAACGCTTTGTGCGGGCCAATCGGCTGTATGTCGATCTCCCTGGTCACGGTGGTTCTGCCGCCTTACGGATTAATGATTTTGCGCAAATGGACGCGCTGCTGCGGGAAACGCTGCTTAGTTACAACATACTAAATTACTGGCTGGTGGGGTACTCGCTGGGCGGACGGATTGCCATGCACTACGCCTGCTCGCGGCCGGAAGGCCTCGCAGGGCTGATTGTCGAAGGTGGTCACCCTGGCCTGACGAACGACGCGGAGCGGGAATCGCGCTGGCGCAACGACGAAGCCTGGGCGCAGCGTTTTCGTGAGCTTCCGCTAGCGGACGTTTTCAGCGCCTGGTACCAACAGCCGGTTTTTGCCAGCCTTACCGACGCACAGCGCGATTCGCTGGTGGCGCTGCGTCAGCAAAACGACGGCAATGCGCTGGCGGCAATGCTGCTGGTCACTTCTTTAGCCGTGCAGGAAGACCTCCGTCCTGCGCTGCACACGCTTTCATATCCATTCTGGTATCTCTGTGGCGAGCGCGACCGCAAGTTTCGGGCTATTGCCGAGGAACTCTCGCGACCTTGCCACCTTATTCATGATGCCGGGCACAACGCGCACCGGGAAAATCCCGCGGGCGTGGCCGCGTGCCTGGCTCAGATTCTGCCTGTTAACTTATAGGACTCGCTATGATCTATCCTGATGAAGCTATGCTGTACGCCCCCGCTGAGTGGCACGATTGTTCCGAAGGTTTTACCGACATTCGCTACGAAAAATCCGCTGACGGCATCGCCAAAATCACCATTAACCGCCCGCAGGTTCGCAACGCGTTTCGTCCGCTGACGGTCAAAGAGATGATTCAGGCGCTGGCGGATGCCCGCTATGACGACAACGTCGGCGTGATCATCCTGACCGGTGCGGGCGACAAAGCCTTCTGCGCTGGCGGCGACCAGAAAGTGCGCGGCGACTACGGCGGATACCAGGACGACAGCGGCGTTCACCACCTGAACGTGCTGGACTTCCAGCGTCAGATTCGTACCTGCCCGAAACCGGTCGTGGCGATGGTCGCAGGCTTCTCCATCGGCGGCGGCCACGTGCTGCACATGATGTGTGACCTGACCATTGCGGCGGATAACGCCATCTTCGGCCAGACCGGCCCGAAAGTGGGTTCCTTCGACGGCGGCTGGGGCGCATCCTACATGGCGCGCATCGTCGGTCAGAAGAAAGCGCGTGAAATCTGGTTCCTGTGCCGCCAGTACGACGCGAAAGCGGCGCTGGATATGGGCCTGGTGAACACCGTGGTACCGCTGGCCGATCTCGAAAAAGAGACCGTTCGCTGGTGCCGCGAAATGCTGCAAAACAGCCCGATGGCGCTGCGCTGCCTGAAAGCTGCGCTGAACGCTGACTGTGACGGTCAGGCAGGTCTGCAGGAGCTGGCGGGTAACGCCACTATGCTGTTCTACATGACCGAAGAAGGTCAGGAAGGCCGTAACGCTTTCAACCAGAAACGTCAGCCTGACTTCAGCAAATTCAAACGGAATCCGTAATGCGTAGTGCGCAGGTTTACCGCTGGCAGATACCGATGGACGCAGGTGTGGTTCTGCGCGAGCGGCGGCTGAAAACCCGTGATGGGTTATTCGTCTACCTGCGTGACGGCGAACGGGACGGGTGGGGAGAAATCTCCCCACTGCCGGGCTTTAGCCAGGAGTCGCTGGACGACGCGCAGTCGGCGCTGCTGAGCTGGGTTAACGCCTGGCGGCAGGGTGACGATTGCGCGTTGCCAGAGGTTCCCTCGGTAGCCTTCGGCATCAGCTGCGCGCTGGCGGAGCTGAACGATGCGCTGCCTGAGGCGGCGGATTATCGCGCCGCGCCGCTGTGCACCGGTGACCCGGACGATCTGGTTATCAAGCTTGCCGACATGTCCGGCGAGAAGGTGGCGAAAGTGAAGGTCGGCCTGTACGAAGCGGTCCGCGACGGCATGGTGGTGAACCTGCTGTTGGAAGCCATTCCAGAGCTGACCCTGCGCCTTGATGCCAACCGCGCCTGGACGCCGCTGAAAGCCCAGCAGTTCGCCAAATACGTCAACCCGGATTACCGTTCGCGTATCGCTTTCCTTGAAGAACCGTGCAAAACCCGCGATGACTCGCGCGCTTTTGCGCGTGAAACCGGCATCGCCATTGCCTGGGACGAAAGTCTGCGCGAGGCGGATTTCCGCGTTGAAGCCGAGCCCGGCCTCAACGCCGTGGTGATCAAACCGACGCTGACCGGCAGCCTGGAACGCGTCAAAGCCCAGGTCGCGGCGGCACACGCGCTCGGCCTGACGGCGGTGATCAGCTCCTCGCTGGAATCAAGCCTCGGCTTAACCCAGCTGGCGCGCATCGCTGCGTGGCTAACGCCGCAAACCATCCCCGGCCTTGATACCCTGAATCTGATGCAAACTCAGCTGGTTCGCTGCTGGCCTGGAAGCTCGCTGCCGTGCGGCGCGATTGAGGATATGGAGCCGCTGCTGTGACCTTTGCAACCTGGCCGTGGCGGCACTGGCGTGACGTGCGCGGTGACGCGGTTGCGCTGCGGTTCGATGATGAACCCCTGAGCTGGACGGCGCTGTGCGAACGTATCGACGCGCTGGCCGCCGGGTTTCAGGCGCAGGGCGTGAAGCCTGAAGACGGCGTGGCGCTCTGCGCGCGTAATCGCCCGGAGGCGGTGCTGGCCTGGCTGGCGCTGTTGCAGTGCGGCGCGCGCATTCTGCCGCTGAACCCACGGCTGCCGACGACGCTGGTCAGCCAACTGTTGCCGGGACTCAGCCTGCGCCACTTTTTAAATCTGGAAGCCGATGAGCACTATGGCCTCGCGCCGTTGCAGCTGCGTTCCGCATCGCTGTCATCGTCGTGCGACTGGCGTGCTGAACGCCTGGCGTCGATGACGCTCACCTCGGGCTCAACCGGCCTGCCGAAAGCGGCGGTGCATACCTGCGCGGCGCATCTCGCGAGCGCGCACGGCGTGCTGAGCCTGATGCCGTTTGCTCAAGACGATTGCTGGCTGCTGTCGCTGCCGCTATTCCACGTCTCCGGCCAGGGGATTTTCTGGCGCTGGTTGCTAATGGGCGCACAGATGGCGGTCAGTGAACGTCTGCTCGCGCAGGCGCTGCACGGCTGCTCCCACGCCTCGCTGGTGCCGACGCAACTCTGGCGTCTGCTTAATGATGAACAGCCGCTTACCCTGAAAACGGTGCTACTGGGCGGTGCGGCGATTCCAGCGGTGCTGACCGAACAGGCGGCAGCGCGGGGGATTCAAACCTTCTGCGGCTACGGCCTGACCGAGTTTGCTTCCACCGTCTGCGCGCGCGAAGCCAACGGCGGCGAGGATGTTGGCGTACCGCTGCCGGGGCGTGAACTGCGTCTGGTCGATGGCGAAATCTGGCTGCGGGCCAGCAGCATGGCCTCAGGTTACTGGCGCAACGGTGAACTGATGCCGCTGGTCAACGCTGAAGGCTGGTTTGCCACTCGCGATCGCGGTGAAATCCACGACGGCAAGCTGCACGTCATTGGTCGTCTGGATAACCTGTTTTTCAGCGGCGGTGAAGGCATTCAGCCGGAAGAGGTAGAGCGAGTGCTGGTACAGCATCCTGCGGTGAATCAGGTCTTTATTGTTCCCATTGACGATATCGAATTTGGTCAGCGCCCGGTGGCAGTGCTGGATGCTGAGCCGTCGCTGGATATTACCGAGCTGGCACTGTGGGCAAAAGATAAGCTGGCGGGATTCCAGCAGCCGTGCCGCTGGTTGATGCTACCCGAGGCGATGAAGGGAACGGGAATTAAGGTCTCTCGCCATCAGCTCACGCAGTGGATAAATGCGCAGGCAAAATCGTAAGCAATAGATTTGCGTGATTGCATGTGTGTTAGTTATTTTTCATGCTGATGTATGAGACGTAATTCGTTACAATCCCGCTGATTATTGCCTGTTTCGCACATTGAATCCGCTGCGCATCGCAGTACAATTCAGCGGGTTATGGGCGTTTATTTTTTGCGTTTGCGTGAAAGGATGAAGATGAAAAAGAGCGTGTTATTGGGTCTGGCGGGGCTGATGTTTGTCTCCGCGTCAGCGAGTGCAGTCAGCTTTAGCGGCCAGGCCGGTAAAGATTACACTAACCTGGGCTTTGGTCTCGGCACTGAGACATCCGGCCTGGCGTTAACGGGTAACTGGACGCACAGCGACGACGACGGTGACGTTGCAGGTCTGGGTCTGGGTCTGAATATCCCTCTCGGTCCATTCATGGCAACCGTGGGCGGTAAAGGGGTTTACACCGATCCGAACGACAGCGATTCCGGCTACGCCGCAGCGGTCGGCGGCGGCCTGCAGTGGAAAATTGGCGACAGCCTGCGTCTGTTTGGCGAGTACTACTACTCTCCAGATTCCCTCTCCAGCGGCATCGACAGCTACACCGAAGCGAACGCGGGCGCGCGTTACACCATCATGCGTCCAATCAGCATCGAAGCGGGGTATCGTTACCTGAACCTCGCGGGTAAAGACGGTCATCGTGACAACGCCGTGGCCGATGGCCCGTACGTTGGCGTGAGCGCAGCATTCTAATCCCCCCCGGCGCGGCGGCACCGCTGCGCCAGTTTTTCTCTTCTTAAATCCTCCGCTTGCGTTATAGTGACTCGTCCTCTTTTTATTGGAGAAAGTGATGATAACGGTTGAGATGCTGTCCACCGGTGACGAAGTCTTATCGGGGCAGATCGTCGATACAAACGCTGCCTGGCTTGCCGACTTTTGCTTTCAGCAGGGAATCCCGCTGACGCGACGCAACACCGTGGGCGATAACCTGGAAGACCTGGTGGCGATTCTGCGCGAGCGCAGTACCCAGGCGGATATTCTGATTGTGAACGGCGGCCTGGGGCCGACCAGTGATGACCTCAGCGCGCTTGCCGCGGCAACGGCCAAAGGCGAATCGTTGATTCTGCACGAAGAGTGGCTGGCGTTTATGGAGCGCTTTTTCAGCGAGCGCGGCCGCGTCATGGCGCCGAGCAACCGCAAACAGGCCGAAATCCCGGCCAGCGCCGAGCTTATCGATAACCCGGTCGGCACCGCCTGCGGCTTTGCCGTTAAGCTCAACCGCTGCCTGATGTTCTTCACCCCGGGCGTGCCGTCCGAATTTAAGGTGATGGTCGAAAAAGAGATCCTGCCGCGCATTCGCCAGCGTTATCCGGTTGGCGAACCGCCGCTGTGTCTGCGTCTGACCACCTTTGGCCGCTCAGAAAGCGATCTCGCTCAGAGCCTGCAGCACCTTGAGCTACCGCCGGGCGTCAGCATGGGCTATCGCTCCTCAATGCCGATTATCGAACTGAAGCTGACCGGGCCTGCCGAACATCGCGAGGCGATGCTGGCGCTGTGGCCGGAAGTGCAGAAAGTGGCGGGTGAAAGTCTGATTTTTGAAGGCACCGAAGGGCTGCCTGCGCAGCTGGCGCGGGTGCTGAAAGAGAAACAGCTCAGCCTGACCTTAAGCGAGCAGTTCACCAGCGGGTTGATTGCCCTGCAACTGTCCCGCGCCCAGGCGCCGCTGCTCGCCAGCGAGGTGGTACCACCGCAGGATGAGAGCTTAGCGCAGACCGCCCGCTGGGCCGCCGAGCGCCGGGTGAATCATTTCGCCGGGCTGGCGCTGGCGGTAAGCGGCCTTGAAAGCGAGCACATCAACTTTGCGCTCGCCACCCCGGACGCCACCCACGCGCTCCAGGTGAAGTTCAGCAATACGCGACATAGTCTGGCGGTGCGTCAAGAAGTGTGCGCGATGATGGCGCTCAACATGCTGCGCCGCTGGTTGAATGGTCGCCCGGTTGCCAGTGAACATGGTTGGATTAACGTGGTGGATTCGCTGGTGCTGTAACACATCAACGCGTCGGAGACGGCCTCCGGCGCTTTTTCAGTCCAACCTGTTGTACTTGCTTTAAAATAATCTGTGCGCCATCTCTCATCTTTTTCCCTCCAAACCTCCACTCGGCTGGAATAGCGCCATCGTTTGAAGTCGCTCACAATTTAACGCCCCGACAACCGCAACACTGATTCCAGTATTCAGGATTGGAGTCCAGTATGTTGGAATCAAGCAAAGTCCCGGCGCTCACCCGCGCCATTGATATTCTCAATTTGATCGCCCGTATCGGCCCCTGCAGCGCGGCGACCATTATTGACGAACTGGGTATTCCGAAAAGCACTGCTTATCTGCTGCTGGGAGAACTAAGAAAGCAGCGCTTCCTCAGCATGGATAATCAGGATAACTACTGCCTGTGGACTAAGTTGGTTGAACTGGCGGGTCATGCACTGAGCAAAATGGATCTGCGCGAACTGGCGCGTCCGCGCCTGACGCAGCTGATGGATCAGTGTGGGTTGCTCTGCCATCTGGGCATCATCGATCACGGCAACGCCTATTACATCCTGAAAGTTGAATCTCCAGCCACCATCAGCGTGCGTTCGCATGAAGGCAAGAGCCTGTCGCTTTATCGTTCCGGTATCGGTAAATGCCTGCTGGCCTGGCAGCCCGAGCGGGTTCAGTCGGCAATTATCAGCGAACTGAACTGGGAGCGGGCCACGCCGACCACCATCATCAATGCCCAGCAGCTTCACGATGAACTAAAACGCATTCGTGCCAGAGGCTGGAGCTTCGATAACGGCGAGGATTATCCCGACGTTCGCTGCGTCGCAGCACCGGTCTTTAACGCCAATAACGAGCTGACCGCCGCGATTTCAGTGGTGGGAACACGCCTGCAAATCAACGAAGACAATCGTGATTACCTCGCCGGTAAGGCGATTGCATGCGCGAAAGATATTTCACGTCTGTTGGGGTGGAAGAGCCCCTTTGAACAACAAGCCTCATAACAAGGAAAAACACCATGACCCTACCGAAAATTAAACACGTTCGCGCCTGGTTTATTGGCGGCGCTACCGCAGAGAAAGGCGCTGGCGGCGGTGATTACCACGACCAGGGCGCAAATCACTGGATTGACGATCACATCGCCACTCCGATGAGCAAGTACAAACAGTATGAACAGTCTCGCCAGTCGTTCGGCATCAATGTTCTCGGGACGCTGATTGTTGAAGTTGAAGCCGAAAACGGGCAGACCGGTTTTGCGGTGTCAACGGCGGGGGAAATGGGCTGCTTTATCGTTGAAAAACACCTGAATCGCTTTATTGAAGGCAAGTGCGTCAGCGATATCAAACTGATCCATGACCAGATGCTCAACGCCACCATGTACTATTCCGGCTCCGGCGGTCTGGTGATGAACACCATCTCCTGTATCGATCTCGCATTGTGGGATCTGTTCGGCAAAGTGGTTGGCCTGCCGGTGTATAAACTGCTGGGCGGTGCGGTGCGCGATGAAATTCAGTTCTACGCCACCGGCGCGCGCCCGGACCTGGCGAAAGAGATGGGCTTTATCGGCGGTAAGATGCCGACCCACTGGGGGCCGCACGATGGCGATGCGGGTATCCGCAAAGATGCCGCGATGGTCGCTGAGATGCGCGAAAAATGCGGCCCGGATTTCTGGCTGATGCTGGACTGCTGGATGAGCCAGGACGTTAACTATGCTACTAAGCTCGCCCACGCCTGCGCGCCGCATAATCTTAAGTGGATCGAGGAGTGCCTGCCGCCGCAGCAGTATGAAGGGTATCGTGAGCTCAAACGCAATGCGCCAGCCGGAATGATGGTCACCAGCGGCGAGCACCACGGCACGCTGCAATCTTTCCGCACCTTATCAGAAACCGGCATCGATATTATGCAGCCTGATGTGGGCTGGTGCGGCGGTTTGACCACGCTGGTAGAGATTGCCGCCATTGCTAAATCGCGCGGTCAGTTGGTGGTCCCGCACGGATCATCGGTCTATTCGCACCATGCCGTCATTACTTTTACCAATACACCGTTCAGCGAATTCCTGATGACCAGCCCGGACTGTTCAACCATGCGCCCACAGTTTGACCCGATTCTGCTCGGCGAACCGGTACCACAGAACGGGCGCATTCATAAAACCGCTCTTGATAAACCGGGCTTCGGCGTTGAGCTGAACCGCGACTGTAACCTGAAACGTCCTTATAGCCACTGATCCCGCCGTGCCGCACGGTACTGATGTGCGGCCTATTTTTTAGAGGATATTACGATGAGCAACACCTTGCTTGAGAGCGTGGTGAAGAAAAACCGCGCCCGTTTGATCCCCTTTATGTTGGCGCTGTACGTGCTGGCATTTCTTGACCGCTCGAATATTGGCTTTGCCAAAGAGACCTACCAGCTGGATACCGGGCTAAGCAATGAGGCCTATGCGCTGGGGGCGGGGATTTTCTTTGTGGTGTACGCCTTTCTGGGGGTGCCCGCCAACCTGCTGATGCGCAAATTCGGCGCGAGAAAATGGATTGGCTGCACCACGCTGTTGTGGGGCGTGCTGTCTGCAGCGATGGCGTGGGCGGATACCGAAGCGAAATTCTTGCTGGTGCGCACGCTGCTCGGCGCCGCCGAAGCGGGCTTTTTCCCCGGTATGATCTACCTGACCTCCCAGTGGTTCCCGCAGCAAAACCGCGCCAGCATTATGGGGCTGTTTTATATGGGGGCGCCGCTGGCATTGACGCTCGGTTCGCCTTTATCCGGCGCGCTGCTGGAAATGCACGGCTTTATGGGACATCCCGGCTGGTTCTGGATGTTTATCATTGAAGGGCTGCTTGCCGTCGGCGCGGGATTCTTCACCTTCATCTGGCTCGACGATACGCCGCAAAATGCACGTTTCCTGACGCCCGCTGAGAAACAGGCGTTAATCAGCGAACTGGCCAGCGAAGAGCAGAAAAAGGTCACCTCGCGGTTGTCCGATGCTCTGCGCAATGGCCGCGTCTGGCAGCTGGCGATTATCTATCTGACCATCCAGGTCGCGGTTTATGGCCTGATTTTCTTCCTGCCGACTCAGGTTGCCGCGCTGCTGGGTACCAAAGTGGGTTTTGTGGCCTCGGTAGTGACCGCGATCCCGTGGGTGGCGGCGCTGTTCGGTACCTGGCTGATTCCACGCTACTCCGACCGTACCGGCGAGCGGCGTAATATCGCGGCATTCACCCTGCTGGCGGCAGCAATTGGCATTGCGGTTTCTGGGCTGGTATCGCCGGTACTGGCGATTATTGCGCTGTGCGTGGCCGCCGTTGGCGTTATTGCCGTACAGCCGGTCTTCTGGACCATGCCGACACAGCTGCTCTCCGGCACGGCGCTGGCGGCTGGCATTGGTTTCGTCAACCTGTTCGGCGCCATCGGCGGTTTTCTGGCCCCGATTATTCGCGTTCAGGCTGAAACGGTCTTCGCCAGCAGCGCCGCCGGGTTAGTGACCCTCGCCTGTGTGGCGATTGTTGGGGTTGTGATTATTTTTTCACTGCGTGTGAATCGCACGGTGCCGCAGGCAAGCACCTTACCGCATTAATTTAAGGGAGAATTATGAACGCTATTTTATCGAATCCGTTTAAAGCGGGATTATTGCAGGGAGAGGCGCAAATAGGTTTGTGGCTGAGCACGACCTCTTCTTACATGGCGGAAATTGCCGCCACATCGGGCTACGACTGGCTGCTGATTGACGGCGAGCATGCGCCGAATACTGTGCAGGATCTTTACCATCAACTCCAGGCTATTGCTCCCTACGCCAGCCATCCGGTTATTCGACCGGTAGAGGGCAATCGTAGCCTGATTAAACAGGTGCTGGATATCGGCACCAGAACGCTGCTGATTCCGATGGTCGATACCGCTGAGCAGGCGAGGGATATTGTCTCTGCCACCCGCTACCCACCTGTCGGTACCCGCGGGGTAGGTGCTGGGGTGGCTCGTGCCGCCCGTTGGGGACGGGTCGAGAACTATATGGCGAGGGCCAACGATGAACTGTGCCTGTTGATTCAGATGGAGAGCAAAAAGGCTCTTGAGAATCTGGATGAGATCCTGGAGGTTGAGGGGATTGATGGCGTCTTTATCGGCCCCGCTGATTTATCGGCTTCGTTAGGGTACCCGGATAACGCCGGGCATCCGGAAGTTCAGCGGGTTATTGAGCAGAGCATACGACGCATTCGTGCTGCGGGAAAGGCGGCTGGGTTCCTGGCCGTTGACCCTGAAATGGCGCAAAAAGTACTGGCGTGGGGGGCTAATTTTGTCGCGGTGGGGGTGGATACCAATCTCTATACCAGCGCGCTTGATAAACGTCTGGCGATATTCAAATCCGTGACCGAACAGCCGCAGGGAAAGGGGAGCTACTAGCATTCTCCCCTTCAGAACATGTGATTTAGACTAGCGCCCGCGCCAGCAGGGTTATCGGATGTTCACAGCGCTTGCTGGTGGACATCTCAATCTGCCATTTGCAGGTCTCGCAGTCGGTAATCACCAGGTCTGCACCGCTCGCTTCAATTTGCGCGAAGAGCGGTGCGCCTATCGCCTGTGACGTTGGGTAGTTCTCCGTTTTGAAGCCGTACGTTCCCGCTATTCCGCAGCACTGTGAATCCAGTACCTGTAGTTCAATGCCCGGTATGCGGCGGATTAACTCCAGGGTATACAGCGACCAGCCCATCTTCTCCATATGACACGGCGTGTGGTAAACCACCTTTAGCGGCAGCGGCTTTAACGGCAGCTCCGCGCCATCGTCCAGTTTGCGCCACAGCCAGCGGGTTGCCAGCTCAATGTTGTCGCGCAGGTCGTGGTTATCGACATCCAGCAGGTGCGGGTACTCATCGCGCAGCGTAAAGGTGCAGGTGGATGAGGTGGCAATCACCGGCAGTTTTTTACCGCCAATCGCCTCCCGCAGCGAAGCGACGTTGCTTTGCGCCTGGCGGCGCGCTTTGTCAAAGAAGCCGTTGGCAATCAGCGGCACGCCGCAGCACTTCTCTTTGCTGAGCAACTGCACGCCAATCCCCATTGCGTTCATCACCTTAATCAGATCAAGCCCGAGTTGTGGGTGGTTGTAATTGACGTAGCAGCCGTGGAAAAACGCCACCTGCTCGGCAAACTGCGCCTGCTGGGCGGCAAGGCGTGAGTAGCGGCGGCGGAAGGTGCCGAAGGAGTATTTCGGCAGGGCGCGGTGATGGTCAATCTTGAGGGCGCTATCCAGCAACTGGCGTACCGGCTTCAGGCCGGTGGCGGCGTTGACGATGGGGGCGAACGGCGTTGAGAGCGTGCCCATCAGATCGGTATGGCTGAGGATCGTATCGCGGATGCCCGGCTTTTGCTGGCTATAGTCGGCGCGGGCGCGCTGGATAATATCGCCAATTTTCACATCCGACGGGCAGGCGACTTCGCAGCGTTTGCAGTTGATGCAGTATTTTAACGCCTCGTCATACAGCCCGGCATCTTTACGTCGCAGACGTTCGCCGTCCGGCCCGGCCTGTTTTGGCCCCGGGTAGCGCGGGTTGACGCGGCTGACGGGGCAGACGGTGGTGCAAACGGTGCATTTAATGCAGTTTTCGAAACTTTGCTGGCTCATGCTTCACCTCCCGCCAAACGGATAATCTGCGCGGCGGCGTGCAGGGCGGTGACGGCGCACACGCCCCCGCCGCAGCCCTGGGCGATCGGGTCGAAGCCGCCGAGCACCGAGCCGATGGCAAATAGGTTGCGCATAGGTAAGCCCCGGAGCGAGGGATGCAGTTCGGCATCGACGATAGCGCCGGATTGCTGCCACGGCTGCGGGTCAAAGAAATCATCGCGGTAGCCCGCGCTGCGCGAGATGGGTTGCTGAATATCCAGCCCCATGATCGACTCACGAATACCGTCGCGACTGGCGGTCAGGCCGTTGCTGAAAAAACTGCCGCTGGCTAACACCGCAAAACGCGGGCGCAGTGGAATATCGCCGTGGTTACGTGTCCAGACTTCGCGAACTTCACCATGCTCGTGGCTGACGCGCACCGCTTCATCGCCCACCATCCAGGTTCCTCCCAGGGTAATAAACCGCCGTTGCAGCGAGGCGTGTAGCCGCATGCCTGGCACTGAAGGTGGTAGCGTTGGCAGCAGCGAAAGGGTGCAGGGGAGATTGTGGTTCAGCCAGTCGAACAACGCCGTGTCGCGCAGGCCAAAACAGGCGGGCATTACCAGCGTGTCGCGCCCTTCGCTGAGCGGTAGCAGCGCCTGATGCAGCACCGACCAATGCGCTTTTTCATCCAGCACTCTGGCGATATTGACCGCACGGAACTCGGTCGGGTTCTCGCGCAGCACATCCAGCTCGGGTAAATCAATCTCAGCGGTATCGGCGTTCAGCCCCTGCTGCTGGAGGGATTCGGCGACCAGATGCGGCTGGAAATCGAGAAACCCGCTAATGCCCACCACCCGAATGCGCCCGTGCCTGAACGGAATAACTGGTACTTCTGACGGGCTAAGCCAGGCAGCGCGTTGGGTGCCTAGCGGGGTAATACGCTGATGGGGCGTAGCGAGATCGCCGACCATTTTCATTCCACACTCTGCCAGCAGCGTTTGCGTCTGTCGTGCATAGCGCTGCACAAGGTCAGCACCCATCAGACTATAAGGATGTTGCGGCGATTGTTCGCGCAGCGCGGCCAGCCCGCTGTCGAGGTCGGTGACCGGTTGGCCATCGGGCAGGGTGCTAAGCAGATCCAGCGAGCCGGAGGAGAAGTGCAGTGCACTCTGACCCCGGCTAACGATCACCGCGCGCAGGCCAGCTTTTTGTAGCTGAATGCCGCACAGCAGCCCGGCGAGTCCGCCGCCGATAATCACGCTATCAAATTTCATCTTCAGGCTCCTTTTGCAGGCCGCATAATCCCTGGTACACCCAGCGTGTCAGTTCGCTTTCGCGCAGCGCATCACCCCAGGCAATCGGCTGCACGCCTTTCCAGCGTTCGTTAAGGAAGGCGGAAAGCTGGGTGAGCGATTGCGCTGAAGTGGCAACGCGATAACGCTGGAGCAGGCCAGCGGCGCGGCAGGCGCACAGTTCGCCCTGGCAGGTTCCCATGCCGACGCGGGTGCGGCGGCGTAAATCCAACAGGTTTTTGACCGCCAGATTTTCCACCGCGTACTGCACTTCACCTGCGGTCACGGCTTCGCACTCGCAGACCACGCTGCGCTGCAGTCGGCTGTTGCCGAGCCACTCCGGCGTGCGGTCGCCGTGACGATAGACCGCTGAACCACGCAGCGGCGCGGGCAGGGAAATCATGCGCTGGAGCGTTTTCTCTGCGGATTCGCGAGAGCCGGGCAGCGGCGTTTGGGCGGTGGTGCAGATGCCGCTGTGGTTGAGTTTGCGGCAGATAGCATCGGTGGCCCATTCCGCCATCAGGCGGTAGGTCATCAGCTTGCCGCCGGTAATGGTAATAAACCCTTCCAGCCCGTCGCGCTCGGCGTGATCCAACAGGACAATGCCACGGCTGACGTTGCGCCCGCTGGGGTCATCATCGCTGGCAATCAGCGGACGCACGCCGCAGTAAGCGCGAAGAATGCGGGTGTTCGCCATTAACGGCGACAGCTTCTCGCCTTCGTGCAGCAGGATATCCACCTCGTCGGCGGTGACGCGGCAGCGGTCAATATCGGCGTAATCAATGTGCGTTGAGGTGGTGCCAATCAGCGAAATCGTGTCGCCGGGCACCAGAATATCGGCATCAGCAGGCGGTCGGCAGCGGTTGATCACGTGCTGGTTGATACGGTTTTCAAAAATCAGCAGCGAGCCTTTCGCCGGGAACATGCGGATGCGTAGGTCGGCGTATTCGGCGATGCGCTGGCCCCAGATCCCGGCGGCGTTAACCACCACCGGCGCACGCAGTTCGCGCGGTTGTCCGGTGGTGTGGTTGAGCAGGCGAACGCCGCTGATGCGGTCATTGTGACGAATCAGTCCGGTGACTTCATGGGCGGTAAAAATCGCCGCGCCGTGTTCGCGCGCGTCGAGCATATTGGCGGCGGTCAGACGGAAAGGGTCGACGGTACCGTCGGGTACGCGCACCGCGCCGACTAATGCCGGGTTTACCGCGGGCTCCATTCGACGCGCCAGCGCGGGGTCGATAGCTTCGGCCTGAATCCCTGCCGTCTGGCAGGCATCCATAAAAGTGCGCTGGTAGCTGAGGTCGTCTTCGGGCAGGGTGATAAACAGCCCGCTGGTGGGCTCGATGCAGTGACGGGCAATGCGCCGCAGGATCTGGTTTTCGCTGATGCATTCGCGCGCCGATTCGCTGTCGGTGACCGCATAGCGTGCGCCGCTGTGCAGCAGGCCGTGGTTGCGGCCGGTGGCGCCGGTGGCAATATCAAAGCGTTCAACCAGCGCAACCTTCAGCCCGCGCAGGGAGGCATCGCGAGCGATACCGGCTCCGGTGGCTCCGCCGCCGATGATGATGACATCGTATTCATTGACAGAGGCGCTGTCCATAATGTGTCCTCAATGTTCGTTTTAACAACATTAAGTCATGTGTATGGATTATTTTGTTTGATTTCGAACATATTCGCGCATTAATCGAAAAGGGCAATGCTGAAAAATGTGCTGCGCATCGCTTTTTCTCAGATGTGCCCGTCGCCGACTAGCTGGTGCAGACAGTCGTGCAGCAGCTGCAAAGGGCTGCCGCTCACCGGGGGCTCGCTGGCAATCAGCGACACCTGGCGATAGAACGGCGGCTCCAGCGGCACTGAGCGTAGCGGTTGCTCCAGCGTTTTCAGGGTCAGCTCCGGCAGCAGCGCGATGCCCAGCCCCTGGCGGATAAAGCTCATCGCCGTGCTGGGGTGGTTAAATTCGTATTGAATGTTGGGGGTAATATTCATGCCGGCAAACAGCGACATGATGCTCATTTCATAGCGCCCTTTGCTGACAATCAGCGGCTCGTCGAACAAGGCGTTCAGCGAAATGGCTTTTTTCTCCGCAAAGGAATGATTATCTGGCACCACGACGGCAAAACGGTCTTTATAGACCGGGGCAACAAACATGCCCTCAACCGGAATATGCACAAAGCCGGCATCAATATTATTGTCGCGAATCGCGTCGATAATTTCGGCGCTGTTGGCCTCGTGAGGAACGATTTTAATATTGGGATGATGCTGTTCAAAATAGCGCACCACCTCCGGCAGTACGCTGGCGCAAATGCTCGGAAAACAGCCGATACGCAGCTGGCGCAGCGGCGTTTTTTTCTCCTGCTCGGCAATCTCTTTGACCGCGCTGACTTCGCTCATCAGGCGGCGAAGGTGGGCCACGATGCGCACGCCTGCTACCGTCAGCGTGATGGCTTTACGGCGCTCGCGCACGAGTATAGCGACACCCAGCTCCTCTTCCAGCGCAGCAATAGCCTGGCTGACGGCGGACTGGGTCATGTAAAGCCGCTTACCCGCCTCGGTGAATCCACCGCATTCGAGAACCGTTAACAGCGCACCGATCTGCGTTAGTGTCATTAGTTTTTCCTAATTAAAGCTATTAAGATGATTAATTTTACTAATTTACATCGTCTGCTTATAATTTTTCTACGGACTGAATCACACAATCACGCACGCAATTATTTGTGTTTTTAATGCATTCTTGAATTATATATTCGTGATGAATGTGATAATGCGCGCCGTTTAATTAGGTTGCATATAAATGAAAGAAAAATTATGGACTAAAGATTTTTGGGCAATCACGATTATTAGCTTTATTATCTTCTTCGTATTTTATGTTCTTCTCACGCTCCTGCCGATTTATATCGCCGATAACCTCCACGCCACGGCGGATAAAGCCGGGCTGTTGGTGACTTTCTTCCTCGCCGCCGCGATTATCGTCCGCCCGTTTGCCGGGCAATGGGTGGGGAAATACTCGAACAAAACGATTCTGATGCTCTCCTCCCTGGCGTTTTTAGCGGTGACTGCACTGTATCCGTTCTGTCATTCCATTGAAGCACTGCTTTTTATTCGCGTGCTGCACGGTATTACCTTTGGGGTGATCACCACGGTGAAGGGGACGATCTCTGCGCGCCTGATTCCTGCTTCCCGACGTGGGGAGGGCATCAGCTTTTTCTCTTTAGCTATGGGGCTGGCGATGGTTGTCGGGCCGTGGATTGGCCTGAATATGGCGCGGCATAGCGCGTTTACCCAGGCGTTCTGGATGTGTACCGTCGTCTCAGCCATTGGTATCGTGTTGTCATTGATTGTTCGCGTGCCGCCGGTCATTCGCCATGCCGATGGTTCTCAGCCAAAGCTGGGCTTCTCCGCTATGTTCGACCGCGCCGCCATGCCGTTTGCGCTGGTCACCTTCTTTATGACCTTCTCCTACGCTGGCGTTTCTGCGTTCCTCGCCCTGTATGCGCGTGAGCTGGATCTGATGGCTGCCGCCAGCAACTTCCTGCTGTGCTACGCCATTTTCCTGATGATCTGCCGCGCCTTTACCGGCAACATTTGCGATAAAAAAGGGCCGAAATACGTGGTCTATCCTTGTCTGCTGGCGTTCACTATCGGGCTGGTCGTGCTGGGATACACTCACGGCAGCGTGTCGATGATTCTGGCGGGGGCGTTAATTGGTATTGGCTACGGTTCGGTGACGCCTATCTTCCAGACGCAAATTATCAGCTCGGTGGAGCCGCATAAAATCGGCGTGGCGAACTCGCTGTTCTTTAATGCGATGGATGCCGGGCTGGCGATTGGCGCTTTCGTGATGGGGATGATGGTGGAAGGCGTGGGCTACCGCGCCATTTACCTGGTCGGCGCGCTGCTGGTGGTGCTGGCCGGAGCGCTGTATATCTCACAGATGAAGCGCCGTGGCGCGATGCCGCTCGTGAGCGCGCACGAGGTACACTAAGCCGTATGGGGCCAGAGAAAAATATATTTTTTTTGGCCCTATGTAACCTGTTAATTCCATCCCACTATCTCCTCTTTTAGTTATTATTCCCTTCTGTTTAATTTATTTGTTAAGAAAATATCACCATTGGGTTTTCGGTGTGTTTATTTTTCATTCGTCAATTGTATTGGTGGTGGGGTGGTAATATTAATGGGGGATGTTTTTGCACTTTTATTATCCTTTTGCATTGCTGTAATCGGGTCTGTCGATCAATTATTTTATATTGATCGATGTATTCGATTGGTGGTAGTGTACGATGACCTTATTAGTAAGGTTGGGATTCAAAAAAATTTAATTTATTTTTTGTGTAAATAATATCATTGCGGTGAATGGTTTTATTGTGTTGTATTCACTGTTAATATCAACCGGTTAAAATTTTCTAATAAATATATATGCAACCTTGGATGGATTTCGAGGTCTGGAGATCTTCATGGAAAGAACACGGTGTTATTCTAGCCTCTGCTCATGCTGCTATTTTTTTATAGGAAGAGCATTCCTGATGTTGCTGGGGGTACTTTTCATTAGTACTCGAGGTTTTTCGGCCACGGTCACATGTAATGTGAATAACAGCTATCCTGCCTGGACAACGCTTAATACGCCGTTTGAATTAAATATCGGTCAGGTCAATGCTGCAAAAAACGCCAATATGACCGTGGGGGCAGGAGTTGCGGACTATACCGTGCTGTACACTATTTCGCAGGTTAACGTCGGAAACCTCGGTGAGACATGCTCTACAACATCCGGTTTATACATGTACTACACCATGTTGAGTGCGCATGGGGCGGTTTTAAATACTATCGGTAATGATGCTATTTATCCTACTTCGGTGCCGGGTATTGGCATTTCAATAAAGACGGCTTATTTGTTGTCAAATAGGCCGATCAAGCTATATCCAGAAGGGCAGGTTTGGAACAGCGTTGTAAACGGGCAGGGGTATTGGGTAGCCATTACTATCTGGAAAGTTCCTGGAACCATTCCGGTCTCTGCGGGTTCTATCTCTTTCACGGGGCCAACGCTTGCTCCAGTGATTATGGGCTCAGGCGTGACATTTACCAGTAGCGATCAAAACAGGATACTGGATGGCGGTAAAGCTTGGATCAACGGTTCCCGAGTGTTAACTGGAACGCTGATGATCCAGCCAACCACCTGCGATTTGGTTATGCCTAATACGACGGTACAAATGGGAACGCACGATGGTGGCGGTAGAGGAGATTCGGCCTGGAAAGATGCGAGTTTCAAATTGTCATGCTCAAATGCATACGGTTATGGTGGTAGTTTGTCTTCGATCGATGGTTATAACTCACCGAATGGTGTTGCCTCTGCTTCGACTCTAAGCGCAAATTCGGTAAAAAATAACCCTATTCGCATTCAAATTCAGCCTTATACCCCGGTGATCGATGCCACCTCTGGCATTTTGGCACTCGATGGTACTGGCGCGGAAGGATACGGTATCCAACTTGCCTGGGGTGATGCGACGACGCAGAATTCAGGAGTACCGGCTAATCCCGTTCAGCTTAATGCCTGGACCTCCGCGAATTCACTGAACTCGGCGTATAGCTCAAGTGCTTATGCTATTGGCGCTTCGGCGATAAGCGGTACGGCGGATGGGACGATAAAAATGGCGGCACGCTATATCCGAACCAGCGGAGATATCGTGGCGGGGCCGGCAAATGCGGCAGTTGAAGTGTTAGCTAACTATGAGTAATGCATGGCATCCGAATAGAAAACGCCAGGGTTTCTATTGCGGATGTCGGGTTTACGCATTGAGAGGGTTGTCAGATAAGGCTAGCGCCCTATAAATATAGGGCGCTTTTACATCTCAATCTCAATATCACCCTTTGCCCTGCAGCAGCAGGGCAAAATTTCACCCGGCTGGATAAAGGCCAGCGGTTCGGTCAGCCAGTCGACCTGGCCCGACACCAACCGCGTGCGGCAGGAGCCGCAGTAGCCTTCGCGGCACTGGTATTCCACCTCAACGTTGTGAGACTCCAGCGCCGCCAGTAGGGAAGGGTGTTCATCCTGGCACTGCAAACGCGTGCCAGAGATGCGCAGAAAAACGCGGCTCATTAGAGCTGGAAGTCGCTGAGATCGTCAGTATTGACTTCTGAGTCAATCTGGCCGACCAGATAGGAGCTCACTTCCACTTCCTGCGGGGCAACCTGCACGTTATCGGACACCAGCCAGGTGTTGATCCACGGAATTGGGTTGGAGCGGGTCTGGAACGGCAGATCCAGGCCAACCGCCTGCATACGGATGTTGGTGATGTACTCAACGTACTGGCACAGAATGTCTTTGTTCAGGCCAATCATCGAGCCGTCGCGGAACAGATAATCTGCCCACTCTTTTTCCTGCACCGCAGCCTGTACGAACAGGTCATAGCACTCCTGTTTGCACTCTTCCGCAATCTCCGCCATCTCTGGGTCATCCGCGCCGCTGCGCAGCAGGTTCAGCATGTGCTGGGTGCCGGTCAGGTGCAGTGCTTCATCGCGGGCGATCAGACGAATAATTTTGGCGTTGCCTTCCATCAGTTCGCGCTCGGCGAAGGCGAAGGAGCAGGCGAAGCTGACGTAGAAGCGGATCGCTTCCAGCGCGTTCACGCTCATCAGACAGATGTAGAGTTTCTTTTTCAGCTCGCGCAGGTTCACGGTCACGGTTTTGCCGTTGACGGTGTGGGTGCCTTCACCCAGCAGGTGCCAGTAGCTGGTCATTTCGATCAGCTCGTCGTAATAGCTGGAGATACCTTCCGCGCGCTTCTGAATCTGTTCGTTGGTAACGATGTCATCAAACACAATCGCCGGATCGTTGACGATGTTGCGGATGATGTGGGTGTAAGAGCGTGAGTGGATGGTTTCAGAGAACGCCCACGTTTCAACCCAGGTTTCCAGTTCCGGAATGGAAATCAGCGGCAGCAGCGCGACGTTCGGGCTACGTCCCTGGATGGAGTCCAGCAGGGTTTGATACTTCAGGTTGCTGATGAAGATATGCTTTTCGTGTTCCGGCAGCGCCTGGTAGTCGATACGGTCGCGGGACACGTCAACTTCTTCCGGACGCCAGAAGAAGGAGAGCTGCTTTTCAATCAGTTTTTCGAAGATGTCATATTTCTGCTGGTCGTAGCGTGCCACGTTGACCGGCTGGCCAAAGAACATCGGCTCTTTGAGCTGATCGTTTTTCGTCTGTGAAAAAGTGGTATATGCCATTGATGTCAATCCTGTCTGGAGAGTAATGCCGGATGGCGGTTACTTACCTGCTTACAATATCATCGCAAATAAATCCGTACACCGAATAAGGTTTTGGTCGATACGGAAATCAAAGGCCGGGTCAGCGTATCGCTGCCCGGCAATCGTTATTAGATCTTACAAGCGCCGCTTTCGCAGCCGTCGTCCTGAATGGACGGAACCAGATCGTCCTGCGCATCTTCTGCACCGTCACGGGTGTTCTGGTAGTACAGGGTCTTCACGCCAAATTTATAGGCGGTAAGCAGGTCTTTCAGCAGCTGCTGCATCGGGACTTTGCCAGATGGGAAGCGCGTCGGATCGTAGTTGGTGTTGGCCGAGATAGACTGGTCGATAAACTTCTGCATGATACCTACCAGCTGCAGATAGCCGTCGTTGTTCGGCATTTCCCACAGCAGCTCGTAAGCGTTGTGCAGGTGTTCGTAGTCCGGCACCACCTGGCGCAGGATCCCGTCTTTCGACGCTTTGATGCTCACGTAGCCGCGCGGCGGCTCGATGCCGTTGGTGGCGTTGGAGATCTGCGAAGAGGTCTCGGACGGCATCAGGGCAGAGAGCGTGGAGTTACGCAGGCCGTGCGTCTTAATAGACTCACGCAGCGTTTCCCAATCCAGATGCAGCGGCTCGTTGGCAATTGCATCCAGGTCTTTCTTATAGGTGTCGATCGGCAGAATGCCCTGCGAGTAGGTGGTTTCGTTGAACCACGGGCAGGCACCTTGCTCTTTCGCCAGCTCGTTGGAGGCCTTCAGCAGGTAGTACTGAATCGCTTCGAAGGTCTGGTGCGTCAAGTTGTTGGCGCTGCCGTCGGAGTAACGCTTGCCGTTTTTCGCCAGCCAGTAGGCGTAGTTGATAACGCCGATACCCAGCGTACGACGACCCATTGCGCCACGTTCAGCGGCTTTAATTGGGTAGTCCTGGTAGTCCAGCAGGGCATCCAGTGCGCGCACCGCCAGCACCGCCAGCTCTTCCAGCTCGTCCAGGCTTTTGATAGCGCCCAGGTTGAAGGCGGACAGCGTACACAGAGCGATTTCGCCGTTTTCGTCGTTCACGTCGTCCAGCGGTTTGGTCGGCAGGGCGATTTCCAGGCACAGGTTAGACTGGCGCACCGGCGCGACTACCGGGTCAAACGGGCTGTGGGTGTTGCAGTGGTCAACGTTCTGGATGTAGATACGGCCGGTAGAGGCACGTTCCTGCATCATCAGGGAGAACAGTTCGACCGCTTTCACGCGCTGTTTGCGGATGCTGTCGTCGTTCTCATATTTTGTGTACAGACGTTCGAACTCGTCCTGGTCGGCGAAGAACGCGTCGTACAGGCCTGGGACGTCGGATGGGCTGAACAGGGTGATGTCGCCGCCTTTCAGCAGACGGGTGTACATCAGCTTGTTGATCTGTACGCCGTAGTCCATATGACGCACGCGGTTGCCTTCCACGCCACGGTTGTTTTTCAGTACCAGCAGGCTTTCCACTTCCAGGTGCCACATTGGGTAGAACAGGGTGGCTGCACCACCGCGTACGCCGCCCTGGGAGCAGGATTTAACCGCCGTCTGGAAGTGCTTATAGAACGGAATACAGCCGGTATGGAACGCTTCGCCGCCGCGAATCGGGCTACCCAGCGCACGAATGCGGCCGGCGTTGATGCCGATACCGGCGCGCTGGGAAACGTATTTCACAATGGCGCTGGAGGTGGCGTTGATGGAATCCAGGCTGTCGCCACACTCGATCAGTACGCAAGAGCTGAACTGACGCGTTGGGGTACGCACGCCGGACATAATCGGCGTAGGCAGAGAAATTTTGAACGTGGAAACCGCATCGTAGAAGCGCTTCACGTAGCTCAGACGGGTTTCACGCGGGTAGTTCGAGAACAGGCACGCGGCGACCAGAATATAGAGGAACTGGGCGCTCTCGTAGATTTCGCCGGTGACGCGGTTCTGTACCAGGTATTTCCCTTCTAGCTGCTTAACGGCAGCGTAGGAGAAGGTCATGTCACGGTCGTGAACAATGAACGAGTCCATCTGCTTGAACTCTTCTTCCGTATAGTCTTCCAGCAGATGATTGTCGTATTTACCCAGGTTAACCATGTGTTTGACATGGTCGAACAGTGCTGGTGGTTCAAACTGGCCGTAGGCTTTTTTGCGCAGGTGGAATACCGCCAGGCGCGCGGCCAGGTACTGGTAGTCTGGTGCTTCGCTGGAGATCAGGTCTGCTGCTGCTTTGATAATGGTTTCATGAATGTCGGACGTTTTAATCCCGTCGTAGAACTGGATGTGTGAACGCAGTTCGACCTGAGAAATCGAAACGTTGTGCAGCCCTTCGGCGGCCCAATCCAGCACGCGATGAATTTTGTCGAGGTTAATGCGTTCTGTGCGGCCGTCACGCTTAGTCACCAGCAGACTCTGATTCATGTGATTTTTACCTGTCCGTGAAAAGGAAAATATCCCCTGATTTATCCACAATTGCCGTTGTAGCAAAACCTGTGGATAAATACTACATGTAGGGGTTCGTTGATTAATTAAACGCTATATGGTGAGTATTCTAGTCCGGATTCTTTTGAGTACAAGGGTTGATTTTGACGTTAACTTGAGGTTGATAAAGCGTGAAAAAGGCGAAGTCCACGGCGCATAAGGGCTGGCGGGAATGTCAATAATTTGCAAAAAAAAATGAAAATTTGATCGAGTGCTGATTTCTTCGTCGAAGGGAGAAATTGCGCAATATGATGTAGCGCAATTTTGTCGTAGGTGCCTCCCATGATTGGTAGGCGACATATAGGCCGGATAAGCGCAGCGCCATCCGGCATGGGTTGTTTACTCTGCTTTTGCGGTGGTGTGCAGCATATAGTTAACGTCGACGCCCGGCGCCAGCTTAAAGCTGTTGGTTATCGGGTTGTAGTGCAGACCAATCATATGGCGCTCTTTCAGTACGGTCTGGTCAACCCAGCTCAGCAGTTCGGCCGGCTTGATAAATTTCTTCACGTCGTGAGTGCCTTTTGGCACCATGCGCAGGATGTACTCCGCGCCAACCACCGCCATCAGCCAGGATTTGCCGTTGCGGTTGAGCGTGGAGAAGAAGACCTGACCGCCGGGTTTCACCAGTTTGGCGCAGGCTTTCACCACCGACTGCGGGTCCGGAACGTGTTCCAGCATCTCCATGCAGGTCACCACGTCATACTGCCCGGCGTGTTTTGCCGCGTGCTCTTCGACGGTTTCTTGCACGTAGTCGACCGGAATACCGGTTTCCAGCGAGTGCAGCTTTGCCACCTGTAGCGGCTCAAAGCCCATATCCAGCCCGGTGACCGTGGCACCTTCACGCGCCATGCTTTCGGCCAGAATGCCGCCGCCGCAGCCGACATCCAGCACTTTTTTGCCAAACAGGCCGCCGGAACGTTCGGCGATGTAGCCCAGACGCAGCGGGTTAATGCGGTGCAGAGGCTTAAATTCCCCCTCCAGATCCCACCAGCGTGACGCGACGGCCTCGAATTTGGCGATCTCTTCGTGGTCTACGTTGTGCGCTACCGCAGCTTTTTCGGCATTCATGGCTGTTCCTGCTCCTTATTTCGTTATTGAGAGCGAGTATATCAGTACCACGGTGTGAATAAAGCGTTCGCGGGGTGCTAATGGGTTTACCTGTCTTTACGCTAATGTGTTATAATTTGCGACCTTTGAATCCGGGAATACAGTAGAGGGATAGCGGTTAGATGAGCGACCTTGCGAGAGAAATTACACCGGTCAACATTGAGGAAGAGCTAAAGAACTCTTATCTGGATTATGCGATGTCGGTCATTGTTGGCCGTGCGCTACCGGATGTCCGAGATGGCCTGAAGCCGGTACACCGTCGCGTACTTTACGCCATGAACGTATTGGGCAATGACTGGAACAAAGCCTACAAAAAATCAGCCCGTGTCGTGGGTGACGTGATCGGTAAATATCACCCGCATGGTGATACTGCCGTCTATGACACTATCGTCCGTATGGCACAGCCATTCTCGCTGCGATACATGCTGGTAGATGGTCAAGGTAACTTCGGTTCTGTCGATGGCGACTCCGCCGCAGCGATGCGTTATACGGAAATCCGTATGTCGAAAATCGCTCATGAGCTGATGGCCGATCTGGAAAAAGAGACGGTGGACTTCGTCGATAACTACGACGGCACCGAACGTATTCCAGATGTAATGCCGACCAAAATTCCTAACCTGCTGGTTAACGGTGCCTCTGGTATCGCTGTAGGTATGGCCACCAACATTCCACCGCACAACCTGACGGAAGTGATCAACGGCTGTCTGGCATATGTCGACAACGAAGACATCACCATCGAAGGTTTGATGGAACATATCCCAGGCCCGGATTTCCCGACTGCCGCCATCATCAACGGCCGCCGTGGGATTGAAGAGGCCTATCGTACCGGTCGTGGCAAAGTGTACATTCGCGCCCGCGCGGAAGTCGAAGCCGACGCCAAAACCGGTCGTGAAACCATCATCGTGCACGAAATTCCGTATCAGGTGAACAAAGCGCGCCTGATCGAGAAAATCGCCGAGCTGGTAAAAGATAAACGCGTTGAAGGCATCAGCGCGCTGCGTGACGAGTCTGATAAAGACGGTATGCGCATCGTGATCGAAGTAAAACGCGACGCGGTCGGGGAAGTGGTGCTGAACAACCTCTACTCTCAGACCCAGCTGCAGGTCTCCTTCGGTATCAACATGGTTGCCCTGCACCATGGTCAGCCGAAGATCATGAACCTGAAAGAGATTATCGCTGCGTTCGTGCGTCACCGCCGTGAAGTGGTGACCCGCCGTACCATTTTCGAACTGCGTAAAGCTCGTGACCGTGCGCACATCCTGGAAGCGCTGGCCGTTGCGCTGGCAAACATCGATCCGATCATTGAACTGATCCGTCGTGCGCCAACCCCAGCCGAAGCGAAAGCGGGCCTGGTGGCACAGTCGTGGGAACTGGGCAACGTTTCCGCGATGCTGGAACGCGCGGGTGATGACGCGGCGCGTCCAGAGTGGCTGGAACCTGAGTTTGGCGTTCGTGACGGTAAATACTACCTGACCGAACAGCAGGCACAGGCGATTCTGGATCTGCGTCTGCAGAAACTGACCGGCCTTGAGCATGAAAAACTGCTCGACGAGTACAAAGAGCTGCTGGAACAGATCGCTGAACTGCTGCGCATTCTGGGCAGCGCCGAGCGTCTGATGGAAGTGATCCGTGAAGAGCTGGAGCTGGTTCGTGAACAGTTTGGTGATGCGCGTCGTACTGAAATCACCGCCAACAGCGCCGATATTAATATCGAAGATCTGATCAGCCAGGAAGATGTTGTCGTTACGCTGTCTCACCAGGGTTACGTTAAATATCAGCCACTTACCGACTACGAAGCTCAGCGTCGTGGCGGTAAAGGCAAGTCAGCTGCCCGTATTAAAGAAGAAGACTTTATCGACCGCCTGCTGGTGGCCAACACCCACGACACGATCCTCTGCTTCTCCAGCCGTGGTCGTCTGTACTGGATGAAGGTGTATCAGCTGCCGGAAGCGAGCCGCGGCGCGCGTGGCCGTCCGATCGTCAACCTGCTGCCGCTGGAAGCGAACGAACGTATCACCGCCATCCTGCCGGTACGCGAGTACGAAGAGGGCGTGAACGTCTTTATGGCGACCGCCAGCGGCACCGTGAAGAAAACGGCGCTGACCGAGTTCAGCCGTCCGCGTTCTGCCGGTATTATCGCGGTGAACCTGAACGAAGGCGACGAACTGATTGGCGTTGACCTGACTTCCGGCTCCGATGAAGTCATGCTGTTCTCTGCCGCCGGTAAAGTGGTGCGCTTTAAAGAAGATGCCGTCCGCGCCATGGGTCGTACTGCGACCGGCGTACGCGGTATTAAGCTTGCGGAAAAAGACAGCGTGGTATCGCTGATTGTTCCACGTGGCGAAGGCGCAATCCTGACCGTCACCCAGAACGGCTACGGTAAACGTACTGCTGCCGAAGAGTATCCGACCAAGTCGCGTGCGACGCAGGGCGTTATCTCTATCAAAGTCACCGAGCGTAACGGCTCCGTGGTGGGCGCGGTGCAGGTCGACGACTGCGACCAGATCATGATGATCACCGATGCCGGTACGCTGGTGCGTACTCGCGTGTCGGAAGTCAGCGTGGTAGGGCGTAACACCCAGGGCGTTATCCTCATCCGTACTGCGGAAGATGAAAACGTAGTGGGTCTGCAGCGCGTGGCCGAGCCGGTTGATGACGAAGAACTGGACGCTATCGACGGTAGCGTGGCGGAAGGCGACGATGATATCGTGCCGGAAACCGACAGCGATGACGACGTCGCGGACGATGCTGAAGAGTAATCGTTGAGCAACGTTGAGAAAGGGCCGGTGAAAACTGGCCCTTTTTTATGTGTGCGGCATTCCCGGCGTCGCTGCGCTCGGCCGGGCTACGTATTCTAATCATTCCCGGCGTCTCTATGCTCATCCGGGCTTCATATCACGTAGCCCGAACGAGGTGCAAAGCACCGACTCCGGGGTGTTCTAAGTGACTCTCTGATTGCGGCTAGCGGCTTTTCCCGCTACCTTAACCACATCCTGTTAGCCCTCAACGGCGGAGTTTCGCCACTTTGAAATATCTTGTCTCCTTTCGCACAACGCTGAAAGTTTCACGTTACCTGTTTCGGGCGCTGGCGCTGCTGCTTTGGCTGCTTATCGCGCTGATTTCCGTCTTCTATATCGTGAATGCCCTGCATCAAAAAGAGTCGGAAATCCGCCAGGAATTTATCCTTAACTCCGATCAGGCCCAGCGTTACTTCCAGCGCACCTCCGATGTGATAAAAGAGCTCAAGTATATTGCGGAAAACCGTCTCACCGCGGCGAACGGCGCGCTGCCGGGCGGGCAGGTAAAAGACAATTCCGATGTGCCGGATTTTGAACCGCTGTTCCCTGACTCTGACTGCGGCACTCTGGATACCACCTGGCGCGGCCCGCTGGAATCGCTCGCCTGGTTCCTGCGCTACTGGCGGGAAAATTTCTCGGCGGCCTACGATCTCAACCGTGTATTTTTAATCGGCAGTGACAACCTGTGCATGGCCAACTTTGGCCTGCGTGAAATGCCGGTGGATCGCAGCGAGGCGCTGAAGGCGCTGCACGAACGCATTATGGCCTATCGCAATGCCCCGCAGGACGATCGCGGCGGCAATCTGTTCTGGGTAGGGCAAGGGCCGCGCCATAGCGTCGGCTACTTCTACGCGCTGACGCCGGTCTATCTGGCGAACCGCCTGCAGGCGTTGCTGGGCGTTGAGCAAACCATTCGCGCAGAAAACTTCTTTACCCCTGGCAGTATGCCAATGGGCGTTTCCATCCTGGATGATAACGGTAATACGCTGATTTCCCTGGCGGGGCCGGATACCAAAATGCATATCAACGCGCGCGGTTTGCAGGAGCGACTGTGGTTCGGCTATACCGCTGGCTACCGTGAGCTGGTGCTGAAAAAGACGCTGTCGCCGTCCTCGCTGAGTATTGTCTACTCGGTGCCGCTGGATGCGGTGCTGGAACGTATTCGTATTCTGGTGCTGAACGCGCTGTTGCTGAACCTACTGACCGGTATTGCGCTGTTTACCATGGCGCGCATGTACGAGCGGCGTATCTTTTTACCGGCTGAATCCGATGCGCTGCGCCTTGAAGAGCACGAGCAGTTCAACCGCAAAATTGTCGCCTCGGCGCCGGTGGGGATCTGTATTCTGCGTACACAGGACGGCACCAACATCCTGAGTAACGAGCTGGCGCATAACTACCTCAATATGCTGACCCACGAGGATCGCCAGCGTCTGACGCAGATTATCTGCGGCCAGCAGGTTAACTTCGTCGATGTGCTCACCAGCAACAATACCAACCTGCAAATCAGCTTCGTTCACTCGCGCTACCGCAACGAAAACGTGGCGATCTGCGTGCTGGTGGACGTTAGTTCCCGTGTCAAAATGGAAGAGTCCTTGCAGGAGATGGCGCAGGCGGCGGAGCAGGCGAGCCAGTCGAAATCGATGTTCCTCGCCACCGTCAGCCACGAGCTGCGTACTCCGTTGTACGGGATTATCGGTAACCTCGACCTGCTGCAAACCAAAGAGCTGCCGAAGGGCGTTGACCGCCTGGTCACAGCGATGAACAACTCCTCCGGGCTGCTGCTGAAGATTATCAGCGATATCCTCGATTTCTCGAAAATTGAGTCCGAGCAGCTGAAAATTGAGCCGCGCGAGTTCTCG
The DNA here is from genome assembly GCF_036759925.1 of Kluyvera sp. CHPC 1.2972. NCBI lineage: Bacteria > Pseudomonadati > Pseudomonadota > Gammaproteobacteria > Enterobacterales > Enterobacteriaceae > Kluyvera > Kluyvera sp. CHPC 1.2972. The sequence continues at coordinate 563,912 of NZ_JAPKIB010000001.1, read as the reverse complement.
CCAAAAGAGGTGATGAACCACATTACCGCCAACTACCTGCCGCTGGTGGTGAGAAAACAGCTCGGCATGTACTGCTTTATTGAGCCGGACGTGCCAATGAAGCTGATGGGCGACCCGATGCGCCTGCAGCAGGTTATCTCTAACCTGCTAAGCAACGCGATTAAGTTTACCGATATCGGCTGCATCGTTTTACATCTGAAGCGCGAAGGGTATTACCTCAGCATCAGCATTCGCGATACCGGTGTCGGGATCCCGGCTAAAGAGGTGGTGCGCCTGTTTGACCCGTTCTTCCAGGTAGGAACCGGCGTGCAGCGCAACTTCCAGGGGACCGGGCTGGGGCTGGCGATTTGTGAGAAGCTGGTCAATATGATGGACGGCGATATTGCGGTGGATACCGAGCCGGGTATGGGCAGCCAGTTTACGCTGCGCATTCCGCTGTACGGTGAGCAGGATTCTACGCCGCTGTCCATCGACGGGCTGGCGAAGATTCGCTGCTGGCTGGCGGTACGCAATGCGTCGCTTTCCGATTTTATTCATTCGCTGCTGAGCTGGCACGGTATTGATGTTCGCCTGTACGACGGCGAAACGCCGGGGCCGGACGATCTACTGATTGCGGATGATGAGCTGTCGCAGCCGTGGGCGGGCAGGGCCGCGGTGGTCTTCTGCCGCCGTCATATCGGTATTCCGCAGGAGTACGCACCGGGTCAGTGGGTGCACAGCGTGGTTTCGCCGCATGAGTTGATGACGCTGTTGGGACGCATCTACCGCGTGAAGGTGGGGACGGGTGATGCGACGGAACTGCAGACCGCGCATGAAATGCCGGCAGACAGCAACGACGATATGATGATCCTTGTGGTCGACGATCACCCAATTAACCGCCGCTTGCTGGCGGATCAGTTGGGATCGCTGGGGTATCAGTGTAAAACCGCCAATGACGGCGTCGACGCGCTGAACGTGTTGAGCAAGAACCACATTGATATTGTGCTCAGCGACGTCAACATGCCGAATATGGACGGTTATCGCCTGACGCAGCGTATTCGCCAACTGGGGCTGACGCTACCGGTCGTCGGGGTGACAGCCAACGCGCTGGCCGAAGAGAAGCAGCGCTGTCTGGAGTCGGGGATGGACAGTTGCCTGTCGAAACCAGTGACGCTGGACGTGCTCAAACAGACGTTAACGGTCTATGCCGCACGAGTCCGTAAAGCGCGGGAATAAAGTATTTTATGGGTAGCCCGGCCAAGCGAAGCGCCGCCGGGATTATCACAGGTGGTACGACGGCAGCATCGCCATCGGGCCTACATAAAGCAGGCCCAATGTGCAACGCGGTTTAGTCTTTGTCCGACGGCGAAAGCGTCACGGAGGAGAGGTAGTTCAGCAGCGCGATGTCGTTTTCTACGCCCAGCTTCATCATGGCCGATTTCTTCTGGCTACTGATGGTTTTGATGCTGCGGTTCAGCTTCTTAGCAATCTCCGTCACCAGGAAACCTTCAGCAAAGAGACGCAGGACTTCGCTCTCTTTTGGTGACAGGCGCTTGTCGCCGTAACCACTCGCGCTGATTTTCTCCAGCAGGCGAGAGACGCTTTCCGGGGTAAACTTTTTGCCTTTTTGCAGCGCTGCCAGCGCTTTTGGCAAGTCTGTCGGCGCACCTTGCTTCAGTACGATCCCTTCAATGTCCAGATCCAGCACGGCGCTCAGAATCGCCGGGTTGTTGTTCATGGTCAGCACGATAATAGCCAGACCTGGGAAATGGCGTTTGATGTACTTGATAAGCGTAATGCCATCACCGTACTTGTCTCCAGGCATGGAGAGGTCGGTAATCAGTACATGTGCATCAAGTTTCGGTAAGTTGTTAATTAGCGCAGTGGAGTCTTCAAATTCGCCAACAACATTAACCCATTCAATTTGCTCCAGAGATTTACGAATCCCGAACAGCACAATCGGATGGTCATCGGCAATAATTACGTTCATATTGTTCATGTAAAGGCTACCTTGCTACAGCAAGCTCTTGACGTAGGCGTCAATGTCGCTGATGTATTTTTCTATGCCTGACGCATCTTTTTCACGAATCAGATGCTCAAGCGATTCACATAACTGCTTGCCAGGTACCAGATTTAGCATGGCAAACACACCCTTAAGGCGGTGAGCTGTCTGTGCCAGTGCGGCAAAATCCTTCGCCGCAGACTCAGTATACAGCCTGCTAACATCTTCCGGTACCGTATCCACAAACAGAGCATAATAGCCACTGGCCTGAAGCTCGGCACTTTCATCCCCGCCCAGCGGCGATTCCGTCACTTCTTCCTGCGCCAGTTGCTCTTCAATAAGCTGGAGTACGGCATCCTGCATGGCGTTGCTCATGTTAAAGTTCACACGCAGCTGACTTGGGCCAATTTTGCGTATCCCAGCCTCATCATCGCTTAAAAGCAAGCCCGAAGCAGTAAGATTAGACGGATTATCTGTTAAAAATAGGTCAAATTCTTGACTTGTGGCGCGCTCATCGGGGCTGATGCAGGTGGCCCCCCAGCTTTCAAGCTGACGGGTGACAATATTGCGGACCTCGTTTGAGGTGATATCGACCATCGCCACCACATCATCGAGCAGCTGTTCCTCGGACTCCACGTCCTCTTCGCGCACCGGCATTTTGACATGCAGTGTGTAGCGCGTGCCCAGCGACTCTCGTGCCTTAATATTAAGGTGACCGCCAAGCTTTCGTGCCAGCTGATCGCACAGCCAGAAGGTGAGGGCGTTAGCTTTGCCGTAGCGGTCTGACTGGGTGTCGTTCAGATACGGGAAGTGCAGATTATCGACTTCACCGTGGGACACGCCGTTGCCGGTATCAAGAATGCGGAAGGTTAAACGCTCCTCCACCGACTCATCGGCATTCACCTCAAGGGTAATTTTGCCTATCTGCGTGGTGGTTACCGCGTATTGGATCAGCAGCAGCAGAATGCGGCGCAGCGCATCGCGGTCGCCGTGACGCTGCTCTTTTGCCGGAAGCTGGTTATTGATCAGTAGCTGCAGCCCTTTACGCTTAATCGACGGCAGGACTTCAGGCACCACTTCGTCGATAAGCTCCTGCAGGGAGAACTGTGTGGACGATCCTTTCCAGCTGTCGTTTTCCAGCATATTAGCGAGCTGAATTTCATCGACCAGCCGTACCAACAGGTCGGCGTGGTTCGCGAGCTTCTGGCCATCTGGCGTATCAATGGTGCTGGCCTCGGCGGCGAGCGCTTTGATTGGCTGCTTCAGCGTATCGCTGATGTTCTGCATAAATGCCGCGCGGCCCTGCTGGTTCTTCTCATACAGACGCTGGGCCTGTTTGAGCTTCTTATTCACCAGAATTTCCCGGTCCTGATCGCGAATAATGAAAATCTGGGTGCGTGGTGAGACCTGGCTGCGGAACTGACGAATCTCATACAGTTCATTATTGATGGTGGCCTGAATCACCCCCTGATGCTGATCCGCCATGCTGGTGATATTTTGCAGGTTAAGGTGCGGCAGCAGATGGTCAGCAATTTTGTTGCTGATTATCGTTCGGTTCGACTCTTGATCGTGTACCAGTAGCCCCAGCGGCAGTAACGAGACTATCTCTTCATTTATTGCACGCAGTACGCGCAGTTCATTATTGGTACTTGAAGAGGGGGCGCTGTTGCTGCTGCCGCGCGTAGGCAGATTACGGAACGTCGAGTAGCCGAACAGCGCCAGCGCTAGCAGCCCAATGTTCAGCAGCAGTGGCAGCATGATGTTCTGGAAGGTATCGAGCAGCAGCGTGCCAAACGGCACCTGCCACACCAGACGCATGCCGGTGCCATTCAGTGCCGAGGTTATTTCAATGCGTGAGCTATTAAAGTTGATAGAGACGCTGTCGCTCGCGTCTTTTTCCTGAGCGCGCTGGGCGTTCTGCGTTGGGTCTGGTTCAAGGCGGAAGCTGTCCAGCGACATGGTTGGCGGCACCAGATCGTTAATCGGCAGATCAAAGGCGACGACGGTTGCCAGATGCCCCGGCTGGTTGAAGGTGGTGCGCAGGGTAAAGTAGCGGCCGTTCTGCCAGGCAAGGCGGCGCAGTGACGAGAAGGTTTCGCGCTCATCCAGGGTGTTGGCCTGCTGTAGCATCTCGGCGCGACGCGAGTCGACGATACTGCCTACGGTCGACTCTTTAAAGCCGGAGGAGAGATCTTTTAACGGTAGGGTCGAGATAAGTATCAGGCTGTTATCCTGGCCGTTGAGATAGTACATCGACCAGGGCACGTTCTCCGCGCCCCACAGGGTATCCAGATAGGTCGACATGCGTTGGGTGATATCGAGCGTGGCGCTATCGTGCGAACCAAAAATCAGCGCTTCGGTTTTACGGCGTGGTTTTTCAAGATAGTAAACATCCTGCTTTAAGCGGGTTTCCTGCAGGCCATCGACGGGCGGGGTATTGGTGTTGGCGGCGATGTTGTCGTAGATCTGCCAGGTGGTATAGCGCCAGGTGTCGATACGTTTATGTATGGCATGCGTCATATCGACAATCTGATAGCTCTTATCTTTAAGCCACGCGTTGACCGCGCTTTGAATCATCACGCCCATTGTGACCAGCAAAACGATGATCATAAGAAGAAAGAAACGGGTGATGCTGCCTGGAAGCAGAGAGAATTTCGTCGGGCTCATCTTGTCGGACTGACTCATTGGCGTGTGTAACCCATCATAACGGCATCTGAATGAGGACTGGCTCAAGCCTGAATCGGCATTGAGATGTGAAAATCCTGTTTTTGCATTGCTGGCAGTATATACAAAAAAGTCGCCAGGATGCACCAACGCGGCAAATTCCACAGGTAAAAGAGGGCGGTAATGTTCGGTGGATGGCACCACATAATATGGGCGGTGAGCAGAAATAGTTTGTTGCGGAATAATTGTACAATGTAACATTTATTGTACAGTTATTTACGAATAATGCCGAAAAAATAGCACTAAATAACAAGACATTATTATTTCAATGCCTGGCTAATGTAAGAAATGGTATGGGATTTGATTAGTTAATAGTCGTTACAATTTACGCGCGGTAGCACACTGAGATTCAGTTTACGTAAAGAAAGGTAAAAAAAACCGGACGCGAAGCATCCGGTGGAAATAGGGGTAAACAGACATTCAGAACTGAATGACGGTAATAAATAAAGTTAATGATGATAGCGAGGACTATTTTAGTTGTAGGTGAAAGTTTTGTTTTACCATTCAGTGCTATACCAGATCTGTTTTTTAACTCATTGATTTGATGAATTTATTTTTTTTGATTTTGATTATTAGTGCTATTTTTCCTGGCTTTTTGTGCTTATAAAAGTTCCCTGGGATTTACATTATGAAACATCTATGTGGATAAATGAAACATTTGAATGATTTTCGTATCATATTCTTATTGGATTATTCTATTTTTTACAGCACAATGGGTCTGCCGACTGATTAATGAGGGTTAATCAGTAAGCAGTGGCATATATAAAGGCATATATATAACAACAGAGGGTTAATAACATGAAAGTTAAAGTACTGTCCCTCCTGGTACCAGCACTGCTGGTAGCGGGCGCAGCAAATGCGGCTGAAATTTATAACAAAGACGGCAACAAATTAGATCTGTACGGTAAAGTCGACGGCCTGCACTATTTCTCCGATGACAACGGTAGCGACGGCGACCAGTCTTATGTTCGTCTGGGCTTCAAAGGTGAAACTCAGATCAACGACCAGCTGACCGGTTACGGCCAGTGGGAATACAACATCCAGGCAAACAACACCGAAAGCGCTTCTGACCAGGCATGGACCCGTGTTGGTTTCGCCGGTATCCGCGTTGCTGACGCAGGTTCTTTAGACTACGGTCGTAACTACGGCGTTGTTTACGACGTGACTTCCTGGACCGACGTTCTGCCAGAATTCGGCGGTGACACCTACGGTTCTGACAACTTCATGCAGCAGCGTGCTAACGGCGTTGCAACCTACCGTAACACCGACTTCTTCGGTCTGGTTGATGGCCTGAACTTTGCTCTGCAGTATCAGGGTAAAAACGGCAGCGCTTCTGGCGAAGGTTCCACCAACAACGGTCGTGACAATGCTCTGAAACAGAACGGTGACGGCTTCGGCGGCTCCCTGACTTACGATCTGGGCGAAGGCTTCAGCGTAGGTACTGCGATCTCCAGCTCCAAACGTACTACCGACCAGAACAACCTGGTTTACGGTCACGGCGACAAAGCGACCACCTACTCCGGTGGCGTGAAATATGATGCGAACAACATCTACCTGGCCGCTCAGTACACCCAGACTTATAACGCGACCCGATTCAGCGGTAGCAAAAGCGATACTAATCCTAATCCTATCAGCGGTTATGCTGACAAAGCACAGAACTTCGAAGTGGTTGCACAGTACCAGTTCGACTTCGGTCTGCGTCCATCCATCGCTTACCTGCAGTCTAAAGGTAAGGACATCAACGGTGCTGGCGGCAACTTCGGCAACCAGGATATCCTGAAATATGTTGATGTGGGTGCGACCTACTACTTCAACAAAAACATGTCTACCTACGTTGATTACAAAATCAACCTGCTGGATGACACCGAGTTTACTCGCCGCGCGGGTATCTCTACCGACAACATCGTAGCACTGGGTATGGTTTACCAGTTCTAATTCGGTTTCGACCGAGACAAAAGGGGCCTTTTGGCCCCTTTTTTAATGTCTGATTTCAGCTAATTAGTGTACTCTTGCGCCGATTGCAGGAGGGTAATAACCGATGGAAATGACTTTTTTACGCACGATGCTGCTAGGCATCGTTATTTTGCTGGCAGGCTGTGACAATACCAGCACGCCTGCTACCCCAAAAGCGCAGGTGACCGTACTTGATGGTAAAACCATGGGCACGTTCTGGCGGGTGAGCGTGGTTGGTATTGATCAAAACAGGGCAGAAGATCTGCGTCAGAAGGTGCAGACGCTGCTCGATGGCGACGATCATCTGCTGTCGACCTGGAAAAGCGACTCGGCGCTGATGCGCTTTAACCACTCGCAAAGCACCACCCCATGGCCGGTGAGCGAAGGGATGGCGGATATTGTCACCGAATCGTTGCGCATCGGGCAGAAAACCCAGGGGGCGATGGATATTACCGTCGGGCCGCTGGTCAATCTCTGGGGTTTTGGCCCGGATAAACAGCCGGTGAAAACCCCCACTCAGGCGCAGATAGATGCTGCTAAAGCGCGTACCGGGCTGCAAAACCTGACGGTGATTAACCGCGCGGGCCAGCAGTATCTGCAAAAGGCGATCCCCGATCTGTATGTTGATCTCTCGACCGTGGGCGAAGGGTACGCCGCCGATCATCTGGCGCGCCTGATGATCGTCGAGGGGATCTCCCGCTATCTGGTCTCGGTGGGCGGTGCGCTGGTGAGTCGTGGGATGAATGCCGATGGCCAGCCGTGGCGTGTGGCGATTCAAAAGCCAACCGACCGGGAAAACGCGGTGCAGGCGATTGTGGATATTAACGGCCACGGGATCAGCACCTCCGGCAGCTATCGTAACTACTATGAGCTGGATGGTCAGCGCATCTCACACGTTATCGATCCGCAAACCGGGCGGCCGATTACCCATAAGCTGGTGTCGGTCACCGTGATTGCGCCAACCGCGCTGGAAGCCGACGGCTGGGATACTGGCCTGATGGTGCTCGGCACGGAAAAAGCCCAGCAGGTGGTGCGTGAGCAGGGGCTGGCGGTCTATATGATCATGAAAGAGGGTGACGGCTTCACCACCTGGATGTCGCCGCAGTTCCGTGCGTTCCTGGTCAGCGGGAAAAATTAAAAAGCAAGATTGCGGGTTTTTTAATTCCTCCTTTTGGTCACAGTGATGGTTACACTAAAAGGAGGAGCCCGTTATGACATCTCATACCCTACATACCGATGATGACCGCTGGCAGGCGGTGATGAATCGCGACGCCCGCGCCGATGGTCAGTTTGTTTTTGCTGTACAGACCACCGGTATTTTTTGTCGCCCGTCCTGTCGTGCCCGTCACGCGCTGCGCCAGAACGTCCGATTTTATCCCAATGCGCAGGCTGCGCTGGAGGCCGGATTTCGTCCCTGCAAGCGTTGCCAACCAGATAGCCTTTCTCCCGAACAGCAGAAAATCGACAAAGTTGCCGAGGCCTGTCGGCTGCTGGAGCAGGACAGCCCCGTCACGCTTGAGGCGCTGGCTGAGGCGGTTGCCGTCAGCCCTTACCATTTCCATCGTCTGTTTAAATCCGTCACCGGCATCACGCCAAAGGCCTGGCAGCAGGCGTGGCGCGCGCGTCGGCTGCGCGATTCACTCAGCGACGGCGAGCCTGTCACCCAGGCGGTGCTGGCGGCGGGATTCCCTTCAAGCAGCAGCTACTATCGTCAGGCTGACGAGGTGCTGGGAATGACGGCAAGTGCCTATCGCCACGGGGGAAAAGCCGCCGGGATTCATTATGCGACCGATAGCTGCGAACTGGGCCGCTGCCTGGTGGCGCTGAGCGATCGCGGAATTTGCGCGGTGCTGCTGGGGGATGATGACACCACGCTGCTGGCGGAACTGCGGCAGAGCTTTCCGTCTGCCCACTTGGCGGCAGCGGATGCATCGTCTCAAGCGCAGATTCAGGCCGTTATCGCCAGTCTGAATCAGCGTTCAACACCGCTAACGCTGCCGCTGGATATTCGCGGCACGGCTTTCCAGCAGCAGGTCTGGCAGGCGCTGCGCGCCATTCCAACCGGTGAAACCCGCAGCTATCAGCAGATAGCCGACGGCATTGGCAACCCGAAAGCCGTGCGGGCGGTGGCCGGGGCCTGTGCGGCAAACCGGCTGGCGATTCTGATACCGTGCCACCGAGTGGTGCGCGGCGACGGCAGTTTGTCCGGCTATCGCTGGGGCGTGACGCGTAAAGCGGCGCTGCTGGCGCGTGAAAAAGAGCAGGAGCGGTGATGCTGGATCTGTTTGCTGATGAAGCGCCGTGGTCAGAGCCGCTGGCGCCGGGTGCCGTCGTTCTGCGCCGCCTGGCACGTGAACAGAGCGATGCGCTGCTCGCCGCTATGGCGCAGGTTGCCGCCGTCTCGCCGTTTCGCCACATGGTGACGCCGGGCGGGTATACCATGTCGGTGGCGATGACCAACTGCGGGCCGCTTGGCTGGAGTACGGACAGCCGCGGCTACTGCTACGCCGCCATCGACCCGCTGACCGGGCAGCCCTGGCCAGCTATTCCGGATGTTTTTCTCCGCCTGGCGAAGATGGCGGCGGGTCAGGCCGGATACCCCGAATTCAGCCCCGATGCCTGTCTTATCAATCGCTACCAGCCGGGCGCAAAGCTGTCGCTGCATCAGGACAAAGATGAAGCACGGCTGGATGCGCCGATCGTTTCCGTTTCGCTGGGATTACCGGCTACCTTCCAGTTCGGCGGGTTAAAACGCAACGATCCGCTGCAGCGCGTCTGGCTGGAGCACGGCGATGTCGTGGTATGGGGCGGTGCGTCCCGGCTGTTCTACCACGCCATTTTACCGCTTAAAGCGGGCAGCCACCCGCAGGTGGGCGCCTGGCGCTATAACCTGACGTTTCGCCGTGCTGCTCAATGACGAATAAAAATAAGAATTATTCTTGATGTCGTTGCTCAGCAGTTTACACTGCTGGCTGTTTTTCTTGCTCTGGTTGCTGTTATGGAACTTCTTTTACTCGTCTGGCGTCAGTACCGCTGGCCCTTCATTGGCGTTATCGCGCTAAGCCTGCTGAGCGCGGCGCTCGGTATTGGACTCATCGCCTTTATCAACGTGCGTCTGATTGAAATGGTCGACACCAACCTTACGGTGCTGCCGGAGTTTCTCGGGCTGCTGCTGCTGTTGATGGCCGTGACGCTGGGCTCCCAGCTGGCGCTGACGACGCTGGGGCATCATTTTGTGTATCGCCTGCGTCGTGAATTTATTAAACGTATTCTCGACACTCAGGTGGAACGCGTGGAGAAGCTTGGCAGCGCCTCGCTGCTCGCGGGCCTGACCAGCGATATTCGTGCTATCACCATTGCCTTCGTGCGCCTGCCCGAACTAGTGCAGGGGATTATCCTGACCGTGGGCTCTGCCGCCTATCTGGCGATGTTGTCGACTAAAATGCTGCTGATAACCGCACTATGGATGGCGCTGACCATCTGGGGCGGTTTTATGCTGGTGGCGCGCGTCTATAAGCATATGGCGACGCTGCGTGAAACCGAAGATAGCCTCTATAACGACTATCAGACGGTGCTGGAAGGGCGCAAAGAGCTCACCCTGAACCGCGAGCGCGCGCAGTACGTGTTTGAACAGCAGTTCACGCCGGACGCAAAGGCTTATCGCCACCATATTATCCGCGCCGATACCTTCCACCTGAGCGCCGTTAACTGGTCGAATATCATGATGCTGGGCGCGATTGGCCTGGTGTTCTGGATGGCAAATGGCCTGGGCTGGGCCGACACTAACGTGGCGGCAACCTACTCCCTGACGCTGCTGTTCCTGCGTACGCCGCTGCTGTCGGCGGTAGGGGCATTGCCAACGCTGCTGAGTGCCCAGGTCGCGTTTAACAAGCTGAATAAATTCTCGCTGGCACCGTTCCGCGAGCCGTTCCCGCAGCCAACGGCGCACCCGAACTGGCAGACGCTGGAGCTGCGCGATGTGACCTTCCACTACGAAGACAACACCTTCGCGGTCGGCCCGCTGAACCTGACGCTGAAGCGCGGCGAAATGGTGTTCCTGATTGGCGGTAACGGCAGCGGTAAATCGACGCTGGCGATGTTGCTGACCGGGCTGTATCAGCCGATTTCCGGGCAGATCCTGCTCGACGGCCAGCCGCTGGCGGCGGATAAACCGGAAGACTATCGCAAGCTGTTCTCCGCGGTGTTTACCGACGTTTGGCTGTTTGAACATCTGCTGGGGCCGGAAGGTAAACAGGCGAAACCGGAGCTGGTAGAGAAGTGGCTGGCGCAGCTGCAAATGAGCCACAAGGTGAAGCTTGAGGATGGGCGAATTCTCGACCTGAAGCTGTCAAAAGGGCAGAAAAAGCGCGTGGCGCTGCTGCTGGCGCTGGCGGAAGAACGCGACATCATTATGCTTGATGAGTGGGCGGCCGATCAGGACCCGCATTTCCGCCGCGAGTTTTATCAGGTGCTGCTGCCGCTGATGCAGCAGATGGGCAAAACGATTTTTGCCATCAGCCACGATGACCACTACTTTACCCACGCAGATCGCCTGCTGGAGATGCGTAACGGTCAACTGAGCGAACTGGTGGGTGAGGAGCGCGAGCGCGCTTCCCGCGATGCCGTTGCGCGTACCGCCTGATTTTTTTAGCCGCTTTGCTGATTTTTTCAACGCCTAAGCGGCTTGTTTAACTTTTTTTATATTCCCCCGCGCTATGCTTAATGCGCTCAATCATCCGATTGGGCGCACTTTCAGGAATAAGGATTATTCATGTCTCTGTTGAAGAAGAACAGTGCCCGCCTGCGCGATGAAGAGCGCCAGCGGCTCATCTGGCTGCTGACCACCGATAAAGCGGTGACTTCAGCGCTGCTGGGCAAGCTGACGCTGGCCGAGCAGTATGATGAGGGCACGCTGGTTGATGACCTTGCGGAAGTGGGCGCGCTGGTGGCGCATCTGCCGCCGCCGGACCTTGCCGATACCCTGGAAGCGCTGCCGTCAGAAGAGCGTCACGCGCTGTGGAACATGGTTGAAGATGACCGGCGCGGGAAAGTGTTGCTGGAAGCATCGGAGAACGTCTGGGACGACCTCATTGAAGATATGAGCGACCGGGCGTTGCTCGATGCACTGCAAACGCTGGATATCGACGAGCAGATCTACCTGGTTCAGCACCTGCCGCGTGATCTGACCGGGCGCCTGCTGGCCTCGATGGATCCCGCTGAACGTGCGCGCGTTCGCCAGGTCATGAACTATGCCCACGAACAGGTGGGCTCGATCATGGAGTTCGAGGTGATCACCATTCGCCCGGACGTCACGCTGGCCTCGGTGCAACGCTTTTTGCGTCGGCTGGGCAAAATGCCGGAGAACACCGACAAACTGTTTGTGGTAAAGCGCGACCAAACCCTGATTGGCGAACTGGAGCTTAAAACGATCCTGCTGAATGCGGCGGAACGCTACGTTCATGAAGTGATGGAGGCCGATCCGGTCGCGTTTCACCCGGAGGAGCGATCGGAAAGCGTCGCCCGTACCTTCGAGCGTGACAACCTCATCAGCGCCGCGGTGATTGACTCGGAAGGCAAGCTGATGGGGCGTTTGACCATCGATGAGATCGTTGACGTGGTCTACGAAGAGACCGACAGCGATCTGCGCCGCATGGGCGGCCTGAGCAGTGAAGAAGATGTGTTTGCGCCGGTGATGAAAGCGGTAAAAACCCGCTGGGCGTGGCTCGCTATTAACCTCTGTACCGCTTTTATCGCCTCGCGCGTGATCGACGGTTTCGAACATACCATCTCGCAGCTGGTGGCGCTGGCCTCGCTGATGCCGATTGTGGCGGGGATTGGCGGCAATACCGGTAATCAGACCATCACGATGATCGTGCGCGCGCTGGCGTTACAGCATATCCAGCCGGGCAACTTCTCGTTTTTGATTCTGCGTGAAATGGGCGTGGCGCTGATTAACGGCATCGTCTGGGGCGGCATTATGGGCACCGTCACCTGGTTATTGTACGGCGACCCACATCTGGGAGCCGTGATGACCCTGGCGATGATCCTCAACCTGCTAGTGGCCTCGGTGATGGGCGTGCTGATCCCGATGATCATGGCCAAGCTGGGGCGCGACCCGGCGGTCGGCTCCAGCGTGATGATCACCGCGATCACCGATACCGGCGGCTTCTTTATTTTCCTGGGGCTGGCGACCGCGTTTCTGCTTTAAGTTTTGCGCGGTGCTTCAGGCGGGCAGGGACGACGACCATCATCATGATGCCCGCCAGCACGCCAATTGCCAGATTTCCCGTGCTGACCGTCGCGCCGACGGTGACCAACATCACCAGCGTTTCCGGCCACGGCGTGCGCTTCAGCGTGCCTGGCTGCAGGCTGTGCCAGTTAAAGGTTTTGAAGGCGACAATCACCATAATCCCCGCCAGTACCGACATCGGGATTTTTGCCATCACTTCGCTTAAGGCGGTGACCAGCAGCAGCAGTACCAACGCTGCCGCGATGGTTGATATCCGGGTGCGGCCTTTGCCCATCTCCACGTTCACGATGGTCTGACCGATCATGGCGCATCCGGCGATGCCGCCGTAGCAGCCTGCCAGAATATTCGCGAAGCCGAGACCCGCGCTCTCACGCGTTTTGTTCGATGGCGTGACGGTGAGGTCATCGACCAGCTTCGCGGTTAGCAGCGACTCCATCAGGCCAACAAAAGCAATACTCAGCGCGCACGGCCAGATAATCTGCAACGTTTCAAGATTCATCGGCACCAGCCACTGGGTGAAGCCCGGCAGCCCGCCGCTCATCGAACCTTCATCGCCGACGGTTGGCAAAATCTGCCCGCTGGTGACGGTATAGAGGGTGAGCAGGACGACGGCGATAAGCGGTGACGGAATGCTTTTCATCACGCGTGGGAGCCACAACACGATGAGTATCGTGGCGGCAAACAGCGCGACAATCAGCGGGCTACGGCTCCAGAAGTGGGGAACCTGAGCGAAGAAAATCAGAATGCCCAGCGCATTCACAAACCCGGTCATCACCGACTGTGGAATAAAGCGCATCAGCTTTGCCATCCCGCAGGCGGCAAACAGAATTTGAATGATACCAGCCATCACCACGGCAGGCAGGATGTAAGCAACGCCGTGCTGATGTACCATCGGGCCGATCACCAGCGCCACGGAACCCGCCGCGGCGGTGACCATCGCCGGGCGGCCGCCGAGAAACGACATCGACAGGCACAGCACCACGGAGGCAATCAGACTGACCTTTGGATCAACGCCTGCAATCACGGAAAATGAGATAACCTCGGGGATCAGCGCCAGCGCGGTAATCACGCCCGCCAGAACTTCACGCGTCAACATGGAAGGTGACGTCAGGACGGTAAGCAGAGAACCAGAAAGAGGGGAGGGAGAAGCGTTTGACATAGGGTATTCACAGGTTATCGATGGCGGGTTTTCTATAATCCCCAGCGTCCGTGCGTACCATCACAAAGGGGAGAATAATACCGCTTCCCGTCACACTCTACCAGTACCAAATCTCATTTTCTGTACACATTTATTAAACATTTTAATAACAGATCTCAAAACTCAACTTAAATTTTAAACAATATTTAAATTTACCGTGGCTGGTGGTAACGTAACCGTACGGATGTTTTTACCTGCATGTAACAAATCGCAAGTCAAGTAAGGCCCCCTACGATGAAAAAAAAGATAGCTGTACCCAACGCACAGAAATCGGGTACCGAGAAGGTTTCTGTGGCGACTAAGGCGAAGACTCGTGTGGTGCACGAGACAGATGTATTGCTGATCGGTGGCGGAATTATGAGCGCTACGCTGGGTACATGGCTGCAGGAGCTGGAGCCAGACTGGTCGATTACCATGGTTGAGCAGATGGAAAGCGTGGCTGAAGAGAGCTCAAACGGCTGGAACAATGCCGGTACCGGGCACTCGGCGCTGATGGAACTCAACTATACCCCACAGAAAGCTGATGGTTCTGTCAGCATCGACAAAGCCATTGATATTAACGAAGCCTTCCAGATTTCCCGTCAATTCTGGGCCCACCAGGTGACGCGCGGCGTGCTGACGCAGCCGAAAAGCTTTATTAACACCGTGCCGCATATGAGCTTTGTATGGGGCGATGACAACGTCAACTTCCTGCGCGCCCGTTACCGTGCGCTGCAAAAGAGTCCGTTGTTTAACGGCATGCGCTACTCCGAAGATCACGAGCAGATCAAAGACTGGGCGCCGCTGGTGATGGAAGGGCGCGATCCGCAGCAGAAGATTGCTGCAACACGCACCGAAGCGGGCACCGATGTGAACTACGGTGAGATTACCCGTCAGCTCATTCAGGGCCTCAAAAAGCGCGAACGCTTTACGCTGCAGCTTAATACCGTGGTACGTCGTTTCCGCCGTAATCCAGACAACAGCTGGAATGTGACGGTGTCTGACGCCAACGGCAGCCATGAAAAACGCACCATCAAAGCGAAGTTCATTTTTATCGGCGCGGGCGGTGCGGCGCTGAAGCTGCTTCAGCAAACCAAAATTCCTCAGGCGAAAGAGTATGCGGGCTTCCCGGTGGGCGGTCAGTTCCTGGTATGTGAAAACCCGGAAGTGGTTAACCATCACCTGGCGAAGGTCTACGGTCAGGCTTCCGTGGGCGCGCCGCCGATGTCCGTGCCGCACATCGACACCCGTATCATCGACGGTAAACGCGTGGTGCTGTTTGGGCCGTTCGCCACCTTCTCTACGCGCTTCCTGAAAAACGGTTCGCTGTGGGATTTGCTGGCCTCGACCAATAAATCCAACATCCTGCCGATGCTGAACGTCGGGCTGGATAACTTCGATCTGGTGAAATACCTGGTAAGCCAGGTGCTGCAGAAAGATAAAGACCGCCATGCGGCTCTGCGCGCCTACTATCCGATGGCGAAAAAGCAGGACTGGCGTTTGTGGCAGGCCGGTCAGCGCGTGCAGATCATCAAGCGTGATGCGCGTATCGGTGGCGTACTGCGTCTGGGTACTGAAGTGGTCAGCGACGATGAAGGCACCGTTGCCGCGCTGCTGGGGGCATCTCCGGGGGCATCAACCGCCGCGCCTATCATGCTGGAGCTGATGGAGAAGGTCTTTAAGGACAAAATGCAGACCGCAGAGTGGCAGGAAAAAATTCGCGCCGTGGTACCGACCTACGGTTCTACGCTGACGGAAAACCCGCACCTGATTGAAAAGACGTTGGCCTACACCAGCGAAGTGCTGGGACTGCGTCATGAAGCAACGCGTGAAGCGGATCCGACACCGGCAGTGCAGGTATCGTCCAAACCGGTTGAAGCAAAAGAGATGGCGGATATCGCACTCTAATAAAGAAAAAATCCCGGTCAGACCGGGATTTTAGTATTAGGTAGCCCGGGCGAGCGCAAGCGACCCCGGGTTTTTTATTAACGCGCGACGGCGTTATGTACCGTTTCCTGGGCTTCCCAGATACGGTATTTCACTTCTACGTTTTCAGGCGCGTAGATAACGATCGGCAGCTTGCTGTTGTAGCGCAGCATGCCATCGTCGCCCAGCGATGCGGTGACGAATTTTTTCGTTTTCTTCTGGTCAGGGCAGGCCATCATGGTTGACACTGGCCCGGAGATTTTCTCCACCACGTAGTAGTCGTAGCCCCAACCTTCCAGCGTTTTGCTTTCCAGCTCGCCGCCCAGGCGATGATGGTTGCAGTCGACTTCCAGCGTTTTACCAATCAATAATTCTACCTTATAGGCAGACTCATCTTTCTGTTCCGGCAACTGAATCACCTGACGCGTCATACCTTTCTCCGCTTTAGGGAAAGGCGCAACCTTTTCAAGCGGCTGTTCTGCGGCCCAGGCGGCGCTGGTAGCACAGGCGATGGCCAGTAACGAAGCGGCAAGTTTATGTGTGTTTTTCACTGTTCATCCTTTTTATCAGTTTGCAACGAGAGGAGAATATCATTCCTGACATGAATGGTAATCGTATTTTACTGAATTTTGCATTAGGACTAGTTCTAAATATTGATTTTTTGAATGAATATAGCGATTAAGACTACTTAATTCGCCTGATGGCGTGTGGATATCCTGAGTCACGATGATGAAAACCAGATTTCTTATTATAGCTGCGCTTCTCGGCGTTATCCCTGCCGCACAGGCGACAATCCAGGTAGGGTTTTCACCCGAAGGATCCGCCCGCGAGTGGGTATTGAACACGATTGATGGCGCGCAGCACTCTATTGACATGATGGCCTACTCGTTTCAGGCCAAAGATATTGTCGACGCGTTGATTCACGCCCAAAAGCGCGGTGTGAAGGTGCGGGCGGTGATTGATAAACGACGAAACCAGGGGAAGGTTAGCCAGAAAGCCATTGCCCGGGCGGTAGAAAACGGCATTGACGTTCGCATTGACGGCCACTATCACATTCAGCATGACAAGGTGATGATTGTTGACGGTAATACGCTGGAGACCGGGTCGTTTAACTTTGCTAAATCGGCAGAAACGGAAAACTCAGAGAACGTGCTGGTCATTCGCGATGAGCCGGAGGTTATCCGCCAGTATCAGGCGCATTTTGACAGCCGCTGGGCGCTAGGGAAGTCGCGGTAAGGGCATAAAAAACCAGCCATAACAGGCTGGTTTATATGAGTTTTTTGGTCGGCACGAGAGGATTTGAACCTCCGACCCCCGACACCCCATGACGGTGCGCTACCAGGCTGCGCTACGTGCCGACGCATGACAAAAATAGTACCGCTTTTATCCCTGATTGCAAGTCAGTGCTTTCCGATTGATTCAAAATTAATCAATCAGTTAGCGATAAAGCGTTTTTCATCCGTCAGCACCTGCAGCAGCAAACTGAGCTGGGCTTTTTGATCCTCTTCCTTCTCGCCCGCCGCGCTCCAGGTCTTATAGTGACCGTTATGGCTGAGCACGACGGTCATCGCTGGTGTTGTGATCGCCAGCGTATCGTTATCTGCCGACGTCACCCAGTTATGGCGGCGCGTGGCGCTGAACAGATCCTGACCCTGCGAGTATTCGTTTGCCGGCGTGCTGACGTGCAGCAGGCGTTGCATCAGGGTCGTCATAATATCTTTATGATCGGTCAACAGGTCGATGCGCTGAGAAGGGGTACCCGGCCAGTGGATGACCAGCGGCACCTGAAGCTGGGCGCGTGACCAGTTAAAGTTACTGTTCTGGCTGCTGAGCGGCACGCCGTGACCGGCGGTAATAATCACCACGGTGTCATCGAGCTTGCCGGAATCGCGCAGCGCATTCAGTACCTTAGCAATTTGTGCATCCACATCCGCTGCCGCGCGAGCATATTGACGGTCATTGGCCTGAGCATTGTTAATGGTGGTGCCATTAAACGACACCCACGAGAACCAGCGGTTTTCGTCCTGGGCATTGTTTTTGAGCCAGTTAGTCCACTGGCTTGCCGTCTGGGCATCGTTTTGCGATTTGCCCGGCGGCAGTGAGAAATCAGACAGCAGCGCCTGGCGATAAATCGGGCTGGTGAAGCCGTCAGAAGAGAAAAGACCCAGCTGATAGCCCTGTTGGTTAAGCGCGCTAATCAGCGCTGCCGGAATACGCGCTGACAGGACGCCGTCCATATAGGATGGCGAAATACCATAGAACAGGCCAAAGATGCCGTTATCGGCAGTATTGCCCGCGCTCATATGCTGGGTAAAGTTGACGTTACTGTCCGCAAAACGGGCCAGCGACGGCATCTGTTGTTCGAAGCGCGAATAGTTCAGACCGTCGACGGTAATCAGCAGGACGTTCTTGCCGACACCCATATCGCGATAGCGCAGATCGCTGAGCGGGTACTGTACAGTAACGGCTTCCGGATCGCCTTGCTCCACCAGACGGCGCTGGTAATCCTGCGCGTCCAGCAGCCCGTGCTTCTCAAGGAAGCGACGCGCGGTCATTGGGTATGACAGCGGTAGGTTGGCGCGCTGCATGGTGACCGGACGATAGAAGTTAGCATCGGCCCAGATGTACATCACATGCGAGGCGATAAACGACGCAAAGAAGAACCAGGCGACCGGGCGAGCGTAGTGACGGCGGCGCGTCAGGCTGCGCAGCTTCTGCCAGCTCCAGGTGGCAAACAGCATCTCAACCAGCAGAATCACCGGCACGCTGATAAACATCAACTGCCAGTCACGGGCAGTCTCGTTTTGATCGGGGTTGATAACCAGCTCCCACACCACCGGGTTGAGGTGCAGGTGGAAGCGGGTAAAGACCTCGCTGTCGATAAGCAGCAGCGTCATGCCCGCCGTCGCCAGAATGGCGGACAGGAAGCGCATCAGGCGCTGAGACATGACGATAAAGGTCAGCGGGAACAGAATCAGTAGATAGGCGGAAAACACCAGAAAACTGAAATGCCCGACAAGGCTGATGTAGGAGAAAATGCGTCCAGTCAGCGTCGTCGGCCAGTCGGCGACAAAAAGATAGCGGCTACCGAGCACCATGGCCAACAGCATGTTGAACAGGGCGAACCAGTGCCCCCAGCTAACCATCTGGGAGACTTTTTCTCGGTAAGGCTGACGATGAGTCACCATAAACTGTTGCTTGTACCCTTAGTGCGCAGGATCGCTGTTAATAGAAGACTGAAGCGCCTGGGCGAAAGAACGCGCGATAGCCTGGCGTTGAGCCGGAGCCACGCTGCTGTTAATCAGGTTGGTTACCATATTGCCCAGTACCATCAAAGAAAGGTCGGTCGGGGCTTTATGTTCTTCCAGCACATTGGCGAGCTCGCTCAGCAGCTTTTCAACGTGTTCATCACTATAGCGGGATTGTTGTGGCATAAATCGAAATCTGTCTATTCATTAAAGGGCAGTATATTACCGTAGCAGCAGCATTTTTTCCGCTTTTTTTCAGCGTAACGCGTTATCCTTTCGCCATTATGCTGCCGCGAGGGCGGTAATGTGTGAGTTGCACTGTCGCATCGGGGGTGGTTGAATACACCCGATCTTAAAGGAGAGTTTAACATGAGTCTGGATATCGACCAGATTGCTTTGCATCAGCTTATCAAACGCGATGAGCAAAACCTGGACGTGGTGCTGCGCGACACGCTGCTGGAGCCTACCGCGCCGGTTGAAGAGATGATGGCCGAGCTGCATCGGGTGTACAGCGCGAAGAATAAAGCCTACGGCCTGTTTACCGAAGAGAGCGAACTGGCGCAGGCGTTAAAGCTGCAGCGTCAGGGTGAGGAAGATTTCCTCGCGTTCAGCCGCGCGGCCACCGGTCGTCTGCGCGACGAGCTAGCGAAATATCCGTTTGCCGACGGTGGGATCGTGCTGTTCTGCCACTACCGCTATCTGGCAGTGGAGTATCTGTTGGTCGCGGTGCTGAATAATCTCAGCAGCATGCGCGTCAACGAAGAGCTGGACATCAGCGCGACCCATTATCTCGACATCAACCATGCGGATATCGTGGCACGTATCGACTTAACCGAGTGGGAAACCAACCCGGAATCGACACGCTACCTGACCTTCCTGAAAGGGCGAGTCGGGCGCAAAGTCGCCGATTTCTTTATGGACTTCCTCGGGGCGAGCGAAGGGCTGAATGCGAAAGTGCAAAACCGCGGCCTGCTGCAGGCGCTGGACGATTTTGCCGCCGAAGCGCAGCTCGACAAAAACGAGCGTCAGAACGTGCGTCAGCAGGTCTACTCCTACTGCAACGAACAGCTGCAGGCCGGTGAGGAGATTGAGCTGGAGTCGCTGTCGAAAGAGCTCTCCGGCGTGAGCGAAGTGAGCTTCAGCGTATTTACCGCGGAGAAGGGCTACGAACTGGAAGAGAGCTTCCCGGCGGATCGCAGCACCCTGCGTCAGCTGACCAAATTTGCCGGTAGCGGCGGTGGCTTAACCATTAACTTCGACGCCATGCTGCTCGGCGAGCGAATTTACTGGGACCCGGCCACCGATACGCTGACCATTAAAGGCACGCCGCCAAACCTGCGTGACCAGCTACAGCGCCGGACCTCCGGAAAAAGCTAAGTCGTCCCTCTTAAAGCCCGCTTATCCCTGAGCGGGCTTTGTCTATCCGTATTCCCGCCTGTTTTGGGTGACGCCCTTCGCATTTTTTGTATCGATGGTTTTTCAGCCAGGCTAAAACTTGACCTGACTCTCAGTTAATACTCAATGAAATAAATGAAAATACGTTTCATTTTAAATGCAAATATATTTTGATTTTATAAATGGAGAGCCATCCTTATTCAGGAGGGCTCAAGGACGCGGCAGCTGGGTGCCGCGAATCACTGAGAGGAAAAATAACAAGATGCACAATACCTTCAGGCACTCCCGACTGGCGCTGGCCACCACCATGATGCTCGCGGGCGTATTAAGCGGCTGTGATGATAGCGAAGCCGCTCAGGCGAAGGCGTCAGCGGCGCCGCAAAACGTCCAGTCGCCGGTGCTCTCCGTCGACGATGACAGCGTGGTGCTAGTGTGGGAAAAACCGCTTCTGGAGGCGGACAAGGTGGTGGACTATCACGTCTATCGCGGCGGTGAACTGCTGGGCAGCGCGCGAGACAATCAGGACACGTTCTCCCCTGCGAAACCCTATATCGACAATTTTTACCAGACGCTGGATAACGACCACTGGCAGCAAAAGGTTGATTTGCGAAGCTTCACCGTCGAAGGGTTGAAAGCCGATACCGACTACCAGTTCACCGTTCGCGCGGTCTATTCGGACGGCAACGAGTCCGCCGACAGCGCACCGATTTCCCTACGCACCACGAAGGTGCCGCACGTGGTGGATGCCAAAGCGACAGGGGCCGTCGGCGACGGAACAACGCTTGATACCGCCGCGCTGCAAAAAGCCATTGATAGCTGTACGCTGGCGCAGTATCCGCAAGGCTGCAAAGTCAGCGTGCGCGGCGGCGTGTTTAAAACCGGCGCGCTGTTCTTACACAGCGATATGACGCTGGAGATTGCCGAAGACGCGACGCTGCTGGGTTCAGATGACCCTGGGCAGTACCCGATGAACAAAGGCTACTTTCTTTACCCCTATACTGATAATCCGCTGCCGAAGCGTCCACCATCGTTAATTAATGCACTGGAGGCCGACGACAAAGGAAGCTCTCACGCGGGCACTTTCCGCAATATTCGTATTGTCGGCAAAGGTACCATCGATGGTAACGGCTGGACGCGAGGTGTGAAGCACGGCGGGCCGGAGTCTATCGTTGATGAAGCCGGTAATGCGCTGCCGCAGTATCGCGCTAGCAACGCCAACAAGGTGGGGGAAGATGGGATTCTGGCAAAACATCAGACCGAGCTGGCGGTATCTGAAGGGATGGACCGCGACAGCGCCTACAAAAACCGCCGCTCTAGCCTGATGACGCTGCGCGGCGTCAGCAATCTCTACATTGAAGGATTGACCATCCTCAACCCGGCATTTCACGGGATTATGGTGCTGGAGTCGGAAAATATTGCGCTGAATGCGCTCAGCCATAAGACGTTCGACGGCAATAACGCCGACGGCATCGAATTGGGTAATAGCCAAAATAGCCTGGTCTTTAATAACTTCTTTGATACCGGCGACGACGGCATGAACTTTGCGGCGGGCTTCGGCAAAGGCGTCGAAACCTTTGGTCAGAAACCGCAGAGCGGGGCATGGATCTTCAACAACTATTTCCGCAAAGGCCACGGCGCGGTAGTGACCGGCAGCCATACCGGCGCCTGGATCGAGAAGATCAAAGCGGAAGATAACGTTATGTATATGACGGATATCGGCCTGCGAATGAAAAGCCGCCCGTACTACGGCGGCGGTGCGCGCGACGTACTATTCCGTAATAACGCGATGAAAGATCTGGCGAAAGAGCCGTTTATCTTCACCATCAAGTACAGTGCCGACGTGAATGACACCACGCCAGCAACTGAGCCCGCGCAGTTCCGCAACGTGACCGTTGAGCACGTCACCGTTGACGGCACGGCGGCGAAGAAAAGTATCCTGGTGGATGGCATGACGGTGCAGGAGATGACGGCGGCCTACGGGATTACCTATCCGCGCGATGCTTATCATCAGAACCTGGCGTTCAGCAACGTGAAGTTCCGTAACGTGCAGGCGAGCAAAATCACCTTCCTGCATGACAGCCAGTTTACCAACGTTACGTTTGATAATACTGAGCACGCCTGGAACGTTGCGCAGGTAAGCGGTATTACGCTTTCAGACAGCGTGAATAATGAGGTGATAACCTCGGTAGGGAAGGAGACGGTCGTGCGAGAGGCGGCGAAGCAGTAAAAAAAACGGCTCCGTAAGGAGCCGTTTTTTCGTCACGAAGACTTGTCGGCGATTAAGCGCGAACGAAGTCGATGTGAGCCAGTTTTGGCTTGAACGGGTGACGCTGCACCGCCTGAGCCTTAACTTTTTCTTCTTTACCATCAACAACGATGGTCAGAACTTCGCTGTAGAATTCAGCGTTGTTCTGCAGGTTCCACAGCTTGTCGTGATCCAGTTCGATAGCAACCGGAGCTGCTTCGCCACCATAAATGATAGCTGGGAACTTGTTAGCTGCGCGCAGGCGGCGGCTCGCACCCTTACCCTGCTCTTTACGTACTTCTGCGTTAATAGTAAACATTGATAGCTCTCTTAATTAATCCTGCTACAGGCGACCCAGCAGCAGGCAAATGATCTGCTTCACGGATGTGAAAGCGGGCGGCATTATAGCCGCCTATTGCCTTACGGGCAATGAAAACCTCACCTTCAGTTGGCCGTTAAGCGCAACCGTAAACTGTCCGGGTAGGGCGAAAAATAGCGCTGCGTCAGTAGGTAATCATCTGGGTGCTCGGCGAGATAATGCTTCAGCAGCGTCAGCGGCGCGAGGATTGGCAGGTGCCCGGCGTGGTAGTTGACGATAACGTCGCGAAGCTCTGCCCGCTGGCGGTCGTTGAGCTGTTTGCGGAAATAGCCCTGAATGTGCATCAGCACGTTGGTGTGATTATTACGTGAGGCAGGGTGGCGCAGAATCGCCATCAGCTTGTCGCGATAGGCGACAAAAAAAGCATCCAGATCCTGCCATTCGTGCAGGTGAGCGATAAAGGGGCCAATTTCACGATAGCCCGGCTGGTTGTGGGCCAGCAGATGCAGCTTATAGCGGCTGTGAAACGCCAGCAGGGCCTGACGGGTTAATCCCTCTTCCCGCAGCGCATTCAGCTCGTGCAGCGCAAAAATTCGCGCCACGAAATTCTCCCGCAGAACCGGGTCGTGCAGTCGGCCGTCCTCTTCCACCGGCAGCCACGGATAGCGCGCCTGCAGCGCCGCGGTAAACAGGCCAACGCCTTCCTTTGCCCCCCGGTTGCCGCGCTCGTCGTACAGCCGTACCCGCTCCATTCCGCAGCTGGGGGATTTTGCACAGACGATAAAACCCGCGAACTGCGCCGCGCCCGGGAGCACCTCCTCGGCAAACTGGTGCATTTTATCGGTGAGGTCGCAATCCAGGTCCTGGCTCATGCGCACGCGGGTATCGCCATCTGCGGTCTTCACCAGCCGCAGCGCCGGGCGCGGTGCGGGCAGGCCGATGCCCATTTCCGGGCAGACGGGTTTGAAGGTCACCCATTCGGCAAGCTCATCCATAATAAACCCCATCCGCTTATGCCCGCCGTCAAAGCGAACGGCAGCACCGGTCAGGCAGCCGCTGATGCCGAGTATCGGTTTGTCGTTCATATTATTGTCCTGTTTGTGGTGGGCCATAGCTCAAGCATAGGTTCTCCCGCTTTCGGCCGCGTGGCTTTTTATCCTCTACACTTAACCAGGGATCGTAAAGAGAGGAAACTGCATGAAGCTATGGCCCGTTGTCACCGGAGTGGCGTTGTCGCTCGCGCTGGTGGCCTGCCGTTCACCCACCCCGCCAAAAGGGGTGACGCCGATTCGCCATTTCGATGCTAGCCGCTATCTGGGGAAATGGTATGAAATCGCTCGTCTGGATAACCGCTTTGAGCGCGGTCTGGAGCAGGTGACCGCTCACTACGGCAAGCGTAAGGATGGTGGCATTAGCGTGTTGAACCGTGGGTTTGACCCATTGAGAGGCGAGTGGAAAGAGAGCGAAGGGAAGGCGTACTTCACCGGCGAGCCGAGCGTAGCCGCACTGAAGGTGTCGTTCTTTGGTCCCTTCTACGGTGGCTATAACATCATCGCGCTGGATGATGACTATCAGTACGCGCTGGTCAGCGGGCCGAACCGCGACTATTTGTGGATACTATCGCGCACGCCAACGCTGCCGCCGCAGGTACAGCAAAACTACCTGACCATCGCCCGTGGGCTTGGGTTCCCGGTCGACAACCTGCGGTGGGTGAAGCAGACGCGCGCCTAGCGTAGCTCGTTAGCCCGGCGATAGCGCCCTTCGTAGTCGAACACTTTTTCGCGCACCTGCCAGTAGACGCCTTTCTTACGGGCGACGACGAAATCCGGTGCACGTAGCAGCGCCTGCTGGGCGATGATATCGCCAGGTGTTATCCAGCGCAGCGGTACGCCGGGCGTGCGGGTGTGCGGGCGGATAAACAGCTGCTCGAACGCCGTTTTCTGCGCGGGGGTGTGCAGACGGAAGCGCTCACTGACGTCCGCGCCATCCTCGTCGTAATAGGTGATTTTAAGCCAGCCGCCTTTCTCATCCATGCCGTCCTGTAGCACCATGCCGCTACAGCGCAGCACCAGTGCGTCTTTCAGCTTCAGCGCCGCTTTCAACATGTCGTCCGGGTCAACCAGCACCGTGTCGCATTCCCGACAGCGGCGGGCGGCAATGTCGTTTTCGGCGTTGCACTGCGGGCAGTTTTTAAAGCGGAAGCGGTAGTCGCACTGCTCGCGATGACCTTCATCATCCTCCAGCCAGCCCTGACAGCGGCGGCCAAAATGCTCAATAATGGTGCCGTCGGCGGTGGTTTTTCCCCAGAAGGTGTTGGCAAAGCCGCAGCCGGGACAGAAAACCTGCACCGGCACGTTATCGCTCTTGCCCTTGGGTGAACCCACTTCCGGCGTGTAGAGGTCGTGTGGGTTACCGGCGTAATCGAGGATCAGACAATCCGTTTTTCCCGGCGCCAGGCGCAGGCCGCGGCCTACAATTTGCTGATACAGGCTGATGGACTCGGTAGGGCGCAGAATCGCAATCAGGTCAACGTGCGGGGCGTCAAAACCGGTAGTCAGTACGGCGACGTTAACCAGATAGCGGAACTGCTGATTTTTAAAGGCTTCAATCAGCTCGTCGCGCTGCGGTCCCGGCGTTTCGCCGGTGATCAGAGCCGCGTCATTGGCGGGCAGCAGCCCGGTAATCTCGCGAGCGTGCTCGACGGTGGCGGCAAAAATCATCACCCCTTTGCGCGTCTGCGCAAACTCCTCAATCTGGCTGATGATGTGTGGCGTAATGCGCTGCTGCTGTTTCAGCTCGCGGTTGAGGTCAGACTCGCTGAATAGCCCGTTGCTATTGGCCTGAAGGCGGCTGAAATCGTACTGCACCACCGGCATATCCAGCCGCTCCGGCGGCGTCAGATAGCCGTGCTTGATCATATAGCGCAGCGGCAACTCGTAGATACAGTCGCGGAACAGCGCTTTCTCGTCGCCGCGCACCATGCCGTGGTAGTGGAACTGATAAATCCAGCCTTTACCCAGACGAAACGGTGTAGCCGTCAGGCCCAGCAGCCGAATGTGAGGATTCACTTTCCCCAGATGGCTGAGAATTTGCTGGTACTGACTATCATCATCGTCGCTGATGCGGTGGCATTCATCGACAATGAGCAGGGAAAACTCACCCTGGAAATGGTCGAGATTACGCGCCACCGACTGCACACTGCCGAACACCACCTTGCCGTGGCTCTCTTTGCGCTTTAGCCCGGCCGCATAAATATCGGCCTCCAGCCCCAGCGCGCAGTATTTTGCGTGGTTCTGCGCCACCAACTCTTTGACGTGCGCCAGCACCAGCACGCGGCCGCGCGCCAACCGTGCCAGCTCTGCGATCACCAGGCTTTTCCCGGCGCCGGTAGGCAATACGATGACCGCGGGTTGGATATGGCGGCGGAAGTAGGCCAGGGTAGCGTCAACCGCTTCCTGCTGGTAGGGGCGAAGTGTAAAAGTCATTGGCGTGATGATTGTCCTTAACAGCCAAATAGTATGCCATGAATCTTTTCACTTGAGTGGGATAACAAGCCCGTTATACTTACGGATTGTTATACTCGCTGTCTCTCCCGTTGCCGGTGCATTTTGTCCCGCTACGCGGTAGGCCTCGAGTCGATTACCCCATTTTTCGGACCTTTCGTCCGGCACCCGGCACTATTACAGGCTAAAAATACTTCATGCGACTTGATAAGTTTATCGCTCAGCAACTCGGCGTCAGCCGTGCTATTGCCGGGCGTTTGATCCGCGGTCAACACGTGACCGTTGATGACGAAGTGGTGCGCGATACCGCGTTTAAACTGCTACCAGAACACGACGTGGCCTACGAAGGCAACCCGCTGACTCAGCAGAATGGCCCGCGCTATTTCATGTTGAACAAGCCGCAGGGCTACGTGTGCTCCACGGAAGACCCGGATCACCCAACGGTGCTCTATTTTCTCGATGTCCCGGTGGCGTACAAGCTGCATGCCGCGGGTCGTTTAGACATTGATACCACCGGTCTGGTGCTGATGACCGATGACGGTCAGTGGTCCCATCGCATCACCTCGCCGCGCCATCATTGCGAGAAAACCTACCTGGTGACGCTGGAAAATCCGGTCAGCGATGACACCGCCGCGCAGTTTGCCAAAGGCGTTCAGCTGCACAATGAGAAAGATCTCACCAAGCCAGCGGTGCTGGAAGTGATTACGCCGACCGAAGTGCGTCTGACCATCAGTGAAGGTCGTTATCACCAGGTGAAACGCATGTTTGCCGCCGTGGGTAACCACGTTGTCGGTCTGCATCGCGAACGCATCGGTGAGATTGCGCTCGACTCAGACTTAGAACCGGGTGAATACCGTCCGTTAACAGAAGCAGAAATTGCCAGCGTTGGCGCACCGTAGCGCTAACCAACAACCGAGGTAAATTGTGACGTCCAGGCCGCGCTCGTCGTTAAAAATTGTGTTTATTCTTGGCCTTCTGGCCATGTTAATGCCGTTATCGATCGACATGTACCTTCCGGCGCTGCCGGTCATTTCACAACAGTTTGGCGTGCCGGCAGGCAGCGCGCAGATGACCCTGAGTACCTATATTCTGGGCTTTGCGCTGGGTCAGCTGCTGTACGGACCAATGGCGGACAGCCTCGGGCGTAAGCCGGTGATTCTGGGCGGTACGCTTATCTTTGCGGCGGCGGCGGTGGCCTGTGCGCTGGCGCCGACCATCGACTACCTGATCGTCACCCGCTTTTTCCACGGCCTGGCGGCTGCGGCGGCAAGCGTCGTGATCAACGCCCTGATGCGCGATATCTACCCGAAGGAAGAGTTCTCGCGCATGATGTCGTTTGTCATGCTGGTGACGACTATCGCCCCGCTGGTGGCGCCGATGGTGGGTGGTGCGGTACTGGTCTGGTTTAGCTGGCACGCGATCTTCTGGATCCTGGCCATTGCCGCGCTGTTGGCTTCGGCGGCAATTTGCTTCTTTATTGACGAAACGCTGCCGGTAGAGAAACGCCAACCGTTCCGCCTGAGCACCACGCTTGGCAACTTTGCGTCGCTGTTCCGCCACAAGCGCGTGCTCTCCTATATGCTGGCGAGCGGCTTCAGCTTTGCGGCGATGTTCTCATTCTTAAGCGCCGGGCCGTTTGTCTACATCGAGCTTAACCATGTGTCGCCGCAGCACTTCGGCTACTACTTTGCGCTGAACATTGTGTTCCTCTTTGTCATGACCACCATTAACAGCCGTTTTGTTCGCCGGGTTGGGGCGCTGTGGATGTTCCGCGCCGGGCTGACGATACAGTTTGTTATGGCAATCTGGATGGTGGCTTGCGCGCTGCTGGGCGTTGGCTTCTGGTCGCTGGTGCTGGGCATTGCGGTGTTTGTCGGCTGCGTGTCGATGGTCTCCTCAAACGCGATGGCGGTGATCCTCGATGAATTCCCGCATATGGCGGGTACGGCGTCATCGCTGGCGGGGACGTTCCGCTTTGGCATCGGGGCCATCATTGGCGCGCTGTTGTCGTTTGCTACCTTCACCACCGCATGGCCAATGCTAATTTCCATCGCTCTGTGTGCGACCTGCTCGATCCTCTTCTATCTCTACGCCAGTAGACCCCGCAAAACCATACACAAATCATAATGCGCTTATCCGGTTCAATAATGTAGCCCGGCCGAGCGAAGCGACGCCGGGAAGGCTACGGTGCTATTCCCGGCGGCGCTTCGCTTGGCCGGGCTACGGTTAAATGATGTCTGCGAGCTCGGCATCTTTATCTGGCCTACAAACAACTACGCTATCCGTCTGCGTAAAACCGCGCACTCATAAGCCTTTAGGGGGGCGAAATACGCTCCTTTGTTGATATGTATCAACAGAAATGGCATTCCTGATAGGGTGTGATGTTTCTTTTATGTAAAATCCATTTATGTAAAAAGTCACATTGTTGTAGATAAAAAGGTTGCGTTAGATCACAGATACGGGTACATATAGCGCGAAAACGCATCAGTACACCGAACTATGTCGTAAGAAGAATGTTGAATGCTGGCGTTTTTTTTCTGGATGCAGGACGATTTGTCAACAATGTGTTAATATGGATGTGAAATAATTGTGAAGCACTATCGCTTCCGGGGAAAAGAACGTAATGACATTACAGCTATCAATCGTACATCGACTGCCGCAGGACTATCGCTGGTCTGCGGGTTTTGCAGGTTCGAAAGTTGAACCGATTCCGCAAAATGGCGCATCCGGCGAAAATGCGCTGGTGGCCCTCAAACTGCTGAGCCCGGACGGTGATAGCGCCTGGCCGGTGATGCATTCCCTTAGCCAGGCGTTAACCGATATTTCCGTCGACTGCTCGGTGCTCGAGTGTGAAGGGGAGCCGTGCCTGTTCGTGAAACGTCAGGATGAGTTTGCGGCAACCTGCCGCCTGAAAAACTTCGGCGTGGCGATTGCCGAACCGTTCTCCGGCAACAACCCGTTTTAACCGTCAGCTCAGCGCAATGAGCTGACGCGTATATTCCTGCTGCGGTGCTGAAAATACGCGCCGACACTCTCCCTGTTCGACGACTTCTCCCTGACGCAACACCATCACCTGATGGCACAGCGAACGAACGACGTGCAGATCGTGGCTGATAAAGATGTAGGTCAGCTGATGCTTTTCCTGTAACGCCTTAAGCAGCGCCAGAATTTGCGCCTGAACGGTGCGATCGAGCGAGGACGTTGGTTCGTCCAGCACGATAAGCTCCGGCTGCAGGATGAGCGCCCGCGCGATGGCGATACGCTGCCGCTGGCCGCCGGAAAACTCAGACGGATAGCGCTGCCGGGTCTCCGGCTCCAGCCCCACCTCCTGCATGGCTGCTATCACCCGCTGCTCGCGTTCGGCGGCGGTGAGAGCGGGGTGATGAACCCGCAGACCTTCTTCAATAATCTGTAGCGCGGTGAGCCGTGGATTGAGCGACGAGTTAGGGTCCTGAAACACCACCTGAATCCGACGACGCAGCGGCAGCATCTGTTGACGGTTGCGCCCCTGAATAGCCTCCCCAGCAAAACGAATATCGCCCTGCGAGGCGATTAAACGCAGCAGCGCCAGCCCGGTGGTGCTCTTACCGGAACCAGACTCACCGACCAGTCCCAGCGTCTCCCCTTTGCGTAGCGTAAAGCTCAGGTTGTTGACCACCGTATTGTGGCTGACCACCCGGCGCAGGAGACCTTTGCGAATCGGGAAGGCCACGCTGAGCTTGTTGACCTCCAGCAGCGGGGCGGCCTCCGGCGGTAAAGGCACCGGATCGCCCGCCGGTTCGCTGTCCAGCAGCTTGCGGGTGTACGGATGCTGCGGCGCGGCAAAAAGCGCGCTAGCGCTGTTTTGCTCAACGCAGCGACCATGTTGCATTACCGCCACCCGGTCAGCCAGTTTGCGTACAATGCTCAGATTATGGGTGATGAACAGCAGCCCCATATTCAGCTCAGTGCGCAACTCTCTGAGTAGCTGAAGGATTTGCGCCTGCACCGAAACGTCCAGCGCGGTCGTCGGTTCATCGGCAATCAATAACTCCGGACGCGTCAGCAGGGCCATGGCGATCATCACACGCTGGCGCTCACCGCCGGAGAGCTGGTGGGGGAAATCGCTCAACCGTTTTGCGGCGTTGCGAATGCCGACCCGGTCAAGGCAGTCGAGGATCTCGCCGCGCGCGGCCTCTTTGCGCATGCCCCGGTGCAGCGACAGCACTTCATAAAGCTGCTTTTCCAGATTGTGCAGCGGGTTCAGCGACACCATGGGTTCCTGAAAAATCATCGCAATCCGGTTGCCGCGGACCCCGCGCAGCGTCTGCGGGCTGGCGTGCAGCAATGACTCCCCGGCAAAGCGGATATCGCCCGTCGGGTAGCTGACCGGCGGCTCTGGCAACAGGCGCAGAATCGACAGCGCCGAGACGCTTTTTCCCGAACCAGATTCCCCGACCAGCGCCAGCGTCTCTCCGGCAGCGAGCGTCAGCGAAAGCTGTTCAACCACGGTGGTGGTCACGCCCTGCTGGCGGAAGGCGATGGAGAGGTTGTCGATCTCCAGAAGTGGTTGCTGCATCCTATACCGCCTTAGAAGGATCGAAGGCGTCGCGCACCGCCTCGCCGATAAAGATCAGCAGCGAGAGCAGTACGGCAACGCAGAGAAACGCGGCGATCCCAAGCCAGGGGGCCTGCAGGTTATTTTTGCCCTGCAGCAGCAGTTCGCCGAGCGACGGTGAACCGAGCGGCAGGCCAAAGCCCAGAAAGTCGAGCGAGGTCAGCGTGGTGATGGAGCTGCACAGAATAAACGGAATAAAGGTCAGGGTGGCGACCATCGCATTGGGTAACATATGGCGCAGGATAATGCTGCGATCCCCGACGCCCAGCGCCTGCGCGGCGCGAATATAGTCATAGTTGCGGGTACGCAGAAATTCGGCGCGCACCACGCCAACCAGCGACATCCAGCCGAACAGCACGGTAATCGCCAGCAGCCACCAGAAGTTTGGCTGCACAACGCTTGAGAGCAAGATAATCAAAAACAGCGTTGGCATACCCGACCACACTTCGATAAAGCGCTGCCCCCACAGGTCAATACGCCCGCCGTAGTAGCCCTGCACGGCGCCGACAATCACTCCCATCACGCTGGAGCAGACCGTCAGAATCAGGCCAAACAGCAGTGAGATGCGCGTACCGTAGAGAATACGCGCCAGCACATCACGGCCGTTAGCATCGGTACCCAGCCAGTTTTGCCGGGACGGTGGCGCGGGGAAGGGGATATCGGTGCTGAAGTTGATGCTGCTGGCGCCGAAGCGGATCGGCGTCCATAGCACCCAGCCGTTTTTCTCCAGCCTCTGCTGTAGCCACGGGTCCTGATAATCGGCGGCGGTGGCGAATTCTCCGCCGAAGGTTTTTTCGCTGTAGTTTTTCACCACTGGCACGTACAGACTGCCCTGGTAGCTGACCAGCAGCGGACGATCGTTGGCGATAAGCTCGGCACCCAGGCTACAGACAAAGATAACCAGAAAGATCCACAGCGACCAGTAGCCGCGTCGGTTGTGGCAAAAGCGCGCCCAGCGGGCTTGGTTGACGGCGTTCAGGGTCATGATTAGCGGCCCTCAAAATCAATACGTGGGTCCACCAGCGTATAGCTGATGTCGCTGACGATGTTCATCAGCAACCCTATCAGGGTGAAAATATAGAGCGTGCCGAACATCACCGGATAATCGCGGGAGACGGTCGCCTCGTAGCCCAGTAGCCCCAGCCCGTTCAGGGAGAACATCACCTCGATCAGCAGCGATCCGGTGAAGAACATGCTGATAAAGGTGGCGGGGAAGCCAGCAATAACCAGCAGCATGGCGTTACGGAAGATATGCTTCCAGAGGATCTGCTTTTCGCCGACCCCTTTTGCCCGCGCGGTGACCACGTACTGTTTGCGGATTTCATCAAGAAATGAGTTTTTCGTCAGCATGGTGAGCGCGGCAAAGCCGCCGATCACCGTTGCCAGCACCGGCAGGGTGATGTGCCAGAGGTAGTCGGTGATTTTCTGGTACCACGGCAGGGTGTCAAAGTTCGCTGAGACCAGTCCGCGTAGCGGGAAGATGTCGTAATAGCTGCCGCCGGCAAAGAAGACGATCAGGACGATGGCGAAGAGAAACGCCGGAATAGCGTAGCCGATAATAATGCCGGTGCTGCTCCAGATATCAAAGCGGCTGCCGTTATACACCGCCTTACGGATGCCCAGCGGAATAGAGACCAGATAGATAATCAGCGTGCTCCAGAGCCCGAGCGAGATGGAGACCGGCAGGCTCTCTTTCATCAGTTGCATGACCGAGGCGTTGCGGAACAGGCTGTTGCCGAAATCAAAGCGCAGATAGTCGCCAAGCATCTTGAAATAGCGCTCGTGCAGCGGTTTGTCGAAGCCGTAGCGGTGGGTTATCTCGGCGATAACCTCTGGGTCAAGACCGCGCCCGCCGCGGTACTGGCTTTCCGCGATATTGCCAACGCCCGCCCGCGCCTGGCTACGTTCCAGCCCACCTCCACCACCGGGTAGCCCGCCCTGATGGCCGAACTCTACCGCGGCAATCGCCTGGTCAACCGGGCCGCCGGGCGCTATCTGTACGATAAAAAAGTTGAGCGTGATGATTGCCCACAGGGTTGGGATAATCAGCAGCAGTCGGCGAATCAGATAGGCACCCATGTTCTCTCCTTAACGTCGGGAAGCGGGTAAGGTCGCCGCTTTATTCACGTCGTACCACCAGGTGTCGAAGCCCGGCGCGTCCGTGCCGGAGGCATAGAGCGGGTGGATGCTGGGATAAGAAAACTTATTCCAGTAGGCGATTCGACTGCCGGACATATACCACATCGGCAGCATGTAATAGTTCCAGGTCAGTACCCGGTCAAGGGCGCGTCCGAGCGGCAGCAGCTTCTGCTGATTGCCCTGCCAGCGGATGATTTGGTTGATCAGGCTATCAATCGCCGGGCTTGCCACCCCAGGCGAGTTGTAGGACGAGTTGATGTATTCCGACGACCAGGAGATTTGCAGATCTGAACTTGGCCACGGCATTGCTCGCCACAGGCGCGGCATCATGTCGTAGTCGCGCTTACGCATCCGGTTGGTGATTTGTGAGATATCAACCTGGCGGATATCCATCGTCACGCCCAGACGCTGCAGATTGCGCTGGAAGGGCATCACCCACTGATCGTTACCGCCTGAAGGTAGCAGCAGTTCAAAGCGCAGCGGCTGGCCGGTTTTCGCATTGACGCGCTGCTGGCCTTTCAGCACCCAGCCGGCGTCGGTCAGCAGATTTCCCGCCTTCAGCAGGTTGTCGCGGTCAAAGCCGTGCCCGTCTGACGCGGCGGGCTGGTAGATGGAGGTGAACACTTCCGGTGGCAGCTCACTCTTGAGTGGAGCCAGTAGCGTGAGCTCGTCGGCATCCGGGTAGCCACGTGCGGCGTATTCGGTATTCTGGAAATAGCTGTCAGCACGGCTGTAGGCATTGTAAAACAGGGCTTTGTTCATCCATTCGAAATCAAACGCCATGCTGACCGCCTGGCGCACGCGGCGGTCATGGAATACCGGGCGCTGGATGTTAAAAGCCAGCCAGCGGGTATCCTGCGCGGCGTTGTTCTTCTGTTCATCCTTAACGATGTAACCGCTGGCGAAGTTTTTGCCGATATAGCGCGTCGCCCAGTTTTTAGCGCTGCTCTCGGTACGCACGTCATAGGCCCCGGCCTTGAAAGCCTCAAACGCGACGTTGTCATCGAGGTAGTAGTCATAGCGGAGGGTGTCGAAGTTCCAGCGACCTCGGTTTACCGGCAGGTCGGCGCCCCAGTAATCTTTCTCGCGCTGATAGACGATATATTGCCCCATCTTCCAGTCGCTGATGCGGTAAGGGCCGCTTGCCAGCGGCGGCGTGCTGAGCGGTTCACTGAGATTATGATCTTTCCAGAACTTTTCCGGCAGAATCGGCAGGGTAAACAGGCTCAGCATATCTTCCTTGCCCGGTTTCGCCAGCTCAATGCGGACCGTCAGCGGGGCGATAGCCTTGACGGTGGTGCCTTTGTAGACCAGGCGGAACTGCGGCACGCCTTCGGTCATAAACTTGTTAAAGGTGAAGGCGACGTCGCGAGCGGTAATAGGGCTGCCGTCGTGGAAGCGGGCGCGCGGGTTGATGGTCAACTCCACCCAGGAATAATCATCGGCGTAGCGGGCCCGGTCGGCGACCAGTGGATAGTAACTGCCCGGCTCGTCGTCGGAGGTGGTGAACAGCGTGTCATACAGCGAGTCGGTGCGCACTGCGGCGTTTCCGCGCAGCGCAAAGCGGTTGAAGTTATCAAAGGTGCCGAGTGCGGCTAGCGTGACGTTGCCGCCTTTTGGAGCGGCAGGATTGACGTAATCAAAGTGGTTGAAGTCGACGGCGTATTTAGGTTCACCTATCACCGCAAACGCGTAGCTCTCTTTAATGGTCTGCGCCTGCAGGGACAGGCTGAACAGCATCAGCAGGGTCAAACAGACACGCGCTACGATCACGATAGGGCTACCCCGCATTGAAAAGTATTGATTGAAAACGTCTTTTATCCCTGAATCTTAAATGACCTTGCTTAACTTGTGAAATACTTTGCTGGCTTACGATATTCCACAATCAGCTGCTGCAGCGTGAGCGGGCGGCTTATCAGATAGCCTTGAAGATAGTCGACGCCGTGATCGCAAAGCCAGGTTGCCTGTTCCTCGGTTTCCACGCCTTCAGCGACCGTCACCAGGTTCAGGCGGTGCGTCAGGGTTAGCACCGCATCCAGCACCGGCGAGGTGATGGTCTCCCGACCAATAGCGTTGACAAACCCGCGGTCGATTTTCAGGTAGTCGAGGGTGAAGCGTTCGAGGTAGATAAGCGCGCTGTGCCCGGTGCCGAAATCATCGATAGCCACTTCAATGCCTTCGCCGCGCAGCCAGGCAAACAGGCTCATGGCCTTCTCCAGATGCAGCATGTCGCGCTCGGTTATCTCCAGCACCAGTTGGAAGTAGTTTTGCGGTAGGCTGGCCGCCAGGTTGCGGATATCCTGCTGGAAGCTCTCGGCATGCAGGTGACCGGGCGCAATATTGATGCCGAGCTTGGCGCCCGGCGGCAGCAGATCTTTTAGCACCGGCGCATCGCGGGCGATCAGCTCAAACAGATGGTGAGTGAGGGGGACGATGAGATCCTGCGCTTCGGCATAGCTGATAAATGCGTCCGGCGGGATATTCCCGGCGGTCGGGTGCGACCAACGCATTAGCGCCTCCGCACCGGTAATCTGGCGATTCTTCGCATCCACCACCGGCTGATAGACCACGTGGAACTGGCGGTGTTTGATGGCGGCGAGGATCTCTTTCCCCGGCCGCGATCGAATAGCCAAAATGTAGAGGCACAGCAGGCCGCCGATCAGGCCGCAGATGAGTCCGAGCAGGATTGAATAGAGCGAGTTATCGCTGCTGAGCGCGTTGCTGTAGAGATAGACCTCCAGCGGCACGTCGTTGATCTTCACGTGGCGAACGGCGGTATCGGTAATGTCGTCGACCGCAAGGGGTTTGCTGCTAAAGGTAGAGATGGCTGTCTTACCGTTAACGACCAGCGCGACGCCGTTATACGGGGTCTGCTTTGACGAGTAGAGCACCCAGGGCATCAGGTTGGCGTTAATCGAGGCGAAAACGCCGCGGTTCTCCAGCAGCGGGCTTTTTACCCATAGCACAAAGGCAGGGGTGGTCGGCATCATCGGCGTGCCGGGGACGATCCCCATCACGTGCGTTTTGCTGAGATCGAGATCCGGCACCAGATCCTTAAGCCCCAGCGACATCTCCCCGGTGGCCGATGAACAGTAGGCTATCTGATCTTTCACCAGCAGAAATGCTCGCACGTTCATGCTGAACGCGGCGCGCTCGGTGAGTTCCGACGACACGGCCTGGCACGGGTCCATCGTTAGCGGTTGCAGAGAATCCATCGTCACCAGGATCTGCCTGAAGTAGTTATTCAAGTAGTTTTGTAAGCTGGAAATGGTGTTATCAAACTGGACCGAACGACGGTGATGGAATATAGAAAACTGCACCAGCCCGGCAGCAAGCGCAATCAGCAGGCCGGCAACAATACTGGTGAGAACGATTCGACGGTTAATCGATGAATGGCGAGTGAACATGCAACTTCTCTATGCTACGGAACTCTAAAGAAAAGAATAATGATGAAGCATAAAAAAAGCACTGCCGGAGCAGTGCTTTTTTTATGCTTACCGTCAGCCAAGGGAAACCGACGGTAAACGACATTACGAACGACTCAGGACGCGGCGTGCTTCGTTGTAACGTTTATTCCAGTACGGTTCATTCATGCTGGAAATCGTCACACCACTGCTGGTGGAAGCATGAACAAACTGGTTGTTGCCAATGTAGATGCCTACATGACGACCGGTAGAGCCGGCGCGGAACAACACTAAATCACCGGTTCGAAGCTGATTGCGTTTAACGGATTTACCCGTTTCCTGCTGCTCCCAGGTGGAGCGCGGCAGCTCTAAACCAAACTGTTCGCGGAAGGTACGCTGCACAAAGCTGGAGCAGTCGATACCACGCTTGGTGTCGCCGCCCAGACGGTAACGGACACCTTTCCATCCTGCGTATTGATCCATCAGACGGGACTTCACGTCTAGGTTACGCACCATGGTTTCAAATTCATCCTGAGAGGCTTGCAGTGACGAGGCATCTTCGGTGCCCACTGCATGCGTCTCAGAATGCATGTTCTTAGCGGTGTTACTGGTGTTACTACAGGCAGAAAGCAGAACCGCAACTGCTACTGCTGGAATCGCTCGCAAGATATATCTCAAAATCGGCTGAGATTTGACCATTTTCGTTGTTTTCCCTTGAAGTCCTTAACGATGGAGTCGTTATAAAAAATGCCAAACGCGTCTGAGACTAAATACACGCAATCAATGAGACAATTCTTTGAATTCATTTTTGTGGCTTAGCGCACAAAGTTTTATTTACGAACCAAATAATTGCTCTTTGAAACGACAAACGCGAATGAGATTACCTTAACGAAAGCGGCATTGCGAGCGCTTTTGCCCGATTTCTTATAAGAAATCGTGATACACAAAGTTAAAAATTGTGAATGGCCAAAATTGCGTCGCTGGTGAATGAAAAATGGGCAACTCATTCATTATAAAAATGAATGTTGTGACGGGACGATGACAATAACGCGGTGGGATAAAAAAAGAAAAAGAGGGTGAATACCCTCTTTCTGGAATATCAGATGAATTGGTTATTTATTGCGCCGATTTCGCTTTGGATAAATGGGGCAAATTTCGCTCAAAGAGGCCCATCACATTATCGCTTAATGGCGTCATCAGCACCCAGGGTACGCCAATCAGCACTGCGGTTAACGAACCGACGGCAATATCGGTAAACCAGTGTGCGCCGATCATCACGCGCGGGAAGGCGAAAACCACAAAAATAATCAGTGAAATAAGGAACGCTTTTTGGCCGAAATAGCGCCACATGAAGGTGGCAAATATCAGCAGCATCATACCGTGATCGCCGGGGAAACTGTCCCGTGAACCGTCTTTGGTCGAGAAGTCGATAAAGTCGCTGACGCGGTGTACGCCCGGCACGGAAAGCGACGGGCTGCTGCGGGTAACCGGCATCAGGTGCTGCGCCAACTGATTGATGATGACCGCCGACAGCAGCATCACCAGGCCCATCACCACGATCCGGCGACGGCCTTGAGTGGTTTCCTTTAGCCAGAAACTGAGCATCAGACAGCCCATTGCCAACAGCGAACAGCCGTCAAAGGCGCGGTTATTAATGATGGCTAAGAACCAGGCGTAGCCCAAATTATCTGCGTTTAAACCCCGGTTAAAGAAGTGAAAAATGCCAAGGTCAGCCACGGACCAGAAGCCGTGATTCGCCGGCAGGAACCAGGAGAGAAACAACGCCACGCCGGCAGCGTTGAGCAAAATAATCAGGGGAAAACGTGTACGCATCTTAATATTCATAGCAATTAGTCTCGGCGGAAACCTTAGCGGTTTTAACCTAAACGAAGTTTCAACAGCGCCGTTTGTAGTGGATTCCAGTCGGTTTGCGCGTCGTTTATCAGCTCAATACGGCTATCGGGCGGTGCGACGCTCTGCGTTTCAATGTGCAGGTCGGCGCCCTGGCGATTAATACGCACCAGCCCTTCAGGAATACGCATCACCGCCTTCAGACGAGTCACCGGTGATAGACGTGCCCACTCCAGCAGGCCGATGGTGTCAAATACGGTATCGGCGTCAAAAATCCAGCCGCAGGCGTAATAGCCCTGGCCTTCGTTGACGCTTCTGCGCCAACGCTGGTGCTCCGGCAGGCTTAACGCCGCGAGACCTTTGTTTGACGGATGTGAGTGCGAGTGCGCCGCGCTGGCCCTGAGCGGCGCCGTGTTGCTGCGTGGTGTATCCAGCAGGGCATTATCGATGCTGCCCTGAGTGGCCTCGACGAGTTGGCGTTCAGCACCGTGATGCTGCCACCAGTCAGCCAGCGCCTGCTGGCTTTCGGCGGTGGCACGGTCCGTTTTGTTGCTGACGATAATGTCCGCCGCCGCGAGCTGGTCGCGGAAGTTTTCATTGTTGGCGACCTTGTCGTCCAGCAGCTGACGAGGGTCGATCACGCACAGCGTGGCGCGCAGGTCGATCCACGGCTCGTAAACCGGGGCGGTAAGCAGATCGAGGATCTGTTTAGGGTGACCGAGGCCCGTAGGCTCAATCAGCAGGCGATCCGGTTTGCCCTGGCGCAGCAGCGTATTCAGGCCGACCTGCATTGGCAGGCCGTTCACGCAGCACATGCAGCCGCCGGGGATCTCTTTAAGCAGCGCGCCGCTGTCGGCTAACAGGGCACCGTCGATGCCGACTTCGCCAAATTCATTGACCAGAACAGCCCATTTTTCGTCGGCAGGTTTATTGGCCAGCAGGTGCAGAATAGAGGTGGTTTTCCCGCTGCCGAGAAAGCCGGTGATCAGATTGGTTTTAGTCACGAAAACTCCGCACTGGACATAGTGATAGTGTTATCTGGATCACTTTATCCTGGCGAAGCGACGTCGAAAAGAGAAGTGTTAAGGCGGGCTAATCTAATATTAGCCCGCGAAATAGCAGAAAATGTTAACTATTGAGCGCGGTCAACACCGCCTGGCGTGCGCCTTGTTGCACCAGATGTTGCCAGGCTTGCTCGATAGCCTGAACAAACTGCGGGTTGGCTGGCAGGTCGCTGCCGAAAATTTCCTGCAGCGTGAGCAGCGCAGCGACCCGGTTCTCGTTGCTGCTGTTCGCCACGATGTTGCGAATTTTCTCCGCCAGCGGGTCACGGACATCAATCGGCTGCCCGGCATCGTCCACGCCGCTCACGTAACGCATCCACCCGGCGACGGCCAGCGCCAGTAGCGGCCAACGGCTGCCGTTCTGGAGATGAATACGAATGCCGTCCAGCAGACGCTGCGGCAGCTTCTGGCTGCCGTCCATCGCGATTTGCCAGGTACGGTGCTGAAGCGCCGGGTTGCTGAAGCGCGCGATCAGGCTATCGGCATACGCGCCGAGGTCTACATCGGTAATGCGCAGTGTGGGAGCCTGCTCGGCCATCATCAGATGACGCGCCGCACGGCGGTAAGATTCATCCTGCATGCAGTCGCTGATGTGCGCATAGCCCGCAAGGTAGCCGAGGTAGGCAAGGAACGAGTGGCTGCCGTTAAGCATACGCAGCTTCATCTCTTCCCACGGCAGGACGTCGCTGACCATCTGCGCCCCTACGCTGCCCCAATCAGGGCGTCCGGCGACGAAATTATCTTCAATGACCCACTGAATAAACGGTTCACAGCTGATGGCGCACGGATCTTCGACACCCAACTCCTGGGTGATTTCAGCCAGCGATGCTTCGGTCGCGGCCGGGACGATACGGTCGACCATGGTGCCGGGGAAGCTGACGTATTCCGCAATCCAGCTCGCCAGCTCTGGATCCCGACGGGTTGCCATGTCCAGCACCGCGTTTTTAACCACATGGCCGTTATCAGGAATGTTATCGCAGGAGAGGACGGTGAAGGCCGGAAGACCACGATCGCGACGGCGAGACAGGGCTTCAACCAGAATGCCAGGCGCAGAGTGTGGCTCCGTGGGGGATTCAAGATCGTGGACGATCCGCGGCTGGGTGAAATCGAGGTGTCCGGTCGCCGGATCGATGCAGTAGCCTTTTTCGGTGATCGTCAGAGAGACAATCGCCACCTGCGGCTCGCAGAATTTCTCGATAATCGCCGCCAGAGAATCAAGCTTTGCGTTCAGACACTCGTGGACCGCACCAATGATAATCGG
Source organism: Kluyvera sp. CHPC 1.2972 (assembly GCF_036759925.1). Taxonomy (NCBI): domain Bacteria; kingdom Pseudomonadati; phylum Pseudomonadota; class Gammaproteobacteria; order Enterobacterales; family Enterobacteriaceae; genus Kluyvera; species Kluyvera sp. CHPC 1.2972. The sequence continues at coordinate 522,875 of NZ_JAPKIB010000001.1, read as the reverse complement.
CTGATTACCCGCAGCGCTCTTCTCCATCACGGTGAACAGATGATCCTGCTGACGGAGCTGGCTCATCAGCACGTCGCCGCTAAACAGGCTGATTTCACAAATCCCCCAGTCGCCGCCGTGCTGGTTCAATACCCGGTTGGTTAACAGCGCCTGATGGGCGCGGTGAAACGCACCAAAACCGAAGTGCACAATCCGCGAACGTAGCTGTTGTCTATCATATTGAGGGCGCTGGACGCTGGCGGGAAGGGCGCTTGAGGCGATTGTATTCATTGTTCACACATCCGATTAACGATTAATTAACGTGTGCAGTGTAAAGTTATATGACAACAAATTGAATTGGTGTGCCGTATTTATCGCGTTAATGTGAGCTTGATCAATCAATCCCAGCGGATTTATTGACGCTACAGAATAAACATGTATGGTAGTCGTCATTGAAGGTGATTTTATTGGTATAACAACTTTAGAGGGTGAGGCAATGGAACAAACCTGGCGTTGGTACGGCCCGAACGATCCGGTATCTCTTGATGATGTGCGTCAGGCTGGCGCGACGGGCGTCGTAACGGCATTGCACCACATTCCAAACGGTCAGGTATGGCCGGTTGAAGAAATTAAACAGCGTCAAGCGATGCTGGCTGAAAAAGGTCTGACCTGGTCCGTGGTTGAGAGTATCCCGGTTCACGAAGATATTAAGACTGGCTCCGGTGAGTACAAAACCTGGATTGCCAACTATCAGCAGAGCATCCGCAACCTGGCTGAATGTGGCATCGACACCGTCTGCTACAACTTCATGCCGATCCTCGACTGGACGCGTACCGACCTCGAGTACACCCTGGAAGATGGCTCTAAAGCGCTGCGCTTTGACCAGATCGCTTTTGCGGCGTTTGAACTGCACATCCTGAAGCGTGAAGGCGCGCAGGCGGATTACACCGCGGAAGAGCAGCGTCAGGCGCAGGAATATTTCCAGGCAATGACCGAAGCGGAAGTCACCAAACTGACCCGCAACATCATTGCTGGCCTGCCGGGCGCGGAAGAGGGTTACACCCTGGACCAGTTCCGTGCACGTCTGGCGGAATACGACCACATCAGCAAAGAAAACCTGCGTGAAAACATGGCGGTGTTCCTGCGCGCTATCGTGCCGGTAGCGGAAGAAGTCGGCGTGCGTCTGGCGGTTCACCCGGACGATCCACCGCGTCCAATCCTCGGCCTGCCGCGTATCGTTTCTACCATTGAAGATATGCAGTGGCTGAAAGAGACCGTTGATAGCATCAACAACGGCTTCACCATGTGCACCGGTTCTTACGGCGTGCGTGCGGATAACGATCTGGTGAAAATGATCGAGACCTTTGGCGACCGTATCCACTTCACGCACCTGCGTTCTACCTGCCGTGAAGGGAACCCGAAAACCTTCCACGAAGCAGCGCACCTGCAGGGCGATGTGAACATGGTTGCGGTAGTAGATGCGATTCTGACCGAAGAGCAGCGTCGTAAGAAAGCGGGCGATCTGCGTCCTATCCCAATGCGTCCTGACCACGGTCACCAGATGCTGGATGACCTGAAGAAGAAAACCAACCCTGGCTACTCGGCGATTGGTCGCCTGAAAGGCCTGGCGGAAGTGCGCGGCGTTGAGCTGGCGCTGAAAATGACCAAGTTCCGCGATCTGCTGTAAGTCGTCATTTTCCCAAAATAAAAAAGGGCAGCCATTTGGCTGCCCTTTTTGTTTGCCTATTTCCGTAGCCCGGACGAGGTATAATCCCGGCGTCGCGTTGCTCGGCCGGGCTACCAGAGACAGTTAGTCCGCGCGGCACATATAGCGTTTTTCTTCGATATGAACGCGAATTTTTTCGCCAGTGGTCAGGTATTCAGGAACCTGCACAACCAGACCGGTGGTCAGGGTTGCTGGCTTGGTACGGGAGCTGGCGGAAGCGCCTTTGATGCCCGGTGCCGTTTCAACAATTTCCAGATCAACCGTTTGCGGCAGTTCCAGCGCCAGAACCCGGCCATCCCACAGCAGAACCTGCATTTCCGGCATACCGCCTTCAGGAATGAACTGCAGCTCTTCAGCAATCTGGTCGTGGGTGAAGATATACGGGGTGTAATCTTCTTTATCCATGAACACGTATTCGTTGCCATCGATGTAGGAGAAGTCAACGAAACGGCGGTTCAGGGTCACGGTATCGACCATGTCGTCGCCTTTAAAACGCTCTTCAACCTTCAGCCCGGTGCTGACATCGGAGAAGCGCATTTTGTACAGCGTTGCTGCGCCACGGGCGCTCGGTGACTGAATATCAATGTTTTTTACAATCAGCAGTTTGCCGTTGTAATTCAGCACCATACCTTTTTTAATTTCGTTCGCTCTTGGCATTGCAATTATCCTGTGAACTAGGGTGTCAAAAATATCGCGTAAAAGTACTCGTGCCGGGCGTTTCAGGCAAGAGGATTTAAAGGCTTTTGCTATGCCTGCTTAAAAGGTGGTAATGTGCGCGCCACCACGTTATCCACACTACAGAGAACCCGCGATGGAATGTCGTCCGGACTGCGGGGCTTGCTGCACTGCACCTTCAATCTCCAGCCCCATTCCCGGCATGCCCAACGGCAAACCGGCTAACACGCCCTGCGTGCAGCTCGACGAACGCCAGCGGTGTAAAATCTTTGGCTCGCCGCTGCGTCCGAAAGTGTGTGCAGGGTTACAGCCCGCGCCTGAAATGTGCGGCGTCACCCGCGACGCGGCGATGACCTATCTGCTTCACCTCGAAGCGCTGACCGCGCCCTAAACGTCTTTAATCCGCACCAGGCAGCAAAGGGTGGCAATGCACAACGCCAGCGCAATCCAGAATACGGTGTGGTAGTTCCAGATTTCCGCCACGACGCCCGCCAGCGAACCGGCGATGATCCAGCCGACGCGCGAGGTATTGGCGTACAGCGTGGTGGCTGAACCGGCTTGCCCCGGCATCAAATCCTGGAAGTACAGCATGCCAATCCCGCCGAGAATCCCGATATACACCGCGTTCAGCAGCTGCATGGCCAGCAACAGCGTTGGGCTATTGAAGGTCAGCATACCAATATAGAAGAATAGTCCAGCCACGGCGGCCAGGCGCATCAGGAAGCGTTTACCCAGCCGTTTAGCGAAGTAACCCGCAATCAGCATCGTCGGGATTTCCAGCCCGGCAGCGGTGCCCATCATCACCCCAGCCAGCTTCTCCGGCAGATGCAGTTCATTAATGATGTACAGCGGCATATTGATGATATAGAGGCTGTTAGTGCCCCACATCAGGGTGCAGATAACAAACAGCAGCAGCGCATCCCGACGGTTGGTGCGCGGTGCCTGAATCGTACCGCTGGCCGCCGCTTTCTCCTTGCGCATGGTTGGCAGAAACAGCCAGACCATCGCGCCGCAGACCACAAACGCCACCGCAGCCGACAGATACATCACCGTAAAGCTAAAACCCATGGCCAGCGCGTAGGCCAGCGGCGGGCCAATCACCCACGCCAGCGACACCTGTGCACGCATAATCGAACTGAACATCACCGCCTCGCGGCCGGTTTTGTCGGCGTGCTCGCGGGCGAGGGCAAACATTTGCGGGTTGGCCGTGGAGCCAAAGCTGCTGAGGAAGACGCCGACGAACAGCAGAATAAAGTAGTTGCGGTTCCAGGCGAACAGTACGCAGGCCAGCACGCCGAGCAGGCAGCAGACCACGATCAAATTTTTACGGTCCCCGCGTTTATCCGAGTAGCCCGCCAGAAATTGGCTGACCAGGATGCCGATAACGGCGCTGCCGGTGAAAAAGAAGCCGACCATTGCCGGGCGAACGTGCACTTCATTACTGAGGAACAGGCTCAACGTTGGGGTCTGAAGCGCGCCGGCAATACCGGTTAAAAAGGCAACAATCAGAAAGGATGACGAGGTGAAATCAAACGATCGCCGTGGGGCGGCGGCGGTACTGTTTTGCATGTTGTTTTATCGGTCGCTTTAGGAGAGGCCGGGAGTTTACGCCGCGACTCAGAAAATGAACAGTAACCTAAATCAAATTCGGCACGAAAAATTAAAAGGCCATTTCAAAATCTAGCTTACGTCTTGCTGAAGCCGTTGTTGAGTCGCCATCAGCGCGTCAGCAGATGTGGCGAGAATGCTAATGAAATGTGCTGTAGATCTAATTTATGCAATCAAGTTGTCAGCAAAACTTGCAGGCTGATTAAGAAAGGCACAATATTATTGAAACGTTTCAGCGTCGTCTTCAGCACTTTACTCGCTAAGTACGACGATTTTTTCTCACCAAAGCTGAATCGATTCAATTCAGCGCGCGAGGGGAACCATGTTCCAGTTAACTGTTCAGGATATTCATCCCGGCCAGCAGGCCGCGAATAAAGAAGAGGCTATTCGGCAGGTTGCTGCAGCGCTCGTCAGCGCAGGCAACGTTGCTGACGGTTACGTTGCCGGTATGCTGGCGCGTGAGCAACAAACCTCCACTTTCCTTGGCAACGGCATTGCGATTCCGCACGGCACCACCGATACCCGCGATCAGGTGCTGAAAACCGGTGTTCAGGTTTATCAATTCCCGCAGGGCGTGACCTGGGGCGAAGGCCAGACGGCGTATGTTGCTATCGGTATCGCTGCCAGCTCCGATGAGCACCTCGGCCTGCTACGTCAGCTGACGCATGTGCTGAGCGATGACGCGGTGGCTGAACAGCTGAAAACCGCCACCACCGCGGAAGAGCTGCGTGCGCTGCTGATGGGTGAAAAGCAGAGCGAAGTGCTGAAGCTTGATAACGACACGCTGTCGCTTGACGTGGTCGCCAGTGACCTGGTGACGCTGCAGGCGCTGAACGCCGCACGTCTGAAAGAAGCGGGCGCGGTAGATGCCAACTTTGTGGCGCGCGTGATTAACGAGCAGCCGCTGAACCTGGGCCAGGGTATCTGGCTGAACGACAGCGCGGAAGGCAACCTGCGCAGCGCCATTGCGGTAAGCCGCGCGGCAACGCCATTTACCGTCGGTGACGCTTCTGCTTCGCTGCTGATCTCCGTCGCCATGGCTGATGCCCAGCCGACCGCAGTGCTGAACCGCCTGGTCAATATTCTGCTGGACAACAAAGCTGAACGCCTGCTGAAAGCCGATGCCGCTACGCTGCTGGCGCTGCTGACCAGCGATGAAGCGCTGGCTGAAGACGTGCTGAATGAAGAATTCGTAGTGCGTAACGAACACGGTCTGCACGCCCGTCCGGGCACCGTGTTGGTGAACACGATTAAACAGTTTAACAGTGACATTACCGTCACCAACCTTGACGGCAGCGGTAAACCAGCCAACGGGCGTAGCCTGATGAAGGTTGTCGCGCTGGGTGTCAAAAAAGGTCATCGCCTGCGCTTTACCGCACAGGGTGATGATGCTCGTCAGGCGCTGGACGCTATTGGCGAAGCCATTGCTTCAGGCCTCGGGGAGGGCGCATAAATGAGCAGAAGAGTAGCCACAATTACCTTAAACCCGGCCTATGATTTGGTAGGGTTCACGCCAGAAGTTGAGCGTGGTGAAGTGAACCTGGTGCGTACCACCGGGCTGCACGCAGCGGGTAAAGGCATTAACGTGGCCAAAGTGCTGAAGGACTTAGGCATCGACGTCACTGTAGGTGGTTTCCTGGGCAAAGACAACCAGGATGGTTTTCAGCAGCTGTTCAGCGAACTGGGCATTGCTAACCGTTTCCAGGTCGTCCAGGGCCGTACCCGTATTAACGTCAAGCTGACGGAAAAAGATGGTGAAGTCACCGACTTCAACTTCTCTGGTTTCGAAGTTACCCCGTCTGACTGGGAACGCTTCGTCAATGATTCTCTGAGCTGGCTGGGCCAGTTCGACATGGTGTGCGTGAGCGGCAGTCTGCCGACGGGGGTGAGCCCTGAAGCGTTCACCGACTGGATGACGCGTCTGCGTAGCCAGTGTCCGTGCATTATTTTCGACAGCAGCCGTGAAGCGCTGGTTGCCGGGCTGAAAGCCGCACCGTGGTTGGTGAAGCCAAACCGTCGCGAGCTGGAAATCTGGGCTGGCCGCAAGCTGCCTGAAATGAAAGATGTGATTGAAGCGGCCCACGCGCTGCGCGAGCAGGGTATTGCTCACGTGGTGATTTCGCTGGGTGCAGAAGGCGCGCTTTGGGTTAACGCCTCCGGCGAATGGATCGCTAAGCCGCCGTCAATGGAAGTGGTAAGCACCGTAGGGGCAGGGGATTCAATGGTTGGCGGTCTGATTTACGGCCTGCTGATGCGTGAGTCCAGCGAGCATACCCTGCGTCTGGCGACTGCCGTTGCAGCGCTGGCGGTAAGCCAGAGCAACGTCGGGATCACCGACCGTACCCAGTTGGCCGCGATGATGGCGCGTGTCGACCTGAAACCTTTTAACTAACAGCGGGAGAGGCGTATGAAAACGCTGCTGATTATCGATGCCAAACTCGGACAGGCTCGCGCTTATATGGCGAAGACCCTGCTGAACGCGGCGGCGCAGAAAGCGCGCCTGGAGTTCATTGATAACCCGAACGACGCCGACCTGGCGATCGTGCTGGGCACTGCTCTGCCAGCGGATACCGCGCTGGCTGGCAAACAGGTTTACCTTGGCGACATCAACCGTGCAGTCTCCCATCCGGAACTGTTCCTGAGTGAAGCCAAATCGCACGCCCTGCCTTACGAGGCTCCGGCGCAGGCGGAGCCTACTGCCAAAGGTGCGGTAAAACGCATTGTGGCGGTCACCGCGTGCCCAACCGGCGTGGCGCACACCTTTATGGCGGCTGAAGCCATTGAAACCGAGGCTAAAAAACGTGGCCTGTGGGTGAAAGTGGAAACCCGTGGCTCCGTGGGCGCTGGTAACGCGATTACGCCAGAAGAAGTTGAGCAGGCGGATCTGGTTATCGTGGCGGCGGATATTGAAGTGGATCTGGCGAAATTTGCTGGTAAGCCGATGTATCGCACCACCACCGGCCTGGCGCTGAAGAAAACCGCGCAGGAACTGGACAAAGCAATGGTTGAGGCGAAGCCGTATCAGCCGACTGGCCAGAGTAAATCCCCGGCGGATTCCGCGAAGAAAGAGAGCGGCGGCGGGGCGTATCGTCACCTGTTGACCGGTGTTTCTTATATGCTGCCAATGGTCGTGGCGGGCGGTCTGTGTATCGCCCTGTCCTTTGCCTTCGGTATCAAAGCGTTTGAAGTCAAAGGCACGCTGGCGGCGGCGCTGATGCAGATTGGCGGCGGTTCCGCCTTCGCGCTGATGGTGCCGGTACTGGCAGGCTTTATCGCCTTCTCTATTGCTGACCGTCCAGGCCTGACCCCGGGTCTTATCGGCGGTATGCTGGCGGTAAGCGGCGGTTCTGGCTTTATCGGCGGTATCATTGCAGGCTTCCTGGCCGGTTACGTCGCGAAACTTATCAGCACCAAGCTGAAGCTACCGCCAAGCATGGAAGCGCTGAAGCCAATCCTGATTATCCCGCTGGTCTCCAGTCTGATTGTTGGCCTGGCGATGATCTACCTGATCGGCACCCCGGTTGCGGCGCTGCTGAACTGGCTGACCCACTGGCTGCAAACCATGGGTACCGCGAACGCCGTCCTGTTGGGTGCGATCCTCGGCGCGATGATGTGTACCGACATGGGTGGTCCGGTGAACAAAGCGGCATACGCGTTCGGCGTTGGTCTGCTGAGTACCCAAACCTACGCGCCGATGGCGGCGATTATGGCGGCCGGTATGGTTCCACCGCTGGCAATGGGTATTGCCACGCTGATTGCGCGTAAGAAATTCGATCAGGGTCAACGTGAAGGCGGTAAAGCGGCGCTGGTTCTGGGTCTGTGCTTTATCTCCGAAGGGGCGATTCCATTCGCGGCTCGTGACCCAATGCGCGTCCTGCCTTGCTGTATCGTCGGCGGTGCCGTTACCGGGGCTATTTCGATGGCGGTTGGTGCGAAACTGATGGCACCACACGGTGGTCTGTTCGTCCTGCTGATCCCTGGCGCTATCACGCCGGTGGTGGGTTATCTGGTGGCGATTATCGTGGGTACGCTGGTGGCGGGCCTCTCTTACGCGGTGTTGAAACGCCCGGAAAGTGGGGTTGCCGCGAAAGCGTAACCGTAGTGCACTACGTAGAAAAGGGCCGATGATTCGGCCCTTTTTTTGTATCTGATGGCGGCTGTGGCTTATTCGATCTCACCGAACCTTTAGGCCCGGTAAGCATAGCGCCGCCGGGCAATCAGGCCGCCGCAGTTTCCTGCTGTTGCGCCTTCAGCCACGCAATTTCTTCACCCCAGATATCCGGGTTGGTGGTTTCCAGCACTAGCGGGATACCGTCAAAGCGGTTGTCCTGCATGATAAAGCGAAACGCATCGTGCCCGATATTGCCGAGGCCCAGACTCTGGTGGCGGTCAACGCGGCTGCCGAACTCGCTTTTGGCGTCGTTGAGGTGCATGCCGCGCAGATACTGGAAGCCGACAATGCGTTCGAACTCAGCAAAGGTTTCCGCGCAGGCTTCGGTGGTACGCAGGTCGTAGCCCGCGGCAAACGCGTGGCAGGTATCGATGCAGACGCCGACGCGAGACTTATCTTCTACGCCGTCGATAATGGCCGCCAGATGCTCGAACTTAAAGCCGAGGTTGCTGCCCTGACCGGCCGTGTTCTCAATCACCGCCGTGACGCCTTCGGTCTGCGCCAGCGCGATATTGATGGATTCGGCAATCCGCGCCAGGCACTTGTCTTCGTCAATTTGCAGCAGGTGGCTGCCCGGGTGGAAGTTCAGCAACGTCAGCCCCAGTTGCTGGCAGCGTGCCAGTTCGTCGATAAAGGCTTCGCGGGATTTCTCCAGCGCCTCCTCAACCGGGTGGCCGAGGTTAATCAGGTAGCTGTCGTGAGGAAGAATTTGTGCCGGGGTGTAGTGATATTTTTCACAAGCGGCTTTGAAGTCGTCGATAACCTCGGTGGTTAACGGCGCGGCGCGCCACTGGCGCTGATTTTTGGTGAACAGGGCGAATGCGGTCGCTTCGATTTCCGCAGCCCGAATTGCGGCGTTTGCCAGGCCGCCCGCGGCGCTGACGTGCGCTCCAATGTATTTCATATCGTTAAACCCGCCATACTCAAAAAGGGGAGTATAGCGGGTTAAAAGCGCTTAGTCGTTGTCGATTATGCCATCACGCTATGGATAGCGTAGTTAATCGCACCGCCGCCAACAATCAGCCAGATGAACAGCACCAGCGCCATCATCAGCGGTTTTGCACCGGCTTTTTTCAGTGCGCTAACGTGCGTGGTCACACCCAGTGCCGCCATGGCCATGGCCAGCATAATGGTGTCCAGCGTAATCAGCATTTGCACCACGCTGTTTGGCAGCAGATGGAACGAGTTAAAGATAGTGACCACGATAAACATGATGGCAAACCATGGGATCGTGATTTTGCTTTTCTCGGTCGCACCGGCTGGAGCCAGTTGTTTAACGCGAGCGGCCATAAACAGCAGGAACGGCGCCAGCATCATTACGCGCAGCATTTTGGCAATGACCGCTGCGTTTTCGGTTTCCGGCGTTACCGCATGGCCAGCCGCTACAACCTGCGCCACTTCGTGCATGGTGGAACCGATATAGATCCCGTAAGCCTCAGGGCTAAACCAGTGCGCCAGCAGCGGGTACATGGCTGGGTAGATGAAGATAGCCAACGTACCGAAGATAACCACGGTCGCTACCGCGACGGTCACTTTGCTTGCCTCAGCTTTTACGACGGGTTCGGTCGCCAGTACTGCCGCCGCGCCGCAGATACTGCTACCTGCACCAATTAGCCAACTGGTGTGTTTATCGAGACCAAAGACTTTTTGCCCGAGCCAGCAGGCCATCATAAAGGTACTGCAAAGCGTCAGGGCATCGATCACAATCCCACTTACGCCCACGTCTGCAATCTGGGAAAAGGTCAGGCGGAAGCCGTAAAGAATGATCCCCAGACGCAGTAAATGCTGCTTGGCGAACAGTACCCCGCCGTCGCAGGACTGCCAGAGTTTCGGGTAAATCGTGTTACCAATCACCATCCCAAACAGGATGGCCAGCGTCAATGCGCTCATGCCGACGCCTGCAACGGCCGGGATATTGCCGATCCAGACTGCGGCGCCGGTAATCACGGCGGTCAGCGCAAGACCTGGGATAAAATGTTTGATACCGCGATGATGATGCGTTTCTAAGGTGACCTGTGTCATAGCCTTCTCCTTTGTCTGGCTAAAAGAGTACGCCTCGCTGGTTTAAAGATAAAATTGATTATATATTTATAATTAATCGTAATAACTGGTAAGGGCGGCCCGTGCGGGCTGAAGCGCTATGCATATCACGCTGCGGCAGTTAGAAGTTTTTGTAGAGGTACTGAAAAGTGGCTCAACCACCCAGGCATCGCAGATGCTGGCGCTGTCGCAGTCGGCGGTCAGCGCGGCGCTCACCGATCTGGAAGGCCAACTCGGCGTTCAGCTTTTTGACCGCGTCGGTAAACGGCTGGTGGTTAACGAGCACGGTCGCCTGCTTTACCCGCGCGCGCTGGCGCTGCTTGAACAAGCCGGGGAGATCGAACAGCTGTTTCGTGAAGATAACGGCGCGATTCGCGTCTATGCCAGTAGCACCATCGGCAACTATATTCTGCCGGGCATTATCGCCCGCTACCGCAAAGACTTTCCTGCGCTGCCGCTGGAACTGAGCGTGGGCAACAGTCAGGATGTAATTAACGCGGTGGCGGACTTCCGCGTCGATATCGGTCTTATCGAAGGCCCGTGCCACTCGGCGGACATTATTGCTGAGCCGTGGCTCGACGATGAGCTGGTGGTGTTCTCCGCACCAAACAGCGCCTGGCTGTTGGGAGAGGTGACGCTCGAAAAGCTGGCGATGGCACCGTGGATCCTGCGTGAGAAGGGGTCGGGGACGAGGGAGATCGTCGATTATCTGCTGCTTTCACACCTGCCGCAGTTCCAGATGGGTATGGAGCTTGGCAACTCGGAAGCCATTAAACACGCGGTACGACATGATCTTGGTATCAGTTGCCTGTCGCGGCGGGTGATCGCCGAACAGCTTGACGCCGGGACGCTGGTGGAAGTGGCGATCCCGCTGCCGACGCTTAGCCGCACGCTGTGGCGTATCCATCACCGACAAAAGCACCTCTCCAACGCCCTCAAGCGTTTTCTGCACTACTGCGATATCTAAAATCGCCATCGGATGCTTTACTTATAATAAGAGAGCGATCATGAAGCTCTCTTATAACTGCGCATTTCTACCGTGATATGCCGGAATCGTCTGTTACAATCGCGCCTCATTTTTTGGATGGATAGCATTTTCACATGGGTTCCGAAACAAAAACCACACAAGCGCCCGCGTTACGTCGCGAACTCAAGGCGCGTCACCTGACGATGATCGCCATTGGCGGTTCCATTGGTACAGGTCTGTTTGTTGCGTCCGGCGCAACCATTTCTCAGGCGGGCCCGGGCGGCGCGCTGTTTTCCTATATTCTGATTGGCCTGATGGTGTACTTCCTGATGACCAGTCTTGGCGAGCTGGCAGCCTATATGCCGGTATCCGGTTCTTTTGCCACCTATGGCCAGAACTATGTGGAAGAGGGCTTCGGCTTCGCCCTGGGCTGGAACTACTGGTACAACTGGGCGGTGACGATTGCCGTTGACCTGGTGGCCGCGCAGCTGGTGATGAGCTGGTGGTTCCCGGATACCCCAGGCTGGATCTGGAGTGCGCTGTTCCTGTGCGTTATCTTCCTGCTGAACTACATCTCGGTTAAAGGCTTTGGCGAAGCGGAGTACTGGTTCTCACTGATCAAAGTCGCGACTGTTATCATCTTTATTATCGTCGGCATTATGATGATCCTCGGCATCTTCAAAGGTGCGCAGCCGGTGGGCTGGAGCAACTGGACAACCGGTGATGCGCCGTTTGCCGGTGGGTTATCAGCGATGATTGGCGTGGCGATGATCGTCGGCTTCTCCTTCCAGGGTACCGAACTTATCGGTATTGCGGCGGGCGAGTCTGAAGATCCAGAGAAGAACATTCCGCGCGCGGTCCGTCAGGTGTTCTGGCGAATCCTGCTGTTCTATGTGTTCGCGATCCTGATTATCAGCCTGATCATCCCTTACACCGACCCAAGCCTGCTGCGTAACGACGTGAAAGATATCTCCGTCAGCCCGTTCACGCTGGTGTTCGAACACGCGGGTCTGCTCTCTGCGGCGGCGATTATGAACGCGGTTATCCTGACGGCGGTGCTGTCGGCGGGTAACTCCGGGATGTACGCTTCAACCCGTATGCTCTACACCCTGGCCTGCGACGGCAAAGCGCCGCGCATCTTCTCGAAGCTCTCCCGTGGCGGCGTGCCGCGTAACGCGCTGTATGCGACGACCGTGATTGCTGGCCTGTGCTTCCTGACCTCAATGTTTGGCAACCAGACCGTTTACCTGTGGCTGCTGAACACCTCCGGGATGACCGGCTTTATCGCCTGGCTGGGGATTGCGATTAGCCATTATCGTTTCCGTCGCGGCTATGTGATGCAGGGTCATGACCTGAATAATCTGCCGTACCGTTCCGGGTTCTTCCCACTGGGGCCAATCTTTGCCTTCGTACTGTGCCTGATCATTACCTTGGGCCAGAACTACGAAGCATTCCTGGCCGATACCATCGACTGGGGCGGCGTAGCGGCAACCTATATCGGTATTCCGCTGTTCCTGGTCATCTGGTTCGGCTATAAGCTGACCCGCGGTACGCACTTCGTGAGCTATAGCGAAATGCACTTCCCGGAACGCTTTAAGAAATAATCAGCGGTTCGGGATAATGTGAAAACCTCTCTTCGGAGAGGTTTTTTTATGCCTGCCGTCTATAAAATAGACGCAAATAGTTACTTCTTGACATAACTTTAAATAAACTTAATTGATAATCATTATCATTACGTTTATTATCACGCCTCATATAAATAGATGAAGCCATTTCCACTCCTGATGGATAAAACCTGGAGGGACCAGCCACATCTGCATAAAACAACAGGCCGTCGGTCAACGGCATTGCAGCAGCATTTGTGAGTAAGACCTCTTTGTTTTAATTCAGTATTCACCTCATGGAGATAGGAAATGTTCAGGTTAAACCCCTTGGTTCGGGGCGGGCTTTGTGCGTCCGTAATGTCCCTGGCGCTGCCGGTCAGCGCTGCAGATGATAAAGACGTGATGGTCGTGACGGCGGCTGCCACCGAACAAAGCGTGAAGGATGCGCCCGCGAGTATCAGCGTCATCACCCAGGAAGACCTGCAGCGCAAGCCGGTGCAGAACCTGAAGGATGTGCTGAAAGAAGTGCCGGGCGTTCAGCTCACCAACGAAGGGGATAACCGTCAGGGCGTGAGTATTCGCGGCCTGGACAGCAGCTATACCCTGATTCTTATCGACGGCAAGCGCGTCAACTCGCGTAACGTCGTCTTCCGCCACAATGATTTCGACCTCAACTGGATCCCGGTAGACGCCATCGAACGTATTGAAGTGGTGCGCGGGCCGATGTCTTCGTTGTACGGCTCCGATGCACTGGGCGGCGTGGTCAATATCATCACCAAAAAGATTGGCGCCAAATGGACCGGCACCGTCACCGCTGACACCACCATTCAGGAGCACCGCGACCGTGGCGACACCTGGAACGGCCAGTTCTATACCGCAGGTCCGCTGGTGGACGGCGTGCTGGGCATGAAAGCCTTTGGTAGTCTGGCAAAACGCGAGAAAGACGATCAGCAACCCTCCAGCACCAGTACGACCGGCGAGAGTCCGCGTATTGAGGGCTTCACCAGTCGCGATGCCAACGTCGAGTTTGCCTGGACGCCGAACGAGAGCAACGACATCACCGCAGGCTATGGTTTCGACCGCCAGGACCGCGACTCCGACTCGCTCGACCGTAACCGCGTTGAACGCCAGAACTACTCGTTGAGCCACAATGGCCGCTGGGAGCTGGGCAACAGCGAGCTTAAGTATTACGGCGAGAAGGTGGTGAATAAGAACCCGGGTAACGCCAGTGAAATCACCTCTGAAAGCAACACCATCGACGGTAAATACGTGCTGCCGCTGGGGGCGATAAATCAACTGGTGACCTTAGGTGGCGAATGGCGTCACGACAAGCTGAGTGACCCGGTTAACCTGACGCGCGGCACTAGCAGCGAAACCTCAGCCAGCCAGTACGCGCTGTTCCTTGAAGATGAATGGCGCATCTTTGAACCGCTGGCGCTGACCACCGGCATCCGTATGGACGATCACCAGACCTATGGTGACCACTGGAGCCCGCGTGCGTATCTGGTCTATAACGCGACTGATACCGTGACGGTGAAAGGGGGCTGGGCCACGGCGTTTAAAGCGCCTTCGTTGCTGCAGTTAAGCCCGGACTGGGCTACCAACTCCTGTCGCGGCGGCTGCCGAATTGTCGGTAGCCCGGATCTGAAGCCGGAAACCAGCGAGAGCTATGAAATCGGCCTCTACTATCAAGGGGAAGAGGGATGGCTGGAGGGCGTGCAGGCGAACGTGACCACCTTCCAGAACGATATCGACGACATGATTAACATCAGCCGTACGCGCGATAAGAACGCTGCGCCGGGCTATCCGAACTTTGTCGGCTTCGATAACGGCGTGCCGGTGTTTGCCTACTATAACGTCAATAAAGCACGTATTCGCGGCGTAGAATCCGAGCTGAAGGTGCCGTTCGGTGACGACTGGAAGGTGACGCTGAACTATACCTATAACGACGGTCGGGACCTGAGCAACGGTGGTGACAAGCCGCTTCAGGAGCTGCCGTTCCACACCGGTAACGGGCGCGTGGACTGGAGCCCGATTCAGGACTGGACGTTCTATCTGGCGGGAAGCTACACCGGTAAGCAGCGTGCTACCACGGCAACCTCGAAAACGCCGGGCGGCTATACCACCTGGGATATCGGCGGGGCATGGCAGGCGACCAAGGACGTTAAGCTGCGCGCGGGCGTGCTCAACGTGGGTGATAAAGACCTGAATCGTGATGACTACAGCTATAA
Organism: Kluyvera sp. CHPC 1.2972; assembly: GCF_036759925.1. Classification (NCBI taxonomy): domain Bacteria; kingdom Pseudomonadati; phylum Pseudomonadota; class Gammaproteobacteria; order Enterobacterales; family Enterobacteriaceae; genus Kluyvera; species Kluyvera sp. CHPC 1.2972. The sequence continues at coordinate 507,874 of NZ_JAPKIB010000001.1, read as the reverse complement.
CGAAGACGGTCGTCGCTACTTTATGGCGGTGGATTACCGCTTCTAAACCTGTGCGAACCCCGGCGGCGCTGACGCTTGGCCGGGCTACATATTAATCCCGGCGACGCTGACGCTTGGCCGGGCTACATACGAGGGTAGCCCGGGCGAGCGCAAGCGACCCCGGGAATTGCAGGCCCGAAAAGCACAACGCCATCGGGCCTTTTATTACCAGTAGCTCTGCCAGTTCCGCGTTGCGCGCACCATCGCTTCCATCAGGAAGTAATCCCCCCAGCTACAGCACTCGTCCACGCCAATCCCGCCTTTAAAGTAATAGACCGAATGTTTAAGCAGCCCCTGGCCCGGCGTATGCTCGCAATTAATGTAACCGTCGATCATGTTGCCAATCATCCGTAGCGCCAGGGTTTCATAGCTCTCGCGATCCGGATGGGTGACCGGCAGATGTTTAACCAACTCCAGCAGGGCGCAGGCTACAATCGCCGCCGCTGAGCTGTCGCGCTCGCTGGCAGGATCGGTCAGCGCCAGATCCCAATAGCAGACAAGATCCTCCGGCAGCCGGTTCAGGTAGTAATTCGCCAGCGTCTGGCTCAGCGCCAGCAGGCGTTCATCACCGGTGTGCAGGTAGTTCAGCAGGAAACCGTACACGCCCCACGCCTGGCCGCGCGCCCAGCACGAATCATCGGAGAAGCCCTGATGGGTGTTGCCAAAGCGCGGCTCGCCGGTTTCGACGTCCATATACCAGGTATGGAAGGTCGAACCGTCTTCACGCACGATATGGCGACGCGCCCGCTCAATGTGCTGCTTCGCCGCCTCGGCGTAGCGCGGGTCGCCGCTGGCCGCGCTGGCTTCATACAGCAGCGGCAGGTTCATGTTGCAGTCGATGATCATGCGGCCCTGCTGCTCAGGGTTATTCAGCTCACCCCATGCCTGAATGATCCCGGCCTTCTCGTTGTAGCGCTCCATCAGCGCCTCGGCGGCGAGCAGGGCGATGTAGCCCGCTTCACGGTTGCCGGTCAGGCGTTCGCCCGCCACGCAGGAAAGGCTATAAAGGAAGCCCAGATCGTGATGGTTGGTGTGGTCGCGGTTGATAATCCGCTGGCCGAAGGAGTGGATATGCTGCTCCGCCAGCGTGCGGTAGCGCTCAAGCCCCGTCCACTCATAGGCCAGCCACAGCTGCCCGGTCCAGAAGCTGGTGGTCCATTCGACGTTATCAATAATCGGATAGACCCCGTTTTTACAGGCCGCATCCGGGAAGCGTGTGCCGAAATAGTCGGCGTTGTCATCAATCGCCTTCAGCAGCGCGGGCATCGCCCCGCGAATTTTACGGCCAATCTCTTCACGTTCGCCCGGTTTCAGGGTGTGTGAGGCGAGCGGTTCTTTTCTGATCTGTTCAGACATCATGCTGGCATATTCCCGTTTTAATTCAGCGCTTGCTGCTTGATTTCCTGTTCTACAGCGCTTTTTTTATGGCTGTAGCAGGTCGATAAGGTGAGGGCGGAGACGCCGGTGAACACCAGGGCGATAATGCCCATGATGAGATAGGTGTGCTCGAAGCCGATGGTTTGATAGGCATAACCCGCCGGTGGCGCGACAACGATAGAACCGACGTAGATCATCGCCTGGTAGCCCAGCAGATACATGGTGGCGTTAACGCGTTTGTCGAAATGCTCGGCAATGTATTTGAAGACCGACACCAGAATCAGGGCAATCTCAATACCGTACAGCGGCTTGACGAGGCAGATAATCAGCGGGTCGTTAGTCATGCCGGAGATAATCAGGCGCAGGCTGATAACCAGCCCGGTGAGCAGCATGCCCTGCTTGGCGCCGATGCGGTTGATAATCGCCGGTACCAGCATCATGCCGAAGAATTCAGCGGCGGACTGCGCGGTGCTCATATAGCCGAACATCGCGTTGCCTTCCTCTTTGGTGGAGAAGAAGGTGACGAAGTAGCGTGAGAACTGCTGCTCGGCGATAAACATCATCCAGGCCACGCCTGCGATATAGAGCGCAAACATCCAGAACTTGCGGTTTTTCAGCAGGTTCAGCACGTCGGTAATGACGATTTTCTCTTTTGATAAAACGTTATTCTCTTCTTTGCCGAAATGGTCCACCTTGAGCGTCAGCAGCACGGCAAACATGCACAGCGCCGACACGCTGCTGATGGCGAAGTTGATTTTTGGCGAGATGTTATAGAGGAAGCCGGAGAAAGAGGACGCGGTCGCCCAGCCGAGCGCCGCCCACATGCGAATGCGGCCAAACTCCATGTTATACAGGCGGCTGAAGCGGTCGACGTAGGACTCTTCCGCCGCCACGCCCGCGTACCAGCCGAGGCTAAAGAACAGCGCGCCGACAATCATGCCGGTGATGAAATGCGTTTGCAGCAGCGGCAGGTAGATCCAGATATAGAACGGTGCCATCAACGCCGAGACGATGCAGACAAAATAGAGCAGGTGCTTCTTCATGCCGATTTTGTCCATGATGTAGCCGTATACCGGCTTAATCACTACCGCGAACACGCCGTTCACCGCGAAGACGGTGCCGATATCCACGGCATCGAGCCCCGCTTTATCGCCAAGCCAGATGGCGTACAGGCCGAAGCTTGCCGCCCAGGTAAAGGTAAACAGAAAAACAAAGAGACTGAGTTTTATATACGCCGAACGTGTCGACTGAATCATCGTGGTCATTGCGGTCTCCGCCGTTATCCAGAGGTCAGGGTTATTTTAGGGTGATCGTCAGGTTGTTCACGGTTAACTGCTGTGTCGTAGCATCAAAATGCAATGGCCCCTGCAGTTCACGCACTGCACCCGGATCGGCGCTGACGTAACAGGCGAGCCAATGGGTTCCGGCGCTAAGCCGTGCGCGCAGGCAGGGGATAGTGGCCGGTGCGGCGTACAGCAAATTGCTGTTCGGCGGCGTGGTGACGATGAACGGGTGACGGCTGTCGGTCAGGCTCACCATCCGGCTGTAGTGGTGTGTGGTTTCAAGGGTGACGCCATTTTTGGTGATGCTCTGGCGCATTTGCTGGTGGCGATTAGCGGCAAATCCGCCTTCAACGCACTCGAGTGTTCGCGGCGTGTGTACGCGGTGCACGCGCACGTGGCCTTCCGGCAGCGCAACCAGCCAGGTGCTGACGGTGACGTCAGCCCACGGACGCCATTCGCTGCGAACCCAGTCATCCGTTACCTCAGCGCTGTCGCACTCGCGGCGGCCGCGATAGTAGTCATCGCCGTTGCTGAACAGCAGCATGGAATCCACCGCCGCATGGCTCAGGCCAAAGCGCCCGCGCTCCAGGGTAAAACCAAACTGGCTGGAGTAGGCGAATTTGCAGTACTTCTGCTCGAAGTTGACGAAGTTGTTTTTGTCGAACTGACCGGACATCAGCATCCACGCGTGGCGTTGTTCATCGCTGTGGACGATGATTTGCCCGGCTTCGGGAACGGGGTGAACGGCATCCAGCGTCGGCAGCGGTTCGCAGGCGGCCTGCCAGAAGGCGCTCTCTTCCGGCAGCGCCAGAATCAGCATCGCTTTCAGCGCCCAGTAAGGGGAGCCGGGGCTGTTGTAATCCTCGGCCATAATCAGGTTTGGATAGCTGTAGCCAATGGTGAACAGGCCATCGGCGCCGATAAAAGGCTTATCGAGCCAGCTTTCAAGGTGGCGCAAAATCAGCCCCTTCACCACGCCAGGGGTAAAGACCTCCAGTTCGGTAAAGGCGACCGCGCTCCAGAATGCGACCTGCACAAAGCGATAGGTCAGGCTGCGGCCAAACGGAATCCCCTCGCCGTTAGCGGCAAAGTAATAGGCGTAATCTTTGGCAAACTGCTGGGCGCGCTGGCGATAGCGCAGGCAGCGCTCGGGGTCGACATCCTGCATAAAGTGGCTGTAGATCAGGCCATAAAAATGGAAGGCGCTGGAGATGTAATAGTCGCGCGGTTTGCCGGCGCCATCGCTGTACCAGCCGTTGCCGAGCCAGAAGGGCTCAATGGCGTCGAGATGACGATTGATGACCGCCATGTCGTAGAGGCGTCCGACGCATTTCAGCCCCAGTTGGATCAGCACCGGGAAGAAGTGCCAGTTATTGTCCGGCACCGAAACATCTGCACTTTGGCTGAGCCAATGGGCGAGGTTATCCTGCTCTTCGGCCGAGAGTGATGACCACAGCTTACCGTTAGGCAGCGCGAGACCCAGGCCAAAGGCCGCCATTTCCACGCAGCGCTGGTCGTTGTCGCCTACATCGCCCCAGTAGCCTGCATGCTGTGGGTTGCTGCCGTTACGCACTCCAGTGACGAATGCGTCGTGCCACGCGGGCACGCTGCCGCCGCTCACCAGCGGAAACAGTCCCCACATCAAGCGAACAAAACCCTCCATTCCGGCGACATCGTCCGGGTATTGCGCGGCGGTATCGCCCGCATGAAGTCGCGTGCAGTCCGCTGATAAACGGGGAACTGCCGCCGTTATCCAACCCTCGACTAATGCACCGTATTCTTGTTTCGTCCGCATGATGAAATCCCGTTTCAGTTTGTTGATGGCGGACGAATAATAGGAATTTGGCGTGGTTGGCAAATGTGATTACGCTCTTACTTTTAAGCATGAAGGGTAATTAAAAATAATTTTATGGCGTAATTTGGCGAAAAAGTTTTATTCTGATGATGAAAATTTAAGTTTATTAACATGCGGGGCTGGCGCAGTGGCACATTCACAACCAACGGAAGACACCACCTATCTTGAGCAGATACATCTCAACGATAAATCTATCTATTTCAACCGGATGCAGAATCTTCCCGCCAACTATTACCACTGGCACCAGTGCGCGGAGATCCTCTCCGTTTCACGGGGCGTGGGTATCGCGCTGATGGAGCATCAGCAATATACGGTGAAGCCGGGGCGACTGTTTATTTTCCCGCCGGGCAAGCTGCACAAGGTCTACGTCGAGCAAAGCGAGCGCAACCTCTATCACCGCACCACGCTGCACTTTAACCCGTCGTTGATTGAGCCCTGGCTGCGGGATTTTCCCCGCCAGCAGATGCTGCTACGCCATCTCTGCGGGCGCGGTGAAAAGGCGAGGGTGTTTGACGTCGGCGACCTGCAGCCGGTGATTGAAACGCTGTTACAGCGCTTTGAAACCCTAACGCATGAAGAGAACTGGAGCACCAGCGACAGCGCGTTTTTGATTATGCAGCTGATTAGCTTGTTGCCGCAGCAGGAGCAGGCGGTGGGGCATAACACCTTCTCGTCGACGATTATCCGCTGGCTGGAGAATCACTATCATGAACGCTGTTCGTTAGAGGAGATTGCCGCCGTGATGGGCTGCTCGCGCGGGCATACTTCGCGGCGATTTCATGATGAAACCGGCGGGACGATTCAGGAGTATTTGATGATGCGGCGCATTCGCCAGGCCTGCGAGCTGTTGCTGCACTCACAGCATTCGGTGAGGGAGATTGCCGAAAGGGTCGGCTTTACCGAATACGCGTGGTTTATTACCTGTTTTCGCAAAAATATGGGGAAAACGCCGTTGCAGTATCGCAAGGCGTATCCGTACACGTTGCCGGAGCGGTAGCCCGGATGAGGCGCGTAAGCGCCGACACCGGGATCATCATTATTTCAACAGATACTCGGCGTGGAAACGCAGGTGATCTTCAATAAACGTGGCAATAAAGTAATAGCTATGGTCGTATCCCGGCTGAATGCGCAGGGTGAGCGGCCAGTCTTTCTGCCGCGCCGCTTCGGCGAACACCGCGGGCTGGAGCTGGTCGGCGAGGAACTGATCGTTATCGCCCTGGTCGATCAGCATCGGGATCGCATGTTCCGCCTGGCTTGCCAGCAGCAGCTCGGTGCTGTCCCACTCTTTCCAGCGAGCAACATCATCGCCCAGATAGGCGCTAAACGCTTTCTGCCCCCACGGCACTCGGCTTGGGTTGACGATTGGCGCGAAGGCCGACGCGCTGCAATATTTGCCCGGATTTTTGAGCGCCAGCATCAGCGCACCGTGGCCGCCCATGGAGTGGCCGCTAATCGCGCTGCGTGCGCTCACGTTGAACTGTTCCTGGATCAGCGACGGGAGCTCATCGCACAGATAATCATACATCCGATAGTGCGCGGCCCACGGGGACTCGGTAGCGTTCAGGTAGAAGCCTGCGCCCTGGCCGAGATCGTAGCCAGCATCGTTGGCAACGCCGTCGCCGCGTGGGCTGGTATCAGGCATTACCAGCACAATGCCCAGCTCGGCGGCAACCCGCTGCGCTCCGGCTTTGGTGGTGAAGTTCTCATCGTTACAGGTCAGGCCGGACAGCCAGTACAGCACCGGTGGCGGCGTTTTTTTCCCTTCCGGAGGCAAAAACAGACTAAAGGTCATCGGGCAATTTAGCGTGGCAGAATGGTGCTGCCAGCGCTGCTGCCAGCCGCCATAACAGCGGTGCTCTTCAAGCATTTCCATGCGGGCTCCTCGCGGTTTTGGTCAAAATATATCAGTCCATCATACAGATAATTCATCGGCGGTGAGTAACTTTCACTTCCGCATAACATCCACATGTTGCATCATAAAGATAACTTTACATTTACATCCGGGGCGTTCATGCCGGTACGTATTGCGCTAAGTGGGTTTCTGGTACTGGTAGCGGCGATGGGGATAGGGCGCTTCGCCTTCACCCCGCAGGTGCCGCTGATGATCGGCGAAGGTGAGCTGACGCTGACCAGCGCAGGGCTGGTCGCCGCGCTGAACTATCTGGGGTATCTAGTTGGCGCGTGGGATGCTATGCGCGCCCATCGCGGCGTGGAGATGCGTCTCTATTTGGGGATTGTGGGCGCCGTTGCGCTGACCTTTCTCTCGGCGCTGGCGGATAACGCCTGGCTGCACGGTGCGCTGCGTTTTGTCATTGGCTGCATGAGCGGCTGGGCAATGGTGCTAACGGCGGCGTGGGTTAATGAACGGCTGGCGCACTATGCGAGGCCTGGCTTAAGCGCGGCGGTATTTGCCGGGCCGGGCGCCGGTATTGCGTTAAGCGGTTTGCTAGGCGTGTTTATTCATGCGCAGTCGCTGAGCGCAGCGGCGGGCTGGCAGCTTTATGGCGTACTGGCACTACTGCTGGTGGCGTTGATTGGCCGCTGGCTGCCGCGTCCGGGTGAACTGCACCGCAGCGGCGAAAAGCCCGAGCCGCTAACCTTAACCACCAATCTGAAACGGCTGGTGTGGAGCTATAGCCTGGCTGGCTTCGGCTATATCCTGCCCGCGACTTTTTTATCGCAGATGGCGAGCCATCGCTTTCCTGAGAGCCTGTTTGCGCAGTTTATCTGGCCGATTTTCGGTCTGGCGAGCGTCACGGGGATTGGCCTGAGTATCGCCATGCGTGGGGTAGGTCACGCGCATCAGCGTCTGGCCGTCGTACTGTGGCTTCAGGGGCTGGGCGTACTGTTGGCCTGGCTGCTGCCGGGGATGAGTGGGCTGGTGTGCGGCGCGCTGCTGGTCGGTGGCGGATTCCTGGCGGCGGTTCAGTTGTCGCTGCTGTATGGCCGAGAACTCGCGCCAAAACACGCGCGCTATATGGCCGGGCTGCTGACCACCGGTTACGCCGTTGGGCAATTAGTGGGGCCGATGACTTCGGCAATATCCACCTGGCTCACGCAACGGCTGGAGCCCGCACTGGGCATTGCCGCCGTGGCCTTACTGATTGGCGGGGCGCTGGTCTGGCGTCCGCGGGTTGAAAGAGAATAACGATTGCAATAATTATCGCGACGAATACTGGATTCTGTGCGTCGCCTCACGCACAATGAGTGCAAACTTTGCACCGAAAAAGCAAAGCGCCACACCTGCAGGAGAATAAACGATGTCATCACTGAGTAAAGAAGCGGTCCTGGTTCATGAAGCGCTGGTCGCTCGTGGTCTGGAAACGCCGCTGCGCCCATCGGAGCGCGAAATGGATAATGAAACCCGTAAGCGTCTGATCACCGGGCATATGACTGAGATCATGCAGCTGCTGAATCTCGATCTGAGTGATGACAGTCTGATGGAAACGCCGCATCGCATTGCAAAAATGTATGTCGATGAGATTTTCTCCGGGCTCGATTACGCTAACTTCCCGAAAATTACCGTCATTGAAAACAAAATGAAGGTCGACGAAATGGTAACGGTGCGCGATATCACCTTAACCAGCACCTGCGAACACCATTTTGTCACCATCGACGGTAAAGCGACCGTGGCCTATATCCCGAAAGATTCGGTGATTGGTCTGTCGAAAATTAACCGTATCGTGCAGTTCTTCGCCCAGCGCCCACAGGTGCAGGAGCGTCTGACGCAGCAGATTCTGACCGCGCTGCAAACCCTGCTCGGTACTAACAACGTGGCGGTTTCTATTGACGCGGTGCACTATTGCGTGAAAGCGCGTGGCATTCGTGATGCGACCAGCGCCACCACCACCACCTCGCTGGGCGGCCTGTTCAAGTCCAGCCAGAATACCCGCCAGGAGTTCTTGCGCGCGGTACGTCACCACAATTAATTGACCAGCGGAGCAGGGTACATGGAGCGAAACGTCACGCTGGATTTTATTCGTGGCGTAGCCATACTGGGTATCCTGCTGCTGAACATCAGCGCCTTCGGCTTGCCGAAGGCCGCCTATCTTAACCCTGCCTGGTACGGCGAAATTACCTCTCGCGATGCCTGGACGTGGGCCATTCTTGACCTGTTTGCGCAGGTGAAATTCCTCACCCTGTTTGCGCTGCTGTTTGGCGCGGGCCTTCAGCTATTGCTTCCGCGCGGTTCACGCTGGATCCAAAGCCGTCTGACGCTGCTGGCGCTGCTTGGGTTTATCCACGGATTGCTGTTCTGGGACGGCGATATTCTGCTGGCCTATTCGCTGGTGGGGCTGGTTTGCTGGCGGCTGGTGCGCGACGCGCGTGAAGTGAAAGCATTATTCAATACCGGCGCGATGCTGTACGTCATTGGCGTGGCCGTACTGCTGTTACTTGGGCTGATTGCCGATAACGGACAAAGCCGTTCATGGGTGCCGGACGCTTCAAGCCTGCTCTACGAACATTACTGGAAGCTGAACGGCGGAATGGAAGCCATCACTAACCGCAGCGATATGCTGTCGGCGAACCTGCTGGCGCTGGGCGCGCAGTACGGCTGGCAGCTGGCGGGCATGATGCTGATGGGCGCGGCGCTGATGCGCTGCGGCTGGCTGAAGGGGCAGTTTAGCCATCGCCACTATCGTCGCTGCGCGGTGGTGTGCATTTCACTTGGTATGCTGATTAACCTGCCGGCGATTGTCGCTCAGTGGCATCTCGACTGGGACTATCGCTGGTGTGCGTTCCTGCTGCAGGCACCGCGTGAAATCAGCGCACCTATCCAGACGCTGGGCTATGCGGCGCTGGCTTACGCCTACTGGCCGCAAATCAGCCGTTTCCGGCTGGCGGCGGCAGTGGTCTGCGTCGGGCGCATGGCGCTCACCAACTATCTTCTGCAAACGCTTATCTGCACCACGCTGTTTTATCACTTCGGCCTGTTTATGGAATTCGATCGCCTGACGCTGCTGGCGTTTGTCGTTCCCATCTGGCTGGTCAACCTCGCGTTCTCGCTGCTGTGGCTGCGCTATTTCCGTCAGGGGCCGGTTGAATGGCTCTGGCGGCAATTGACGGCAAAAGCGTCAGGCGTGTCATTTCGCGGCACATTTAGATAACGATCCAGATCACAACCATTAACAAAATGGATGTAACCGTTTCCAACCCTGTGACCTCACTCACGTAGTTGCCGCAAGCTCGCTGCCAGAATAGCGCTCACGCTGGACATAGGGGGTGTATCGTGAACTGCAGCAATTTTCAACCGGGCGGTGTGTATGGTCACCATTCGTGATGTCGCCCGCCAGGCGGGCGTCTCCGTTGCCACCGTTTCGCGGGTGCTGAACAACAGCGCGCTGGTCAGCCATGAGACGCGCGACATGGTCATGAAAGCGGTGTCAGCGCTGGGCTATCGCCCGAACGCCAACGCGCAGGCGCTGGCTACGCAGGTCAGCGATACCATTGGCTGCGTGGTAATGGACGTGTCCGACGCCTTTTTTGGCGCGCTGGTCAAAGCGGTGGATACCGTCGCCCAGCAGCATCATAAGTATGTCCTGATCGGCAATAGCTACCACGAAGCAGAAAAAGAGCGTAACGCCATTGAGGTGCTGATTCGTCAGCGCTGTAGCGCGTTAATCGTCCATTCAAAAGCCTTAAGCGATCGTGAACTGAGCGAGTTTATGGCGCAAATGCCCGGCATGGTGCTCATCAACCGCATCGTCCCCGGCTATGCCCACCGCTGCGTCTGCCTTGATAACGTCAGCGGTGCGCTGATGGGGACGCGGATGTTGCTCAATCATGGTCATCAACGTATTGGTTATCTCGCCTCCAGCCACCGTATTGAAGATGATGATATGCGGCGGGAAGGGTGGGCGCGTGCGCTGCTGGAGCAGGGGATTGTGGCACCCGATAGCTGGGTCGGCACCGGCTCGCCGGATATGCAGGGCGGGGAAGCGGCGATGGTTGAGTTGCTCGGACGCAATGCCGGGCTGACGGCGGTGTTTGCCTATAACGACAATATGGCGGCCGGGGCGCTTAGCGCGCTTAAAGATAACGGCATTGCCGTGCCGCAGCAGGTGTCGGTCATTGGCTTTGATGATATTCCCATCGCCCGCTATACCGACCCGCAGCTGACGACCATCCGCTACCCGATTGTTTCTATGGCAAAACAGGCGACGGAACTGGCGCTGTTAGGGGCGGCAGGAAAGCTCGACGGCGAAGCAACGCACTGCTTTATGCCGACCTTAGTTCGCCGCCATTCGGTGGCGCAACGGCAATTTGTGCATCCCATCACGAACTGATTTGTTAGCTCGATGTAACCGTTTTCAATCTGTGAGTAAATTCACAGATTGTTAACATCGGCATGGCTATGATGGCAGCGTTTATCAGGCTGAAACATGATGTAACGGTGATTAATCACTTTTTATAACGTATTCCAGCTGCAAAAACAGTTTAGATCGTAATCTGGATCGTTACTCAACACGGAAGAACAAATTTTTATCAGTGAATTTCGTCGAGCAGTAACATCCTGTTAACGCTGCCCGCCGATTATTTTCACCCGAACTACCCTGCATAATAAAACCGGAGATACCATGAATAAGAAGGTGTTAACCCTGTCTGCCCTGATGGCCAGCATGTTTTTCGGTGCAGCAGCTCACGCTGCCGATACGCGTATTGGTGTGACGATTTATAAATACGACGACAACTTTATGTCCGTTGTGCGTAAAGCTATCGAGAAAGATGCGAAAACCGCGCCGGACGTTCAGCTGCTGATGAACGACTCCCAGAACGACCAATCCAAGCAGAACGACCAGATTGACGTGCTGCTGGCAAAAGGCGTGAAAGCGCTGGCGATTAACCTGGTTGACCCAGCGGCGGCGGGCACGGTCATTGAAAAAGCGCGCGGCCAGAACGTGCCGATCGTCTTCTTCAACAAAGAACCTTCTCGTAAAGCGCTGGATAGCTATGACAAAGCGTTCTACGTCGGTACTGACTCTAAAGAGTCCGGTATTATCCAGGGCGACCTGATTGCTAAACACTGGGCGGCTAACCCGAACTGGGACCTGAACAAAGACGGCCAGATTCAGTTCGTTCTGCTGAAAGGCGAACCGGGCCACCCGGATGCTGAAGCGCGTACCACCTACGTTATCAAAGAGCTGAACAACAAGGGCCTGAAAACCCAGCAGCTGGCGTTAGATACCGCCATGTGGGATACCGCTCAGGCGAAAGATAAGATGGACGCATGGCTGTCCGGCCCTAACGCCAACAAAATTGAAGTCGTTATCGCCAACAACGATGCGATGGCAATGGGTGCGGTAGAAGCGCTGAAAGCACACAACAAATCTTCCATTCCAGTATTCGGCGTTGATGCCCTGCCAGAAGCGCTGGCGCTGGTGAAATCCGGTGCGATGGCCGGTACCGTGCTGAACGATGCGAACAACCAGGCGAAGGCGACCTTCGATCTGGCGAAAAACCTCGCTGCCGGTAAAGGTGCTGCTGATGGTACCAACTGGAAGATCGAGAACAAAATCGTCCGCGTTCCTTACGTTGGCGTAGATAAAGACAACCTTAGCGAATTCACCGGTAAGTAATCTTTAAATATATAGGGCGCGCATTTGTGCGCCCTATAAATACTGACGCAGAAATATCGCAGCCAGGTATATATATGGACAACAATAATAGAGAGCCGTCTGGTGAATTCTTGTTGGAAATGAGCCAGATCAACAAGTCATTTCCGGGCGTAAAAGCACTCGATAATGTTAACCTGAAAGTTCGTCCGCACTCGATCCATGCATTAATGGGCGAGAACGGCGCGGGCAAATCAACGTTATTAAAATGTCTATTTGGGATCTACCAAAAAGATTCCGGCAGTATTCTCTTCCAGGGCAAAGAGATTGATTTCCATTCTGCTAAAGAGGCATTGGAGAATGGTATTTCGATGGTTCACCAGGAACTTAACCTGGTATTACAACGCTCGGTCATGGACAACATGTGGTTAGGTCGTTACCCAACCAAAGGCATGTTTGTCGACCAGGATAAAATGTATCGCGATACTAAAGCCATCTTTGATGAGCTGGATATTGATATCGACCCGCGTGCGCGCGTCGGTACGCTGTCCGTTTCGCAGATGCAGATGATTGAAATTGCAAAGGCCTTCTCCTATAACGCGAAAATCGTGATTATGGATGAGCCAACGTCATCGCTGACGGAAAAAGAGGTAAACCACCTGTTTACCATTATCCGTAAGCTGAAAGACCGTGGCTGCGGCATCGTCTATATCTCGCATAAGATGGAAGAAATCTTCCAGCTGTGCGATGAGATCACCGTTCTGCGCGACGGGCAGTGGATTGCCACCCAGCCGCTGGAAGGGTTGGATATGGACAAGATCATCGCCATGATGGTGGGCCGTTCGCTGAACCAGCGCTTCCCGGACAGGCAGAACGAGCCGGGCGAAGTCATCCTCGACGTGCAGCACCTGACGTCCCTGCGTCAGCCGTCGATTCGCGACGTGTCGTTCCAGCTGCGCAAAGGGGAGATCCTCGGTATCGCCGGGCTGGTGGGCGCTAAGCGTACCGATATCGTGGAAACGCTGTTTGGCGTGCGCGAAAAATCGGGCGGCACCATTACCCTGCACGGGAAGAAAATCAACAACCATAGCGCCAACGAAGCGATAAATAACGGTTTTGCGTTGGTCACCGAAGAACGCCGCTCAACCGGTATTTATGCCTACCTTGATATTGGATTTAACTCATTAATCTCGAATATCAAGAGTTATAAAAACAAAGTGGGCCTGCTGGATAACTCCCGCATGAAGAGCGACACCCAATGGGTTATCGATTCTATGCGCGTGAAAACGCCGGGGCATCACACGCAAATTGGTTCGTTATCCGGTGGTAACCAGCAGAAAGTGATTATTGGACGCTGGCTGCTAACCCAGCCTGAAATCCTGATGCTGGATGAACCGACCCGCGGTATCGACGTTGGTGCGAAATTTGAAATTTATCAATTAATCGCCGAACTGGCGAAGAAAGATAAAGGGATCATTATTATTTCTTCAGAAATGCCAGAGCTGCTGGGTATTACTGACCGCATCCTTGTCATGAGTAATGGCCTGGTTGCCGGGATTGTAGAAACGAAAACCGCAACGCAAAACGAAATTCTCCGTCTTGCGTCATTGCACCTTTAATTTCAGGGGCTCGACATGAGTGCGTTAAATAAAAAAAGCTTTCTCACTTATCTGAAAGATGGCGGTATTTACGTTGTTCTTTTGGTTCTGCTGGCCATTATTATTATCCAGGACCCGACTTTCTTAAGTTTGTTGAACCTGAGTAACATCCTGACTCAGTCTTCGGTACGTATTATTATTGCCCTCGGCGTTGCCGGTCTGATTGTGACCCAGGGTACCGACCTGTCGGCGGGTCGCCAGGTTGGCCTCGCAGCGGTGATTGCGGCGACGCTGTTGCAGTCGATGGAGAACGCCAACAAGGTCTTCCCTGAGATGGCGACCATGCCAATCTTCGTGGTAATGATTATTGTCTGCGCTATTGGCGCGGTGATTGGCCTGATTAACGGGATTATCATTGCTTACCTGAACGTGACGCCGTTCATCACCACGCTGGGTACGATGATCATCGTTTACGGTATCAACTCCCTGTACTACGACTTCGTGGGCGCATCGCCGATTTCTGGCTTCGACGGCGGCTTCTCGACGTTCACGCAAGGGTTTGTCGCGCTAGGCAGTTTCCGCCTGTCGTACATTACCTTCTACGCGCTGATTGCCGTTGGCTTTGTCTGGATCCTGTGGAACAAGACTCGCTTTGGTAAAAACATCTTCGCTATCGGCGGTAACCCGGAAGCGGCGAAGGTTTCCGGCGTGAACGTGGCGCTGAACCTGCTGGTGATTTATGCGCTGTCCGGCGTGTTCTATGCCTTCGGCGGGATGCTGGAAGCAGGGCGTATCGGCTCGGCAACCAACAACCTCGGCTTTATGTATGAACTGGATGCGATTGCCGCCTGCGTGGTTGGTGGGGTGTCATTCAGCGGCGGCGTAGGTACCGTACTGGGCGTGGTGACCGGTGTGATTATCTTCACCGTTATCAACTATGGCCTGACCTATATCGGCGTGAACCCTTACTGGCAGTACATCATCAAGGGCGGGATTATTATCTTCGCCGTGGCGCTGGACTCCCTGAAATACGCGCGTAAGAAATAATAAGAAATAAAAAGAGGCCCGGCGAAATGCCGGGCGTTTTCATTGTAGCCCGGACGAGGTGCAAAGCACCGACGCCGGGGCCCCGGCGTCGCTTCGCTCGGCCAGGCTATTTGCTGCGGGCGGCAATATACAGCCCGCTGTTTTTCATCGCATAACCAAAAACCAACCCTACCAGCAGTGCAGGCAGTACCACTCGCCAGTTGCCGTCGCAGGCAAAGGTTGAACAGGCGCCGATAAAGGTGCCGGGGACAAAAGAGAGCCAGCCGCTTTTGGCCTGAATGCACATGGCGAAGGCCACCACCCCGGTGAGCAGATAGCTGACAATCGTCAGCGCAGGCGACAGCGCGCTACCGTGAATAATCACTTCTGCCCAGAATACGCCGCTGACCAGCGTACAAAATGAAATGCCCAGCCCTTTTAGCCCGCCCTGTGGACAGGCAAAATATGCGGTACAGCCAAGAAACCCCGCCCAGCTAAGCAACCCCCATGTCACGGCAACCCAGCTCCAGATACCGGATAAAATCCCGGTAGTTAGCGCGATGGCGACAAGTGTGCTCATAGCGTTATCCATCCGGCCCGTTGGACGGGCCGGTATGTTGAAGGGCGTTAAAGCGCCACGGCGTGCGCTGTTTCACCCGGTTTAAAGGCTATCTCTCCAAGGCTAATGCAGGCCACCGGACAGACGTGTCCGCAGAGCAGACAGCCGACGCATTTTTCGGTATCGCAGTGCGGTGTGCGGGTCTCTTCATTCCACTCCATCGCCTGATGCCCGCCGTCGTAGCAGGAGATATAGCAGCGGCCGCAGCCGACGCATTTTTCCTGATTAATATGCGGGTAGACGATGTAGCTGCGGTCGAGCTCTTCGGCCGGCACGATGTTGTGATTGGCGAGACCAATCATCTCATCAAGCGAACTGAAGCCCTGATCGTTAAGGTAGTGGGAGAGGCCGCTTATCATATCTTCGACGATACGGTAACCGTACTGCATGATGCCGGTCGTGACCTGCAGCGTCGCTGCGCCCAGCAGTAAAAACTCGGCGGCGTCTTCCCAGGTTTCAATCCCGCCGATCCCGCTGATGGGGAAATCCTTCAGCTCGGGGTGCGTGCGCAGTTGCTGAATGAAGCGCAGCGCAATCGGCTTCACGGCTTTACCGGAGTACCCGGAGACGCTGGATTTGCCGTTGACCACCGGCATGCCGATTTTACGGTTTAGGTCGATATTGGTAATGGATTTAACGGTGTTGATGGTCGCAATGCCGTCGGCGCCACCGCGTTTGGCCGCCAGCGCCACTTCGCACATATCGCCGATGTTCGGCGTCATTTTAGCGAGCATCGGCAGAGAGGAGCCGCGCTTCACCGCCCGGCAGTATTTCTCGACCAGCTCCGGGCTTTGCCCGACGTCGCTGCCCATCGCGTGGGAGGTCATCTGCGGGCAGGAGAAGTTACACTCAATCATGTCGGCCCCGGCTTCCTCGACGAGCTTCGCCAGATCCTGCCATTGCTGCTCATTTTCGCCCATGATCGAAGCGATCAGCACCTTATCGGGATAATCCTGTTTGAGTTGGCGGATTGCCGCCAGGTTTTCCGCCAGCGGGTGCTCGGCAATCTGCTCCATATTCTTAAAGCCGATAAACCCGGTATCTTCTTTGGTCAGATGATCGAAGCGCGGAGAGACTTCGTTGGCAATGAAGAAGCCGATGGTTTTAAACACGATCCCGCCCCAGCCGCTGTCATAGGCCTTGGCGCACATGTCGTAGCAGTTGCCCACCGGCGAAGACGAGAGGCAGAACGGGTTAGGGAATTTAACGCCGCAGAAGGTGACCGACAGATCTTTGGTTAACATGTTCATGCCTCCTCTAAATAGTGATGAATGGCCTGAGCGGCTTCTTTCCCGGTCTTCACGGCGTAGACCACGGTTTTATCTCCCTTGACGATATCGCCCGCGGCGAACAGCGCAGGATCGCTGGTCTGGTAGTCGTGCGTTTCCACGACGTTGTGCTGTACCTTAATGCCCGCAAAGGCATTTAGCTCAGCGTGTTGACCCACCGCCAGATAAATACGCTCTGCCGTCAGCGTTAGCTCGCCGGGCAGGCGGACGTGCTGGAATGTGACTTTGTTGCCCGCCACGCTGACAGGCGTAAAGCCATCGATAATCGACACGCCCAGCGCCTGGGTGGTGGTGAACTCTTTATCGCTTGCCGGGAAGTCAGCCAGCTCTTCGCGCGCGACGCAGGTGACGGACGAGCAGCCGAGAATTTTCAGCGTGCTGGCCACGTCCATTGCCACGTCGCCGCCGCCGACAATCAGGGCGCTTTGCGGTACGGTGATGTTGCCGCCAGAGGTACGGGCGCGCTGGAGAAAATCGACGGCAATCTCGACCGGGCTTGCGTCGTTAAACAGTGGCAGCGTCGAGCCTTTGGACATCCCAACGGTCAGCAGTACGGCGCGGTAGTCGGCTTTTAGCTCGGCGAGGGTCGGGTTTTTGCCGACTTCACAGCCGCAGCGAATCGTCACGCCCATTTCGCTGATGCGCGCAATCTCAGCATCCAGCACCTTTTGCGGCAGGCGGAATTCAGGAATACCGTGACGCAGCCAGCCGCCCGGCTGAGCCGCTTTTTCGAAAAGGGTCACGTCATAGCCCAGATTGGTGAGGGTGACGCTGGCCTGTAATCCGGCAGGGCCTGCGCCAACAATCGCCACTTTGCCCTTATCCTTGCGGCCCGGCTGGTAAATCTGCATCGCCGTTTGCTGCTCAAAGTCGGTAATAAAACGCTGCAGGCGGCCGATATCAATCGGCATATCGATTCCCGAGCGGGAACAGCCCTGTTGGCACAGCTTTTCCGTTGGGCAGACACGCGCGCACACCGCCCCTAATGCATTATTTTCTCGAATGGTTTCGGCCGCGCCTTTAACGTTGCGGAAATAGAGTGAGCGAATGAACTTGCCTGGGTCGGTCTCCGCCGGGCAGGACTGGCTGCACGGCGCGTCGTGGCACAGCAGGCAGCGGGAGGCTTCTTTGATCGCCAATAGCGGCGTAAAGGCGGGAATCAGCTCATCCTGGTATTCGTGTTGCGACATAATTGCTCCCTTAATGATTAGTTTAATTAAGGCAAATAAAGTGAAACAACTACCGGCAGGCTAAGCGGATGAGGGGGAGGGTTCTGTGAAAGCATTCACAAATAACCTGATAATTGATGTGGTTTATTGGGAATCGCAAGAATACATAAGATGCAAATAGGAACAATTACCGCAATGAGAATCCATTAGAGCGATTTATCTGAAGCAGAGGTTTACTCCGATGAAAGCAGCGTCGTCAGTAGGCTTTTTGCGATCGGTATCAGACCTATCTGTAGACCGAGGGGTTTATAGATTCGATTGATCACCTCGACGGAGTAATTTCCTTTGTCGTTTTCAATATCTGACAGCGTTTTACGTGATACGGATACCAGTTCGGCGTAGGCGTCCTGTTTTAATCCCATGATGTGGATTCGAAACTGCTTTAGCGCGATGCCTTGTGAAATCTCACCCAGCAGTAGCTGCCTGATGAGGTTATTCATCACCGTTTTTCGTTCCTGAGTGGTGATTTTATCCGTCGTTGAGGAGACGCGCTTTTTTTCCACCAGCGGTTTCTGTCTGGTGACGTTATAAATCCCTGTCGTCTGATTTAAGTCGTTATTAGACTGACGTAAGCGTTCGACGGTGGCTTTAATCTCATCTTTTTTATTTTGCGCACTCATAGCAGCCCCCACCGTGTCAGTTTGTCTGTCATAAATTTAAAGCCAATCGACGGCATCAATAAAATGGCCTCCGGTACGCCGCGTGCCAGGAGCCTTTCCGGTAAGTCGACGAGCGAAGCTGCCGTTTCACGCAGTGCGCTCAGTAACTCTGGGGCAGGTACGAGATCGCTTAGCGTATCTGCAATCGCCGGAAAGTTGTACTGACCGCCTATTTCGAGCGGTGATGCCCATTTGGTCGAGCGGGGGATCCCTTCAGGGTCAGCTTTCATTGGTGCGAAGTCATAAATCGGTGCCAGGCGAATCTGATTTTCATCCCGCATAAATGCGGTGTTCCGTCCGTGGTTATCGCTATTGCCAAATACGATATTAAGTAAATCGCGTCGTACCCATTCAATGACAAACGGCTCTTTATGAAAGCGTTCGCCGCCAGCCAGGAGAGCTATGGTCGTCAAAGTAGAGGGCTACCGGGTGGTTGATAGAGGCCGCGCAATGGTTATCTGCATCCAGGTGCTCGATGGCATAATCTGAAAGGTAGTCTAATTCAGTCAGTCGCCAGTTGCCGTTATCGCTTTCGGGAAATGAGATTTCAGCGATATCAACCCATGCTTCGTTCAGCAGCGCCTGTAGCGTCAGTGATTCCATATGTCCCTCCCACTAATGCGTAAAATATGACACATAAAACGTGATAAAGGCAAGTTATGTACCTTATATCACGCGTTATTCACATTTTACGTTTTTAGTGACACATATATCACTCATCAACTTTAGCTGCGGATTTCTTCCTCTGCAATTCCAGCAGTTGCTCTGGCGTGACCGCCGGATAACCCTGAGCGCCTTCCGGCACTTCCTGCTGGGCAGGAATGGGGATCAGCGGGCCTAAGAAACGCGGCTCGCGCTTGAAGAGGTAGAGATCGGCCAGCGCGCCGAAGCGGGCGCCGAACTCGCGCAGGCGAACGCTCCACATATCTTTCGGTGACGGCACGGCGTAGCACTGCGCCTGAATACCCATATGCAGGGCGATAAACAGCGCGCGCTCGCAGTGGAAGCGCTGGGTGATGATGATGAAATCGTTGGTGTCGAAGACTTTGCGGGTACGCACGATGGAGTCGAGCGTGCGGAAACCAGCGTAGTCGAGCACGATATCGGCAGGATCGACGCCTGCTTTGATCAGATCGCGACGCATGGTCATCGGTTCGTTATAGCTTTGCAGCGCGTTATCGCCGCTCAGCAGCAGGTAGTTGACCTTACCGCTGTTGTAGGCGTTCAGCGCGCCCTGAATGCGGTAACGATAATACTGGTTGATAACCCCGGTGCGGTAATACTTGGCAGTGCCGAGCACCACGCCAACCTGGCGGTAGGGGAGATCCTGCAGTTCATCGTAGATATAGGGGGCGGTTTTCCAGCTCATCCAACGGTCAAGACCCAGCACGGTCAACAGCAGCAGGCCGCATAGGACTAACAGGCTGTATAACACACGCTTTAACATGAACTTGACTCAATAGTGGACGAGGGAGACATCAGGCTACTTTACCCGCCGGGCAAGAGCAAGAAACCATCGTTTAATTGCGGGGAAATTAACCGGTGTTTTGTCGCCCGGCTAAGCGAAGCGCCGCCGGGACGGGGTTCCGAGCCACCCCGGAGTCGGCGTGTTCACGCCTCGTCCGGGCTACATCGTTAACCTAACAGTACGCGATCGATATTGTGGCAGCCCAGCGCTTTCAGCGTGGCGGCGGTGGCATCCCACTGAATCAGCGGCGCATCGGCGCGTTCGGCCAGAATGGCACGCTGAATATCCGGGTAGTCGTAACCGTTCAGGCTCAGCAGGTTCAGGGCTCCCTGCAGCGGTGGCAGCGTTGGGTTAAACGCGGCATTTTCCGCATAGCTGCCGCTGAAAATGGTACCGTCACGCAGCTCCAGTGCCACGCCGGAAGGCGCTTTACTGTATGGGGTATGGCTGTGGTTAGCGGCCTGAATGGCAGCCTGCGCCAGCGCATCGCCCTCGAGCGGATAACCATGATCCTGCTCGTCCATCAGCAGGGTTTTGATATCGAGATCTTTTGGCCCGAACGCGTCCGGCAGGTAGTCTTGCAGCGTATGCGGCTGACGGCCCGGCAGGTTGATACGCAGCGCCAGCCCGCTGTTCAGTTCATTCATAAACTGACGACAGTGGCCGCACGGCGTGTAGTTAACGGTAATAGCCTGCAGGGATTTTTCGCCGCGCAGCCAGGCATGGCTGATGGCGCTCTGTTCTGCGTGCACGGTCTGCTGCATGGTGGCGCCAAGGAATTCCATGTTGCCGCCAAAGTACCAGGTACCGCTCACGCCGCGGGCGATAGCGCCCACGTTAAAGTGAGACAGGTCAGCACGGGCGCAGGCTGCTGCCAGCGGCAGAAGCGCAAAAGCGAGCGCGTCTTCGTCCAGCCCCGTCGCCGTTTTAAGCGAAGAGACCTGCTCGGCGCTCAGCAGAGCAGGGAAGTGCGGATCGGCTAGCAGGGGAGCGATAGCGGTCTGCAGATCTGCCGCCAGTTGCGAAAAAGCAGATTGAAAACGTGGATGCATGGCGTTGTGCCTCATAACAATGTAATGGGATCGTAGTGTACGGGGCGCAAGCGCCCCGATTAGTGATCAATATCTCATTGTTAATGCAACGTGTGTAACATCAATTAAAAATGTGTGATTTGTCTCGTTTTATCCCACTACCGACAGAATAATCGGGAACAGGAAGGGCGCAATCAGCGAGGTCATGATGCCGCAGATAACCAACGCCAGCGAACTAAACGCCCCTTCCTGGTAGTCCATCTCGGCGCAGCGCGCGGTACCCAGGGCGTGTGAAGCGGTGCCCATCGACAGCCCGCGCGAGGCTTTGGTGGTAATCCGCATCAGGTTCAGCAGGGTATGACCAAATACCGCCCCGAGAATACCCACGTAAATCACGCATACGGCGCTAATGGCTGGAATACCGCCGATGCTGCCGCTGACCGCCATCGCAATCGGCGTGGTCACCGATTTCGGCAGAATAGAGGCAGCGATTTGCGGGGAAGCCCCCATCATCAGCGCCACCGACGTCCCGGTGATCATCGCCACCGCGCTGCCGATAAAGCAGATAGTGATGATGGATTTCCAGCGGGCGCGGATCTGGTGCAGCTGTTCATACAGCGGAAAGGCCAGGGCGACCACCGCAGGCTGCAGCAGGTCGTTCAGCACCTCACTGCCTTTAAAGTAGTGGTCGTACGGAATACCGGTCAGCAGCAGGAACGGAATAATGACTACCATCGACACCAGCAGCGGGTTAAGCAGCGGCATCTTAAAGCGCGCGGCAAGCTTACGGGCGGCGAAAAAGACGACTAAGGTCAGCGGCAAAGACCACCAGATATAGTGCAGCATTATTTATCCGCTCCCTCACGACCTACCACTTTACGCTCACCGTGAACCAGGTGAGAGCTCCAGCTCACCACCACCAGCACTACCAGGGTACTGATGGTACAGGAGACGACCACCGGGCCGAACTGCGCGCTCAGCAGCGAGAAGTACTGCATCACGCCGACGCCAATTGGCACGAACAGCAGCGCCATATAGCGGATCAGGATGTAGCAGCCGGGGTTGACCCACTTCGCGGGCAGGATTTGCAGCGCCAGCAGCACAAACATAATAAGCATGCCGATAATGCTGCCGGGAATGGTAATCGGCAGCAGCGACGAAATAAAAATACCGGCATACAGACAGGCGTAAATCAGCACGAATGCACGCAGGTATTGCCAGATTAAATTCAGCGATTTGAGCATGGGATTCACCTTTGGTGGAATGTATTCATCATACAATTAAACCCTGAAATGTGCTACCGATCACATCATGAAATCTGAGCATACCTGATATAGATAACGCGAACATCAGGCATCTGCCCGGCGTTATCCCGCCATTTGTACCGGATGCGACAAATAGTGGAGAAACCGGCTTAGCGCAAGCGAAGGCGTGCTCGATTTGCGCCAGAATACGCCGACGCTGCCTTTCTGCTCAACCTTTGGTAGCGCCAGAATGGCGAGCTGGCCCTGGCTCTGGTATCGCTCCGCCAGACGCAGGGAAAGAATTGAGATCATATCGCTGCTTTGTAGCAGGTTGACGCTGACGTTCATCGACGCCGATTCAATGGTGTTTTCCGGCAGCATGACGCCATTTTCCACCAGGGCGTTGTCGATGCTTTGGCGAATCGGCGTGCCGTTTGGCCAGACGATCCAGCGCCATGACGCCAGGTCCTCCCACGACAGTCGGCTGCGGTGGGCTAGGGGATGATCGGTTCGCGCCACGAAACAGACTGGCTCGGTGTAGAGCACCTCATAGTTTAGCGGTAACTCCAGCGCCCGACCGCCGATGCGCCCAACCACCACGTCCACGACGCCGGATTGCAAATCATGCAGCAGCGGCGTCATCACCTTCTCTTCAATATTCAGATGCAGCGTCGGCATCTCGGCCAGCAGCGGAAAAATCGCCTGGGAGACGCAGTCGGTCGCCACCGGCGAGCAGCCGATTTTCAGACTCCCTACCAGGCCACCCTGCTTAAAACGCTCCATCTCAAACTGCGAACGTTCAATGTCGTTAATCAACCGCTGGGCGTGTTGCAGCAGCAGCTTACCGCCCTCCGACACGCGCAGCCCTTTGCTATGACGCTCAAAAAGCGTAATGCCCAGTTCCTCTTCAAACTGGGTTAACCATTTCGACAGCGCGGGCTGGGTGATGTGCATCATTTTAGCGACCTGAGTCAGGTTTCCCTGCTCGCCAAGTGCCACCAACATCTTCAGATGGTGGAGCTTCAGTTTCTGCGTCCAATCGGCCATGAGATATAACCTCCA
The DNA here is from genome assembly GCF_036759925.1 of Kluyvera sp. CHPC 1.2972. Taxonomy (NCBI): domain Bacteria; kingdom Pseudomonadati; phylum Pseudomonadota; class Gammaproteobacteria; order Enterobacterales; family Enterobacteriaceae; genus Kluyvera; species Kluyvera sp. CHPC 1.2972. The sequence continues at coordinate 484,542 of NZ_JAPKIB010000001.1, read as the reverse complement.
GGTTATGGATAGGCATGAAATGCCATTGTACAACTCATTTCACATGTCACAAGATAGCAACATAAAAGCAAAAAAATAAACATCTTACTCTGAGCCGTTCTGGCGAAAGCGTGAACGGCGACGTGGATAACCTGCATATACCGAGGCCCTCCCTATGACGCAACGACGTGAACTACAGGCACTCATCGATGTCGCTCCGATCGGCAAGATGCAGTGGCGCGTCATCATCTGCTGTTTTCTGGTAGTGATGATGGACGGTTTTGATACCGCCGCGATTGGCTTTATTGCCCCGGCCATTTGCGACCACTGGCAGCTAACCGCAGGCGATCTGGCGCCGCTGTTTGGTGCAGGGCTGCTGGGGTTAACCGCAGGCGCCTTGCTGTGCGGCCCGCTCTCTGACCGGCTCGGGCGCAAGCGCGTTATCGAATGGTGCGTGGCGCTGTTCGGCCTTTTCAGCCTGTTGTCGGCGTTCTCACCGAATCTGGAAGCCTTAATCATCCTGCGCTTTTTAACCGGCCTCGGCCTTGGCGGCGCGATGCCCAATACCATCACCATGACCTCTGAATACCTGCCGGCCCGCCGTCGCGGCGCGCTGGTCACCCTGATGTTCTGCGGCTTTACCCTCGGCTCGGCGCTGGGCGGTATCGTCAGCGCGCAGCTGGTGGCGGTGATTGGCTGGCACGGCATTCTGGTGCTGGGCGGCGTCCTGCCTATCGTGCTGTTCTTCGCGCTGCTGGCGGTTCTGCCGGAATCCCCGCGCTGGCTGGTGCGTCGTCAGCGTCCGCAGGCGGAAATTCGCCGTACCGTCAGCGCCATGACCGGCGAGCGCTATGACGACGCCGAGTTCTGGCTTGATGAACCGGCGGCAACCCAGAAGGGCAGCATCAGCCAGTTGTTCGCCGGGCGTCAGCTCACCATCACGCTGATGCTGTGGGTGGTGTTCTTTATGAGCCTGCTGATCATCTATTTACTCTCCAGCTGGATGCCAACCCTGCTGAACCATCGCGGGATCGATCTCCAGCACGCCTCGTGGGTGACGGCGGCGTTCCAGGTGGGCGGTACGCTGGGGGCGCTGATGCTTGGCGTACTCATGGATAAATTCAACCCATTCTGGGTGCTGGCGGTGAGCTATGCGCTGGGGGCGGTGTGCATTGTGATGATTGGCCTGAGCGAAAACGGCCTGTGGATGATGGCGCTGGCGATTTTCGGCACTGGCATCGGCATCAGCGGATCGCAGGTTGGCCTGAATGCACTGACCGCCACGCTTTACCCGACCCAGAGCCGTGCCACTGGCGTGAGCTGGTCAAACGCTATTGGCCGCTGCGGCGCGATTGTCGGCTCCGTTTCCGGCGGCGTGATGATGGCGATGAACTTCTCATTCGACACCCTGTTCTTTGTGATTGCCGTACCGGCCGCCATTAGCGCCGTGGTGCTGACGCTCCTGACGCTGGTCGTACGCCAATCTTCCCTAGTACCCGAATCGTCGCCTGTGATGGGCGCGGTGAAAAGTTAAGGAGAATAATAATGACCTCGGACGTAAAACACGATCGCCAGCAGTTCTACCAGCATATTTCCGGGCAAAACCTGACGCCGCTGTGGGAATCGTTGCATCACCTGGTGCCAAAAACGCCGAACGCCAACTGTGCTCCGGCCTACTGGAACTACCAGGAAATTCGCCCGCTGCTGCTGGAAAGCGGCACGCTGATTGGCGCAAAAGAGGCGGTACGCCGCGTGCTGGTGCTGGAAAACCCCGGCCTGCGCGGTCACTCATCGATTACCTCGTCGCTGTACGCGGGCCTGCAGCTGATCATGCCGGGTGAGGTGGCGCCAAGCCATCGCCATAACCAGTCGGCGCTGCGCTTTGTGGTAGAAGGCCACGGCGCGTTTACCGCCGTTGACGGTGAACGCACCCAGATGAGTCCTGGTGACTTTATCCTCACCCCGCAATGGCGCTGGCACGACCACGGCAACCCGGGCGACGAGCCGGTTATCTGGCTCGACGGCCTCGACCTGCCGCTGGTGAACTACCTCGGTTGCGGCTTTGCCGAAGATTACCCGGAAGAACAGCAGCCGGTCACCCGTAAAGAGGGCGACTACCTGCCGCGCTACGCCGCCAACATGCTGCCGCTGCGCCATCAGGTGGGTAACTCATCGCCGATTTTCAACTACCGCTACGACCGCAGCCGTGAAGCGCTGCATGAGCTGATGCGCATGGGTGATGCCGATGAGTGGGATGGCTACAAGATGCGCTACGTCAACCCGGTGACCGGGGGCTACCCGATGCCGTCGATGGGCGCTTTCCTGCAGCTATTGCCGAAAGGTTTCCAGACGCGTCAGGCGCGTACCACCGACAGCACCATCTACCACGTGGTGGAAGGCAGCGGTGAGGTGACCATCGGCGAGCAGACCTTCAGCTTTAAAGCGAAAGATATTTTTGTCGTGCCAACCTGGCACAGCGTGTCCTTTAACACGCCAGAAGAGACCGTGCTATTCAGTTTTTCGGATAGGCCTGTCCAGGAAGCCCTGGGACTGTTCCGCGAAGCGCGCTATTAATCAGGAGAAGAAAGATGAGCAAATACGTATTTGAACCTCAGGCGCCGGTTGCCGTGCCGGTTGTTGGCAGCGATGAGCAGTTCCCGGTGCGCCGCGTGTACTGCGTGGGCCGTAACTATGCCGCCCACGCCCGTGAGATGGGCTTTGACCCGGATCGCGAACCGCCATTCTTCTTCTGCAAACCGGCGGATGCCGTGGTTCCCGTTGCCGCTGGCGAAACCCTGAACCTCGCCTACCCGGCGCAGACCGACAACTATCACTATGAAATCGAGCTGGTGGTCGCCATTGGTAAAAAAGGCAGCGATATCCCGCTGGAGAAAGCCGAAGAGTATATCTGGGGCTACGCCACCGGGCTGGACATGACCCGCCGCGACCGTCAGATGGAGATGCGTCAGATGGGCCGTCCGTGGGAAATCGGCAAAGCCTTTGATCTGTCCGCACCGATTGCGCCGCTGCATAAAGTGGCCGACGCGCCGTCCCTCGATAACGCGCCAATCTGGCTGCAGGTTGACGGCAAAGACCGCCAGCGCAGCGATATTCAGCACCTGATCTGGGATGTGAAAGAGACCATCAGCTACCTGTCTGGCTTCTTCGAACTGCAGCCGGGCGACCTGATCTTCACCGGCACGCCGGAAGGCGTTGGCGCGGTCGTGAAGGGCGAAACCATCACCGGTAATGTGGAAGGGTTAACGCCCATCGCGGTCAAAATTATTTGAGGTGAATGATGAAGCTGTACAGTTTTTTTAATAGTTCGGCCTCTTACCGCGTACGTATTGCGATGGCGCTGAAGGGCATTGACCACCAGACCGTCGGGGTCAACATCCGTATCGGCCAGCAGAATGCGCTGGAGTACCGACGCCTGAACCCGGTGGGATTAGTGCCTGCGCTGGTCACCGACGAGGGTGAATCGCTGGGGCAGTCGCTGGCGATTATTGACTGGCTGGACAGACATTTCCCGCAGACGCCGCTGCTTCCGGCGAACGATCCCCAGCGCATGCGCGTGCTGGAGGTGGTGTACGCCATCTGTTGCGACATCCACCCCATCAACAACATGCGCGTATTGCGCTACCTCAGCGATGAGCTGAAGGTGAGTGAAGAAGAGAAAAAACGCTGGTATGCACACTGGATCCAGCAGGGGCTAAGCGCGGTAGAACAGCTGCTGCGCCGCGGCCAATCAGGGGCATTTTGCTTCGGCGACACGCCGACGCTGGCCGACTGCTGCCTGGTGCCGCAGTGGGCGAACGCCGAGCGGATGGGCTGCGATTTAAGCGGTTTCCCACGCTGTAAAGCCGTGTTTGATGCGTGTACGGCGCTGCCGGCATTTATCGCGGCGGCCCCTGAAAACCAGCAGGATAAGATCCCGGCGTAGTGAGAACAGGAGAAGAATCATGGCTAAAGTAACGCGTGCAATCATTGTCGGCGGCGGTATTGGTGGCGCAGCCACCGCGCTGTCGCTGGCGCGTCAGGGCATCCAGGTGATGCTGCTGGAACAAGCGCACGAAATTGGCGAGATTGGCGCCGGGATCCAACTGGGGCCGAACGCCTTTTCCGCGCTCGACAGCCTCGGCGTGGGCGAGGTCGCCCGTCAGCGTGCGGTCTTTACCGACCACATCACTATGATGGATGCGGTCAACGGCGAAGAGGTGATTCACATCGAAACGGGGCAAGCGTTCCGTGACCACTTCGGCGGCCCCTATGCGGTTATCCACCGCGTCGATATTCATGCCACCGTCTGGGAAGCGGCGATGCAGCACCCGGGCGTGAAATACCGTACCTCCACCCACGTAGTGGACATTCGCCAGACCGCTGACGATGTCACCGTGTTTGACGATAAAGGTAACAGCTGGACGGCGGATATTCTGATTGGCTGCGACGGCGTGAAATCGGTGGTGCGCCAGAGCCTGCTCGGCGATACGCCGCGCGTGACCGGTCACGTGGTCTATCGCGCCGTGGTGGAACGTGACGATATGCCGGAAGACCTGCGCATCAATGCGCCGGTGTTATGGGCTGGCCCGCACTGTCACCTGGTGCACTATCCGCTGCGCGGTGGTAAGCAGTACAACCTGGTGGTGACCTTCCACAGCCGCGAAACCGAGCAGTGGGGCGTGCGCGACGGCAGTAAAGAAGAGGTGCTGTCGTACTTTAAAGGCATTCACCCACGTCCCCGCCAGATGCTGGATAAGCCCACCTCCTGGCGTCGCTGGTCCACCGCTGATCGCGAGCCGGTGGAGAAGTGGGGCAACGACCGGATCACGCTGGTGGGCGACTCCGCACACCCGGTCGCGCAGTATATGGCCCAGGGCGCCTGCATGGCGCTGGAAGATGCGGTGACGCTTGGTAAGGCGCTGACCCAGTGCGACGGCGATGCCGCCAGCGCGTTTGCGCTGTACGAGTCGGTGCGTATTCCGCGCACCGCGCGTATCGTCTGGTCTACCCGCGAAATGGGGCGTCTGTACCATGCGGCTGGGGTAGAGCGTCAGGTGCGTAACCTGCTGTGGAAAGGCAAAACCCAGGAAGAGTTCTATCGCGGCATAGAGTGGCTGTACGGCTGGAAAGAAGATAACTGTCTGCAACCGCGGTAATCGCGGTTTCCCCGGGGTCGCTTGCGCTAGCCCGGGCTACATTGGAACGTGTAGCCCGGCCAAGCAAAGCGCCGCCGGGAATATCACCACACTACCCCACCAGCGCCTTATCTTTGGCTAACATAAACGGCCGCAGATACCCCACGGCGTTAGACAGCGGCAACACGTCATCGCTCAACGCAATATTCAAGGTCTCGCGAATATACGCCCGTCGCGCCTCGATGCGCGCCCACAGCGCCGGATACGCCTGCGCTATCTGCTGGCGCAACGTCGCGTCGGCCAGGGCAATGCTCTCTTCCGCGCTGGTTCCCGTATACCCTGGTACCGACGGAATAATATCAATCTGCATCACCATGCCGCTTTTCAGCGTCTCGCTTGAGCCTGAATAGACCGGTGATGACATCCACTCTTCATCCGCGCTCAGGTGCCCTGGGTTAAGGTGCCAGCCGTACTGCGCTTTTGGCAGCACGCGCTCGACTAAATCATAAAGCTCACCGCCCGGCATCCCGATTTTAATCTTCTCAAGCCACGTCGCCATCGCGCCGAAATAGGGCTTCACCACTCGGTCCAGATAATCACGCTGGTTCTCCGGCAGCTCGCTCTCCTCGGCAATCACAAACCCGGTACGGCTGGAGAGCCCGCCCTTAAACCCAGTGGTCATCGACAGCGGCTGACCGCGCTCGACCTTTTTCCATGAAGGGTAGAGGTTGGCTTTCTCAAAACGCTGGCCCGTTGCAGCGATGGTGACAACAGACGGTGCCTGCCCTTCGGCGGCGAGCAGCGCCCCCAGCTCTACTTCGCGAATGCCCGGTTCAACGGCATCCAGCGCCGCCAGCATGCAGCGAGAGGCGAGGTTGGCGCCGTATTCGTAATGGGCAATTTCGTTGGCGTTATTCACCGTTCTCACCCCTTTATCACCGCGAATAAACAGATGCGCCGCGTTGATCAAATCGGCATGGGTGCTCTGTTTTATCGCCTCGACGATAAACCACGGCAGGTCGAACAGCTTTGCGTTATCGCTCCCGGCGGTGGTAAACATCTTCCAGCCGACCAGCCCCACTTTAGACATCGCGCTCAGCCCGGTTTCGCTGAACAGCTGTGCCAGCGGCTTTTCGTTATCCATCGGCTGATTGGGTAGCGAGAACAGCGGGCAATGTTTTAACGTCACCGGAATGCGCGAATGCGCTGCCATCTTCAGGTTTTCATTGCCGAGAATGGCGGTGGCGTGCCCGGACTTATGCAGCACCAGCAGGCCCTCTTCAAAGCGCGGAATAAACCCGGTCAGGTACTCAAAATTACCGCCGTGCTCTTTATCGGCGTAAATCACCAGCGCATCAAAGCGCTCTTCCTGCATCCGCGCGAGCAGCGTCGTTTTACGTTCGAGCAGGGTGGCATCGGTCAGCGTGACCGGTGGCACATCGCTGAATCCGCACGGCGGCTGGATGGCTTTAAGCGTAATATCCCTTGAATTCATCATTCACCTCCTGGTGTGTTGACTGGCAGTGGAAAGCGGCATACTAAGACGTTACCATAGCGCCTCTTTTTTTTCCGGATAACGATATGCGTGTTTTATTGGCACCGATGGAAGGTGTGCTCGACTCCTTAGTGCGCGAGCTGCTGACCGAAGTGAATGATTACGATCTGTGCATCACCGAATTTCTGCGCGTGGTGGATCAGCTATTGCCGGAAAAATCGTTCTACAAGCTATGTCCCGAGCTGCATAACCAAAGTCGCACACCTTCCGGTACCCGCGTGCGTATTCAGCTATTAGGTCAATACCCCGAGTGGCTGGCGGAGAACGCCGCCCGCGCGGTGGAGTTAGGCTCCTGGGGCGTAGACCTCAACTGCGGCTGCCCGTCGAAAACGGTAAACGGTAGCGGCGGTGGGGCGACATTGCTGAAAGACCCCGAGCTTATCTACCAGGGCGCAAAAGCGATGCGCGAAGCGGTGCCCGCGCATCTGCCGGTGACGGTAAAAGTGCGTCTGGGCTGGGATAGCGGGGCGCGACAGTTTGAAATTGCCGATGCGGTGCAGCAGGCGGGCGCTACCGAACTCGCCGTCCACGGGCGCACCAAAGAGGATGGCTACAAGGCCGAGCGCATCAACTGGCAGGCGATCGCCGAGATTCGCCAGCGGCTCACTATTCCGGTTATCGCCAACGGTGAAATCTGGGACTACGACAGCGCGCAGGCGTGTATGGCCGTCACCGGCTGCGATGCGGTGATGATTGGCCGCGGCGCACTGAACGTGCCGAACCTCAGCCGGGTGATCAAATACAACGAGCCTCGCCTGCCGTGGCCGCAGGTGGTGGATCTGCTCAAAAAATATGTTCTCCTGGAAAAACAGGGAGATACCGGGCTGTATCATGTGGCGCGTATTAAGCAGTGGCTTGGCTACCTGCGTAAAGAGTATGACGAGGCTAGCGAACTGTTTAGCGCCGTGCGCGCGCTGCAGGAGTCGAAGCTGATTGCGCGGGCGATTACCGACTGGCGCGTATAAAGTATCCGATCTCCATCACAGTTTTCTCTTTGCTTCATTGAGCTTCACGGCGTGAAAGTGAAATACTCCTGAACGATTGTTACTGCTTCGGCAGGCAAAACCTGATTATCTGGCTCCTGTCAGAAGTCAGGTTTTTTTGTTTCTGGGGTTCATAAATGCAAATCGCCAAAGTGCTTAATAATAATGTGGTGGTGGTTCTGGATGAACACCGGCGTGAGCAGGTTGTGATGGGGCGAGGGCTAGCCTTTCAGAAACGCGTCGGCGACTCACTGGATGAGACGAAAATCGAGAAAATTTTTGCCCTGCAAAGCGATGAGCTGGTAGGGCGTTTAGGTGAATTACTCAGTCAGATCCCGCTTGAGGTGATGACCACCTGCGACCGGATTATCGAACGGGCGCGCGAGCGGCTCGGCAGGCTGCAGGAGAGCGTTTACATCACCCTGACCGACCACTGCCACTTCGCCATTGAGCGGCAGAAAAAGGGCGTAGCGCTGCGCAACGTGCTGTTGTGGGATATAAAGCGGCTCTACCCGAAAGAGTTTGCGCTGGGACAAGAGGCGCGAGCGCTGATTGAAAAGCGGCTCGGCGTGGCGCTGGCGGAGGATGAAGCCGGGTTTATCGCCCTGCATCTGGTCACGGCGCAGCTCAACAGCGAAATGCCGGAAGTGATGCACGTCACCCGGGTGATGCAGGAAATTTTGCAGCTGGTGAAGTATCAGCTGCGTCTGGAGTACAACGAAGAGTCGTTAAGCTATCAGCGCTTCGTGACCCACCTGAAATTTTTTGCCCAGCGAATGCTGACGCGAACGGTGGTGGAAGACGATGACGCCGAACTGCATAGCGCGGTGAAGGACAACTACGCCAAAGCGTGGAAGTGTGCGGAAACCGTCGGTTTGCATCTGCAAAACAGCTATCAGCGGCCGTTGACGACGGAAGAGATTATGTTTCTCGCCATTCATATTGAACGGGTGAGAAAAGAGGGGAAATAACCCCAAACCACAATGGGATTGTTACTGCATTATGCAGGCAAAACCCGAGCGCGGTGCCATCTGGCGTCGTTCTCGGGTTTTTTTGTTTTTATACTCGGTCAAGGAATTCAGTATGAAATATCAGGAACTTGCGCAGGATATTCTCCGCCACGTGGGGGGTAAAGAGAATATGGTGAGTCTGGTTCACTGCGCTACCCGGCTGCGTTTTAAGCTTAAAGACAGCAGCAAAGCTGACGCCGAGGCGCTGAAGGCGAACCCCGGCGTGATTATGGTGGTTGAGAGCGGCGGACAGTTTCAGGTGGTGATTGGTAATCACGTCCACGATGTCTGGCTGGCGGTACGCGAGGCGGCGGGCATTACCGACGATAGCGAACCGGTCGCGGTCAAAGGCGAAAAAACCTCCGTGCTGGGCCAGGTTATCGACGTGGTGTCCGGTATTTTTGCGCCGTTTATCGGCGTGATGGCGGCCACCGGTCTGTTGAAAGGGTTGCTGGCGCTGGCGGTGGTGTGCGGCTGGCTGAACACCGAACAGGCGACCTACAAAATCTGGTTTGCGGCCAGCGACGCGCTGTTCTTCTTCTTCCCGCTGTTCCTCGGCTACACCGCCGGGAAAAAGTTTGGCGGTAACCCGTTTATTACGATGGTGATCGGCGGCGCGCTGACCCACCCGCTGATGATTCAGGCCTTTGAGGCCGGGCAATTGCCGGGCGCCACGGCGGAGTATTTCCTGGGCATCCCCGTCACCTTTATTAACTACAGCTCCTCGGTTATCCCGATTATCCTCGCCTCGTGGGTGTGCTGCTGGATTGAGCGGCGCAGCAACGCGCTGCTGCCGTCGGCGATGAAGAACTTTTTCACCCCGGCTATCTGCCTTGCCATCGTGGTGCCGCTGACGTTTCTGGTTATCGGACCAATCGCTACCTGGCTTAGCGTGATGCTGGCGAACGGCTACCAGGCGGTTTACGTCGTTGCGCCGTGGCTGGCGGGGGCCGCACTGGGCGGGCTGTGGCAGGTCTGCGTTATCTTCGGCCTGCACTGGGGGCTGGTACCGCTGATGATCAATAACCTGAACGTGCTGGGCCACGACTCGATGTTGCCGATTATTCTACCGGCGGTGCTGGCGCAGGTGGGGGCGGTGCTGGGGATTTTCCTCGCCACTCGTGATGCGCGCCAGAAAGTGCTGGCAGGCTCTGCGTTTTCTGCCGGACTTTTTGGTATTACCGAACCGGCAATTTACGGTCTGACTTTGCCGCTGCGTCGTCCGTTCATCTTTGGCTGCGTCTCAGGTGCCCTCGGTGGCGCGATTACCGCCTTCAGCAACAGCGCGACCTACTCTTTTGGCCTGCCGAATATCTTCTTCCCGGCGCAGATGATCCCGGCAAGCGGCATTGACGCCAGCGTATGGGGCGGGCTTATTGGTACGGCGGTGGCCTTTATCCTCTCCGGCTCGCTGACCTACTTCTTCGGGATGCCGCGCAAAGCCGCAGAGGCCACAGTGGTGGCAAAAGCCGCGGAAAACGACGTGCTGGCACCGATGACCGGCAGCGTGCTGGCGCTGGAAAATGTTCCGGATACCACCTTCGCCAGCGGCCTGCTGGGTAAAGGCGTGGCGATGATTCCGGCGGAAGGCAAAGTGATTGCCCCCTTTAACGGCGAAGTCGCCTCGATTTTTCAAACCAAACATGCCATCGGTCTTGAGAGCGACAGCGGCATTGAACTGTTGATCCACGTCGGCATTGATACCGTCAAGCTGGACGGCGCGCCGTTTACCGCCCATGTGAAAGAGGGCGACAAGGTGCGGGCGGGCGATCTGCTGCTCACCTTCGACCGTCAGGCCATTCTGGACGCCGGTTACGACCTGGCGACGCCCATTATTATCAGCAACAGCGACGAGTACCCGGAAGTGGAAATCGTTGCCGCCAGCGCGGTCAGCGCCGGGCAGCCGCTGTTGACCATTACGCATTAATCACAGGAGAGAGAGATGAAAGCATTCCCGCAGACGTTTTATTGGGGCGGCGCGACCGCTGCAAACCAGGTTGAAGGTGCCTTTCTTGAGGATGGCAAAGGGTTATCCACCTCCGACGTGCAGCCGCACGGCGTTTTTGGTGACGTCGTTGAGCGTGTGCCGGGGGACACCGGCTTAAAAGATATCGCCATCGACTTCTATCACCGTTACCCGGACGATATCGCGCTGTTTGCTGAGATGGGCTTTAACTGCCTGCGCGTGTCGATTGCCTGGACGCGTATCTTCCCGAACGGTGATGACGCCGAGCCAAACGAGGCTGGCCTGGCCTTTTACGACACGCTGTTTGACGAGATGGCTAAACATCACATTACGCCGCTGGTGACGCTCTCCCACTATGAAATGCCGTGGGCGCTGGTGAAAAATTACGGCGGCTGGGGCAACCGCAAGGTGATTGGCTTCTTCGAGCGTTATGCTCGTACGGTGTTCGAACGTTACAAAGGCAAGGTTAAACTGTGGCTGACCTTCAACGAAATCAACATGTCGCTGCACGCGCCGATGACTGGCGTAGGCCTGCCGAGTGATAGCAGCAAAGCGGAGGTGTATCAGGCCATTCACCATCAGCTGGTGGCGAGCGCGCTGGCGGTGAAAGCCTGCCATGAAATCGTGCCGGAGGGGAAAATTGGTAACATGCTGCTGGGCGGCCTGATGTACCCGCTAAGCTGCAAGCCGGATGATGTGTTCAAAACCCTGCAGGAGAACCGCGGCTGGCAGTTCTTCGGCGACGTGCAGGCGCGCGGGGCGTATCCGGGCTATATGCTGCGCTATTTCCGCGATAACGGTTTTGCGCTGGAGATTACCGACGCCGACCGTGACGCGCTGAAATCGACCATCGATTTTATCTCGTTTAGCTACTACATGACCGGCTGTGTGACCGCCGACGACGCGCTGAACCAGAAAGCGCGCGGCAATATCCTCAACATGGTGCCGAATCCGCACCTGGAAAGCTCGGAGTGGGGCTGGCAGATTGACCCGCTGGGGCTGCGCACGCTGCTGAACGTGCTGTGGGATCGCTACCAGAAGCCGCTGTTTATTGTTGAAAACGGCCTCGGCGCGAAGGATAAAGTGGAAGCTGACGGCAGCATCAACGATGACTACCGTATCAGCTACCTGAATGACCATCTGGTGCAGGCGCGGGAAGCGATTGAGGACGGCGTTGAGCTGATGGGCTTCACCAGTTGGGGGCCGATTGACCTGGTCAGCGCCTCGAAAGCGGAACTCTCTAAGCGCTACGGGTTTATCTATGTGGATCGCCACGACGATGGCACCGGTACGCTGGCGCGCAGCAAGAAGAAGAGCTTCGACTGGTATAAAGAGGTGATTGCGACCAACGGCGCGAGTTTGAAAGCGTAAGCGTCGGTGAATTGCCGGATGGCGCTTTGCTTATCCGGCACTCACCCAACTCACACCGGCTTACGCGCGCGCAGAATAAAAATCATCGGCCGTTCTTTCTCTTCATCCAGCGCCGGGTTGGCGGCAATCTGTTCTGCGGTTGGCCCCCATTCGTTGAGGCACTCAATGACAAAACCGGCGGCTACCAGCGCGTTAATCCAACTGCCCAGCGTCCGGTGCTGTTTCTTGACGCCGTCGGCAAACCAATTGCTGATGCGCTCGCCTTCCTGCTGATAATGGCTGACTGGCCAGCTTTTCTGCCCCTGCGCATCTTCCTGCCAGCCCTGCTTGAGCGGGGCGGTGTAGATAGGATGCTCGGCGGAAAACAGCAGCGTGCCGCCCGGCGTCAGAGCCTGATAAACGCAGGCGAGCAGCGGGGCGATATCGGGCAAATAGTGCAGCGCCAGCGAGCTGTAAACCACGTCGCAGCTATCGGCGGCAAGCGTGAGGGTCTGCAAATCTTCGCAGCGGTATTCAATCCCTGCATCGTGGGTCATCTCTCGCGCCCGTTCCAGCATGAGGCTGGAGAGATCCAGCCCGGTCACCTTAGCGGCACCCTGGTCGCGCGCCCAGCGGCAAAACCAGCCGTAGCCGCAGCCAAGATCCACCACCCGCTGGCCGACCAGCGCGGGCATCATGTGCACAATGGTGGCCCATTCCGGCGCACCGTCGAGTCCTCTAACCGAACGGTCGAGCGTGGCGTACCCGGCGAAGAAATCAGGATTGTCATAAATGTTCTGGCTCATTTCTACTCCATGAAATTTAATAATTTTTGACTGTCACTAAGTATGTCAAATTATGTTCCCACACGCTTTACTAAACGGATTGGCTGCATTTAAATTAATATAATCCTCCTTCTTTTGTAACCTGACCTCTCAAATGAACTTAACTCTGAAAAAAAGCGTGTTGTCTGGTTTACCCCTGCTCATTGCGCTGGCTGGCTGTGCACCTTCGCATGATATTGGTAGTCCTGTTAAACAGCAGGTTCCGGCCTCGAACGTTTCAACGGAACTCCCTGCGGCGTTGCAAAACGGCTGGCCGCAGAGTAATTGGTGGCAGGGCTATCACGATGCACAGCTGAACGGCCTAATTACCCGCGCGCTGGCAAATGCGCCGGATATGCAGATTGCCGATCAGCGCATCAAACTGGCTGAAGCGCAGGCGCGGATGTCGAAGTCGTCGCTGGGCCCGGAAGTGGATTTCGGCGGGAATCTTGAACGCCAGAAAATGTCCGCAGAAGGCCTGATGGGGCCGTTTGCCACCGATGCTGATGGCAATACCGGCCCGTGGTACACCAACGGTACGTTCGGCCTGACCGCCGGATGGGATCTCGACCTGTGGGGTAAAAACCGCGCGCAGGTGAAGGCGCGTATCGGTGAAGTGAAGGCGCAGGTCGCCGAGCGGGCGCAAACCCAGGAACTGCTCTCCAGCAGCGTGGCGCGTCTGTACTGGCAGTGGCAAACCGAAGCGGCGATTCACGACGTGCTAGAGCAAGTGAAAAAAGAACAGAATAATATCGTGACCGTGGATACCGAGCTGTATCAGCACGGTATAACCAACTCCGCCGAAGGGGCAGAGAACGATATTAACGTCAGCAAAACCGACCAGCAGTTGGCTGACGTGGCTGGCAATATGAAAGAGATTGAGGCGCGGCTGATGGCGCTGACCAACAGCCAGAGCCAGTCGCTGAATCTGCGTAAAGTCGACCTGCCGGCGGTTGCCAGTAAAATGCCGACTCGCTTAGGCTACGACCTGCTGGCGCGCCGTCCGGATTTGCAGGAAGCGCACTGGTATATCGAAGCGTCGCTGAGCGAAATCGATGCCGCGAAAGCGGCGTTCTACCCGGACATCAACCTGATGGCCTTCCTGCAACAGGATGCGCTGCACTTAAGCGATCTGTTCCGTAGCTCCGCCAATCAGATGGGCGTGACCGCCGGGCTGACGCTGCCTATCTTCGACAGCGGTCGTCTGAACGCCAACCTGGATATCGCCAATGCGCAGAACAATCTCTCCGTCGCTAAATATAATAAAGCGGTGGTGGATGCGGTAAACCAGGTAGCGAAAACCGCCAGCCAGGTTGAGACGCTGATGGAGAAAAACCAGCAGCAGCAGCAGGTTGAGAAAGACGCGCAGCGCCTGGTGACGCTGGCGCAGGCGCGGATGAACGCCGGAATTATTCCGGGTTCTAAAGTCAGCCTTGCGAAATTGCCTGCTCTGCAGGAGCGTGTCAACGCGTTACGCCTGCACGGCCAGTGGATTGATGCCAACATTCAGCTGACCTCGGCGCTGGGCGGCGGCTACCACATCAGCGAAGAGAAATAACCCACTGCGGGTTCCTTTTCCCCTGTATTATTTGTGCAGGGGAAAAGTGAAAAATAAATACTCAGATTAAATAATATCACTCGCTAATATACGCCCTCAGTATTGGATTTTTATTTTTATTAAAAATCGCCATCGATATTGCATTAAAATATGTTTGCGATCACGTATTTTGATTTAAATGAATGACACTTCATTTTCTCGCCACTACTATCGCCCTCCGAAGAAAAAATATTCTTTATTGATAATAAATACCCTACACCTTTTTATATTCATATTTTAAATATTAAAGCCAGTTCCTCACCGCTTTGGAGTTAACGATAAAAACAGAGGACGATTGCGTGAAAAAATTAATAACCTTTGGGATGCTGGCCTTTGCCAGCGCGTCCGCACATGCGGTCACTATCGATCTGCGCCATGAGTATACGGACGACAGTCAGGCGCAGAAGGACAGGGTGCTGATATCACACCGCTTTGCTAACGGCTTTGGCTTCTCGGTTGAGGCAAAAAGCAAATCGGGCGGTGAACATTCGCGGAAAATGTTTAATGACGTTGTCGATAATGGTAGCGAATATGTGGTGAGCTATCAGTTTAATGCAACGCCGGAAATAACGATTCAACCCGGTTTTGCATTAGAAACCTCTTCGTCGAAGTCAATATATAAACCGTATATTCGTGGGCAGTATAATTTCAGTAATGGTATTTATCTTGCCGCGCGATATCGCTACGAATATGTTCGTGATACCTCGGTGGATAAGGACGATGAACATATTAACCGTGGTGACCTGTGGCTGGGCTATAAAATCGGGCCATGGGCATTCGAAGGCAACTATATTTATAAAAAGAGCGAAGATTTTAATCGCTATGACAACGGTAAAGATGACTACGAGCTGAACTTCAAAACGGCCTACAGTATTGATAAAAACTGGAAGCCGTACGTGGAAATCGGCAACGTTTCCGTGCGAAATACCACCGACGAGCGTCAGACGCGTTATCGTGTAGGCGTGCAGTATTCGTTTTAAGTTTTGCGTGATTCCCGGCGTCGCGTTGCTCGGCCGGGCTACCTATAACCCGGCCTATGCCGGGTTTATTCCTGCGGTTTTTTCGCTTCCCGATGCTTCATCCACCAACGAACGGCAATCACCAGTACGACCACCAGCGCCAGCCAGATGAGGTGCTTCAGATGCTTATCCAGATGATGCAGCCACGGGCCAATCGCTTCACCGCCCAGATAGCCGAGCGTGGTGAACAGCAGCGCCCAGATTAACGCCCCCAGAATATTCAGCGGCAGGAAGATCTTCGGCGGCAATCCGCTGGCGCCAATCAACAGCGGCCCAATAACGCGGAAACCGTACATAAAACGGGTGCCAATCACGAACAGGTAGGGACGATTTTTAATCAGCCGCTGCGCCTTGCGAATGCGCGCCTGGTGGCGTGAAAAACGTTTAAGCAGCCGCCCACCAAACCGCCGACCAAGCAGGTACAGCAACTGGTCGCCAATCATACCGCCCAGCGCCACCGAAATGACCACTAAGGGGAACTTCAACAGACCCTGATGCGCCGCCACCCCGCCGAGCAGCGTAATGGTCTCGCCCTCCGCCATACTGCCAATCACCAGCGCAGCGTAACCATAGTGGGAAATCAGGTTATTGATATCCATGCAAACACTCACTCCTTACTGCATCAATCCTTTAATCATACACCCTCACGCGAGAAGTGCGGCTGCGTCTATTTTTTGCGTTGTACATAAAACAATCTATTCATGTGAATTATACTTAGAGCAACGTGGTACGAAGCCGTGCTGAGGAGGCGTTATGAACCATGTATGGGGACTCTTCTCCCACCCTGATAAAGAGATGCATGTGATCCGTAGTGAGAACGAAACCGTCTCTCACCACTATATGCATCATGTGCTGGTGATGGCGGCCATTCCGGTGGTGTGCGCGTTTATCGGTACCACCCAGCTTGGCTGGAACTTTGGCGAAGGCACCGTGGTCAGGCTGTCACTGATGACCGGGATTGGGCTGGCGATACTGTTCTACGCGCTTATGCTGGCGGGCGTAGCGGTAATGGGCCGGGTTATCTGGTGGATGGCGCGTAACTACCCGCAGCGCCCTTCACTCAAGCGCTGTATGGTGTTTGCCGGCTACGTGGCGACGCCAATCTTCCTGAGCGGTATCGTCGCGCTCTATCCACTGGTGTGGCTATGCGCGCTGGTGGGGACGGTGGCGTTGTTCTACACCGGGTATTTGCTCTACGTCGGTATTCCTACCTTCCTCAATATTAACCGGGAAGAGGGGCTGAGCTTCGCCAGTTCCACCCTCGCTATTGGGGTGCTGGTACTGGAGGTTCTGCTGGCGCTGACCGTGGTGCTGTGGGGCTACGGATACAGGCTGTTTTAACTCGCTGAATGCATTGCTGATGTGAATGCAGATTCCGTCAGCAATGCAGCATTTATTCACTATTCTTTTCTGGTAGATGCCGCGTACTCCGCGCTATGATGAGCCATTCCGCTTCGTACCCCTTAGGTACGAGGCGGTTGTCTATCATAATGTGCATAAATAACCACCAGAATACTCACCATGCAGAAATTTCGCGTTTCCCTGCTGAGCCTTGCCTTTGTGCTGGCTTTGCCTTTTGCGCCTCAGGCGAGTGCTAAAACGGCCGTCACCGCCGTTGCCTCGCAGCCGGAAATTGCTTCCGGTAGCGCGATGATTGTTGATCTTGAAACGAACAAAGTTATTTACGCCAACCAGCCGGATCTGGTGCGCCCGATGGCCTCTATCACCAAGCTGATGACGGCGATGGTGGTGCTGGACGCGCATTTGCCGCTGGATGAGATCCTGACGGTGGACATCAGCCATACGCCAGAGATGAAGGGAATTTACTCTCGTGTGCGCCTGAACAGCCAGATCAGCCGTAAAAATATGCTGCTGCTGGCGCTGATGTCTTCAGAAAACCGCGCGGCGGCGAGCCTGGCTCACCACTATCCGGGCGGCTATGACGCGTTTATCCGCGCGATGAACGCAAAGGCAAAATCGCTGGGGATGACCAATACCCGCTACGTTGAGCCAACCGGGCTTTCGATTCATAACGTGTCGACCGCGCGTGACCTGACGAAGCTGCTGATTGCCACCAAACAGTACCCGCTGATTGGCCAGCTCAGCACCACCAAAGAAGACACCGCGACCTTCGCCCATCCGGCCTATACGCTGCCATTCCGCAATACCAACCATCTGGTGTATCGCGATAACTGGAGCATTCAGCTGACCAAAACCGGCTTTACTAACGCTGCGGGTCACTGCCTGGTAATGCGCACCGTGATGAACAAGCGTCCGGTGGCGATGGTGGTAATGGATGCGTTCGGTAAATTTACCCACTTCGCCGACGCCAGCCGTCTGCGTACCTGGGTAGAAACCGGGAAAGTGATGCCGGTACCTGCGGCCGCGCTGAGCTATAAAAAGCAGAAGGAAGCCCAGGTGGAAGGCGATATCGCCAGAGCCCAGAAGAGCGGGCAGACCACCCAGGACGATTAATTACTCGGGCAGCGTCCAGTCTCCATCGTTGAGTGGACGCTGCATAATCACCGTATCCCGCCAGTCACCCATCTTGTAGCCGACGCTACGCAGTTGACCCACCACCTCGAAACCGTGCTTTTTATGCAGGCGCAGCGAACCGGTATTGTTATTGCCGTCGCCAATCACCGCCAGCAGTTGCCGCCATGGCCCTTGCTCGCAAATCGTAATCAGCGCCGTTAACAGACGGCTGCCTATACCGTGCGCCGTCATGGTGGTGTCGACGTAGATAGACTCTTCAAGGGTGTAACGGTAGGCCGGGCGAGGGCGGTAGTGGTTCGCATAGCAGTAACCGACCACTTCGCCGCGATAGAGCGCCACCAGCCACGGCAGGCCCTGTTCCTGAATATTGCGCATCCGCTGCTGCATTTCATCAATGGACGGCGGCACCTCTTCAAACGAGGCGCGGCCGTTAAGAACGTGCCAGGCATACAGCGCGGCAATGGCTTGTACATCGTCAGCCTGCGCGTCACGGATTTCAACATCGCCGTCGCGGGTGACATCAAGCGTAGACATCATTGTATTCCTTATCGTGTTGGGAAAGTTCCCGGCGTCGCTGCGCTCGGCCGGGCTACATGCGAATCGTAGCCCGAGCGAGACGTTTACGCCGACCCCGGGAAATTCTACCAGCGTCGCATTACACGTCGGTTTTTTCGCCCCAATATTTGAGCTTACTGGTTTTACCGATCCCCGGGTTCATGCTGTTGGTCGGATCGTTTTCGCGGTAATGGCGCTTCAGGTTTTCATCTGCTTCATACAGATGCCCTACGTTATGCTCCGCCGGGTACTGCGCGCCGCGTTCCCGCAGCAGGGCCAGCATCTGCTCTTTCACCTCGTGCGGATCGACCCCTTTCTTGACGATATAATCCTGGTGGAACACGTAACACATAAAGTGCCCGTAATAGAGCTTATGCACCAGCTTGCTGTCGATTTCCGCCGGCAGGTGCTCGAACCACTCGGTATCGTTACGGCGTAGCGCGATATCCAGCGCCAGAATATCTTCCACCTCATCAGCGTGAACCGCCTGGTAGCGGATGGCCGCACCCGCCGCCGCGAAGCGGTGCAGGAACGCTTTGCTGCCTTCTTCCGGCGTGCAGACGAAGAAGTCACCTTCTGCCTCTTTAAAGTATTCGGTCAGCCACGCCTGCGCTTCATCAATGCCGTCACCGGACATTTTCAGCAGCAGGTGATGTTCGTACTTATCGCGCCAGGTTTTCATGCGCTCCGGCAGATGCGCCGGGAAGGCGTGCCCCAGCTTTTGCATAAAGCGGTCGGTGAAGTGCGGCTTGAACAGCGACACTTTTTCCAGCATCGCATCTGCGCGGCCCTTCATGGTGAAGAAGAACGGCATTTTGTCGGTGCCGAGCTTGTCGATCATCAGGAAAGTATCTTTGCCGTACTGCTCGGCAATATCGTAGATATCGCGGTGCATATATTCGCCCGCCACCGGCAGATTTTTGAACTCCGCCAGAATATGGCGGCGAATTTCGGTCAGCACGTCCGGCTGGTTGGTGCCGATATAGAACACCTGCTGGCGTTTTTCCGCCGGGAAGGTGTCGAGGCGCACCGCAAACACCGCCAGCTTGCCCGCACAGCCGGAGGATTCAAACAGACGTTCCGGGTCGGCGTTGTAACGCGCTGGCGTATCCGCGTTCACGTCGCGCACGCGGTTCACGTAGTCATAGTCATGCGCGTGGCGGCCATCGTGCTGCACGTCGCTGTCTTTGACGCGCTCGTCGTCGAGCTTGCTGAGGATCTGCTCCGGCGTTTCGCCAAGGTCAATGCCCAGATGGTTGACCAGCGTCAGCTTGCCCTGTTCGTCAATGCGTGCAAACAGCGACATTTCGGTGTAGGCCGGGCCGCGCTGCACCAGCGAGCCGCCAGAGTTGTTGCAGATACCGCCAATCACCGAGGCGCCGATACAGGAAGAACCGATCACTGAATGCGGCTCGCGGCCAAAGGGCTTCAGCGCTTTTTCCAGTGAATAGAGCGTGGTGCCCGGCCATGCCAGCACCTGTTCGCCGTTATCCAGCAGGTGCAGCTTATCGAGGCGCAGGGTGCTGATAATGACGATATCGCGGTCGTAGTCGTTACCGCTCGGGGTTGAACCTTCGGTCAGGCCGGTGTTGGCGGCCTGCATCAGAATAATTTTGTCGGCGTTGACGCAGGCGTTCAGCACGCGCCACAGCTCAAGCAGGGAGCCGGGGAAGACCACGGCCAGCGCGTCGCCGTGGCCGGAACGGAAGCCTTTGCGATAGCGAGCGGTTTTGGCGGGGTCGGTCAGCAGGTGGGCATGACCAACCAGGCGGGAGAGTTCGTTAATCAGCGCATTATTATCAGTTGTCGTTTGAGAAGACATTCTCCACTCCTTGTGGTGGGACAAATTTGTCGTTTCTAAGAATAGCGCTTTGTATGATCATTTGGTGAGTGAATGTTTCTAAAAATCAGAGAATAACCTTAGCTTTCTGTACCGCCGTCCTTTAAGTTTATGGCAAACTGCGTTTTTTCATCGACTCTCGCCGCGCTACCCGGCATGGAATAAAGAGATTACAAGAATATGAAATGGCTACTTTCTGTTGGCGTCGCCGTGAGCCTGGCGCTGCAACCCGCTCTGGCGGAAGATCTGTTCGGCAACCACCTCCTCACGCCGCAGGCGCGTGACGCCTTTGTGACCGGTTTGCTCAAGAAGATGACGGTTGATGAAAAAATCGGTCAGCTGCGCCTGATTAGCGTCGGGCCGGACAACCCGAAAGAAGCCATTCGCGACATGATCAAAGAAGGGCAGGTGGGGGCGATTTTTAATACCGTCACCCGTCAGGATATCCGCGCCATGCAGGATCAGGTGATGTCCCTCAGCCGCCTGAAGATCCCGCTGTTCTTCGCCTATGACGTGGTACACGGTCAGCGTACCGTCTTCCCGATTAGCTTAGGGCTGGCCTCCACCTTTAACCTCGATGCGGTGAAAACCGTGGGTCGCATTTCGGCCTATGAAGCGGCGGACGACGGTCTGAACATGACCTGGGCGCCGATGGTCGACGTGTCCCGCGACCCGCGCTGGGGCCGTGCCTCTGAAGGCTTTGGCGAAGATACCTACCTAACCTCCATCATGGGTGAAACCATGGTGGAAGCGATGCAGGGCAAAAGCCCGGCAGACCGCTACTCGGTGATGACCAGCGTGAAGCACTTCGCCGCCTACGGCGCGGTGGAAGGCGGTAAAGAGTACAACACCGTCGACATGAGCCCGCAGCGCCTGTTCAACGACTATATGCCGCCGTACAAAGCGGGGCTGGATGCCGGCAGCGGCGCGGTAATGATCGGCCTGAACTCGCTAAATGGCACCCCGGCCACCGCCGACGCCTGGCTGATGAAAGACGTGCTGCGTAAGCAGTGGGGCTTTAAAGGCATTACCGTTTCCGACCACGGGGCCATCAAAGAGCTGATTAAACACGGCGTGGCCGCCGACCCGGAAGATGCGGTGCGCGTCGCGCTGAAAGCCGGTATCGACATGAGTATGAGCGACGAGTTCTACAGCAAATACCTGCCGGGGTTGATTAAGTCGGGCAAGGTCACGATGGCGGAACTCGACGATGCCACGCGCCACGTGCTGAACGTCAAATATGACATGGGGCTGTTTAACGACCCGTACAGCCACTTAGGGCCGAAAGATTCTGACCCGCAGGACACCAACGCGGAAAGCCGCCTGCACCGCACCGAAGCGCGTGAAGTTGCGCGCCAGAGCCTGGTGCTGCTGAAAAACCGTCTGGAAACGCTGCCGCTGAAGAAAAATGCCACCGTCGCCGTGGTGGGTCCGCTGGCCGATAGCCAACGCGACGTGATGGGGAGCTGGTCTGCCGCAGGCGTTGCCGCGCAGTCGGTGACCGTGCTGACCGGTATCAAGAACGTGATGGGCAACGAAGGCAAAGTGGTTTATGCCAAAGGCGCTAATGTCACCAACGACAAAGGTATCGTCGACTTCCTGAATCTGTACGAAGAGGCGGTAAAAATTGACCCGCGCTCGCCGCAGGCGATGATTGATGAAGCGGTTGCAGCGGCGAAACAGTCCGATGTTGTCGTTGCCGTGGTCGGTGAAGCGCAGGGCATGGCGCATGAAGCCTCCAGCCGTACCGAACTTTCGATTCCGAAAAGCCAGCAGGATCTGATTGCCGCGCTGAAAGCCACCGGCAAGCCGCTGGTCTTAGTGCTGATGAACGGTCGCCCGTTGACGCTGGTGAAAGAAGACCAGCAGGCTGACGCCATTCTGGAAACCTGGTTTGCCGGTACTGAAGGCGGTAACGCTATCGCCGACGTGCTGTTTGGCGACTACAACCCGTCCGGTAAGCTGCCGATGTCCTTCCCGCGCTCCGTGGGGCAGATTCCGCAGTACTACAGCCACCTGAACACCGGTCGCCCGTATAATGCTGACAAGCCGAACAAGTACACCTCACGCTACTTCGATGAAGCGAACGGTCCACTCTATCCGTTTGGTTACGGCCTGAGCTACACCACCTTCTCGGTCTCCGACGTGAAGCTGTCTGCGCCAACCATGAAAGCGGGCGGCAGCGTGACCGCCAGCGTGCAGGTGACCAACACCGGCAAGCGTGAAGGGGCAACGGTTATCCAGATGTACCTGCAGGATGTCACCGCCTCGATGAGCCGTCCGGTTAAACAGCTGAAAGGGTTTGAGAAAGTGACCCTGAAGCCGGGTGAAACCCAGACCGTCAGCTTCCCGATTGACGTCAACGCGCTGAAGTTCTGGAACCAGCAGATGCAGTACGCGGCGGAGCCGGGCAAGTTTAACGTCTTTATCGGTGTGGATTCGGCGCGCGTGAAGCAGGGCGAGTTCGAGCTGCTGTAAGGATTACCCTCACCCCGGCCCTCTCCCTAAAAGGGAGAGGGCGTATGCGAGCACCGAACGGTTCCCTCTCCCCCTTGGGGAGAGGGTTAGGGTGAGGGGAGCAATCCCCCAACCCTGACTCCCGCACCGCTTTGTGATCCCCCTCCCAATTTATCCACTATCCCACCCCTATCTGCGTCAACCCACCGCTTTTCCCCCGCCAAACCCAACCAATATGTGACCTCCGTCACTCATCAAATCCCGCCGCCTCGCCGTTTTGTGCGCTTGCTCAAAAGCGATGACCGGGGGCCATAACCGGCGTGATGCCATTCACTAATACGTAAAAAAGCCCGTATCTGCCCGGCGAGAGAATCGGCGTAACCGCGTTAAATGCAGCTATCTCAATCTACGCAGGTAGCCACATGAAGATTTCATTGCATAACACCGCCCTCGACCGCAGCGGCAACACCCCGCTTACCGCGCAGCTTCAGCAGTTGATTGATGAAATCGACCGCGCCGGTGGCGGCACGCTGGTGGTTTCTCCGGGCGACTGGATGACCGGCACGCTGGTCCTGCCGTCGAACTTTACTCTGCATCTGGAAGCGGGTGCGCGCCTGCTGGCTAGCCCTCGCGCCGAGGATTATCCGGCTGAGCTGACGCAAACCGTCGCCGAACTGTCCCGCATGGCACTGATTTATGCGCACAACGCCCACCACATTACGCTCAGCGGCGAAGGCTGCCTGGCGGGCGGGGCCAGCGCCTGGTTTTCTGAGTGCGCCGATGCCCAGGGCTACCGTCAGCCGAAAACCATGCGCCCGCGCATGCTGGTGCTGGAAGGCTGTCAGCAGGTGCGCATCCGTGATATCACCATCAGCGACTCGCCGATGTGGACCGCACATCTGGTGAGCTGCAACCAGGTGTTTATCCAGAACCTGACCATTGATAACGATCTGGCGCTCTCCAATACCGACGCGCTGGATATCGACAGCTGTCAGCACGTGCATATCAGCGACAGCTACTTCAGCGCCGCCGATGACGGCATCTGCGTGAAAACCACCCGCAAACCGGAAGGGCTCCAGCAGCCAACGCGCCACGTGGTGGTGAGCAACTGCCTGATCCGCTCAAAAAGCTGCGCCATCAAAATTGGCACCGAAACCTTCGCCGACATCAGCCATATCGCGGTGCACAACTGCTCAATCTTTGAGTCCAACCGCGGCATTGGCCTGGTCTCCCGCGACGGCGGCCAGTTCAGCCAGATGATCTTCAGCAACATTCTGTTCGACTGCCGTCACGGCCACCCGTGCCACTGGGGCAAAGCCGACCCGGTGTTTATCTCCGTGCGCCACCGCGACCCGCAGATACCGCCGGGAAGGGTCGAGGAGATTACCTTCAGCCAGCTTTCTGGGGTGAGCGAAGGGGCCATCAACCTGCACGCGGAAACGCCGGGTGATATCCGCCACGTCACCTTCAACGGGCTTTCATTGCAGCAGCTTGCCGGCCCGTCCGACGAGCAGGGCTGCTATGACATCCGCCCGCCGTGCAATCCGGCAAGCCCAACCGGGATGGGGCTGGATAACGCCTATCGCGTGAACCCGCAAACTGGCCGCGCCTGGGGCGTGGATGCCTATCCGGGCGGCCTGCCCGCGCTGTACGCCAACGGGGTGAGGGGACTCACGCTTAACGATTTGCGCATTCGCCGCCCGCAGCCGCTGCCGCAGGGCTGGAGTGAGCACGCCATCGTGCAGGAAAACGCCGACGCCTGATGCTATTTGACGACGGCGCGGCTTGCAGCCTCGCCGTCCTGTTATGTTCAAGGGGATGGAAAATGATAAAAAAAGTGCGGGAGATAAAACTCCACAACTATATCTGTTACGGCCTGGCCGATGTTATCGGTTCAGGGGCTTTTACTCTGGTGAGTGCCTGGCTGCTGTTCTTCCTGACCACCTTCTGCGGCCTGACGCCGATTGAAGCAGGTTCGCTGTTCGCCGTGGCGCGTATCGTCGATGTGATCATGTGTCCGTGCATGGGCTACATCTCCGATAACTTCCACAAAACCCGCCTCGGTCGTCGCTTTGGCCGTCGCCGTTTCTTCCTGCTGCTGAGCATTCCGCTGGTGGCGGTTTACAGCCTGCTGTGGGTGCAGGGCTTTAACTACTGGATGTACCTGCTGGTCTATATCCTGTTTGAAATCGTCTACTCGATGATTTTGATCCCGTACGACACCCTGTCGGCCGAGATGACTAACGACTTCACCAAACGCTCTAAGCTGACCAGCGCTCGTATGTATATCGCGCAGTTCGCGGGCTTCACCGCCGCATTCCTGCCGGGCCGCCTGCTGGCCTACTTTGGTTCTGATTCGGCGATATCGTTCTTCTACGCCGGGGCGATTTTCACCGTTGCCTTTATGGTGGTGCTGTTCTTCGTTTACTTCGGCACCTGGGAACGTTCGCTGGAAGAGATTGAGCAGAGCGAACGCAGCGTTGAGACCGAAGAGAAGCTGCCGCTGAGTAAGCGCCTGTTCGATATCTACTACGATTTCATCTCTACGCTGAAAATTAAAACCTTCCGTTCTCACCTGGGGATGTATCTGGGCGGTTCGGTCGCGCAGGATATCTTTAACTCCGTCTTTACCTATTTCGTGGTCTTTGCCCTGGCGACCTCTTCCGTTGTCGCCAGTAACCTGTTGAGCGTGATCAACGGTCTGCAGTTCTTCGGTGTCGGCGTCGCCACCTGGCTGACCCTGCGTTACTCGCCGTCCCGCGCGTTTGCGACTCAGGCGCTAATGGCGCTGGTGGCGTTTGCCCTGTTCGCGGTGACCTATCTCTACGGCTCGACCAGCATGTCCATGCTGTATCTGGCTGCGGGCGTGGCCGGTCTGGCGCGCGGCGGTATCTACTCCATTCCATGGAACAATTACACCTTCGTGGCGGATGTGGATGAAATTCTGACCTGCAACCGTCGTGAAGGGATCTTCGCGGGCTTTATGAGCCTGCTGCGTAAAGCGTCCCAGGCGTTCTCCATCTTCCTCGTTGGCGTGGCGCTGCAGATGTCCGGCTTTATCACCGGCCACACCAGCCAGCCGCAGTCGGCGATTAATATGATCCTCGCCATCATGATTATTCTGCCGGTTCTCCTGACTCTGTGGGGCATCTGGTCGGCCTTCCAGTTCAAAGTCAACAGCCGTACCCATGCGGTGCTGAATGAAGAAGTGGCACGCCTGAAACAGGGCGGCAGCAAAGTAACCGTCACGGCAGAAACCAAAGAGGTTATCGAAAGCCTGACCGGGATGCCGTACGACCACTGCTGGGGGGATAACACCGTCGGCCACGTCAACCGCAGCCTGCTCAAAGCCAAACAGCATCAGTTAGCGCAGTTGAATAACGCATAGGTGCCAATCCCGGGGTCGCTGCGCTCGCCCGGGCTACAAACCAACACCTGTAGCCCGGCCGAGTGAAACGACGCCGGGAAACAAACCGCACAACCCCCAGCTACGGCTGGGACGTTTTTTTGGATATCAGAAATGACCGATCAAAGTTTATATATTCAACAGGGCATCTGGGCACGCCTCGGCCTCCCGCGCGAGCTGGTATGGGGATTCGTGGGCGTCTTCCTGTTTATTACCGGGGCAACTATCGAACAGAGCTGGCTGGCCTCTCTGCTGCAACAGCGCGGGCTTGATGCGGTACATATCAGCCTGCTGTCATCCGTCTTTGGCCTATGCGTGGCGGCGATTTCGTGGTTTTCCGGGATTGGGGCGGGCGTACTTGGCATTCGTCGCCTGATGTGGTTGGCGACGCTGCTCTACTTTGTCGGCTCGGTACCGTTTATTTTCGTCGCGCTGCCGGACGGCAACTACCCATTGATGATGGTGAGCTACGCGGTGCGCGGTATGGCCTATCCGCTGTTCGCCTACTCGTTTCTGGTGTGGATTAACCAGCGCTGCGAAAGCCGGATTCTCGGCCGCGCCGTCTCCTGGTTCTGGATTGCCTTCGGCGTCGGCATGACTATCGTCGGGCCGTGGTTCTCCGGCTTTATGATCCCGCGTCTGGGGGAGACCACCACCTTACTCTCCGGCTTTATCTTTGTGCTGGCGGGCTGCGGCTGCGCGCTGCTCCTCAATCGCGATAAACCGCAGTGGCAGCAGGATGGTGCGGTCGGCAAGGCGCTGGCGGAGGGGATTATTGTGCTGGTGCGCGAGCCGAAAATGCGCCTGGCGGTGGTGGTTAAAACCATCAACGATATCGGCAAGTTCTCGCTGGTGATTTTGATGCCGGTTTACCTGCCGCGCTTTGGCTTCAGCATTGAAGAGTGGTTGACCATCTGGGGGTTGGTGAACGTGGTGAATATCTTCGCCAACTACTTCTTCGGCTGGCTGGGCGATACCATCGGCTGGCGTAACACCGTGGTCTGGTTTGCCGGAACGCTCTGCGGCGCGTCGGCGCTGGCGGTGTGCTATGCACCGGTGCTGTTTGGCCATAGCAGTGTGGCGATGGTTATCGCGCTGGCGATTTATGCCATCGGCCTTGGCGCTTTCGGCCCGCTGAGCGCGCTGATTCCCTCGCTGCTGCCGGAAAATAAAGGCGCGGCGATCTCCTGCCTGAACCTTGGCTCTGGCCTGAGCAATTTTGTCGGGCCATTTATCGTCACCCTGTGCGTTAACCCGCTCGGCGTGGAGGGTACGCTGTGGGTAATCGCGCTGCTGTACTTCGCCGCGAGCTTGCTGACGATCCCGTTAACGATCCCGAAAAAGGGCTGATTACTGAGATTTCGTCTACGCTTTTTACTTAAGCGCCTGTTAATTGAGCGCAAATAATAAGAGGAAAGCGTATGACGATGGCAAGGGGATGGACGGCGTCACTGGTGCTCCTGGCGGCGGTTGCGCTGCCGTTACAGGCCGTGGAGCCGGTAAAAGTAGGGTCAAAAATTGATACCGAAGGGGCGTTGCTGGGGAACATTATCCTGCAGGTGCTGGAAAGCCACGGCGTCAAAACGGTGAACAAGGTTCAGCTTGGCACCACGCCGGTGGTGCGCGGTGCTATCACCTCCAACGCGCTGGATATCTACCCGGAGTACACCGGCAACGGCGCGTTCTTCTTCAAAGATGAAACCGATGCGGCCTGGAAAAATGCGGCGGCGGGCTATGAGAAAGTGAAAAAGCTCGATGCCGAGAAAAATCATCTGATCTGGCTGACCCCTGCACCGGCGAATAACACCTGGACCATCGCCGTTCGCAAAGACCTGGCGGAACAAAATAAACTCACTTCGCTGGCCGACCTGAGCGGCTATCTGAAAAAAGGCGGCACCTTTAAGCTGGCAGCCTCTGCTGAATTTATCGAACGCCCGGATGCGCTGCCGGCGTTTGAAAAAGCCTACGATTTCAAACTGAGTCAGGACCAGCTGCTGTCGCTGGCGGGCGGAGACACCGCCGTCACCATTAAGGCGGCGGCGCAGCAAACCTCTGGCGTCAACGCGGCGATGGCCTACGGCACCGACGGCCCGGTGGCGGCGCTGGGGCTACAGACCCTGAGCGATCCGAAAGGCGTGCAGCCGATTTATGCGCCGACGCCGGTGGTGCGTGAAGCGGTGCTGAAAGCCTATCCGCAACTGGACGAATGGCTGAAGCCGGTGTTCGCGAGCCTAGATGAAAAGACCCTGCAAACGCTGAACGCGAAGATTGCGGTCGAAGGGCTGGACGCCAAAACCGTGGCGGCGGAATACCTGAAGCAAAAAGGGTGGGCGAAGTAATCGGTTAATCGCATGCCTCGTTGTACTCATCGCGTGGTGGCGCTGCTGGCGGTTCTGTTGCTGGCTGCCGCCGCGCTGCCGTTTGTCAATTTCGCCCCGAACCGTCTGGTATCGGGCGAAGGCCGTTGGCTATGGCAAATCTGGGATTTCCCTCCGCTTATCCTGCTGATTATTCCGGCGCTGTTTTTGTGGCTTAGCTGGCTGCCTGGGCGGCTGCCGAGTCTGTTGATTCTGCTGCTGGCCGAAGGCGGCTTTGCGCTCCTGCTGTGGGCGAGCGGCGAGGCTGCGCAGCAACTGGCGCAGAGCAGCAGCCCGCTGGCGCGAACCTCACCGGGGAGCGGGCTATGGCTGGGCTTACTGCTGATGTTGCTGATTTGCAGCGAGGCTATTCGCCGCCTGACATCGCATGCGCGGTGGCGCTGGCTGTTGAACGTGCAGCTGTGGCTGCTGCCTTGCTGGCTGTTGTGGAGCGGGGCGCTTGATGGCCTGTCGCTGATGAAAGAGTACGCCAACCGGCAGGAGACCTTTAACGATGCCTTGAGCCAGCACCTGACGCTGCTCTGGGGCACGCTGCTGCCGGGGCTGCTGCTCGGCGTGCCGCTCGGCATGTGGTGCTGGCGGCATCCGGGGCGGCAGTCGAGCGTGTTTACTGTCCTCAACATTATTCAGACCATTCCTTCGGTGGCGC
The DNA here is from genome assembly GCF_036759925.1 of Kluyvera sp. CHPC 1.2972. Lineage (NCBI taxonomy): Bacteria > Pseudomonadati > Pseudomonadota > Gammaproteobacteria > Enterobacterales > Enterobacteriaceae > Kluyvera > Kluyvera sp. CHPC 1.2972. Next base: position 455,343 of record NZ_JAPKIB010000001.1, on the reverse strand, counting down.
TGTTCGGCCTGCTGATTGCGCCGCTTGCCGGGCTGGCGCAGCGCTTCCCGTGGCTGGCGAATCTCGGTGTGGCGGGAACCGGCTTGGCTCCGGCGCTGATTGCGCTGGTGCTCTACGCGCTGCTGCCTATCGTACGCGGCGTGGTCGCCGGGATGCAGCAGGTCTCAATGCAGGTGCAGGAAAGCGCGGCGGCGATGGGCATGAGCCGCGCCCAGATCTTTCTTCGCGTGCAGTTACCGCTGGCGCTGCCGGTACTGCTGCGCAGCCTGCGGGTGGTAACCGTACAGACGGTGGGCATGGCGGTGGTGGCGGCGCTGATTGGGGCGGGCGGCTTTGGGGCGCTGGTGTTCCAGGGGCTGCTCAGCAGCGCGCTGGATCTGGTGCTGCTTGGCGTGATCCCGACCATCGCGATGGCGGTTATCGCCGATGCGCTGTTCAGCCTGGCGGGCAGCTTATTACAAGGAGAGAGCGATGATTGAATTCTTCCAGGTCAACAAATCGTTCGGTCACCATCCGGCGGTAAAAAACCTCTCATTGCGGCTGGCTGAAGGGGCGTTTTCGGTGCTGATTGGTACCTCCGGTTCGGGGAAATCCACCACCCTCAAGATGATTAACCGGCTGGTGGAGCCCGATAGCGGGACGATTCGTTTTGCCGGGCAGGATATCCGCGAGCAGCCGCTGCTCACCCTGCGCCGACGCATGGGCTATGCTATTCAGTCGATTGGCCTGTTCCCGCACTGGACGGTGGCGCAAAACATCGCCACCGTGCCGCAACTGCTGAAATGGCCGAAGGCAAAGGTCGATGCGCGCATCGATGAACTGATGGCGCTGCTGGGGCTGGAGCCGACGCTGCGCACGCGGTTCCCGCATCAACTCTCCGGTGGCCAGCAGCAGCGCGTCGGCGTGGCGCGGGCGCTGGCGGGCGACCCGGAGGTGCTGCTGATGGATGAACCCTTCGGTGCGCTGGATCCGGTGACGCGCGGCGCGCTTCAGCAGGAGATGCGCCGTATTCACCAACTGTTGGGGCGCACCATCGTGCTGGTAACCCATGATATTGACGAAGCGCTACGTCTGGCGGACAACATCATTCTGCTGGACGGCGGCGAGGTGGTGCAGCAGGGCACGCCGCTACAGTTGCTTAGCCAACCGGGCAGCGAATTTGTACGCACCTTCTTTGGCCGTAGCGAGCTGGGCGTGCGATTGTTGTCGCTGCGGCGGGTGGCGGACTACGTGCGCCACGGCGAGCAAGCCGAGGGGGAGGCGATTATCGCTACCGCGTCGCTGCGCGATGCGCTCTCCGGTTTTATGGACCAGCGGCGCACCGTTTTGCCGGTGGCGGATGAGGCTGGAAGGGCTTACGGCACGCTGCATTTTGCCGACCTGCTACGCGAGGAACCGAGCGATGCGACTATTCCGTGACCCGCTGCTGTGGCTGCTGGCGCTGTTTATCGGGCTGCTGGTGGGCCTGCCCTACAGCGAGCCGCTGTTTCATCTGTTGTTTCCTGAACAGCCGCGCCCGCTCTATCAGCAGGCAGGTTTTTTGTCGCTGACGCTGGCTCATGCCTGGCTGGTGGGGGTTTCGAGCCTGACGGCGATCGTTATCGGCGTGAGTGCTGGCGTGGCGGTAACGCGCCCGGCGGGCAGTGAATTTCGCCCGCTGGTTGAGACGCTGGCGGCAATGGGGCAAACTTTTCCGCCGGTAGCGGTACTGGCGCTGGCGGTTCCGGTAATGGGTTTTGGTGAAAAACCAGCGATTATTGCGCTGATCCTGTATGGCATTCTGCCGGTATTGCAAGGCACGTTAGCCGGGCTGGCGGCCGTACCGCTGAGTGCGTTGAGCGTGGCAGAAGGGATGGGGATGTCGGGCTGGCAGCGGCTGCGTCAGGTTGAGCTACCGTTAGCGGCGCCGGTTATCGTGGCGGGCGTGCGGACCTCGGTTATCGTTAATATCGGCACGGCCACCATCGCCTCCACGGTGGGCGCGAATACGCTGGGCACGCCAATTATTATCGGCCTGAGTGGGTTTAACACGGCCTACGTGGTGCAAGGGGCGATACTGGTGGCGCTGGCGGCGATTATCGTCGACCGCGCCTTTGAGCGGCTGAGTCTACGGCTCAGCCGACACCGCCGCGCACAATAAATGAATAGCCTGCGAGCATCACGCCGCCAATACCGCTGATGGCCATCAGGGCAAAAATGAAGATCGCGGCTAGTTTGGTAGACTTCATGGTGTACTCCTTTTGTTAACCAAAAGATTATACCGCGAAGCTGGTCTGTTAACGAACGATTAATTTGTGGGGAGCGCGAAGGCCACGCCCTCTTCCTGCCAGCAGGCGAGCTGCTGCCGCTGCAAGGCGCTGGGTGCCACACCGCACCAGACAAGCAGCGTCTGGCCGGGGAACAGCTCCGGCTGCACATGGGTGAGCGTATGAGCCAGCACATCAACGCGCCAGCCCTGTTCGCAGGCCACCCAGCTCTCCAGCCACAGGCGCGTCATATCGGTGACGTTCCAGCCGACCACCAGCGCGTGCGGCCCCGACTTACGGCGACCGGAGGCCAGATTCAACGCAATGTCGTTAATCAACACGCCGTCGAGCAGGCCCAGCAGCGTTTGCTGGGCAAACTGCGCGCTCTGTAACCGCTGGCGCAGGGGGTTAAACAGGCAATCAACCAGCGTGCGGGCGCTGTGGCTGCGGCGCAGATCCTTCACCCATAGGCGCAGCGGGTGCAGATGACCGCTGCGCAGGTAGCTCAGCACCTTTTCCTGCTGCTCCCGCCAGCCGTCCTGCTGCTCGCTGAGCAGCCCTTTGACTTTGCTCACCTGCACGCCGGTTTCTATCCAGCGCTGGATCTCGCGGATGCGGTCGATATCGTCATCATTAAACAGGCGATGGCCGCCGTCGGTGCGCTGCGGCTTCAGCAGCGCGTAGCGTCGCTGCCAGGCGCGAAGCGTCACCGGGTTAATATCACAGAGCTGTGCGACTTCACCAATCGTATAAAGCGCCATCTTTTCCTCCGGCATGCGATATCCCATTTAACTTTAGACGGGGATTAACAGCACGGCCTGCTTTGATTGTTTTTTATCCACTTCGCGGAGATGATGATGGATAAAATGTGATCGGTAGCATTTTTTGCACTTTTTTTGCCAGGTTTCAAAGAAAGTTATGCCAACTGTGTGTATGTTACGCAGTTTTATTTCTGCTGTGGTGAACGGGTATGTACGAGTTTAATCTGGTGTTGCTGCTGCTTCAGCAGATGTGTGTTTTCCTGGTCATCGCCTGGTTAATGAGCAAAACGCGCCTCTTCATCCCGCTTATGCAGGTTACCGTTCGCCTGCCGCACAAGCTGCTCTGCTACGTCACGTTCTCCATTTTCTGTATTCTCGGTACCTATTTCGGCCTGCACATTGAAGACTCCATTGCCAACACCCGCGCGATTGGCGCAGTGATGGGCGGCCTGCTCGGTGGCCCGGTGGTCGGTGGGCTGGTGGGGCTGACCGGCGGCTTACATCGCTACTCGATGGGCGGGATGACCGCGCTAAGCTGCATGATCTCGACCATGGTTGAGGGGCTGCTTGGCGGGCTGGTGCACAGTCTGCTGATCCGTCGTGGTCGCCCGGATAAAGTATTCAGCCCGTGGACGGCAGGGGCGATCACCCTGGTGGCGGAGTTGGTGCAGATGCTGATTATCCTGCTGATTGCCCGCCCGTTCGAAGATGCGCTGCATCTGGTGCAGAGCATTGCCGCACCGATGATGGTCACCAATACCGTGGGTGCGGCGCTGTTTATGCGTATTCTGCTCGATAAGCGGGCGATGTTTGAGAAGTACACCTCGGCCTTTTCCGCCACCGCGCTGAAAGTGGCCGCCTCGACGGAGGGGATCCTGCGTAAAGGCTTTAACGAAGAGAACAGCATGAAGGTGGCGCAGGTACTGATTCAGGAGCTGGATATCGGCGCGGTGGCTATCACCGACCGCGAGAAGCTGCTCGCCTTTACCGGCATTGGCGAAGATCACCATCTGCCTGGTAAGCCTATCTCCTCACGCTACACGCAAAAAACCATTGAGACTGGCGAAGTGGTCTACGCTGACGGCAACGAAGTACCGTACCGCTGCTCGATTCACCCCAACTGCAAGCTAGGCTCGACGCTGGTGATCCCGCTGCGCGGTGAGAACCAGCGGGTGATTGGCACCATCAAACTGTACGAGGCCAAAAACCGCCTGTTCAGCTCCATCAACCGTACGTTAGGCGAGGGGATTGCCCAGCTACTGTCGGCGCAGATTCTGGCCGGGCAGTATGAGCGCCAGAAAGCGCTGCTGACCCAGTCGGAGATCAAGCTGCTGCATGCCCAGGTCAACCCGCACTTCCTGTTTAACGCCCTGAATACGCTCAAAGCGGTGATTCGCCGCGACAGCGAACAGGCGAGCCAACTGGTGCAGTATCTGTCGACCTTTTTCCGCAAAAACCTCAAACGCCCGTCGGAGATTGTCACTCTGGCGGATGAAATTGAGCACGTGAACGCCTACCTGCAAATTGAGAAGGCGCGCTTCCAGTCGCGGCTGCAGGTGCATCTGGATATCCCCGATGCGCTGGAGCATCAGCAGCTTCCGGCGTTCACCCTGCAGCCGATTGTCGAAAACGCCATTAAGCACGGCACTTCGCAATTGATGGATGTTGGCGAGATTACGCTGCGCGCTCGCCAGCAGGGCAGGCATCTGGTGCTGGACATCGAAGACAATGCCGGGCTGTATCAACCCAATTCCTCGTCCAGCGGATTGGGCATGAGCCTGGTGGACAAGCGTCTACGGATGCGTTTTGGCGACGAATGCGGGATTGCCGTCGCCTGCGAACCGGACCGTTTTACCCGGGTCACTCTGCGGTTACCTCTGGAGGAGAATGCATGATTAAAGTGCTGATTGTTGATGACGAGCCGCTGGCGCGGGAGAACCTGCGCGTCCTGCTGCAAACGCAGGACGACCTTGAGATTGTGGGCGAGTGCGCCAACGCGGTGGAGGCCATCGGCGCGGTGCATAAGCTACGCCCGGACGTGCTGTTTCTCGATATCCAGATGCCGCGCATCAGCGGGCTGGAGATGGTCGGCATGCTCGACCCGGAGCATCGCCCCTATATCGTGTTCCTGACAGCCTTCGATGAATATGCGGTGAAGGCGTTTGAGGAACACGCCTTTGACTATCTGCTCAAGCCGATTGAAGAAAAACGGTTGGAAAAGACGCTGATGCGCCTGCGTCAGGAGCGGGCGGTGCAGGATATGTCGGTGCTGGGCGAAAACCAGCAGGCGCTGAAGTTTATTCCCTGCACCGGACACAGCCGGATTTATCTGCTGCAGATGGACGATGTGGCGTTTGTCAGCAGCCGGATGAGCGGCGTGTATGTCACCAGCGGTGAGGGCAAAGAGGGCTTTACCGAGCTGACGCTGCGTACGCTGGAGAGCCGTACGCCGCTGATCCGCTGCCATCGCCAGCATCTGGTGAACATGGCGCATCTGAAGGAGATTCGTCTGGAGGATAACGGCCAGGCCGAGCTGCTGTTGCGTAACGGGCAGACCGTGCCGGTAAGTCGTCGCTATTTGAAGACCTTGAAAGAAGCGCTAGGCTTATAATTCGTGTAGAATTAGCCACCGTATTTTTCATCACCACCGAAGGCACTATGGTCAGTAACGATATTTTACGCAGCGTCCGCTACATCCTGAAAATGAACAACAACGATCTGGTGCGTATTTTCGCGCTGGGCGAAGCCGAAGTCAGCGTTGAACAGCTGGCGCCGTGGCTGCGCAAAGAGGATGAGGAAGGCTTCGTACGTTGCCCGGACATTATGCTGTCGTGCTTCCTGAACGGCCTGATTTACGAAAAACGCGGTCGCGACGAATCTGCGCCAGCGCTGGCGGTGGAACGCCGTATTAACAACAACATCATGCTGAAAAAACTGCGTATCGCGTTTGCGCTGAAAACCGACGATATTCTGGCGATCCTGACGCAGCAGCAGTTCCGCGTCTCGATGCCGGAAATCACCGCTATGATGCGCGCACCAGACCACAAAAATTTCCGCGAGTGCGGCGACCAGTTCCTGCGCTACTTCCTGCGTGGCCTGGCGATTCGCGAACACGCGGCAAAAGCCTAAAAAAACGGCCCACTTATTGTGGGCCGCCCATCGGATTATTTCACTTCTTTAAAGCCAGCGGCTTCCAGCAATGCCTGACTTTGTTTCATGCTGACGCCCTTGCTGGTATCGCCAGACACCATTGCCCCCATCGCGCCTTGCAGTGCTTTAAAGTCAACTTTTTCCATATCCACCGTTACGCTCTCCTCTGCATAGGTATCCTGATAGGTTAGCTTTTCTTCTACACCAGCAATGCTTTGGTACTTTGCGCTAAGCTGGCCGAGAATTTTTTCTGCATCCTCTTTGGTTTTCGCACCCACCGACGCATAGAGAATTTTACTTTGCGAAGTCTGTTTAATGACTTTGTCGCCCGTATAGGTGTAAGTCATTGAGATCTCATTGCCATTAAGGTTGGCGCTGAAGGTTTTGGACTCTTCTTTATCACCGCATCCTGCCAGTGAGAAGACGAGAACCGATGCGACGGCTATGGATAATAATTTTGAGGATACTTTCATTTAAAACTCCATTTTATAAACGATGTGATGCTTAAAGATCATGTATATGACACATGTCAGGGGCGCATTAGCTTAGGGCCTTTACGGCTATTTAAACAATCCGAAAATGGCGTGGCGCGGGAGAGATGGGCAGGTCATGCAACAAAAAAAAGCGCCGCTGGGAAGCGACGCTTTATGGGGACGTTATTTCACCTGCTGACCAGGCTGCGCACCGTCATCCGGGCTTAACAGGAAGATATCTTTGCCGCCAGGGCCTGCGGCCATCACCATCCCTTCCGAGATGCCGAAACGCATTTTACGCGGTGCCAGGTTGGCCACCATGATGGTCAGGCGACCAATCAGCGGCTGCGGGTCAGGGTAAGCAGAACGAATGCCGGAGAAGACATTGCGCTTCTCGCCGCCGAGATCCAGCGTCAGGCGCAGCAGCTTATCGGAACCTTCCACGAACTCGGCGTTTTCAATCAGCGCCACGCGCAGGTCAACTTTGGCGAAATCGTCAAAGGTGATGGTTTCCTGAATCGGGTCGTCCGCCAGCGGGCCGGTGACCGGGGCTGCGGTTGCTTTCACTTCTTCTTTAGACGCTTCCACCAGCGCTTCCACCTGTTTCATTTCAATACGGTTATACAGCGCCTTGAAGGTGTTGATCTTGTGACCTACCAGCGGTGCGTTGATAGCATCCCAGCTCAGTTCGGTGTTGAGGAATGCTTCGGTACGCGCTGCCAGTTCAGGCAGAACCGGCTTCAGCCAGGTCATCAGTACGCGGAACATGTTCAGGCCCATGGTGCAGATAGCCTGCAGGTCGGCGTCGCGGCCTTCCTGTTTAGCGACAACCCACGGTGCCTGCTCGTCAACGTAGCGGTTAGCCACGTCGGCCAGCGCCATGATTTCACGAATGGCTTTACCGAATTCACGGCTTTCCCACGCTTCGCCAATGCTTTCTGCCGCGTCGGTGAAGGTTTTGTACAGCTCAGGGTCAGCCAGTTCAGCGGACAGCACGCCGTCGAAACGCTTAGCGATAAAGCCCGCGTTACGGGAAGCCAGGTTCACCACCTTGTTGACGATATCGGCGTTGACGCGCTGGATGAAGTCTTCCAGGTTCAGGTCGATATCATCGATACGGGAAGAGAGCTTCGCCGTGTAGTAGTAGCGCAGGCTGTCGGCATCGAAATGCTTGAGCCAGGTGCTGGCTTTAATAAAGGTGCCGCGAGACTTGGACATCTTCGCGCCGTTCACCGTCACATAGCCGTGCACGAACAGGTTGGTCGGCTTGCGGAAGTTGCTGCCTTCCAGCATCGCTGGCCAGAACAGGCTGTGGAAGTAGACGATATCTTTACCGATAAAGTGATACAGCTCGGCGGTAGAGTCTTTCTTCCAGTATTCATCGAAGCTTACGGTGTCGCCGCGCTTGTCGCACAGGTTCTTGAAGGAGCCCATGTAGCCGATTGGCGCATCCAGCCAGACGTAGAAGTATTTGCCCGGCGCGTTCGGGATTTCAAAGCCGAAGTACGGCGCATCGCGGGAGATATCCCACTGCTGCAGGCCGGATTCAAACCATTCCTGCATTTTGTTCGCGACCTGCTCCTGCAGCGCGCCGCTGCGGGTCCACGCCTGCAGCATTTCGCTGAAGGACGGCAGGTCAAAGAAGAAGTGCTCAGACTCGCGCATCACCGGCGTGGCGCCAGATACCACGGATTTCGGCTCGATAAGCTCGGTTGGGCTGTAGGTCGCGCCGCACACTTCGCAGTTATCGCCGTACTGATCCGGTGATTTACATTTCGGGCAGGTGCCTTTAACGAAACGGTCCGGCAGGAACATGCCTTTTTCCGGATCGTACAGCTGAGAGATGGTGCGGTTTTTAATAAAACCGTTCTCTTTCAGGCGACCATAAATCAGTTCGGACAGCTCGCGGTTCTCGTCGCTGTGCGTCGAGTGGTAGTTGTCATAGCTGATGTTAAAGCCCGCAAAATCAGTCTGATGCTCCTGACTCATTTCGGCAATCATCTGCTCTGGGGTAATGCCCAGTTGCTGTGCTTTCAGCATGATTGGCGTGCCGTGGGCATCGTCCGCACAGATGAAGTTAACCTCGTGGCCGCGCATTCGCTGGTAACGGACCCAGACATCAGCCTGGATGTGCTCCAGCATATGGCCGAGGTGGATGGAGCCGTTGGCGTACGGCAGCGCGCACGTTACCAGAATCTTCTTCGCGACTTGAGTCATAGTGGGTATTACTTCTTCTGTTTTAAAAAAGGGGTTTTGATATTACCAAAAGGGTAGAGGGTGTGCCATATATGGATGCCGCTTACCTGTGGTAGACTTAGGCGTACTGAAAGCATGTTAAAACAACAAAGGAGTCGGGATGAACTCAGAATCCCAGGCCAAATCACCTGAACGTCTACGTGCGATGGTGGCCGGTACGCTGGCAAACTTCCAGCACCCCACCCTGAAGCACAACTTAACGGCGTTGAAAGCGCTGCACCACGTCGCCTGGCTTGACGACACCGTGCACATCGAACTGCAGATGCCGTTTGTCTGGCATAGCGCCTTTGAAGAATTAAAAGAGCAAACCAGCGCGGAACTGCTGCGGGTAACCGGGGCGAAAGCCATCGACTGGAAGCTGTCACATAGCATCGCCACGCTGAAGCGCGTGAAAAATCAGCCGGGCGTTAACGGCGTGAAAAATATTATTGCCGTCAGCTCCGGCAAAGGCGGAGTGGGGAAATCGTCCACCGCCGTGAACCTGGCGCTGGCGCTGGCCGCGGAAGGGGCGAAAGTGGGCATCCTCGATGCCGATATCTACGGCCCGTCTATCCCGAACATGCTGGGCGCAGAAAACCAACGCCCAACCTCGCCGGACGGCACCCATATGGCGCCGATTATGGCCCATGGCCTGGCCACTAACTCTATCGGTTATCTGGTGACGGACGACAACGCTATGGTGTGGCGCGGCCCGATGGCCAGCAAGGCGCTGATGCAGATGCTGCAAGAGACGCTGTGGCCGGACCTCGACTACCTCGTGCTCGACATGCCGCCGGGTACCGGTGATATCCAGCTGACGCTGGCGCAGAACATTCCGGTGACCGGGGCCGTGGTCGTCACCACGCCGCAGGATATTGCGCTGATCGACGCCAAAAAAGGCATCGTGATGTTCGAGAAAGTGGAAGTGCCGGTGCTGGGTATCGTGGAAAACATGAGCATGCACATCTGCAGCAACTGCGGTCACCACGAGCCGATTTTCGGCACCGGTGGCGCGGAGAAGCTGGCGGAGCAGTATCACACCCAACTGCTGGGTCAGATGCCGTTGCACATCAATCTGCGTGAAGATCTGGATAACGGTACGCCAACGGTTATTGCGCGTCCGGACAGTGAATTCACCGAGATTTATCGTCGACTGGCGGGGCGCGTTGCGGCGCAGCTCTACTGGCAGGGCGAAGTGATTCCTGGCGACATCGCGTTCCGCGCGGTGTAACGGGGGAAGAAAGAGGCCGGGCGCATCACTGATGCGCCCGGTCTTTATTCATTAACGGTGGTAGAAAATCTCGCCGTCGTAGATTTTGCTGATGGTGCCGTCGGCATCGCTAATCTGTACATAGTTACCGCCCATGTACGTCCAGCGGGTGCCTGCATCCGGCGCTGGCAGGTTACGTTGCTGCCACTGCTTGATGTTGTACTCTGGTGTCAGGTACATCGCCGGCGCTTTGTCGCCAATCTTGAACTGCGTGAAGTCGGCAGTGAACTCTTTCAGCTCATACTGCTGAATTCCCGTTGCCGGTGTCGGTGCTGGTGCCGCCCACGCCGCACTCGCCGTCGCCAACAGTACGCCCAGAAGCATCATTTTTGTTTTACGCATACTATCCCCACATTATCCTGGATATAAAATTGCAGCTCCGTATGATTCCTGATGCGCGGCCTGAATGGCAAGCGCTGCTTTCGTAAAAAGTGTAAGCAAACCGTGACTATTCGGTTTTGAGGATTATTCTGGCACTCGCGACTAAGGACACCGCCATGTTCAGGCTGGAAGATTTATCTCTGTTCGTGCGCGCCGCCGCGCTGAACAGCTTTAGCGACGCGGCGCGCGAAGCGGGCATCCCCCCGGCGCAGGTTAGTTCAGCCATTAAACGGCTGGAAACCGCGCTTAACGTTCGCCTGTTTGCTCGTTCGACGCGCAGCCTGCGCCTGACGGCGGAAGGGGAGACCTGGCTGCCGTTTGCCTTGCAGATGCTCGATGCGCTGCAAAATGGGCTGCAAAAGATTCATACCCCGGACGATGAGGTGCGCGGCACGCTGCAAATCGCCGTGCCGTCCGACCTCGGCCGTAACCTGCTGCTGCGGGTGTTCCGCCAGTTCCGCGAGCGCCATCCGGCGCTGCGCCTGCGTATCCTGTTTTCCGATCATCGCACCGATGTGTTTAAAGACCCGGTCGACGTGGCGTTTCGCTACGGTGAGAACGACGATGCTTCGTTTGTCTCTTTGCCGGTCGCAGCGGAAAACCGACGCGTGGTGGTGGCCTCGCCCGACTGGATTGCCCGTCACGGCGAACCACAGACGCTGGCCGACCTCGAAAAATGTAACGCGTTAACCTACGTGCTGCGCGGCAGGCCGTTCGACCGCTGGCCACTGAGTCTCGATGGCGTGGAGCATAGCGTGCAGGTCTCAGGTAGCATCACCAGCGATGATGCGGAAGTGATCCGCCGTCTGGCGATTGCCGGGGAGGGGATTGCGTTTAAATCCGGGCTCGATGTCAGCGATGACCTGCGGGATGGGCGACTCAAGGTGCTGCTACCGCACTACCTTGGCGACCGGGTGCCGCTGAATATGATTTGCCCACACCGCAAGCAGCTCTCTGCGGCGGTGCGGTTATTGTATGAAGCGGTGAAAGCGGAGTGTGCGGCGAAACAGGCTTAACTGCCGTTGCGCTGGATGACCGAGCGGACGATATGTACCGACTCGGCTCACCGTTATTGCGCCGTCGGTTTCAGTATCCCGCCCGTCGATTTATTATTTTCTAAATATTGATGCTGGAAAATACACATGCGGATCGTGTTACGGTATTCACCGTTCACGAAGAACTCATGGATTAATTCTCCCTCCTGGATAAAACCAAGCTTACGGTAAATATGAATCGCTTTGGCGTTCTCTTTATCGACGATGAGATAGAGCTTATAGAGATTCAGTACGGTAAAGCCGTAATCCATTGCCAGCTTAGCGGCACGGGTCGCCAGGCCTTTACCCTGATATTCCGGCGAGATGATAATCTGAAACTCAGCCCGGCGGTGAATATGGTTTATTTCGACAAGCTCCACCAGGCCCGCATTATTGCCATTAAACGAAATGACAAAACGGCGTTCGCTCTGATCGTGGATGTGTTTATCGTAAAGATCGCTCAGCTCGACAAAGGCTTCATAGGGTTCTTCGAACCAATAGCGCATCACGCTCGCGTTATTATCGAGTTGATGAACGAAGCGTAAATCTTCGCGTTCAAGGGGTCTTAGTTTAATGTCTGATGGTTCTGGCATAATATTTTCAGCCTCTTGGTAAACTGGAAATATATTATCTGCTTGCGGTGGGCGTCATCAAGATTTGAAATAAAATTACAATCAATTCAGTGTAGTAAGTCAGCGTATTCTGAGCCTCATCAGGCGACGGTGTTCGCCTGATGAGGGCTGAAAACTTAGTGCTTCACCAGCGTCGCGAAGTAGTACACCAGCGGTACCGCCAGCACCCACAGACCGATGGGAATTTCACGCCATTTTCCAGCGATGGTTTTAATCATGATGAAGAACAGCAGGCCACCGGCAATCCCGGTACCGAAGCTGTTGGCAATCAGGGTGATCATCACCATCATCAGCACCGGCAGGCCATCGGTGAAGTTACCGAGGTCAACCTTACGCAGGCCGCTGAACATATTCAGCCCGATCAGCATCAGCGCAGGCGCGGTCGCTTCTTTCGGGATCATCAGCGCCACCGGCGTGAACAGCAGCATCAGCAGGAACATCACCGCTGCTGCCAGCGCCGTCAGGCCAGTTTTACCACCGGCTTCCGCCGCCGCCGAGGATTCAATCAGCGCGGTGGCCGCCGGAATGCCAAGCCACGGGCCGATAGCGGCGGCAATGGAATCCACCATAAACGGGCGGTTGATGTGCGGCATGTTGCCTTCTTTATCCAGCAGACCCGCTTCGCCGCCGACCGCCAGCGTGGTGCCCATGGTGGAGAAAAACTCAGAGGCGAAAAAGACGAACAGGAACGGCAGGAAGGCGATATTCAGCGCGCCCAGCATGTCAACGTGACCGAGTACCGGCGTCAGCGAATGCGGCATATCGATAAAGCTGGCGGGGAGATGTGTCACGCCCGCCGGGATGCCAACCAATGTCGCGAACAGAATTGCCCATAGAATCGCGCCGGGAATACGGCGAGCCTGCAATGCGATCGCCAGGAACAGGCCGCATAGCGCAACCAGCGCGCCGGGGGCCATAAAGTCACCCAACATCAGAGAGTTGGTTTTGGCGTTCGCCAGTACCAGACCGGCATTACGAAAACCTAACACGGCGACAAACAGGCCGATTGAGGCGGTGAGGCCGAGCTTAATCGACTGCGGCACCGAGCGGGTCACCACTTCGCGCAGGCCGAATTTGGTCAGCAGGAAGAAGAGGATCCCCGACCAGCAGGCGATGCCGAGGCCAATCTGCCAGCCAATGCCTTCGCTGCCTGCCAGCGTCACGCCGACCAGCACCGAACCGCCAATACCCGGGCCGACGATAAACGGTAGGTTAGCGTAGAACGCCATCAGCAGCGTACCGCCAACGAACACTAAAATGGTGCCGGTGGTGGCCGCACCTTTATCCATTCCCCCTACGGCTAACAGGCCAGGGATCACCACCAGAAGATAGGCGGCGGCGAGAAAACCGGTGACGCCTGCCAGGCACTCGGTACGCAGCGAACTGCCGCGGGAAGACAATGCAAAACGTCGCTCAAGCCAACTCCCAGCGGTTGGCGTTTGAAGGGTGTTATCGGCCATGGTGTGGCGCTCCCGTGATTATTGTTGTGATGTGTGTTCCGGCGTTTCCCGGCAATCCAGTACGGGGTCGACTATCTGGCGCGTCGTGCCGTCGGTCAGCCCTAAATCGGTTAAATGCGGCCCGGCGTTGCAGGCAAGACAGGTGCCTTCAATCGCCTTAAAGACGCGGTACGGCGGCTCCCAGTCGGCTATCTCGGCGCTCAGGTCGCGCAGCTGGCGGAATTCAGCGGCCAGCGTATGCGCCGGTTTGTCGGAGAGCATGCCGGCAATCGGCATCGCCACGTGGGCCAGAATGCCGCCGTTTTGCGCCAGCGCCATGCCGCCGCCGGAGGCGAACAGCTGATTGGCCGCCAGCGCCATATCCTCGGCGTTACGCCCCAGCACCACCAGGTTGTGGGAGTCGTGCGAGTAGCTGGTTGCAATTGCGCCGCGCAGCTCACCCCAGCCTTCCAGCAGGGCAATCTGCGGTTTGGCTTCATGGCGGCCGTGACGGTGCTTCACCCAGATCAGGCTGAAGCCCGCTGGGATCTCGACCTCGCCGTTGCGGATCTGTACGTCGATTTCGCCCCATTGGGTAAAGCGCGCGCCGCGGATGTGGCGCAGACGGGCGGTGCCGTGCTGGATATTGCCCACGCGCAGCGAGAAATCATCAGCCTCAAGCGGGGAGAGGCGCAGGGTATTACGCGGCGGCGTGACCCCAACGGCGGCGGTCAACGCGTCTAGCAGCTTGCCGTCGCGGGCAATCTGCTTTCCGGCGACGTACACCGCGCGGGCGTTGAGTTTTTCCAGCGAATCGAATACCACGAGGTCGGCGCGACGTCCGGCGGCAATCAGCCCAAGGTCATAGCGCTGCAGGCGAATGGCGGCGTTCAGGGTGGCGAAGCGCAGGGCATCGGTCGCTGTCAGGCCATGTTCAATCAGCAGATTCAGCAGGGCGATAATGCCGCCTTTTTCCAGCAGCATGTCCGGCGGCACATCGTCAGTACAGACGGTAATTTGTGAAGAGAGATGCGGCAGTGATTTCAGCGCCTTGACGATATCCGGCAGCAGGTAAGGGTGCGAGCCGCGAATTTCCAGGGTCAGACCGGCGCGCAGTTTCTCAAGCGCGTCGTCGGCGGAGGTCAGTTCGTGATCGGAGGTGACGCCTGCGGCAAGATAGGCTTGCAGGTCGGCACCGCTCAAGCCACGGGCGTGGCCTTCAATCAGCTTGCCGCTGTTGAGCCCCGCCTGCACGATCTCCTGCATCCGGCAGCTGCCGTGTAGCACGCCGTGCATGTCCATCACTTCCGCTACGCCGCGCACTTCCGGCCAGCCCAGCATGGTTTCCATTTCGGCACCGGCAAAATCGGCCCCGGACATCTCCAGCCCCGGCGTAGACGGCACGCTGGACGGTGCGGCGACCATCACCTGCAGGGGCAGATGACGACTGGCTTCTACGGCATAGCGAACGCCCGCGACGCCCAGCACGTTTGCCAGCTCATGCGGATCCCAGAATACGGCGGTGGTGCCCTGTGCCAGTACGATCTCCGCGTAGCGCTCCGGCGGCAGATGTGAACTTTCGAGGTGAACGTGGGTGTCCATCAGGCCTGGAGAGAGGTAAACGCCGGGCAGGGAGTGATGTTCCAGCGTGTCGCTGCGGCTGCCGCGCGGGTGGACGCTGGCAATCATATCGCCAACGATACCGACATCGGCTTCGCGAATTTCACCGGTCGCCATATCGACAACGTTGGCATCGGTGAGCAAAAGATCAAACGGGGACTCGCCACGTGCGGCCTGAACGGCGCGGCGGCGGTTTTCAGCATTGCTGGACATAACAACTCCGGCGCAGGGATAATGCGTGCTACTTTAGGGGCAGAGCAAACGGTTGCCCAGATGATT
The DNA here is from genome assembly GCF_036759925.1 of Kluyvera sp. CHPC 1.2972. NCBI lineage: Bacteria > Pseudomonadati > Pseudomonadota > Gammaproteobacteria > Enterobacterales > Enterobacteriaceae > Kluyvera > Kluyvera sp. CHPC 1.2972. The sequence goes on along the minus strand of NZ_JAPKIB010000001.1, from coordinate 439,823 downwards.
AAATTTATCACCCGATAACTTCAGCTTATTGTGCGTGATAGCCACGAGTGAAGCACACCATGACCGACCCCTGGCAGCGATTGCCTGCGCTCTCGCTTAAACAGTTGCAGTATTTTGTCACGCTGGCGCAGCTGCGTCACTTTACCGATACCTCTAACCGGCTGGCGATTAGCCAACCGGCGCTGAGCAGCGCTCTGCGCCAGATTGAAACGGTGCTGGGCGGTAAGCTGGTCAACCGTACCGCCTCGGCGGTGACGCTGACCGAGCTGGGGGCGGCCATTTTGCCGCATGCCCAGCGGGTGCTGAGCGTGGCGCAGCTGGCGTTTCACGATATGCAGCAGATTGTGGAAGCGGGCGGTGATGGCACGGTGCGCATTGGGCTGGTGCCGTCGGTCAGTTCGCTGCTGTTTCCGCTGTTACCCGAGGCGCTAGCGCAGGCATTTCCGCGCCTGCGCGTCGAGTTTCTCGATCGCACCAACGACGCACTGGCGCGCGATCTGCAAAGCGGACACATTGATTTTGGCGTGGGGGCTATCGACAGTTCTCTGCCCGCTGAATTGCAGGTTTTTCCGCTGCGTGAAGACCCGCTGGTGGCGATACTGCATGTGGATGACCCGCTGGCCGGGCAGCCACATTTACCGTGGAAACAGCTGGCAGGGCGCGATATTGCAGTGTTCTCAAAAGGTAATATTCAGCGTCTGGTTGGCGCGCTGGTGGAGAGCCAGCGGTTGACGCTCAATACCCGCTATCAGGTTGATTATATTGAAACGCTGTACGGGTTGGTGCGCTCGCGCTTAGCGGTGGGGATCCTTCCGCAGCTGTACACTACCCATCTGCAGGATGCGGCGCTGCGAGTCGCGCAGCTTCAGCAGCCAGAGCTAACGCGTACCGTCGCGTTAATGCGTGGCCCGCAGACGCTGCCGCCGCTTATCGAAGCCTGTTTCACATTGCTGTTAAAAGCGCTTCGCGATACCCCGTAGCCCGGTCGAGTAAAGCGACGCCGGGAAGACGCCACCCAATAAAGAAAGAAGGAGGCCGAAGCCTCCTTAGCGAATTACTTCTGGGTAACGGTCAGCATCCCGTTATCGCGGCCATGGGTTTTATTCCATGACGCGCTTTCAATACCGTCGGCATTCATGCTGACGGAAATCACATAGCCCGCCCCGCGAATTTCATAGAAATTGGCGTTAACACGCTTAACCACCGCTTTCTTACCGTTGATGGTCGCGGAGAAGAAGCCGTTTGACAGGGTGGCTTTCAGGACGTTGGAGGAGAGGGTCGCTTCGCGCATTGGGTCCGCGACGTGCGCGGCTTGAGCGTGCTGCTCGACGTCTTTGCTGCGGGTAGCGTTTGCCGCATTAGCGTACGCCGCCGTCATCGCCGCATTGTTAATGCTCTGCTGGCGGTTCTGCTCGGATAAATAGCAGGTGTCTTTAGAGACGCCCTGTGCTTCGCAGGAAGCCATGCGCTGTGCCGGGGAGCTGCAACCTGCCAGCGCTGCGGAACCAACCAGAACGGCTAACACCATCATTTTAGCTTTCATCATTAACCTTATTTCTTATTAATTAACACACAATATTTAATCGGAAAGATTATTTAATCACTTCCGTTATTACTAGCAAAATGTAAAAAATTAAGTGTAGTCTGAATTATTCGTGGTTACAGTCAATGCTAATCGTTGATAGAGTATTGTTAAATACCGCACCAAGAAGCACACCTGTCGCCACCAATGCCATAGAGGCAATGGCGTAAGCAAGAATGAGTTTTATCATCGGCTATTTATTTTATAGAACGGCTATCATCATTATTGTTTACGTTGTACCAAAAAAGAAAACCGCTAATAGTGTCACGGACACACGATTCCCTTCTTTCGTAACGCAAAGCAACTATCAACTAAGATGGTCATTTGAATATTGATTTAGATCATGCATAGAATCGGAAGCGATCGATGCAACGAACAGTCATGATGTTTATTGTTATTGATTATAATAAACAGTCGCTTACGCTAACACGCTTCCTTTGTTGTGAATGGTTACTATTCGAAGTTAAAAGCTTATTCTGATGAACGGATACCGGAGTTTAATGATTTCATTCATTTTTATTTTCATTGAGTGTTATTCACACTGGATGCCTTAATGATCTTTACTTTCATATGAAGGAGTTGTCCTGATGTGCAGATTATTCTCAAAGCATGATTGTTAATTAAAATTTAAATATTGGTTTGCTAGTGTGATGCAAAAATAATAGGTATGAAAAGTGGGTGGGTAAAAAACATCGCTAGAAATATCCTCCAGCGAAAACAAGAATGAATGATGCAACCGGAACACCGTAAACCTATTTCTAACGCGGTGAGCAAGATAAGCGAGAATCTTCACCTGAACGCCACGTCGCCAAAGAGGAGTGGACCTTATTTGAGAGACCCCCGTTTTTTCAGACACAATAAAGAAGATAATTTACCACTGTTATTACATGGTTTTTTAAAAGGAAGCCAGTTATTAGGTCTAGGCTGTCGTGGTCCACTATATCTCCTGGGGCGATTGCGATACGTTCGCGCCTTTTTAACGCCGTGGCGTCATGCTTTTTGATTGTATAGTAAACTGTCGCTGTACTATATTTAACCTTTGCTGTAGTGCTTATGGGCGACGGTTCTTAAGGGTAGTCGCACTCACTCCTATATTCAGGCCTGACTTTCTCTATGGAATCGAATTCTCACGCACCGTTGAGCAGTTTTATCGATCTCATGATGGACGCTGTTTTTGCCGTTGACGCCCATGCCAATATCATTTTTGCCAGCGCGTCCTGCGAGCGTATTTTTGGTTATACTCCGAAAGAACTGATCGGCAGTAACATGTTTGACATGATGTTGCCGGAAGACCAGGAATTAACCCGAAATTCGATTGTCGATGTGATGGCAGGTAACCCGCAATTTCATTTCGAAAATCGTTATGTCCACAAAAATGGGCAGGTCTTGAATATCATGTGGTCAGCGCGTTGGTCACCGGCCGATCAATTACGTATCGGCGTGGCCCGCGATATCACCGAGCGTAAACGTTCCGAATTGCTCCAGTCGGTGCTTTATGCCATTTCTGAAGCCGCACATACCGCTGAAGATCTGCTCAAACTATTCCAGCGTATTCATGAGATAGTCGGTACGCTGCTACCGGCCGATAATTTCTCGGTGACGCTCTATGATGATAAAACGGCCCAACTGAGCTTCCCGTACCATGTGGACGAGTTTCAGGAGACCCCGGAGCCGTTTACGCTGATCCCGGAGACGTTTTACGCGGAAGTCATTCATACCGGTCAACCTCTGCTGCTCACGCCTGAAACGATGGCAGGGCGTATGGAAGAGTTGCGCACCTCCTTTAGTATGAATCCATTCTGTTGGCTGGGCGTGCCGCTAAAGTCGCATAAAGGCACGATTGGCGCGTTAGTGCTCAAAAGTTATCCGGGCGGCGTGTGCTACAACGAACAGGATCAGGAACTGCTGCAGTTTGTATCGACACAAATTGCGACGGTGATTGAACGCCAGCAGATGCAGGCCCGATTGCAGCATATGGCGCAGTACGATCAACTGACCGACCTGCCGAACCGTAGCCTATTGTACGATCGCCTGAAAACAACGCTGGCGACGGTACGCCGCGAACAAGGTCAACTGGCGTTGCTGTTTATCGATCTCGACAAATTTAAGCAGGTTAACGACACGCTGGGCCACGGCATGGGCGATCTGCTGCTGCAAGAGACCGCCGTGCGCCTGAAGCGTTGCGTACGTGAATCGGATACCGTCGCGCGCATTGGCGGTGATGAGTTTGTGGTGTTGATTCAGGGAACGTTGTCGCCTGAACATGCGGCGCGGGTCGCTCAAAAAATTGATAACGCGTTCCGCACGTCTTTTAGCCTGCAGGGCCATATGTTGACCATCGAACCCAGTATTGGGATTGCCTGTTATCCAGAGCATGGCAGCGATGAGCGCCAGCTTCTCGATTATGCCGACAAAGCGATGTATTTAGCGAAACAGGGTAAAGCGCCGCGGAAACATTATGGCTAAGTCATCAGTCGCGTAATGCGGTCCGCTCAACGTATGGGCTTGTTTGTCGTGCATCCTGCTGGCATTATTGCGGGCAGCTATTAATGACAAGTTAATCGCCATAAATTGATTCAAATGACTCGGGGTGCCCTTCTTTACGAAGGCTGAGAAAAACCCGTACCACCTGATCTGGATAATGCCAGCGTAGGGAAGTCAGAGACCGCCAGGTCATTGCTTCTTCGCGTTTTGGCAGGAGCAAACCATGCAAGCCGACCTGCTAAGTCCCGCGCAATTCGCGCACACCGCACTCCTTCTGCAGCAACATTCTCCCCTTGTTCACTGTATGACTAACGATGTCGTACAGACCTTTACCGCCAACGTATTGCTGGCGCTCGGCGCATCGCCAGCAATGGTCATTGATGCCGGAGAAGCCGCGCAGTTCTCGGCTATTGCCAGCGCATTATTGATTAACGTCGGCACCTTAACCCAGCCGCGTGCTCAGGCGATGCGGGCGGCGGTTGAGAGCGCGAACCGGGCGGGAACGCCGTGGGCGCTCGATCCGGTGGCGGTGGGCGCGTTGACGCTGCGCAGTGACTTCTGCCGCGAACTGGTGCAGATGGCCCCGGCGGCGATTCGTGGCAATGCCTCAGAAATTATGGCGCTGGCTGGAGAAAGCCAGGGCGGGCGCGGCGTGGATACCACCGATACCGCAGCGGCGGCGCTGCCAGCGGCGCAGAAACTGGCGTGCGCAAGCGGGGCGATGGTTGCAGTGACCGGCGAAGTTGATTACATCACCGACGGTGCACGAACGTTGGCGGTGAACGGCGGCTCTCTATTGATGACCCGCGTGGTCGGCACCGGCTGCGCGCTCTCGGCCGTCGTGGCGGCGAGCTGTGCCTTACCGGGCGACCGTTTGCTGAACGTCGCAGGAGCCTGCGCGGTGATGAAGCGGGCGGGGCAGCTTGCTGCGCAGGGGCGAGGGCCGGGCAGTTTTGTTCCTGCGTTTCTTGATGCCTTGTATGTGATGCACGGGGAGGTAGCGGCATGAAGCGTATCAATGCCCTGACCATTGCCGGTACCGATCCTAGCGGCGGCGCGGGCATTCAGGCCGACCTGAAAACCTTCTCGGCGCTTGGCGCCTACGGCTGTTCTGTTATCACCGCGCTGGTGGCGCAGAACACCCGTGGAGTGCAGTCGGTCTACCGGATTGAACCCGACTTTGTCGCCGCGCAGTTAGATTCCGTGTTCAGCGACGTGCGCATCGACACCACCAAAATCGGTATGCTGGCGGAGACGGATATCGTCGAGGCGGTGGCCGAGCGACTGCAACGCTATCATATTCAGAACGTGGTGCTGGATACGGTGATGCTGGCCAAAAGCGGTGACCCATTGCTTTCCGTATCCGCCGTTGAGACGCTGCGCCAGCGCCTGCTGCCGCAGGTCTCGCTGATTACGCCAAACCTGCCGGAGGCCGCGGCGCTGCTCGATACGCCGCATGCTCGTAACGAGCGTGAGATGCTGGAGCAGGGCAGAGCGCTGCGGGCGCTCGGCTGCGAAGCGGTGCTGATGAAAGGTGGGCATCTTGATGATGCAGAAAGCCCCGACTGGCTGTTTACCGCCGAGGGTGAAATGCGTTTTACCGCGCCGCGTGTGGTGACCAAAAACACTCACGGCACCGGCTGTACGCTGTCGGCCGCGCTGGCGGCATTGCGGCCGCGCCACGCCAGCTGGCAGGAGACGGTGCCCGTCGCCAAAGCCTGGCTGTCGCAGGCGCTGGCGCAGGCCGATACCTTACAGGTAGGCGAAGGTATTGGGCCGGTGCACCATTTCCACGAATGGTGGTAGCTGTCCGGCTGACGTGCCAGTCGGTTGTGCTTAAAATCTGCCAAAAGTTGGACATTCCGCGCTCCCGGTACCAGGCTTATCCTGCTCAAAAGTGTTGAGCAGGATATCCAGCCGACATGATGTCGGCGCTTACGGGAGCATAGCTATGACTGATATTGCGCAGTTGCTTGGCAAAGACGCCGACAGCCTTTTACAGCATCGTTGTATGACCATTCCAGCCGACCAGCTCTATCTGCCCGGCCACGACTACGTTGACCGGGTGATGGTGGATAACAATCGTCCGCCTGCCGTGCTGAGAAATATGCAGACCCTCTACAATACCGGGCGTCTGGCGGGGACGGGTTATCTGTCGATTCTGCCGGTGGACCAGGGCGTTGAGCACTCGGCCGGGGCCTCGTTTGCCGCCAACCCGCTCTATTTTGACCCGAAAAACATTGTTGAACTGGCGATTGAAGCGGGCTGTAACTGCGTGGCCTCCACCTACGGCGTGCTGGCCTCGGTCTCTCGCCGCTACGCGCACCGCATTCCGTTCCTCGTCAAACTGAACCACAACGAAACCCTGAGCTACCCAAACACCTTCGACCAGACGCTGTATGCCAGCGTCGAGCAGGCGTTCAATATGGGGGCGGTAGCGGTGGGGGCGACCATCTATTTTGGTTCGGAAGAGTCTCGTCGTCAGATTGAGGAGATCTCTGCCGCTTTTGAGCGCGCGCATGAGCTGGGGCTGGTCACCGTGCTGTGGGCCTATCTGCGCAACCCGGCGTTTAAAAAAGATGGCGTGGATTACCACGTATCTGCCGACCTTACCGGGCAGGCCAACCATCTGGCCGCCACCATCGGCGCCGATATCGTGAAGCAGAAAATGGCTGAGAATAACGGCGGCTATAAAGCGGTGAACTTCGGCTATACCGACGAACGCGTCTACAGCAAACTGACCAGCGAGAATCCTATCGACCTGGTGCGCTACCAGTTGGCGAACTGCTATATGGGCCGTGCCGGGCTGATTAACTCCGGCGGCGCAGCGGGCGGCGAAACCGACCTTGCGGACGCGGTCCGTACGGCGGTGATCAACAAACGCGCTGGCGGTATGGGTCTGATTCTTGGCCGTAAAGCCTTCAAAAAATCGATGGCCGATGGCGTGCAGCTTATCAACGCCGTTCAGGACGTCTACCTCGACAGTAAAATCACCTTCGCCTGATTTTTGCCCATCCTCTCCCGTCCGGGAGAGGATAATGATCGCACTCACACTTCCCCGTCCTTTTGTGAAAAACGTCACGCACCCTCGTGCGCATGCCCAAAAAACAGCCCGGCGTTAGCGGAATTTGTCCGTGGAAGTGGCGGTATTTTGTGCTTAGATTAGTGATGAAACGCCTTTTCAATTCCACAAAACCGTTTTACCGGAACCGTGTTTTACACAGACCCGTGGTGAATTAATCGCCAGGTAGCATGTTGTATAAAGGACACTTAATGAAAATTGAATCTGTAAATGTCACCGTTTTCCAGCACCCTACGCGCCGCGTCTCCGACAGCGCCGGACACTCTCATCCGGGGCCAGAAAGCATGGCCAAAATGGCGATGCTGACCATTACCGCCGACGACGGTAGCAAGGGCTACTCCTTTGCGCCGCCAGAAATCGTGCGTCCGTTCGTGGTTAACACCTTCTTCCGCAAGGTGCTGGTAGGGCAGGACCCGTTCGACCGCGAACGTATCTGGCAGGATCTGGTGCATTGGCAGCGTGGCAGCGCGCATCAACTGACCGAACGCGCGCTCTCCTTCGTTGAGCAGGCGTTATGGGACCTGATTGGGCGTAAGCTCAATATGCCGGTTTACAAGCTGCTGGGCGGCTATCGCGACAAAGTACCGGCCTACGGCAGCACCATGTGCGGCGACGATCTCGAAGGCGGCCTGTCCACGCCGGAAGAGTACGCGGCCTTTGCCGAAACGCTGGTTGCGCGCGGCTATAAAGCCATCAAGCTGCATACCTGGATGCCGCCGGTCTCGTTCGCGCCAAACCCAAAAATGGATATCAAAGCCTGCGCTGCGGTACGTGAAGCGGTAGGCCCGGATATCGACCTGATGATCGACGGCTATCACTGGTACAGCCGCACCGAAGCGCTGTGGATTGGTAAAGAGCTGGAAAAACTCAACTTTGCCTGGTTCGAAGAGCCGATGGAAGAAGACAGCATGTCCTCCTACGCGTGGCTGGCTGAAAACCTCTCTATTCCGATCATTGGGCCGGAAAGCTTTGGCGGTAAGCACCACAGCCGTGCCGACTGGGTGAAAGCCGGAGCCTGCGACATTCTGCGCGCGGGGGCCAACGGCGTGGGCGGCATTACGCCAACCATGAAGGTGGCGGCGCTGGCAGAGTCATTTGGTATGGACTGTGAAGTACACGGTAACGGCGCGGCGAGCCTGGCGGTGATTGGCGCCATTCGCAACTGTCGCTGGTACGAGCGTGGCCTGCTGCACCCGTTCCTCGACTACGACCAGCCAGCGGCCTACCTGAACAGCATCGTCGACCCAATGGACGCCGATGGCTATGTTCACCTGTCTCAACGCCCTGGACTGGGCGAAGACATCAATTTTGCCTTTATCGAAGCCAATACCGTCAGCCACGACTGACACATAACAAAGACAAGACAGGCACGGACGGATTCGTCGCCTGTCGTACCCTACAGGCGATAGATAGATGAAAAAATCCTCCTTACTGGGAGCGTGTTTGCTCGCGCTGACCATGACGATGGGGAGCGGGGCGGCGCTGGCAAAAACGCCGCCGGATCAGCTCATTATCGGCATGAACATGAATAACCTGCTCACCCTCGACCCGGCGGCAATGACCGGCAACGAAGTGGTGGGGATTGTGGTGAATCTCTATGACTCGCTGGTGGAGCTTGACCCTGAACAGCTCACCAACGTTAAACCGGCGCTCGCCAAATCCTGGGATATCAGCCCGGACGGCAAAACGCTGACCTTCCATCTGCACAACAACGTCAAGTTTCACTCCGGCAACCCGCTGACCGCCGCCGACGTGGTGTGGTCGATGCGCCGCATTCTGCACCTTAACCTGGCGCAGGCATCGGTGTGGAAATCCTACGGTTTTAGTAAGAAGAACGTCGACAAGCAGGTAACGGCGCTGGACGACTATACGGTGCAGATTGCCCTGCCGAAGGATAACGACCCGCAGCTGGTCATTTACTCGCTGGGCGCGCTCGGCAACCTTGGCGTGCTCGACAGTAAAACCGTCCAAAGCCATGAACAGAATAACGACTGGGGCAATAAGTGGCTGACGACCCACGAAGCCGGTTCCGGGCCGTTTACGCTGGAAACCTGGCAGGCAAAAGACGTGCTGCGCATGAAGCGCAACCCGGACTACTGGCGCGGCGAAGCGAAGATGAACCGCGTGGTGCTGCGTCACTTCCAGGAGTCGCAGACCCTGCGCCTGATGATTGAAAAAGGCGACCTCGATATTGCCAGCAACATGGCGGTGTCGGATATCAACGCCCTGCGTAAAGACCCGCAGCTCACCGTTGACGCGGTACAGCGCGGCACTATGTACTACGTGTCGATGAGCATGAAAGAGGCGCACTTCGCCAACCCGAAAGTGCGTGAAGCGGTGCGCTACCTGATTGATTATCAGGGGATTAATAAGGCATTGATGCCGGGCTACGGTGTGTTGCACCAGCGTCCAATCAAAGCCGGAATGCCGTCGACGCTGCCGGACCCGGGCTACACCTTTGATCTCGCACGGGCGAAAAAGCTGCTGGCGGAGGCCGGATATCCTGACGGCTTTGACACCACGCTGCGCGTACTCGCCGACCAGCCGTTCCTCAATATCGCCATCGCCGTGCAGTCCACGCTGATGCAGGCGGGCATTAACGCCAAAATTATCACCGGCACCGGCAACCAGATTTACGGCGCGATGCGCGAACGTAAGTTCGACATGCTGGTAGGACGCGGCGGCAGCGGTATGGAGCCACACCCGCACTCCAGCCTGCGTGCGCTGGTCTATAACCCGGACAACAGCGATGAGGCACGCCTGACCAACTTCCAGGGCTGGCGCACCGGGTTCTATGACAAACAGCTTAACGAGATGATCGACGGCGCGCTGCTTGAGCGTAACCCGCAAAAACAGATTGCCGATTATCAGGCCATTCAGACCCGCTTCGACGCGCTGATCCCCGCGATGATCCCGGTGTCGCAGATGGTCGACTCGGTGGTGGTGCGTAACGAGGTGAAGGAGTACAAGCCGCATCCGTCGGCCACCACGTTCCTGCGTGAAGTCTACAAAGTCAGCGAAGGAGATAAAGGATGAGTACGGCAATTCTTGCGCCCGGCTCCCGGACCCGGCGCTTCTCAAAACGGTTGTTGCAGGTAGCGATTACGCTGTTCGGCCTGCTGCTGTTGACCTTCTTTATTGGCCGCGTGATGCCTATCGACCCGGTGCTGGCGATTGTCGGCCCGGATGCCGACCAGAGCACTTACCAGCAGGTCTATCACCAGCTGGGCTTTGACCAGTCGCTGATGACCCAGTTTGGCATCTACTTTGTCAATCTGCTGCACGGCGATCTCGGCAATGCGCTGCTGACCGGCAAACCGGTGACCGATGACATTATCCGCGTCTTCCCGGCCACCATGGAGCTGGCGACGATGGCGATTATCGTCGGCGCGGGCCTTGGCATTCCGCTGGGCGTACTGGCGGCGGCGCGCCGCAACAGTATTTCCGACTATGTGGTTCGTATTATCAGCCTTGCCGGTTACTCCACGCCGATTTTCTGGGTGGGGATGATGGGGCTGCTGGTGTTCTACGCCTGGCTCGGCTGGGTGGGCGGCGCGGGGCGCGTCGACCTGGGGCTGGACGGCATCGTGCCGCGTCGCACCGGGCTGATGACCGTCGATGCGCTGCTGGCCGGAAACAGTGAAGTGTTCTGGAACGCCATTAACCACCTGATCCTGCCGGCGGCGCTGCTGGGCTTCCACTCGCTCGCCTACATCAGCCGTATGACCCGCAGCTTTATGCTGGCGCAGCTGTCGCAGGAGTTCATCATCACCGCCCGCGTCAAAGGGCTGACCGAGCGTCAGGTTATCTGGAACCACGCCTTCCGCAACATCCTCGTCCAACTGCTGACGGTGGTGGCGCTGGCCTACGGTTCATTGCTGGAAGGGGCGGTATTAATTGAAACCGTCTTCTCCTGGCCGGGCTTTGGCTCCTATCTCACCGGTAGCCTGCTGCTGGGCGACATGAATGCGGTGATGGGCTGCGTGCTGCTGGTTGGGGTGATCTTCGTGATGCTCAACCTGCTCTCAGACATGCTGTATCAATTCTTCGACCCGAGGACAAAATCATGACGGTTTCTCTCGATAGTCGACTCTCCAGCGCCTCCGGCGAAGGCCGCCAGCGTTTGCTGCGCGGGCTGGCAAGGGCGGGGGGATTTATCGGCAAGATGGCGCGTAATCCGCTGACCGCTATCGGCGGCGGGATTATCTTCCTGCTGCTGGTGGTGGCGATATTCGCCCCGCTGATTGCCCCCTATAACCCGCTGGTGCAGGACTTAAACAACGCGCTGATGGCACCGAACGCGCAGCACTGGTTCGGTACCGATGAATTTGGCCGCGATATCTTTAGCCGCCTGGTGTACGGCGCGCGCATCACGCTCTACATCGTGCTGCTGGTGTCGGTCACCGTCGGCCCGCTGGGGCTGCTGCTCGGCGTTTGCGCGGGCTACTTCGGTGGCAAGGTCGATATGGTGCTGATGCGGGTGACCGATATCTTCATCTCCTTCCCAAGCCTGGTGCTGGCGCTGGCGTTCGTTGCTGCCTTAGGCCCAGGGCTTGAGCACGTGGTGATTGCCATTACCCTGACCGCCTGGCCGCCAATTGCGCGTCTGGCGCGTGCGGAAACCCTGTCGCTGCGTCAGGCCGACTTTATCTCTGCCGTCCGTTTGCAGGGTGCCTCTCCGGCCCGCGTGCTGTGGCGTCACATTGTGCCGCTGTGCCTGCCGTCGGTGATTATCCGTATCACCATGAACATGGCGGGGATCATCCTGACCGCCGCCGGTCTGGGCTTCCTTGGCCTCGGCGCGCAGCCGCCAGATCCAGAATGGGGGGCGATGATCTCCAGCGGCCGTACCTACATGATGGAGTGCTGGTGGGTAGTAACGATCCCGGGGCTGGCGATACTGATCAACAGCTTAGCGTTCAACTTCTTAGGAGATGGCCTACGTGACATCCTCGATCCTCGCAGCGAATAACGCTGCACCGCTGCTCGACGTACGCGATTTAAGCGTGGATTTCGTCAACGGCAGCGCGGTAACCCACGCGGTGCGCGGCGTCTCCTTCCAGCTTGGGCAGGAGAAGCTGGCGATAGTCGGTGAATCCGGTTCCGGGAAATCCACCGTTGGCCGCGCGCTGCTGCACCTGCACCCGAAAAAAGCGCGCATTGACGCCAGCCGGATGCAGTTTGGCGATATCGACCTGCTGAACGCCAGCGAGGCGCAGATGCGCGCCATTCGCGGCAAGCGTATTTCGATGATTATGCAGGACCCGAAATACTCGCTGAACCCGGTGGTACGCGTCGGCGACCAGATTGCCGAAGCCTGGCTGACTCACCATCCGGGCTACAAAGCCGAGGCGAAGGCCAAGGCGATGGAGATGCTCGACGTGGTGCGCATTCGCCAGCCGGAGCGCGTCTACAACCTCTATCCGCACGAGATTTCCGGCGGGCAGGGGCAGCGCATCATGATTGCGATGATGCTGATAACGGACCCTGAGCTGGTGATTGCCGATGAGCCGACCTCGGCGCTCGACGTGTCGGTACGTCTGCAGGTGCTGGGGCTGCTGGATGACCTGGTGAAGTCGCGCGGGCTGGGGCTGATATTTATCAGCCATGACATTAACCTGGTGCGCAGCTTCTGCGACCGCGTGCTGGTGATGTACGCCGGGCGAGTGGTGGAGTCGATTGCCGCCTGCGACCTCGATAACGCCACTCATCCCTATACGCAAGGGCTGATTAGCGCCCTGCCGGATATGCACCATCGCCGACCGGTTCTCCCGGTATTGCAGCGCCAGACCAGCTGGCTGACCGATTAAGGAGCGCACGATGATTGAAGTGAAAAACTTAAGCCTGGTGTTTGGCGAGGGCGAAAAGCGCAACCAGGTGCTGTTTGATGTCAATTTCCACGTTAAGCCGGGCGAGATTTATGGCCTGGTGGGGGAGTCAGGCTCCGGGAAAACCACGGTGCTGAAGTGCCTTGCCGGGTTGTTTAATCACTGGCAGGGCGAGCTGGCGATTAGCGGCCAGGGGCTCTCGCATAAGATCAGCCGCGAGCGCTGTCGTCAGGTGCAGATGGTGTTTCAGGACCCATACGGGTCGCTGCATCCGCGCCATACCATTGGCGACATTCTGGAAGAGCCGCTGCAAATTAACGGCATCGGCGAGCGGGACCGGCGCATCAACACGCTGCTCGACCGCGTGGGGCTGAACCGCGCCTTCCGCGACCGCTATCCGCACCAGCTTTCCGGCGGCCAGCGCCAGCGCGTGGCGATTGCCCGCGCGCTGATCCTCGAACCGCAGGTACTGTTGCTCGATGAACCGACCTCGGCGCTGGACGTGTCGGTGCAGGCGGAAATCCTCAATCTGCTGGCGGAGCTGCAAAAAGAGTCGAACCTGACCTACCTGATGGTGACGCACGATCTGGGCGTGATCGCCCACCTCTGCCAGAAGGTGGCGGTGATGCAGTACGGCAAGATCCTCGAAACGCTCACCGTCGATGCATTGGTCAACGGTGAAGCGCAAACGCCGTACACGCAGATGCTGGTTAACGCCAGCCGTCAATACACGCGAGAAATGGCGCGCGAGGTGGCGGCATATTAAAACCCGTAGCCCGGCCGAGCAAAGCAACGCCGGGTTTAGCTCAGTGCATGGCCCCGGCGTCGCTTTGCTCGGCCGGGCTACTCGAACTCTGGGAAATCATAAAAATGGATAAAAAATCCTTCCGTCTTGCCCTACCACTTCTCCTCTGTGCCTGTTCTGCTTCCGCACTGGCGGCGGAAACCGTCGACCTGCGTATGTCCTGGTGGGGCGGCAACGGTCGCCATCAGGTGACGCTGAAGGCGCTGGAAGCCTTCCATCAGCAGTATCCAGATATCAACGTCAAAGCCGAATATACCGGTTGGGACGGGCACACTTCGCGCCTAACCACGCAACTGGCGGGCGGTACCGAGCCGGACGTGATGCAAACCAACTGGAACTGGCTGGCGCTGTTCTCTAAAGACGGCAACGGCTTCTACGATCTCAACAAAGTGAAAGGTGAGATTGGCCTCGATCAGTTCACCGCCAAAGACCTCCAGCCGGTCACGGTCAAAGGTAAGTTGAACGGCATCCCGGTCGCCATGACCGCCCGTATCTTCTACTACAACGATCAAACCTGGAAAAAGGCGGGGATCAGTTACCCGAAAAACTGGGATGAGCTGATAAGCGCCGGGAAAACGTTTGAGAGCAAGCTCGGCAAACCGTACTACCCGGTGGCCCCGGAAAGCCTGGGCGTGCTGGCGTTGCTCAACTCCTATATGGTGCAGAAGTACAATATTCCGGCTATTGACCAGCAGAGTAAAAAATTCACCTACAGCGACGCGCAGTGGGTCGAGTTTTTCCAGCTGTATAAAACCCTTATCGACAACCACGTCATCCCGGATATGAAGTACTACGCCTCGTTCGGCAAGGGCAATATGTACGAAATGAAGCCGTGGATCGAAGGGGAGTGGGGCGGCGTTTATATGTGGAACACCGCCGTTACCAAGTACTCGGACAACCTCAAGCCACCGGCGAAGCTCGAACTGGGTGACTATCCGATGCTGCCGGGTGCCACCGATGCGGGGCTGTTTATGAAACCGTCGATGATGCTGTCGATTGGCAAAACCACTCAACACCCGGAAGCGGCAGCGAAGCTGATTAACTTCCTGCTGAACAGCAAAGAGGGCGTCACGTTGCTGGGGCTGGAGCGCGGCGTGCCGCTGAGCAAAAGCGCGGTGGCAACCCTGACGGCGGCGGGGGTGATTAACGATAAAGACCCGTCGGTTGCCGGGATTAAACAGGCGCTGGCACTGCCGACCACGCTTTCCGTGTCGCCATATCTGGAAGACCCGCAGCTGGTGCAGGAGTTTGATAGCGCGCTGCAGTCGATCGATTACGGCAAGAAAACCGTCGCCGAAGCGGCAACGGATTTCAAACGCCAGTCGGAGCGCATTTTAAAACGCGCAATGCGTTAACGTAGCAGCGGGCAGTCCGGCGGCAGGCGACAGCGTAATGCCGCCGGTAAAATCTCCATACGGAAAGTTTTACCACTCAGCGGTTCGCCGTCGAGGTTAAAGGTCATCTCGTGCGGCGCAGTGACTTCAAACCACGGCGAAACGCTATCCACCAGGTTTTCCGCGCCATCGCTGCTGGCAAGGGTATTAAACAGCGCTGGAATAAGCTCTTCTCCGGTGAAAATACGCAGGTGCAGCAGGCCGTCGTTAATCAACGCATCCGGGCATAGCTGTTGCCCGCCGCCCGCCTGACGTCCGTTGCCGATACCGATAACCAGCGCGTCGCCCTGCCAGTGAAAGTTCTCGCCGTGAATTTCGCAGCGGTCCGGCTTCAGGGTATCCATTCGCATCAGCCCATGAATCAGGTAAGACACGCCGCCCAGCGCGGCTTTTAGCTTCTCGGGCGTTTCGGTGGTAATGCGGGTACCGAAGCCGCCGGTGGCCATATTGATAAAACAGGTTTTGTGGTTCACCTGGGCGATATCAACCGGCACGTCGCGACCGGCAATGGCGAGCTTCAGCGCATTAGCCAGATCGGTTGGAATATTGACGCTGGTGGCAAAGTCGTTGGCGGTACCGAGCGGCAAAATACCGAGGGCCGGTACCTCACGGCTTTCGCTGTGGATCAGCGCCGTCGCCACTTCGTTAATCGTCCCGTCGCCGCCGCCCGCGATAACCGTCTCGACGTTCAGGCGAATGGCCTCTTCCACATAGCGCACCGCATCGCCTTTCTCCCAGGTGACGCGCACATGAATGGTCACGCCCTCATCGCGCAGCAGTTCAACCGCCTCGCGCAGTTGAGGGGTATTGGCACCCTTGCCGTTTAAAATCAATAAGCTTGCAGGAAAGTCGGACATCCGTGGTACCTCTTTGTGGGGTATGCAAAGAGTGTAACAAAGGAAGTTGAGATGCGCTTATTATGAAGACATAACTCCGATAACTCTGAATGTTGCTTTGAAGGGTTATTGGGGTTATTGTTCGTTATAGAAAATGGCGGCGAGGTGAGGGCATGGATAGCCGAAAATTAATCATTGAACTCAAAGCGGATGGCTGGGGGCTTGTGCGCATAAATGGGAGCCACCACCATTTTACGCATCCAGTAAAATCGGGCATGGTCACGGTTCCCCATCCCAAAAAAGAGCTGCCCGTTGGTACTGTTAAAAGCATAAGAAAACAGGCGGGGATTTAATACTGAATGAGAAAAGAGGCTAACGATGTTTTATCCAATCGCAATTGAAGCTGGTGACAATGACTTTGCCTATGGCGTTATTGTTCCTGACCTGCCGGGGTGCTATTCGGCGGGAGATACGCTGGACGAAGCTATCATGAACGCCAAAGAGGCAATTACCGGGCATATTGAGCTGCTGGTGGAGTTGGAGAAGGATATCCCCGCTGTCTCTACGGTTGCTGAGCTGGCGAAAAATGCTGAATATTCTGGGTATACCTGGGCGCTGGTTGAGATCGACCTGACGCGTTTGCTGGGGGGATCGGAGAAAATCAACGTCACGTTGCCTAAGTCACTGATCGATAGAATAGATCGATGTGTGGCCAGTAACCCAGAGTTCAAAAGTCGGTCAGGTTTTTTGGCGCAGGCTGCGCTGGAACGAGTGGTAGCGGTACGGTCTAAACATCGCGGAGAAAAAAATAAGCCCGTGTAAGGGAGATTACACGGGCTAAGGAGGTGGTTCCTGGGTACAGCTAGCATTTATGGATTATGTTTTTCAGCGAAGCGAATGATATCTACAATCGATTATTCCGTCTGTGATCCATTTCTAAGAATCTTTGCTATTGAAAAACAATATAAATGCACTAGCCGTTATGCGGATTCCGAGTGGATTCTCCTGCGAAGTTACGCATCAGCAGGCCATACTCCAGCGCCACGTCTTCCGGCACGGGTAACCATACGGTGTGCCCATCGCCAGGTGCGACGGCAGTGGCTTCGCCTTTGCTGTTTTCCATGTGCTCCAGGGTGAAGTTGACGTTGCCCTGCGGGGTCATCATCTCCAGGCTGTCGCCGACGGTGAATTTGTTTTTGACCGCGACGGCAGCCAGATTGCCTTTACGCTCACCGGTGAATTCGCCGACAAACTGCTGACGCTCGGAGACGGAGTAGCCGTGCTCGTAGTTCTGGTAGTCGTCGTGAGTGTGACGACGCAGGAAACCTTCGGTGTAGCCACGGTGCGCGAGGTTTTCCAGGGTTTCCAGCAGAGAGGCATCGAACGGTTTGCCCGCGGCAGCGTCGTCAATGGCCTTGCGGTAAACTTGAGCGGTGCGGGCGCAGTAGTAATGCGACTTGGTACGGCCTTCAATTTTCAGCGAGTGCACGCCCATCTGGGTCAGACGTTCAACGTGAGCAATGGCGCGCAGATCTTTGGAGTTCATGATGTAGGTGCCGTGTTCGTCTTCAAAGGCGGTCATGTACTCGCCTGGACGTTTGGCTTCCTCAATCATAAAGACTTTATCAGTTGGCGCGCCGATGCCGAGTGTAGGCTCAACGTTCTGTACCGGAATTGGCTCGAATTTGTGGACGATGTTGCCGACGTCGTCTTCTTTGCCTTCCTGAACGTTGTATTCCCAGCGGCAGGCGTTGGTGCAGGTGCCCTGGTTCGGGTCACGCTTGTTGATGTAGCCGGAGAGCAGGCAGCGGCCGGAGTAGGCCATGCACAGCGCGCCGTGAACGAAGATCTCAATCTCCATATCCGGCACCTGGGTACGGACTTCTTCAATTTCTTCCAGCGACAGTTCGCGGGAGAGGATCACGCGGGTCAGCCCCATCTGTTTCCAGAACTTCACCGTCGCCCAGTTCACGGCGTTGGCCTGCACGGACAGGTGGATGTCCATCTCCGGGAAGTTTTCGCGCACCAGCATAATCAGGCCTGGGTCAGACATAATCAGCGCATCCGGCCCCATATCCACTACCGGCTTCAGGTCACGAATAAAGGTTTTCAGCTTGGCGTTATGCGGCGCGATGTTCACCACCACATAGAATTTTTTACCCAGCGCATGGGCTTCGTTGATGCCGAGCTGCAGATTTTCGTGATTGAATTCGTTGTTACGGACGCGCAGTGAGTAGCGTGGCTGGCCAGCATAAACGGCATCGGCACCGTAAGCGAAAGCGTAACGCATATTTTTCAGCGTTCCCGCCGGGGAAAGGAGTTCCGGTTTAAACATGATTATCTCGTTCTGATGACAGGTCAGATTCGTCGCACCTGATGCGGCGAGTTGGGGAGTGCCCCCACATTAAGGGCGGGCATTGTAGCGCTGCAAGGGAGGGGAGTAAACCTTTGTACGCTTTATGCCGGATAAGCGAAGCGTGCACCATCCGGCAATCTATCAGATTACGCCATGCGGCAGGCGTCAGCTTCCCAGCGGTAGCCTACGCCATAGACGGCGCGGATAAACGACTGCTCGGCGTCCAGCGACTCCAGCTTACGGCGCAGGTTTTTAATGTGGCTGTCGATGGTGCGGTCGGTCACCACGCGGTAATCATCATAGAGGTGATTAAGCAGCTGCTCGCGGGAGAAGACCTTCCCCGGTTCCTGCGACAGGGTTTTCAGCAGGCGGAACTCAGCGGGGGTGAGGTCGAGCAGGCGGTCACGCCAGGAGGCCTGAAAACGGTTTTCATCTACGATAAGCGGGCTCTGGGCATCCAGCGCCTGAAGTTCGGCGCGCGGCTTGCAGCGGCGCAAAATGGTTTTCACGCGCGCCACCACTTCACGTGGGCTGTACGGCTTACAGATATAATCGTCGGCACCAATCTCTAAGCCCAGCAGACGGTCGATCTCTTCGATTTTGGCAGTCACCATCACAATCGGCACATCGGAGAAGCGGCGGATTTCGCGGCACAGCGTCAGACCGTCTGTGCCCGGCAGCATCAGATCCAGCAGGATAAGATCCGGCGGCGTTTGATGAACGTACGGCAGCACTTTATCCCCGTGGCTAATCAGCGTTGGGGCATAGTGAGCGGCCAGCAAATAGTCGATGAGCAGTTGTCCCAGCTTCGGTTCATCTTCAACAATCAGAATGCGCGGGGCGTTTTCATCAATCGGTAAATCGGTCATATCTCTCTCGGTATTGCGCGTTCCAGCGGTAACTCTACTTTAATGCTAACCCCGCCAAAAGGCGAATGTCCGACGTTTAGCTGCCCGCCGTGGGCGGTGACGATGTTGGCGCAGATCGCCAGCCCCAGGCCGGAGCCGCCGCTGGCGCGGTTGCGTGAACCTTCGGTGCGGTAGAAGCGTTCGCACAGTCTTGCTAGCTGTTCGTCGGTGACGCCGGGGCCGCTGTCGGCAAATTCCAGCACGATATGCTGCGCGTCGAGCGTGGTGCGAATCAGCACCTGACCGCCGCTGTCGGTGTAACGCAGGCTGTTTTCCAGCAGATTGTTGAACAGCTGCATTAAGCGATCGGGGTCGCCAAATACGGTGGCGCTTTCCGCCAGCGCCAGATTGAGCGTCAGGCCGCGGCTGGCAAGGCGTTCGCGGAAGGCATCGGCGGCAATTTCCAGCAGCGCGATAATATCCACGGTGGATTTCTGGTAGGCCAGCGCACCTTCGTCAGACATGGATAGCTGATGCAGGTCATTGACCAGCTTGGTCAGCGTGGCGACTTCGGCCTGGAGCGAAGTCACCGACTCGGGGGTAAATTTGCGCACGCCGTCCTGTATCGCTTCCAGCTCGCCGCGCAGCACCGCCAGCGGGGTGCGCAGCTCGTGGGAGATATCGGCCATTAAATCCCGGCGCATCTGCTGGTTTTTCTCCAGCGTACTGGCGAGCTGGTTAAAGTCTTTCGCCAGTCTCCCCAGCTCATCGCCGCTGGTTACCGGAACGCGGGTAGAAAAATCGCCCGCCGCCAGCTTATGCGTACCTTCTACCAGCCGTCTGACCGGCGCAATCAGGCCGCGGGCCAGCGGGAAGGTGGCCAGTGCGGCGAGCAGCGTCGCCAGCCCGACGATAAGCCAGCTGGTGCGCCGCTGCTGTTGATCAAAGTTGATGTCGGTGTTGCGCGTCAGGCGCTCTACCGGCGAGGCGATCACCGCGCCCACTTCCATACCGTTGACGATAATACCGCGCCGGGAGCCGTCGTGGGGCACCGCTTCGCGCGGGCCAACTAGCACACGGGCATTCTGATCGACGACCCAGAACTGGGTGCGCCAGCCGTGCGGCGGCATGCCGCCGCGATCCGGGCCGCGAGGAGGCTCGCTGTCCGGTCCCGGAGGGCCTGGCGGCTGGCGCTCTTCGTTATTGTCATGCTCAAAAGAGCGCAGGATCTGGAAGATAAAACGGTCGTTATTACGTAAAAAGCGCCAGTTTCCGTGTTGAGCATACTGCTCCGCCAGCGCGTCGCTCAGCAGCTGGAGCCGCTGTTCGTTGCCGCGCTTGATATAGTCAATAAAGCCGCGCTCAAAGCTGATGCGCACGGCCCAGTGCATGCTGATAAGCAGCACGATACAGGTGGCTAAAATGACCAGAAACAGTTTGCCGGAGATGCCCGGGCGCCATAGTTTCACGCTTTACTCCTTGAGTTTGTGTCGGGCGATCACCACGTTTTTGGTGGTGTCGTCCGGTACGCGGGCAAAGACCAACGCCGGGAGGGCAATAATCGCCGCCATGCAAAGATAGGTGTACATAAAGACGTGGTGCGTCGCGTCGCTGCCGACGGCGATATGCTGTTGGCCGAAGGTGCCGAGCAGGATCCCGGCGATAGTGACGCCGATACTCATCGATAGCTGCATAATCATCGACAGCAGGCTGTTGCCGCTGCTGGCAAATTCATCAGGCAGGTCTTTCAGCGTCAGGGTATTCATCGACGAGAAGCGGCTGGAGTTCACCATTCCCTGAATAAACAGAATCACCGGCAGCGCGTAGTACCAGCCCGCCAGCGCGGTGAACATAAACAGCAGGCTGATAAGCGCCAGGCTAACGGTGCTGACCACCAGCACGCGGCGATAGCCAAAGCGGTTCACCACCTGTACCACAATGCGCTTCATCCCCATGCTGCCCAGCACCATCGGAATCATCATCAGCCCGGCGTGGAACGGCGAGAAACCCATGCCAATTTGCAGGAATACCGGGGTCATAAACGGCAGCATGCCGCTGCCGATACGCCCGCTAAAGCTGCCGGCAAGGCCGAGAGAGAAGGTTGGCGTACGGAACAGCTTGAGGTTGAACAGTGCGCTGTCGTTGCCGCGGGCGTGCCACAGGTACATCACGATGGAGACGATGCCGATAGCCACCAGCGCGCCCATCGTCAACGGCGAGATGCCGAGGCCTTTTTGCCCGTCCAGCGCCAGCGTTAAGGTCGCCATGCCCAGTGCCAGCACGACAAAACCCGCGATATCGAATCGCCGGGTCTGGACGGTGTAGTTGGGCATCAGCGCCAGCGTAGCAATACAGCCGATAATGCCGACCGGAATATTAATCAGGAAGATCCAGTGCCAGGAGGCGTATTCCACCAGAATCCCGCCGAGCGCCGGGCCGAGCAGCGGACCCACCTGGCCGGGGATCGTCACAAAGGTCATTGCCGCCATATACTGATCGCGCGGGACGATTTTCATCACCGTTAGCCTGCCTACCGGCACCATCATGGCACCGCCAATCCCTTGTAGTACGCGCGCCATCACCAGCTCATTGAGTGTGCTGGACAGCGAGCAAAATAGCGAACCGGCGGTGAACAGCACGATGGCGGTGAAAAAGATATTTCGCACACCAACCCGGTCAGCCAGCCAGCCGCTGGCGGGCAGCATCACCGCGACGGTCAGCACGTAGGAGACCACCACCATATGCATATGCAGCGGGCTCTCCCCGAGGCTTAACGCCATTGAGGGGAGGGCGGTATTGACGATCGTGGTGTCCAGCGATTGCATAAAAAAGCCGAACGCCACGATCCAGAGTTGCCAGCGTACGTTGGCGGGTAGGTCAGTCATAGTTATTCAGTTACCGATTGTCGGGGTTGACGTGAAAAACGCAGACGCAGACGATCGAAGAACAGATAGACCACCGGGGTGGTGTAGAGGGTTAACAGCTGGCTCATCACCAGACCCCCTACAATGGTAATCCCCAGCGGTTGACGCAGTTCCGAGCCGTCGCCCCCGGAGAGAACCAGCGGTAAGGCACCAAAAAGTGCCGCCAGCGTGGTCATCATAATCGGACGAAAACGCAGCAGACAGGCCTGGAAAATCGCCTCTTCCGGGGCGAGGTTGCCGTTACGCTGCGCTTCAAGGGCGAAGTCGACCATCATGATGGCGTTTTTCTTCACAATGCCAATTAATAGCATGATCCCGATAAGGGCGATTAGGCTGAATGGGGCATCGAATAGCTCCAGCGCCAGCAGCGCCCCGACGCCCGCAGAGGGCAGCGTAGAGAGGATGGTCAGCGGGTGAACGTAGCTCTCATACAGGATCCCCAGCACAATATAGACCGTAGCAATCGCGGCAATGATCAGGATCACCTGCGAGTTCATTGTCTGCTGGAAGACCTGCGCGGTACCGGCGAAGGAGCCGCGCACCGTGGACGGCACGCCAAGCTGGGTCATGGTCCGCGTGATGGCATCACTCGCCTCCGACAGTGATTTACCGGTCGGCAGGTTGAAGGAGATGGTCGATGCCGCCGACAGCCCCTGGTGGTTCACCGACAGCGGCGCATTGGCTGGCTGCCATTTGGCGAAGTACGATAGCGGAATCGCCTTGCCTTCGCTGTTAATCACGAACATTTTGTCCAGCGCGCTGACGTCCTGGGTATAAACCGGATCCACCTCCATCACTACCTTATACTGGTTCAGCGGTTGGTAAATGGTGGAGATCTGACGCTGACCAAAGGCGTTGTTCAGCAGGCTGTTGGCCGCTTCGACGCTGATCCCCAGTCGTGACATGGTTTCACGGTCATAGATGAGGTCCATTTCCGCACCGTTGTCCTGCTGGTCTGAGTTGACGTCGGCTAACTCCGGTAGCGCCGCCAGCGCTTTACGAATTTTTGGTTCCCATTCCCGCAGCGCGCTGAGGTCGTCGGAGAGCAGCGTGTACTGATAGCTGGCGTTGGCCTGACGGCCGCCGACGCGAATATCCTGTACCGCCATCAGGAACAGGTTAGCTCCTGGCTCTTTGGCGAGCTTTTTACGCAGCCGGTCGATAACCTGCTGTGCCGATTCATGGCGCACGTTGCGCGCTTTCAGGGTGATAAACATCATGCCGCTGTTAACCCGCGAGCCGCCGGTAAAGCCGGTGACGTTATCCACCGCCGGGTCTTCACGGATGATTTTCATAAAGTCCTGCAGCTTGCCGCGCATCGCCTGGAACGAGATGCTCTGGTCAGCCTGAATACCGCCCATCAGCACCCCGGTATCCTGCTCCGGGAAGAAGGTTTTCGGCACCGTAATGTACAGCCAGATATTGAGCGCAATGGTGGCGAGGAACACCACGCCGACCAGTTTCGCATGCCCCAATACCCACTTCAGCGATTTACCATAGCCCTGTTGCATGGCGACCAGCACGCGTCCGAACCCTTTGTTGCGGGTTGGCGAATGCCGACGGTTAGATTTCAGCATCCAGCCGCACATCATCGGCGTGAGGGTGAGCGAGACGGCGAGCGAAATACCGATAGCCACCGACAGCGTGACGGCAAACTCCCGCAGCAGCCTACCCGGTAAGCCGCCCATCAGCAGCAGCGGCAGGAATACCGCTACCAGTGAAACGCTCATCGACAGAACGGTGAAGCCCACCTCGCGGCTACCCTGAAGCGCCGCCTGCATCGGTTTCATCCCGGCTTCAATATGGCGTGAAATATTCTCCAGCACCACGATGGCATCATCGACCACAAACCCGGTGGCAATGGTCAGCGCCATCAGCGACAGATTATTGAGGCTAAAGCCGCACAGGTACATGGCGGCAAAGGTGCCAATCAGCGACACCGGCACCGCCACGGCGGGGATAAGTGTTGCGCGGCCGGAGCGCAGGAACAGGAAGACCACCAGAATCACCAGCGCGACGGAAATCACCAGCGTCTGCTCAACTTCCTCCAGCGAGGCGCGGATGGTGGGCGAGCGGTCCTGGGCAATTTGCAGGTCAATCGCCGCCGGAATGGTCTGTTGCAGCTCCGGCAGTTCCGCACGGATGCGGTCCACCGTGTCGATAATATTGGCTTCCGGCAGCTTGCGGATCATCAGCAAAATCGCCGGTTTGGCGTTGGTCATCCCGGCGTTGCGGACGTCCTGTACTGAGTCGGTCACGTTGGCGACATCGCCAAGGCGCACCGCACCACCGTTGTTGTAGTGAACGATCAGCGGCTGGTATTCCGCGGCTTTTTTTAGTTCGTCGTTGGTCTGAAGCTGCCAGCGGTGGGTGGTGTCGTCAATCGCCCCCTGCGGTTTGCGCACGTTGGCGTTACTGATGGCGGTGCGCACGGCATCCAGCGACACGCCCTGGTTAAACAGCGCCTGTGGGTTGAGGTCAACGCGCACGGCGGGCAGGGAGCTGCCGCCGACGTCGACGTCGCCCACGCCGTCAATCTGCGAAATGCTCTGCGCCAACTGGGTAGAGGCGAAGTCGTACAGTTCGCCCTGGGAGTAGGTGTCAGAGGTCAGCGTCAGGATCATGATTGGTGCATCTGACGGGTTAGCTTTACGGTAGGTCGGGCGGCTCGGCATACCGCTTGGCAGCAGGTTCTGTGCGGCGTTAATGGCCGCCTGCACGTCACGTGCCGCGCCGTTGATATCACGGTCGAAGTTAAATTCGAGAATGATGCGCGTACTGCCGAGCGAGCTGCTTGAGGTCATCTCGTTGACCCCCGCAATACGCCCGAGCGAGCGCTCCAGCGGCGTTGCCACGGATGAGGCCATGGTCTCTGGCGACGCCCCCGGCAGCGAAGCACTGATCATGATCACCGGGAAATCGACCTGCGGCAGCGGGGCGACCGGCAGCAGGCGGAATCCGAGGATCCCGCACAGCGTAATGGCGAGCGAAATAAGAATCGTCGCCACCGGACGGTAGATGAAGAGCGCGAAAAATTTCACTTACGCTTCCTCTTCACGATGCGGGAACCGGCTTTTCAGGTACAGCGACAGTCGGTCGAACAGCAGATAGATAACCGGGGTGGTGAACAGCGTCAGCACCTGGCTTACCAACAGACCGCCGACCATGCCAATCCCCAGCGGGCGGCGTAGCTCCGCGCCGACACCGGTGCTGAGCATCAGCGGCAGCGCCCCCAGCAGGGCCGCCAGCGTGGTCATCAGAATCGGGCGGAAACGCAGCAGGCAGGCCTGGTAAATCGCCTCGCGCGGCGCCATGCCCTGTTCGCGCTCGGCGGCGAGCGCAAAGTCGATCATCATGATCGCGTTCTTCTTCACGATACCAATCAGCAGGATGATGCCGATGATGGCAATCACGTCCAGCTCGTTACCGGCAATCATCAGCGCCAGCAGCGCGCCGACGCCCGCGGTTGGCAGCGTCGACAGAATGGTGATCGGGTGGATAAAGCTCTCATAGAGCACGCCAAGCACGATATACATCGCCACCACCGCTGCGACCACCAGCCAGATAGTACTGCTCAGCGCCGACTGGAAGGCGAGGGTGCTACCCTGGAATTCAGTACGAATATCTGACGGCAGGTTCAGCGTTTTTTCGGTGTCCAGAATCGATTGCACTGCATCGCCCAGCGAGTACTTATCCGGCACGTTGAACGAAATGGTGGTCACCGGGAACTGGTCGAGGTGGTTTATCGACAGCGGCGCAAAACGCTGCTCAACTTTGGCAATCGCGGTTAACGGCACGATGCCGCCGTCGCTGCTGGTCAGGCGAATGTTATCGAGCGCGGCTAGCCCCGGTGTTTCACGGGTGTCGTGCTCCAGCACTACGCGATACTGGTTGGCCTGGGTGTAAATAGTGGAGATAAGGCGCTGACCAAAGGCGTTGTACAGCGCGTTATCGACGTCCGCCATCGAAATCCCCAAGCGGCTGGCACTATCGCGGTCGACGTTAACATAGGCCACCAGCCCTTGATCCTGCCAGTCACTGCTGACGTCGGAGAGCTGCGGCAGTGCCTGAAGCTGTTCCATCAGCTGCGGCACCCACTGGCTTAACGCATCGAGCGAGTTGGCCTGCAGGGTAAACTGATACTGCGTGCGGCTCACGGTGGTATCGATGGTTAGATCCTGCGTTGGCTGCAGATAAAGCTGGATGCCTGGAATGCGGTCGGCCGACTGCTGCAGACGGCTGATAACCGCCTGCACGCGGTCGTCACGCTCGCTCAGCGGCTTGAGGTTAATCTGTAAACGGGCGCTGTTGAGCGCTGGGTTGGTGCCGTCCACGCCGACGAATGAGGTCAGACTTTCGACCGCCGGGTCTTTCAGAATGGCATCGGCCACCGCCTGCTGGCGCTGCGCCATGCTGGCAAACGACACCGACTGCGGCGCCTGTAAGGTACCCTGAATAATGCCGTTATCCTGCGTCGGGAAGAAACCTTTCGGAATGGTCACCCACAGAATCACCGACAGCGCCAGCGTGCCGAGTGCCACGCTCAGGGTTAACCACGGATGGTTCAGTACGCGGGCCAGCAGGTGCCCGTAACCGGCAATCACCCGGTCAAAGAAGCGTTCGCTGGCGCGGGAGAAACGGTTCTGTTTGCGCAGCGATTCGTGGCTGAGCATGCGCGCGCACATCATTGGCGTCAGCGTCAACGACACCACGGCGGATATCAATATCGCCACCGCCAGGGTGACGGCGAACTCGCGGAACAGGCGGCCAACGATATCGCCCATAAACAGCAGCGGGATCAGCACTGCAATCAACGAGAAGGTGAGGGAAATAATGGTAAAGCCAATCTCGCCCGCGCCCTTTAACGCTGCGGTCATCGGCTTCTCGCCTTTTTCGATATAGCGCGAGATGTTCTCAATCACCACGATGGCGTCATCAACCACGAAGCCGGTGGCAATGGTGAGCGCCATCAGCGTCAGGTTGTTAATCGAGAAATCAAGAAACACCATCACCGCGAACGTGCCTACCAGCGAGAGCGGCACGGCAACGCCGGGGATGATGGTCGCCGGAACGTTACGCAGGAACAGGTAGATGATCATCACCACCAGCGCAATCGCCAGCATCAGCTCGAACTGGGTGTCGGAGACCGAGGCGCGGATGTTGGTGGTACGGTCGGAAAGCACCTCAACCTTGACTGATTTCGGCAGACTTTCGGTGAGCTGCGGTAGCATCTGGCGGATGCTGTCGGCCGTGGAGATGATGTTAGCGCCCGGCTGGCGCTGCACGTTCATCACGATGGCCTGTTTTTTATTGGCCCACGCGCCAAGCCAGGTGTTCTCTGCCCCTTGTTCCACGGTCGCTACATCGCCTAAGCGAATCGGCGCGCCGTTTTTGTAGGCGATAATCAGCGCCCGGTACTCCTGCGCCGACTGCATCTGGTCGTTTGCCGAGAGCGTTACCGCGCGCGCTGGGCCGTCGAGGCTACCTTTCGCCGAGTTAACGTTGGCATTGGTAATGGCGGTGCGAATATCTTCGCTGGTCAGCCCGAGGGCGGCAATGGCCTGAGCGTTCAGCTTCACGCGCACGGCAGGACGCTGACCGCCCGCCAGCGTTACCAGACCGACGCCAGAGACCTGCGAAATTTTCTGCGCCACGCGGGTCTCAACCATATCTTCCACTTCGGTCATCGGCGTGGCGGTTGAGGTGACGGCGAGGGTCATGATAGGCGGATCTGCCGGATTGACCTTGCTGTAGACCGGCGGGTTAGGCAGGTCGCTTGGCAGCAGGTTGGTGGCGGCGTTAATCGCGGCCTGCACTTCCTGCTCGGCGACGTCCAGCGGCAGCGTGAGCTGGAACTGGAGGGTGACGACCGATGCGCCGCCGGAGCTTTGCGATGACATCTGCTTCAGCCCGGACATCTGCCCGAACTGGCGTTCAAGCGGTGCGGTAATCGCCGACGTCACCACGTCCGGGCTGGCACCCGGATAGAGTGTGACCACCTGAATCGTTGGATAGTCCACCTCCGGCAACGCGGAGACGGGCAGAAAACGGTAGCCGATAATCCCGGCCAGCAGGATCGCCACCATCAGCAGCGTGGTGGCGACAGGGCGCATAATAAACAGGCGGGACGGGCCGCCCGTGTTGCTCGGCGGTAAAACTTGCATCAGCCGCGCGCTCCTTTATGACCGGCGGCATGGCCTTCAGCCGCCGCCGGTTTTTCCGTTCCGGAGGTGGTGGCATCGTGGGCGGTGACGACTTCCACTTTGGCCCCTTCGGTTAAGCGGTCGATACCGTCGGTCACCACGCGATCGCCAGCGGAAAGTCCGGCATCAATGACCACTTTCTGGCTGTCCTGAATGCCCGGCACCACGGTGTGTTTGCTGACTTTATTGTCGCTGTTCAGCACCCAGACAAAGTGACCGTCGTTGCCCATCTGCAGGGCGGCGGTAGGGATAACGACGGCGTTCTGCTGGGTATCGACCAGCATGCGGGCGTTAACGAACTGGTTCGGGAACAGCGCGTCGTCCTGGTTGTTAAAGCGCGCTTTGAGTTTGATGGTACCGGTGGTGGCATCAATCTGGTTATCAAGGCTCAGCAGCGTACCGGCGCTCAGTTTCTGCTTGTTGGTGCGGTCCCAGGCTTCAACCACCAGACTTTTGCCCGCTTTCTGTGCGGCAACCACGGTAGCAATATCATTTTCCGGCAGAGTGAAGACCAGGTCGATTGGGTGTGTCTGGGTCAGAACGACGATACCGGTGGTATCGCCGCTGGAGATCTGGTTGCCGATATCGACCTGTTTTAAGCCCACGCGGCCATCGATAGGGGCGGTGATGCGACTCCAGTCGAGCTGCAGTTGGGCGCTGGCGACGGCGGCTTCATCGGCTTTGATCGTCCCTTCGGATTCACTGACCAGCGATTGCTGGGTATCCAGTTCCTGACGGGAGATCAGGTTGGTTTTGACCAACTGCTGGTAGCGGGATAAATCACGACGTGCGTTGGCGAGCGTGGCTCTGTCTTTTGCCAGTTGCCCCTGCGCCTGGGCGAGGGCGACTTTGAACTGGCTTGGGTCAATTTCCGCCAGCAGATCGCCGGCTTTCACCTGCTGCCCTTCCTGGAAGTGAATTGCCATCAGCTGGCCGTCAACGCGGCTGCGAACGGTGACGGTGTTGGCAGCGGTAATGGTGCCCAGCCCGCTCAGGTAGCGAGGTACCGCTTCGCTGGTGGCGGTGGCGGCCTGAACCGGTGCCAGCGTGCCGCCAAAGCGACCACCGTGACGACCGCCAGCGGCAGGCGCGCCCGCCGGTTTCGCGGCGGTGGAACCCGAGGTATCAGAATTGCTGCTGAAGTGCCAGATACCGAACGCGACTGCGATCGCCACCAGCACGGCCAGCGCAATGCGCCAGCGATAGTTATGAATGCCTTTCATTGTTATCCGTTTCTCGCCCTGAATCATTTCACGAAATGATACTAGTTTAGTTACGGAACGCTCAGAAAAAATGGAGGAAATATGAAAGACGGAAGGAATCGTCCGAATCCTGCGCGGCTTTACGAGTAGGCTCGCAAACTCTGGGGATGAAACTGCGGGCCGGGCTAACGCGTGCTACCGTCAGCGGCGTTTAGCAGGGCGCTAAAACAGGAAAGCCCCTCCTGACGAAGGGGCCTTATATAAGGAAAGGGTTATGATGAAGATAGTCATCATACTGGTGATACTCTTAGTGATGAGCTTACCGGCTGACTAAGACACCAGGGGGCGGAGAAATCCTCCCTTACCCTCATTCCTTTACGATAGGTCGAAAAAACAGCGAAGTCAACGACGATATATCAGGCGAAAACCACCTGCGCCCAGCGGGCCAGACCGGCGGTCACCGAGCCAAAATCATCGCCGCCGGCAATCGGAATGCCGGGAAGCTGTTGGGCCAGCGCCTTCTTAATCAGCGGTGAGCGTGCGCTGCCGCCGGTTAAGTAGATGACATCCGGCTTTTCGTTGCTGTTTTCCAGCGCCAGCTGCACCTGTTCAAGGATGCGCGTCAGCGGCTGATTCAGCGCCGCTTCCAGCCCATCCTGGCTGATGGCAGTCGCCAGTTCGTCGCTGATAAACGGCAGCGAGGTGTCAATTTGTGCGGCTTCGGACAGCGCGATTTTGCTCTCTTCGGCGCTGCGCACCAGACGGTAGCTCAGGCGCTGCTGCCAGACCTTATACAGCAGGGCGACTTTCTCGGCGTCGCGGGCGTCGCGCGCCAGGTCGCGCAGCAGTCGGCCGTTGGCCGCGCTGTAGAAATCGGTTTGTGCCGGAACGTCGTTGATAGCCACCGCGTTCCACCATGGCAGAATCGGCAGGGCGATGCCTTTTTCGGTGTCGCCGCCCATACCGAGCAGCGGCATCAGACTCTTAAAGGCCAGCGCGATGTCCAGGTCGTTACCGCCGACGCGGCAGCCGCTGTGACCAAGCAGGCTCTGTTCACGGTCGTGACGGGTGCGCCACTGCGGCCCCATCAGCAGCACCGAGCAGTCGGTGGTACCGCCGCCGATATCGACGACCAGCACGCGTTTTTCTTCACTCAGCGTGGCTTCGAAATCGAGGCCCGCGGCAACCGGTTCATACTGGAACACCACCTCACGGAAGCCCGCGCGCTTTGCCGCACGTTCAAGGATACCGACCGCCTGGGCGTTAGCGTCGTCGCCACCAAGCCCCTGGAAGTTAATCGGGCGGCCGATCACCGCCTGGTCGAGGTTATCCGTGAGCTGCGACTGCGCCTGCTGGCGAATATGCAGCATCATTGAGCAGACCAGGTCTTCGAATACCGCCACCTGCTGCGGCTTCAGGCCGCTGGCGCCAAGGAACGATTTCGGTGATTTAACAAAATAGACCTCTTCCGGGTCGGCGATGTACTGCTTGAGCGACGCGAGGCCAAACTGCACGCTATTGCTCAGTACGTCGATATCTTCTTCGCGGTTGAAGTTCATCGCCCGACGCAGCAGCGCCTGCGCTTCATCGCCGGTGGCAGGCACCTGATGGTGGCGATAAAGCCACTCGCTCACCGCTTCGCGCGTTGGCGCCGCGAGCATTGAAGGCAGCAGCGTACTGCCGTTTTCCATCGTCAGCATGCGCGGTGCGCCATCTTGCATCACGGCGATAGAACAGTTCGCCGTCCCGTAGTCAAAACCAATAAACACGACAATTATCCCCATGCCAGTGAAGAAAGGGGGGCGACTTTAGCGGAATGTCGCGAAGGCGGCAACTGGAATATGAAAGCAAGGTCACTGACGTGATAACCCGCTATGCTATTACGCTCGGTTTATTGCTATGTGCTTAAGGAGCAACGATGTTTGAACTGCCGTGGTTACCGCCGTACGACTGGCAATGGATGTTTGGCTTTCTGCAAGCGCGTGCCGTCAGCGGCATTGAACGTTTTGACGACGGTAGCTACACCCGCAGCTGGCGCTGTGGCGAACATCACGGGCTTATCACCATGACGCCGGACACGGCGCACAACCAACTTGGCGTCACGCTCTCCGCCGGGCTTTTACCGGTGGCCGACCGGGCGCTGGCAGGCGTGGAAAAGCTGTTGGACCTGCGCTGCTGTCCGCTGCAAATTCAGCATGCGTTGGGCAGTCTCGCCGCCGCCAGACCGGGGCTGCGTCTGCCGGGAGCGCTTGAAGCATTTGAACAGGGAATAAGGGCGATTCTCGGCCAGCTTGTGAGTGTGAAGATGGCGGCGAAGCTGACCGGCAGGGTGGTGGCGCTCTATGGCGAACCGCTGGCTGAAGAGGAGGGCTTTTTCCTGTTTCCTACCGCCGAGCGTCTGGCGGCGGGCGACCCGCAGGCGCTGAAAGCGCTGGGGATGCCGCTAAAACGCGCCGAGGCGCTGATCTATTTCGCCCAGGCGACGGTCAACGGCGAGCTGCCGTCGATGCTACCTGCGGATGTTCCCCAGGCGCTAAAAGCGCTACAGCAGTTTCCCGGTATTGGCCGCTGGACAGCAAACTATTTCGCGCTGCGTGCCTGGCAGGCGAAGGATATTTTCCTGTCGGATGATTATTTGATTAAACAGCGTTTTCCGGGAATGACGCCCGCGCAAATTCGCGTTTACGCCGAGCGCTGGCAACCCTGGCGCTCCTACGCGTTATTGCATATCTGGCATACGGACGACTGGTCGCCGGCATAAGTCACCGGTGCGTAGACTGTGACTCTACCGCGCCCGTTGTTTTTCGAGTCGTAGCAGGCGGCATCGGCCTGTACCAGCAGTTCCGCCAGTTTGGCGTTGTGCTCATGCACCAGCGTTAACCCGGCGCTGGCGCCCACCTGGTGCACGCGGCCTGCCCAGATAAATTCGTAGTGATTAATCGCCTCAACGACGCGCTCGGTGGCGCTCACCGCCTGTTCGGTGGAGCAGTGGCGCAGAATAAAACCAAACTCATCGCCGCCGAGGCGCGCCAGAATATCGCTGGGGCGCAGCATCGAGCGCATCAGCGAGGCGATTTCGTGCAAAAGCGCATCGCCTGCCGCATGGCCAGCGCTGTCGTTGACCGCCTTAAAGAAATCAAGGTCGAGCATAATCAACGCGTGCGACTGATGGGTGCCCGGCAGCGCTTTTAGCAGCCCTTTGAGCTGACTTTCAAAGCTGGAGCGATTGGGCAGCCCGGTCAACGCATCGTGGGTCGCGCTGTAGCTGAGCTGGCGCAGCAGCTTGCGTGATTCGGTAACGTCCTGAATGACCAATACAAAGCCGATATGCTCACCCTCAAGGGTGTTCAGCGGCGTCATGCTGTAGTGAATATCGTAGCTGTCGCCATAGCGGTTTTTCAGCGAGTTGTCGTACTCGGCATCGCTTTCAGGGCCCGCCTGCGCGCTGAGCGCTTCCAGCCGCTCTCCGCCCGGTCCCTCGGTAATACGCAACACGGTTAGCAATGGCTTGCCCTGCGCTTCCGATTGCTTCCAGCCGCTCATCTTTTCAGCGACCGGGTTCATGAAAATAATGTTTTGTTTATTGTCGGTGCTGATTACCGCGTCATGAATGGAGTCGAGGGTGATATGCAGGCGCTCTTTTTCCTGAAACAGCGCCTCGTTGGCCTGGGTGAGATCTGCCATAAGCTGCTTGTTTGCTTCGCGACTCTTTTTCAGCGAGTTAATGTCTTCAATCTGTTTAATAAAATAGAGTGGTGTGCCGTCGTTATTGCGCACGACCGACACGGCGAGCAGCGCCCAGACGACCTCTCCCTGCTTGGTAAAGTAGCGTTTCTCCAGCGAGTAGCTGTCAACCTCACCGCGATTCAATCGATCGAGTTGAGCCAAATCGGTGGCTAAATCTTCCGGCCAGGTCACCTGCTGGAAGGTCATTCGGTGCAGTTCGTCCTGGCTGTAGCCGAGGAAGGCGCTCAGCGCTTTGTTGACCTGCAGCCACTGCCCGTAGGTATCGACCAGCGCCATGCCGATGGCGGAATACTCCATCGCATGACGAAAGCGGGTTTCGCTCTCGGCAATATGTCGGCGCTCGTTGTGTACGGCGTACATGGCGATGCTCATGACGCCGGTTGGCAGTAGCACCATCAGGAACGGCAGCCCCGGCATATTGTGCAGGCGATAACTATTGAGGGTATTTTCAATCATGTGCTGAACCAGCGGATGCAGTGAGGTCAGCATCAGCACCACCATAATGGTCAGCAGGGAAATCATAAACGCTTCTAAGCGCGGCAGGCGCACGGCGCTCCACATCAGCAGCACCATGATGAAGGTGAACGGCCACGGCAGATAGAGCATCGACGTCATGCTTAGCGCCAGGGTAAGCACGGCGGTCAGCAGCGTAGAGACCAGCAGCGCGGTATTTTGATAGCGCGTGACGAATCGCGCTTTCAGCAGCAGGCCAATTGGTACCACTGCCAGCGCACCGGTGGCTTCGGCAAGCATCCAGACTACCAGCGTTTGCAACGCGTTGGCGCCGGGAGAGAGGCTGGAGACGAGCATACCGCCCAGTAATGCTGGCACCAGCGCGCAGGCGATCGCCATGCGGGTCCAGTCCACCAGGTTTTGCAACGGGTTATCGCGCACCAGCCAGCGACGTAGCAGCAATGCGCCGACCAGCGCCTCCAGAATGTTAATCGCCGGGTATGTGAGCGTCACCGCCGATGGGGAGTAGAGACTCGTCGCGGTAATAATACCCAGCGCGCCCGCGAGCCCAATACCGGGCCACAGGGAACGCTTAAAACGATAGAATCCTGCCATCATGACCGCCGTCGGGAACCAGACTGGCGAAAGGTCACTTGGCTGATGCATCAGTGCGAACGAGTAGAGCGTGAACAGGAACGTCAGAAGCCCGAGGCCAAACAGGAGTTGTGCCGTACGAAACGGTGAGGTCAGGACGATGGGGATGTACTGTTTTTCTTTCTTCATTACCACGATTATCCGGAACTGCACACTCCGGCCATGCCGACATTAATGTCGATTATGCACCAACTTAGGCGGCGTTTATCGGATCTGTGACACTTATTGACAATAATCACTAATTCATCACAAGCGTAATATTTTCTTCGTGAATAATTACTTGCGCGGGAACGTGTCCCGACGGCGTTTAGCCGATTGTCACCGCAGAACGATGCATTCGACTGGTATCGTCGCTATGAAATCCCTATAATTGCCGCGTTTGGCGCTGGTACACCTGATTATTCAGAACTTCACCTCTTGAATAATATTGTCTGTCCGTGCCGTCCTTCCTATCATCCAGGTTAATCGGGTCGCAAAATTTATGACTGATAAGTCTCATCAGTGCGTCATTGTAGGCATCGCCGGCGCATCGGCTTCAGGTAAAAGTCTTATTGCTAGTACGCTGTATCGCGAATTACGCGAGCAGGTTGGTGATGAGCATATCGGTGTTATCCCTGAAGATAGCTATTACAAAGACCAAAGTCACCTGTCCATGGAAGATCGGGTAAAAACCAATTATGACCATCCTAATGCGATGGACCACAGTCTGCTGTTCCAGCATTTGCAGACCTTAAAACGCGGCACCGCTATCGAACTGCCGGTCTATAGTTACGTCGAGCACACCCGTACTCAGGAAACGATCCACATCGAACCGAAAAAAGTGATCATCCTTGAAGGGATCCTGCTGCTGACGGATGCGCGCCTGCGTGAAGAGATGAACTTCTCTATTTTCGTTGATACCCCGCTGGATATTTGCCTGATGCGTCGTATCAAGCGTGACGTTAACGAGCGCGGGCGTTCGATGGACTCGGTGATGGCTCAGTACCAGAAAACCGTGCGTCCAATGTTCCTGCAGTTTATCGAACCGTCCAAGCAGTACGCCGACATCATCGTGCCGCGTGGGGGTAAAAACCGCATCGCTATCGACATTCTGAAAGCGAAAATTAGTCAGTTTTTTGAATAACTCACGCGAATTGTGTAACGTGCATTAATAGCCCTCAACCATGCCGGAAGAGGGCAGGTAGTACATAAAGGAGAGTGATATGCGTCTGTGCGACCGAGACATAGAAGCCTGGCTGGATGACGGCCGACTGTCGATTAACCCGCGTCCGCCGATTGAGCGTATCAACGGCGCGACGGTTGACGTGCGTTTAGGCAACAAGTTTCGCACCTTTAGCGGTCATACGGCGGCCTATATTGATTTAAGCGGGCCGAAGGCGGAAGTCAGCGCGGCGCTGGATCGCGTGATGAGTGAAGAGATTGTGCTGCCTGAGGGCGATGCTTTCTATCTGCATCCGGGTGAGCTGGCGCTGGCGGTGACGCTGGAGTCGGTGACGCTGCCGGCGGATCTGGTCGGCTGGCTCGACGGGCGCTCTTCACTGGCGCGTCTGGGGCTGATGGTACACGTGACCGCCCACCGTATCGATCCAGGCTGGTCCGGCTGCATCGTGCTGGAGTTCTACAATTCAGGCAAACTGCCGCTGGCGCTGCGTCCGGGGATGTTAATCGGCGCGCTGAGCTTTGAGCCGCTGTCTGGCCCCGCCGATCGCCCGTACAACCGTCGCGAAGATGCGAAATATCGCGATCAGCAGGGTGCGGTCGCCAGTCGTATTGATAAAGACTGATCCGCCGCGAACCTGATGAGGGTGCCATGAGACGAATATTGACGACGCTGATGATCCTGCTGGTGGTGCTGGTCGCTGGACTGTCATCGCTGGTGCTGCTGGTGAATCCCAACGATTTCCGCAGCTATATGGTGAAACAGGTTGAAGCACGTAGCGGCTATCAGCTTCAGCTTGATGGCTCGTTGCGCTGGCACGTCTGGCCGCGCCTGAGCATCCTCGCGGGTCGTATGACCTTAACCGCGCCGGGGGCCAGTGCGCCGCTGGTGCGGGCAGACAATATGCGTCTTGACGTGGCGCTGATGCCGCTGCTCTCGCATCAGCTTCAGGTGAAGCAGGTGATGCTCAAAGGCGCGGTGATTCAACTGACGCCGCAAACCGAAGCCGAACGCGCGCAAAACGCCCCGGTGGCACCAAAAGGCACGTCGCTGCCGCAGGAGCCGGGCAACAGCGGCTGGTCCTTTGATATTGCGGCACTGCAGGTCGTGGATAGCGTGCTGGTCTTCCAGCATGAAGACGATGAGCAGGTGACGGTGCGCGATATTCGTCTGCAGATGGAGCAGGATGCCAACCATCAGGCAGAAGTTGATTTCTCCGGTCGCCTCAACCGCGACCAGCGCGATTTAACCCTCAGTTTTTCCGCCCAGGTGCAGGCCGCTGACTACCCGCATCGCCTGGACGCGCAGCTGTCGCAGCTTAGCTGGCAGCTTCAGGGCGCAGATCTTCCGGCGCAGGGCATCAGCGGTAACGGCAGCCTGAACGCCAGCTGGCAGGAGGAGGCGAAGAAGCTTAGCTTTAGCGCCCTGAACCTGACGGCGAACGACAGTTCATTGACCGGTTCCGGCAGCGTGGTCCTCGGTGATTACCCGCTCTGGGCGCTGGATCTGCAGTCCGATAAGCTCAATCTTGATAACCTGCTGCTGCATTCGGACATTCTGCCGAGCAACGGCGGAGACGTACAAAAAGCGCAGGCGACGCCAAAACAGCCGCGTCCGGTTATTGCCAACGGCGTGAAGGTGGTGCCGTACAGCGGGCTGAATAGCTTTGACGGGACCCTGGCGATGACGGCGAAGCAGGTGGTTTGGCGCGAAATGCCGTTTACCGACGTGCGTATTCAGGCCGACAACCAGCGCGGTTTGCTGCACATCGCTCAACTGGAAGGAAAACTCGGCGGTGGGATGCTCTCCTTGCCGGGTACGGTTGATGCTCGCAATAGCGTACCGCAGGCGGCGTTCCAGCCGAAGCTTGATAACATCGAGATCGGCAGTCTGCTGAAAGCCTTTAACTACCCGATAGACATGGCAGGCAAAATGTCGCTGGCGGGGGATTTCTCCGGCTCGGTGGTGGATGCTAACCATTTCCGTCGCGATTGGCAGGGGCAGGCGTCCATTGAGATGCAGGATACCCGTACCGAAGGCCTCAACTTCCAGCAGCTGGTGCAGCAGGCGGTTGAACGCAGCACTGACGTACGCGC
The DNA here is from genome assembly GCF_036759925.1 of Kluyvera sp. CHPC 1.2972. Taxonomy (NCBI): domain Bacteria; kingdom Pseudomonadati; phylum Pseudomonadota; class Gammaproteobacteria; order Enterobacterales; family Enterobacteriaceae; genus Kluyvera; species Kluyvera sp. CHPC 1.2972. The sequence goes on along the minus strand of NZ_JAPKIB010000001.1, from coordinate 402,170 downwards.
TAAGGAAAACGACGACAGCGCGACGCGCCTCGACAAGCTTACCGCCGATATCGACCTCGACAGCGGCATTCTGACCCTCGATAACATGAGCGGCTCGTCGTCGCTGATGTCATTAACCGGCAAAGGTGCGCTGGATCTGGTGAAAGAAGAGGGCGATATGCAGTTCGCTATTCAGGTGACTGATGGATGGCAGGGCGAGGGCAAGCTGGTGGATATGCTCAAGCGTACCGCGATTCCGCTGCGGGTATATGGCAAATGGTCTGAGCTGAATTACAGTCTGCAGGTTGATCAGGTGCTGCGCCGTCAGCTGCAAAATGAAGCCAAGCGGCGGCTGAATGAGTGGGCAGAGCGCAATAAAAACACCCAGTCCGGTAAAGACGTGCAGAAACTGCTGAACAAGTAGCCCGGCCGAGCAACGCGACGCCGGGACGGGCTCCTCACTACACTTCGTAATCCCACTCATCATCCCGCGGCGGTGGGATAATCTGCACTTTCTGTACCCGGTGGCTCTCAACCTGCAGGGTTTTGAGCGTCCACGGGCCAATCTGCACTTCCTCACCGGCTTTCGGAATACGCTGCAGGTGCTCCATCAGCAGCCCGGCGATGGTGTGGTACTCACGCTTCTCGTCCAGCGGTAGCGGAATGTACTGCACTAAATCTTCCAGCGGCATATGCCCGTTAGCGGTCCAGGTGCCGTCGGCATTTTTCTGAATGTCGTGGCGGGCATCAATCTCTTCCGCTTCGTTTGGCAGATTACCGGCGATGGTTTCCGTCACGTCGCTGAGCGTCACAATCCCCTCAACCGAACCAAACTCATCCACCACAAAGGCGAAGTGGGTACGGGCGTTACGGAACTGCTCCAGCGCCGACAGCAGCGGCAGCGCTTCCGGGAACACCAGCGGCTGACGAATTAACACGCGCAGATCCAACGGTTCGCCGCGCAAAGACTGCTGCAACAGGTCAATCACGTGCACCACGCCGAGCAAATCCTCTTCATCATCGCCGCCGGTAACCACCAGACGGGTGTGCTGGTTTTTCTCCAGCAGCGCGCGCACTTCGCTTTCCGGCGCGCTCAGGTCGATGTGCTCAATATCATGACGCGAGGTCATGATGCTGCTCACGGTACGCTGGTTGAGGTTCAGCACGCGCTCAATCATCCGCCGCTCCTGCGGGTCGAAGATCTGCTGATCGCTCTGGTCTACCAGCAGCGAGGCGGTGCCCGCATCAAGCTCGGCATCCTCTTTTTGACCGCTCAGCAGGCGCATGACCGCCTCCGTGGTACGGCTACGCAGCGACTGGTTAGCGGTGAGGAAGCGGCGACGGTTAAAGATAGCCAGTTGGTTTAAGAACTCAATCATCACCGAGAAACCGATGGCGGCGTACAGATAGCCTTTTGGTATGACGAGGCCGAAACCTTCCGCCACCAGGCTAAAGCCAATCATCAGCAGGAAGCTCAGACACAAAATAACAATCGTCGGGTGGCTGTTCACAAAGCGGGTCAGCGCCCGGCTGGCCATCAGCATCAGGCTGATAGCAATAATGACCGCAGCCATCATGACCGCCAGATGGTCGACCATGCCAACGGCGGTGATCACCGAATCAAGCGAGAAGACCGCGTCCAGCACCACGATTTGCGCGACAACGCCCCAAAAACGCGCGCCACGGCGCTGCGTCGGGTTATCGTTATCTTTCCCCTCCAGCCGCTCATTAAGCTCTACCGTGGCTTTAAACAGCAGGAAGAAGCCGCCGACCAGCATAATCAGATCGCGGGCGCTAAAGGTGAAGTCGCGGATGCTAAACAGCGGTTTAGTCAGGGTGACCAGCCACGAGATTGAGGCCAGCAGCAGCAGGCGCATCAGCATCGCCAGAATCAACCCGGTGACGCGTGCGCGGTCGCGTTGGGCTGGTGGCAGCTTTTCGGCGAGGATGGCGATAAACACCAGATTATCAATTCCGAGAACCAGCTCGATGACGACCAGCGTCACGAGTCCCGCCCAAATAGACGGATCGGCAATCCATTCCATACGTTGGTTAAAACCTTATGTTATATGACGAATTGATCATGGATAAAGCGACGGCAAATTGCAACGTTTGGCTGAGATTTCTCATGGCAAAAAATCAAGGTGCAACAGGATATAATAGTCAAAAGCAGAACGGGATTTATTATAGAAATATATCCTTCAATGGCACATGGTTTAATTTGTCAACATAAAGAAAATCCTAAAAAACCAGACAATATTGATCTTAATCTTATTCTTAAAATTATTTTTTAGGCGGCGCTAACCTTGCCTGCTATTCGCTTAGCTGCAACAATTCTCCCGGTACTAAATGGAATAGCCATTGAGGTACTTCATAAAATAGTCATGCGGGAATGACAGAACCTGCATTATATATCCAGGAATATTCTCCATTCTAATTTTTAGCGTGGCTGAATTTTATATAACAACATGATTTTTAGGTGAATTGGTAGCAGTGGGCCAAGGGCGGTAGCGTGCCTGAAGGCGTGAAGCGAAGCCTCGATTATTCTGTCAATAGCCTGCGGATGAATCCAAACTTTTTTCGGATATATGCCATTTATATTCATCAGTAATTAAATGCATGGTGGATGTAGTGGTAATCAAATGGTACGGATTAATTTAATTCGCACAGGGTAATTTTCTGCCAAAGTGATAAATAATCAATGATGAAATCCAAACTAAAATTGATGCCATTATTGGTGTCGGTAACCTTGATGAGTGGTTGCACCATACTTCCCGGCAGCAATATGTCTACCTACGGAAAAGATGTGATTAAGCAGCAGGATGCTGATTATGACATTGGCCGAATGGTGAATGTTTATCCGCTGACCCCGCGACTGATTGAACAATTACGCCCGCGGCCTAACGTCGCGCAGCCCAACATGTCGCTGGATCAGGAGTTAAGCAATTACCAGTACCGCGTGGGGTCGGGCGATGTACTGAACGTTACCGTCTGGGACCACCCGGAACTGACGACCCCGGCGGGGCAGTATCGTAGCTCCAGCGATACCGGCAACTGGGTTCAGCCTGACGGTAGCATTTTCTATCCCTACATCGGCAAGGTGCAGGTGAAAGGGCGCACGCTGGCGGAAATACGCCAGGTCATTACCCAACGCCTCGCCGCCTATATCAATGATCCGCAGGTGGACGTCAACGTCGCCGCCTTCCGCTCGCAGAAAGTCTACGTCTCCGGTCAGGTGAATAAATCTGGCCAGCAGGCGATCACCAACGTACCGCTGACCATCCTGGACGCCATTAACGCCGCCGGTGGGCTGGGCGAACTGGCCGACTGGCGCAACGTGGTGCTGACGCACGACGGTCGCGAGCAGCGTATTTCCGTGCAGGCGCTGATGCAGAACGGCGATCTGAGCCAGAACCGCCTGCTTTATCCGGGCGATATTCTGTTCGTACCGCGCAACGATGACCTGAAAGTGTTCGTGATGGGCGAAGTGAAGAAACAGAGCACGCTCAAAATGGACTTCAGCGGCATGACGCTGACCGAAGCGCTCGGCCAGGCGGAAGGTATCGACCTGACGACTTCGGACGCCAGCGGCATCTTCGTGATTCGTCCAACCAAAGCGGGCAACAACGGCAAGATGGCCAACGTTTATCAGCTGGATATGTCCGATGCGACCTCGCTGGTGATGGCGACCAACTTTGTCCTGCAGCCTTACGACGTGGTTTACGTCACTACCGCACCGGTTGCCCGTTGGAACCGTCTGATCAACCAACTGTTGCCGACCATCAGTGGCGTTCGCTACATGACCGACTCGGCGAAAGACATTCACACCTGGTAACCGTCATGTTTAACAAAATTCTTGTGGTATGCGTGGGGAACATCTGTCGTTCCCCCACGGCAGAACGTCTGTTACGCCGTCATCTTCCGGCGGTCACCGTCGAGTCGGCGGGGCTGGGCGCGCTGGTGGGAAAAGCGGCGGATGAACGCGCCGCCAGCGTCGCAGCGGTGCATGATATTTCGCTTGATGGCCACTGCGCGCGGCAAGTCTCCGGGCGCATGTGCCGGGAGTACGACCTGATCCTGGCGATGGAGAGACGGCATGTGGCTACCTTGCATGAAATAGCGCCAGAGATGCGCGGCAAGGTAATGCTGTTTGGCCATTGGGATGACGAGCGTGAAATCCCCGACCCGTATCGCAAAAGCCGTGAGGCATTTGAAGCGGTGTACCAGTTACTCGACAGATCTGCCAGCCAGTGGGCGCAGGCATTGAAAGCGCAGCAGGGATAACTATGACTGATAAAGTAAAACAAATAAGCCCGGCGGCCTCGGGCGGCGATGAGATTGATATTGGCCGCCTGGTGGGTACCGTTATTGAAGCTAAGTGGTGGGTCGCGGGTATTACGGCGCTGTTCGCCGCTGCCGCGATTGTCTACGCCATCTTCGCTACGCCTATCTACAGTGCCGATGCGCTGGTGCGTATTGAGCAAAACCAGGGCAGCGCGCTGGTGCAGGATATCAGCAACGCCTTAACCAGCAAGCCACCGGCCTCTGAGGCGGAGATCCAGATGATCACCTCACGTCTGGTGCTCGGCAAAACCGTCGACGATCTGGATCTCGATATTGCGGTCAGTAAAAACACCTTCCCTGTCCTGGGGGCAGGGTGGGATCGCTTGATGGGACGCCAGAACCAGACCGTCAAAGTCACCACCTTCGAGCGCCCGGCGGCGATGGCGGACAGCACCTTCACGCTGGACGTGCTGAGTCCAACCACCTTCCGTTTCAGTAACGATAATGGTTTCAGCGTCGATGGCAAAGTGGGTGAGCCTGTCAACAAAGACGGCGTGTCGCTGATGGTTGCAGGGATTGCCGCCGATGAAGGAGCCAGCTTTACGATCGTCAAATACTCGACGCTGGGGATGATCAATACCCTGCAAAACAGCCTGAGCGTGACCGAAGACGGTAAAGACTCCGGCGTGCTGACGCTGACGATGGTGGGGGAAGATAAGGACCAGATTCGCGAAATCCTTAACAGCATCGCCCGCAACTACCTGGCGCAAAACGTGGCGCGTAAATCGGAAGAGGCGGCAAAGAGCCTGGAGTTCCTCGAAGTGCAGCTGCCGCAGGTGCGCAGCCAGCTTGATATCGCCGAAAACAAACTGAACGCCTACCGTCAGCAGAAAGACTCCGTTGACCTGCCGCTGGAGGCTAAATCGGTGCTCGACTCGATGGTGAACATCGATGCTCAACTCAACGAACTGACCTTCCGGGAAGCGGAAATCTCCAAGCTGTACACCAAAATCCACCCAGCGTACCGCACGCTGCTGGAAAAACGCCGGACGCTGGAAGAGGAGAAGGCAAAACTGAGCCAGCGGGTAACCGCGATGCCGAAAACCCAGCAGGAAATTTTACGTCTGACTCGCGACGTAGAGTCTGGTCAGCAGGTTTACATGCAGCTGCTGAACAAGCAGCAGGAGCTGAAAATCACCAGGGCCAGCACCGTGGGCGATGTGCGCATCGTCGACCCGGCGATTACCCAGCCGGGCGTGGTGAAGCCGAAGAAAGCGCTGATTGTGCTGGGCAGCATTATCCTCGGCCTGATGCTGTCGATTGTCGGCGTGCTGCTGCGGTCGTTGTTTAACCGCGGTATCGAAAGTCCGCAGGTGCTGGAAGAGCACGGCATCAACGTGTACGCCAGTATTCCACTTTCGGAATGGCAAAAATCCCGCGACAGCGTGAAAAGCACTAACGGCGTGAAGCGCTACAAGCAGAGCCAACTGCTGGCGGTCGGTAACCCGACTGACCTCGCGATTGAGGCGATTCGCAGCCTGCGTACCAGCCTGCACTTCGCCATGATGCAGGCGCAAAACAACGTGCTGATGATGACCGGGGTCAGCCCGTCAATCGGTAAGACCTTCGTCTGCGCCAACCTCGCGGCGGTGATTAGCCAGACCAACAAGCGAGTGCTGATGATCGACTGCGATATGCGTAAGGGCTACTCCCACGAGCTGCTCGGCACCACCAACGATAACGGTCTGTCGGACGTGCTGGTGGGTAAAACGGCGATTGAGCACTGCGCGAAGAAAACCTCGGTGGCCAATTTTGACCTCGTCCCTCGCGGGCAGATCCCGCCGAACCCGTCTGAACTGCTGATGGGGGAGCGTTTTAGCGAACTGTTGAAATGGGGGAGTGCGAACTACGACCTGGTACTGATTGATACCCCGCCAATTCTCGCCGTCACCGACGCTGCAATTGTGGGCCGCCATGCGGGCACCACGCTGATGGTGACGCGTTACGCGGTCAATACGCTCAAAGAAGTGGAGACCAGCCTGAGCCGCTTTGAGCAAAACGGCATCGCGGTGAAAGGGGTGATTCTGAACTCTATTTTCCGCCGTGCTACCGGTTATCAGGATTACGGCTATTACGAGTACGAGTATCAGTCGGATTCGAAATAATTTTAGTGCCTCACCTGTAGCCCGGACGAGGTGCGCGAGCGCCGACTCCGGGGTATTCCCGGCGTCGCTTCGCTCGGCCGGGCTACTCGATAAGGGATATCCCATGCCAACAGACTATCCGTTGATCTCCATCTATATGCCGACCTGGAACCGACAGCAGCTGGCGATTCGCGCCATCAAGTCGGTGCTGCGTCAGGACTATCCCCATTGGGAAATGATTATCGTCGATGACTGCTCCAGCAGCGTCGAGCAGCTCCAGCAGTACATCGCCGAGCTGAACGATAGCCGCGTGCAGTACACCCACAACCCCTTTAACTCTGGAGCCTGCGCGGTGCGTAACCAGGCCATTTTACAGGCCAGAGGCCAGTTTATTACCGGCATCGACGATGACGATGAGTGGACGCCAACCCGGCTCTCGACCTTTCTGGCGGACAAACAGCAGCTCAACAGCCATGCGTTTCTCTACGCTAATGACTATGTCTGCGAAGGCGAAGTCTATTCGCAACCCGCCAGCCTGCCGCTGTACCCGAAATCCCCGTTCTCTCGCGAGCTGTTCTATAAGCGCAACATTATTGGCAACCAGGTGTTTAGCTGGGCGTGGCGCTTTAAAGAGTGCCTGTTCGATACCGAACTAAAGGCGGCACAGGATTACGACATCTTTCTGCGCATGGTGATGGCCTACGGCGAGCCGTGGAAAATTGAGGCGGCGACGCAAATCCTGCACATCAACCACGGGGAGATGCAGATCACCTCCTCGCCGAAAAAATTCTCCGGCTACTTCAGCTTCTATCGCAAGCACAAAGCGAAGTTTGACCGCGCCAGCAAGAAGTATCAGCTGTTCACCCTGTACCAGATTCGCAATAAGCGAATGACCTGGAAGACGTTTCTGACGCTCCTGTCGGTGCGTAACGGTAAGCGCTGGGTAGACGGATTACGGAGTAAATAATGCTGCTGGAAGATCTACGCGCCAATAGCTGGAGCCTGCGCCCGTGCTGCATGGTCACCGCCTATCGCATTGCCCATTTCTGTTCGGTGTGGCGTAAGAAAAATGTGCTCAACAATCTGTGGGCCGCGCCGGTGCTGGTGCTTTATCGCCTCATCACCGAATGCGTCTTTGGCTATGAAATTCAGGCGGCGGCGACCATTGGCCGACGCTTCACCATTCACCACGGCTATGCGGTGGTGATCAATAAAAACGTGGTGGCGGGGGATGACTTCACCATTCGCCACGGCGTCACGCTCGGTAACCGTGGCCCAGATAGCCTGGCCTGTCCGACGCTGGGTAACGGTGTGGAACTGGGCGCCAACGTGGTCATCATCGGCGGCATCACCATCGGTAATCAGGTAACCATCGGCGCAGGAAGCGTGGTGCTGGACGATATTCCCGACCATGCGCTGGTGGTGGGCGAAAAGGCTCGAGTGAAGGTAATCAAATGAATATTCTGCAATTTAACGTGCGCCTCGCCGAAGGCGGCGCGGCGGGCGTGGCGCTGGACCTGCATCAGCGCGCGCTGCGTCAGGGGCTGTCCTCGCAGTTTATCTACGGCTACGGTAAGGGCGGCAAAAAGAGCGTCAGCCACGAGCGTTATCCGCAGGTGGTAAAACAGACCGCGCGTCTGACGTCGATAGCAAACCTGGCGCTGTTCCGCCTGTTCAACCGCGACCTGTTTGGCAATCTGAATAACCTTTATCGTCAGGTGACTCGCACCGAGGGGCCGGTGGTGCTGCATTTTCACGTCATGCACAGCTACTGGCTGAACCTGGCGGAGATGATTGATTTCTGCGAGCGCGTTAAGGCGCATAAAGCGGACGTCACGCTGGTCTGGACCCTGCACGATCACTGGAGCGTGACCGGGCGCTGCGCGTTTCTCGACGGCTGCGATGGCTGGAAAAACGGCTGTCATCAGTGTCCGACCCTCGACAACTATCCGCCGGTTAAGGTTGACCGTGCGCATCAGCAGGTGGAGGAAAAACGCCATCTCTTCCGCCGTATGCTCGCGCTCGGTTGCCAGTTTATCTCCCCCAGCCAACACGTGGCCGAAGCGTTTAATAGCCTTTACGGCCCAGGACGCTGCCTGATTATCAACAACGGCATTGATGTCGCTACCGAAGCGATTCTGGCAGAACTGAAGCCAATGACGGCGACCGCGCCGCGGCCGAAAATTGCCGTTGTTGCCCACGACCTGCGCTATGACGGTAAAACCAACCAGCGTCTGGTGCGCGACATCATGGCGCTCGGCGATAAGGTGGAAATTCATACCTTCGGTAAGTTTTCACCGTTTGACGGCGCCAACGTGGTGAACCACGGTTTTCTCACCGACAAGCGCCAGCTGATGAGCGAACTCAACCCGCTCGATGCGCTGCTGTTTAGCTCTCGCGTTGATAACTACCCGCTGATTCTTTGCGAAGCGCTCTCCATTGGCGTGCCGGTGATTGCCACCCACAGCGAGGCGGCAAAAGAGGTGCTGGAAAAATCCGGCGGTCATACGGTTGACGAAAGCGCGGTGCTTTCGTTGGTACAGCTGCCAAAAGCGGAGATTGCCGAAGCGGTATTTGGCACCACGCTCAGCGCGTTCAGCGCCCGCAGCCGTAAAGCCTATAGCGGACAACAGATGCTGGAGGAATATGTCTCGTTCTATCAGAGTCTGTAGCTATCTGCTGCTGCCGTTAATCTATCTGCTGGTGAACGTGAAGCTGGCGCAGCTTGGCGAGAGTTTTCCCATCACCATCGTGACCTTTCTCCCATTGCTGCTGCTGCTGTACGTTGAACGCATTAACCTGAAAAAGCTGATGATTGCCCTCGGGCTTGGCGTGGGGTTAACGCTGTTCAACTACGTGTTCGGCCAGTCCCTGGACCCGAGTAAATACGTCACCTCAACGATGCTGTTTGTCTACATCGTTATCATCATTGGTATGGTCTGGAGCATTCGCTTTAAAACCATTTCGCCGCACAACCACCGTAAGATCCTGCGCTTCTTTTACGTCGTTATCGGCATCGTGGTGATGCTGGCGGCCCTTGAAATGGTGCAAATTATTCTTTCCGGCAGTAGTAGTTTGATTGAGATGATTTCGAAATATCTTATTTACAGTAATAGCTATGTTCTGAACTTTATCAAATTTGGCGGGAAGCGCACCACGGCACTCTATTTTGAACCGGCATTCTTCGCTCTGGCATTAATCTCAATTTGGCTTTGCATCAAACAGTTTGGTATCAAAACCCCAAAATCTGATGCTATGATTCTCGCAGGGATAATTCTTTCAGGATCGTTCTCCGGGGTAATGACATTTATCCTGTTTTATCTGCTGGAGTGGGCATTTCAGTATCTGAACAAAGAGGCGATTCAAAAGAAATTACCGTTAGCAATTATTTCTTTAGGCGCATTTTTTGTTGGTTTGATATTTGCTGGCCCCTATATTGCAGAACGTATTGGTGACCTGGGGACGGAAGGTTCGTCATCGTATTACCGTATTATTGGCCCGCTGGTGATGGTCGGTTATTCGTTAACCAGTATTGATGGGGTGGTGCGCTTTGGTTCTCTTTACGAATATGTTGCATCATTCGGAATATTTAACGGTGCGGATGTCGGTAAAACCATAGACAATGGTCTGTATCTGTTAATGATCTATTTCTCCTGGTTTGCCGTGATATTAACAATCGGCTATCTGTATTGCGTGTTTAAAATGTTCATTAACGCTTTTGGGAATAATTGCAATTTCGCTGTGCAGCTGTATTTATTCACGCCGGTATCACTATTTTTTACCGGTTCGATATTTAGCCCGGAATATGCATTTTTAATTGTGTGTCCCTTTATTCTGCGTAAAGCGCTGAATATTGCCGACAACAGATGAGGTGGAACATGTTGTTAAGTGTGGTGACCGTGGCGTTTCGCAACGTGGAAGGCGTGATGAAAACCTGGCGTTCGCTGGCCCATCTGGCGAACGATCCGAGCCTTGCATTTGAGTGGATTGTGGTCGACGGTGGTTCGGAAGATGGTACCGCAGAATTTCTCGAAAAACGTAATGGACAGTACCAGTTACGCTACGTCAGTGAGCCGGATAAAGGGCTGTACGACGCGATGAATAAAGGCATTCGCATGGCGCAGGGCAAGTTCGTGTTGTTCCTTAACTCCGGCGACAGCTTTCACCCAGACGTCTCGCAGTTTGTCCGCCAGCTTCGTGGCAAGAGCGATGATGCCATGTACCTCGGTGACGCGATGCTCGACTTCGGCGACGGCACCCAGATTCGCCGCAGTGCGAAGCAAGGCTGGTATATTTACCACAGCCTACCCGCGAGTCATCAGGCTATTTTCTTCCCGCTGCGTGGGCTGAAAAATTATCCTTATGATGTGCAGTACCGCGTGTCGTCAGATTATGCGCTGGCCGCCAGAATGTATAAATCAGGTTATGCCTTTAAGCGAATTAAAGGGTTGGTGTCGGAATTTTCAATGGGCGGCGTGTCAACCACCAATAATCTGCAATTGTGTCGGGATGCTAAAAAAGTGCAGCAAGAAATATTATGCATGCCAGCCGTACTGACGGAATTATCTTATTTGTTACGCCTGCGGACAACCGGGAAAACCAAAGCCTTATATCACAAAGCATAAGGAAACAGGATGCAGGAATTATCTGGCTTTACGGTGCCCAAAGGTTTTCGCGGTGCCGGGGGCATAAAAGTGCAACTCTGGTGGGCAGTGCAGGCGACATTATTTGCCTGGTCTCCGCAGATACTCTACCGCTGGCGCGTATTTTTATTACGTTTATTTGGCGCAAAAATAGGAAAAAACGTAGTGATTCGCCCGTCGGTAAAAATCACCTACCCGTGGAAATTAACCATCGGTGATTATGCCTGGGTTGGGGACGACGCCGTGTTATATACCCTCGGCGACATTACCCTTGGGGCAAATTCCGTCGTTTCACAGAAATGTTATTTATGCACCGGCAGCCACGATTATCAGAGCGCGCATTTTGATATTAATGCCACGCCGATTGTGGTCGGTGAAAAATGCTGGCTGGCAACGGATGTCTTCGTTGCTCCCGGCGTCACGATTGGCGACGGCACCATCGTCGGTGCACGAAGCAGCGTTTTTAAATCGCTACCGGCAAAGGTGATTTGCCGTGGCAATCCCGCAGTGGTCACGCGTGAACGCGTTGAGAAAGTTACTCCCTAAACGGGACTATTTGAGGAAAATATAATGTCGAAAGTCGCACTTATTACCGGCGTAACCGGGCAGGATGGTTCTTATCTGGCGGAACTGCTGCTGGAAAAAGGGTATGAAGTTCATGGGATCAAACGTCGTGCTTCCTCCTTTAACACCGAACGTGTCGATCACATCTACCAGGATCCGCACAGCAGCAACCCGAAATTTCACCTGCACTATGGCGATTTGACCGACAGTTCCAACCTGACGCGTATTCTGCAGGAAGTGCAGCCGGACGAAGTGTACAACCTCGGTGCGATGAGCCACGTGGCCGTGTCGTTTGAATCCCCGGAATATACCGCCGATGTGGATGCGATGGGCACGCTGCGCCTGCTGGAAGCTATCCGCTTCCTGGGCCTGGAGAAGAAAACCCGTTTCTATCAGGCGTCCACCTCTGAACTGTACGGCCTGGTGCAAGAGATCCCGCAGAAAGAGACCACGCCGTTCTACCCACGCTCGCCGTATGCTGTTGCCAAGCTTTATGCCTACTGGATCACCGTCAACTACCGTGAATCCTACGGCATGTACGCCTGTAACGGCATCCTGTTCAACCACGAATCCCCGCGCCGCGGCGAAACCTTCGTCACCCGCAAAATCACCCGTGCGATTGCCAATATTGCCCAGGGTCTGGAGAAGTGCCTGTACCTCGGCAACATGGACTCTCTGCGTGACTGGGGCCATGCCAAAGACTACGTCAAAATGCAGTGGATGATGCTGCAGCAGGAACAGCCGGAAGATTTCGTTATCGCCACCGGCGTGCAGTATTCCGTGCGCCAGTTCGTTGAAATGGCGGCAGCACAGCTCGGTATCAAACTGCGCTTTGAAGGCACTGGTGTGGAAGAGAAGGGAATTGTGGTCTCCGTCACCGGTCATGATGCGCCGGGTGTGAAGCCGGGTGATGTGATGGTGGCCGTTGACCCACGCTACTTCCGTCCGGCGGAAGTGGAAACCCTGCTGGGCGACCCAACCAAAGCGCACGAAAAACTGGGCTGGAAACCGGAAATCACCCTGCAGGAGATGGTCTCTGAAATGGTCGCCAAAGACCTTGAAGCGGCGAAAAAACATTCCCTGCTGAAATCCCACGGTTACGAAGTGGCGATTGCGCTGGAGTCTTAAGCATGACCAGAGAACGTATTTTTGTGGCGGGCCACCGGGGAATGGTGGGCTCTGCCATCGTCCGACAGCTTGAGCTGCGCGGCGACGTGGATCTGGTTCTGCGCAGCCGCGACGAGCTTAACCTGCTGGACAGCCGCGAGGTGCATGACTTCTTCGCCCGCGAAAATATCACTCAGGTGTATCTGGCAGCGGCGAAGGTGGGCGGTATTGTCGCCAACAACACCTTCCCGGCGGACTTCATCTACGAAAACATGATGATTGAAAGCAACATCATTCACGCGGCGCATACGCACAACGTGAACAAGCTGCTGTTTCTCGGTTCATCCTGTATTTATCCGAAGATGGCCAACCAGCCGATGCACGAGAGCGAACTGCTGCAGGGTACGCTGGAAGCCACCAATGAGCCGTACGCGATTGCCAAAATCGCCGGGATCAAGCTGTGCGAATCCTACAACCGTCAGCACAATCGCGACTATCGCTCGGTGATGCCGACCAACCTGTACGGGCCGAACGATAACTTCCACCCGAGCAACTCCCACGTGATCCCGGCGCTGCTGCGCCGCTTCCACGAGGCGGTGCAGAAGAATGATGCCGACGTGGTGGTGTGGGGCAGCGGTACGCCGATGCGCGAGTTCCTTCACGTCGATGATATGGCGGCCGCCAGCATCCACGTGATGGAGCTGGACCGCAGCGTGTGGCTCGACAACACCCAGCCAATGCTGTCGCACATTAACGTCGGCACCGGCGTTGACTGCACCATCCGCGAGCTGGCGCAGACGCTGGCAAAAGTGGTGGGCTTCAAAGGCCGCGTGGTGTTCGACGCCACCAAGCCGGACGGGACGCCGCGCAAGCTGCTCGACGTATCGCGCCTGCATCAACTGGGCTGGTATCACGAGATTTCACTGGAGGCTGGGCTTGCCAGCACCTACCAGTGGTTCCTCGAAAACCAGCACCGCTTCCGGGGGTAACGCATGTTTCTGAGCGAGGAGGCGTTTGCCACCGTGGTACAGTCTACGCCGCTGATTTCCATCGACCTGATCGTGGAGAACGCGCAGGGCGAGTTTCTGCTGGGTAAACGCACCAACCGTCCGGCGCAGGGGTACTGGTTTGTCCCCGGCGGACGGGTACAGAAAGATGAACTGCTGGCCGAGGCGTTTGCTCGCCTCACCCAGGCGGAACTGGGGCTGAGCCTGCCGATGACGGTAGGCCGCTTCTACGGCGTCTGGCAGCATTTTTATGACGACAACTTCTCGGGCGCGGACTTCTCAACTCACTACATCGTACTGGGGTTCCGCCTGCAGGTGGACGCCGAGGCGCTCACGCTTCCGGAAGCTCAGCATAACGACTATCGCTGGATGAGTCCTAAGGCGCTGCTAGCGGCGGACAACGTCCACGAAAACAGCCGCGCCTACTTCCGGGTCGACAAAATGGCCGAGGTACCGGGCTTATGAAAATTCTGGTGTATGGCATTAACTACTCACCTGAACTGACCGGCATCGGCAAATACACCGGCGAGATGGTGGAGTGGATGGCGCGTCAGGGCCACGAGGTACGGGTGATTACCGCACCGCCGTACTACCCGGAGTGGCAGGTTGGCGTGAACTACTCCAGCTGGCGCTACCGCCGGGAAGAGGGTGATGCCACCGTGTGGCGCTGCCCGCTGTACGTGCCGAAGCAGCCCTCGACGCTCAAGCGCCTGCTGCATCTTGGCAGCTTTGCGCTCAGCAGCTTCTTCCCGCTGATGGCCCAGCGGCGCTGGAAGCCGGACCGCATTATCGGCGTCGTGCCGACCCTGTTTTGCACGCCGGGCATGCGCCTGTTAGGCAAACTCTCCGGGGCGCGTACGCTGCTGCATATTCAGGATTATGAAGTCGACGCCATGTTAGGGCTCGGCATGGCCGGTAAAGGCAAGTCCGGCAAGGTGGCGAAGCTCGCCAGCGCCTTTGAGCGCAGCGGCCTGCACAACGTCGACAACGTTTCGACTATCTCGCGTTCGATGATGAACAAAGCCTGTGAGAAAGGCGTTCCGACAGAGAAGGTGATCTTCTTCCCTAACTGGTCTGAGGTTTCCCGCTTCCGCGAGGTGCCTGAAACGCTGGTTATCGCGCTGCGTCAGCGGCTGGGGCTGCCCGATGACCGCAAGATAGTGCTTTATTCCGGCAACATCGGCGAAAAGCAGGGGCTGGAAAGCGTGATTAGCGCGGCGGAACAGTTTCGTGAACAGCCGCTGCTGTTTGTGATTGTCGGCCAGGGCGGCGGCAAAGCGCGGCTGGAAAAAATGGCCACTGAACGCGGGCTGGATAACGTGAAGTTCCTGCCGCTGCAATCCTATGAAGATTTACCCGCCCTGCTGGCAATGGGCGACTGCCATCTGGTTATCCAGAAACGCGGCGCGGCGGATGCGGTACTGCCGTCCAAACTGACCAATATTCTGGCGGTGGGCGGTAACGCGGTGATCACCGCAGAGGCGGACACCGAGCTTGGACAGCTGTGTCTCGACAACCCAGGCATAGCGGTGTGCGTCACGCCTGAATCGGTTCCGTCGCTGGTGGAAGGAATTGAACAGGCGCTGAGTATGCCAAAACGCAACGCGGTAGCCCGCGCCTGGGCAGAACGCTCGCTCGAAAAAGAGCACGTTCTTAACCAATTTATTGCTGATATTCGGGGTTAAACGATGAGTCAATCTACGCTTTTCCCGGTCGTGATGGCCGGTGGCTCGGGCAGCCGCCTGTGGCCATTGTCCCGAGTGCTCTACCCCAAGCAGTTCCTGTGCCTGAAAGGGGACATGACCATGCTGCAGGCCACGGTTAACCGCCTGGAAGGGGTGAAATGCGCGAGTCCGGTGGTTATCTGCAACGAGCAGCACCGTTTTATCGTCGCTGAGCAGTTGCGCCAGCTGAACAAGCTGACCGAAAACATCATTCTGGAACCCGCCGGACGCAACACCGCCCCGGCGATTGCGCTGGCCGCGCTGGCCGCTGTTCGCCGTGAGCCGGATAACGACCCGCTGATGCTGGTGCTGGCGGCAGACCACGTCATTCAGGACGAAGATGCCTTCCGCGCCGCGGTACGCGATGCCACGCCGTACGCCGAAAGCGGCAAGCTGGTGACGTTCGGTATCGTGCCGAGCCTGCCGGAAACCGGCTATGGCTATATTCGGCGCGGCAACGTGAGCCCGGCTGCCGGTGAGGCGCTGGCTTTTGAAGTGGCGCAGTTTGTCGAAAAACCGAATCTTGATACCGCTCAGGCCTACGTTGCCTGCGGTGAATACTACTGGAACAGCGGCATGTTCCTGTTCCGCGCCGGGCGTTACCTGGAAGAGCTGGGCAAATATCGCCCGGACATTCTGAGTGCCTGTGAAAAAGCGATGAACGTCACCGACCCGGATCTCGATTTTATCCGCGTTGAGGAAGAGGCCTTCCTGAGCTGCCCGGACGAGTCTATCGACTATGCGGTGATGGAACGCACCCACGACGCGGTCGTGGTGCCGATGGACGCAGGCTGGAGCGACGTAGGTTCCTGGTCATCGCTGTGGGAAATCAGCAACCATACGCCGGAAGGCAACGTGCACCACGGCGATGTGATCAGCCATAAAACCGAGAACAGCTACGTCTACGCGGAATCCGGCCTGGTGACGACCGTCGGGGTAAAGGATTTGGTGGTGGTGCAGACCAAAGACGCGGTGCTTATCGCCGATCGCAACGCGGTGCAGGACGTGAAAAAGGTGGTCGAGAAAATTAAGGCCGATGGCCGTCACGAACACCATATTCATCGTGAAGTCTATCGCCCGTGGGGCAAATACGACTCTATCGACTCCGGCGATCGCTACCAGGTGAAGCGCATCACCGTGAAGCCGGGCGAGGGGCTCTCTCTGCAGATGCATCACCACCGGGCCGAACACTGGATTGTGGTGGCTGGCACCGCCAAAGTGACCCTCAATGATGAGATCACCCTGCTGGGTGAAAACGAATCCATCTACATCCCGCTGGGCGTGACCCACTGTCTGGAAAACCCGGGGAAAATTCCGCTCGACCTGATTGAAGTGCGCTCCGGCGCCTATCTCGAAGAGGACGACGTGGTGCGATTCGCCGACCGCTACGGGCGCGTGTAGCGCGCCTATTCTGCCGGATGGCGCAGCGCCATCCGGCAACTCACGACATGAAAAATCATGACCCTCACCGGTCAGGGCTAACTGCTGCCTGAAGAAAGGTAAAAACATGAAAAAGCTGACCTGTTTTAAAGCCTATGATATTCGCGGCAAGCTGGGCGAAGAGCTGAACGAAGAGATTGCCTGCCGCATTGGTCGCGCCTATGGCGAGTACCTGAAACCGAAAACCGTGGTGCTGGGCGGCGACGTACGCCTGACCAGCGAAGCGTTGAAGTTGGCGCTGGCGCGCGGCCTGCGCGATGCGGGCGTGGATGTGCTGGATATTGGCCTTGCCGGTACCGAAGAGATCTATTTCGCCACCTTCCATCTCGGCGTGGATGGCGGTATTGAAGTGACTGCCAGCCATAACCCGATGGATTACAACGGCATGAAGCTGGTGCGTGAAGGCGCGCGTCCCATCAGCGGCGACACCGGGCTGCGTGATATTCAGCGCCTGGCGGAAGAGAACGTCTTCCCGCCGGTGGACGAAGCAAAACGCGGTAGCTATCAGCACATTAACCTGCGCGATGCCTACGTTGACCATCTGCTGGGCTATATCGACGTGAAAAATCTCACCCCGCTCAAGCTGGTGATTAACTCCGGCAACGGCGCGGCGGGCCCGGTTATTGATGCGCTGGAAGCCCGTTTCAAGGCACTGAACGTGCCGGTCAGCCTGATTAAGGTACATAACAACCCGGACGGCAACTTCCCGCACGGTATTCCTAACCCGCTGCTGCCGGAGTGCCGCGACGACACCCGTGATGCGGTGCTGAAGTACGGTGCCGATATGGGTATCGCCTTTGACGGTGATTTCGACCGCTGCTTCCTGTTCGACGAGCAGGGGCAGTTTATCGAAGGCTACTACATCGTTGGCCTGCTGGCGGCAGCCTTCCTCGAGAAAAACCCCGGTGCGCGCATCATTCACGACCCGCGTCTGTCCTGGAACACTGTTGATGTAGTGACCGCTGCGGGCGGCACGCCGGTAATGTCGAAAACCGGCCACGCGTTTATCAAAGAGCGCATGCGTAAAGACGACGCGGTGTACGGCGGCGAGATGAGCGCTCACCACTATTTCCGTGATTTTGCCTACTGCGACAGCGGGATGATCCCGTGGCTGCTGGTAAGCGAACTGCTGTGCCTGAAGGGCAAAACCCTGGGGCAACTAGTGCATGACCGTATGGCGGCGTTCCCGGCAAGCGGAGAGATCAACAGCCAGCTGAAAGCGCCGTCGGAGGCGATTGCCCGGGTAGAGGCGCATTTTGCCGGCAGCGCGCTGGAGATTGACCGCACCGACGGCATCAGCCTGGCGTTCGCCGACTGGCGCTTTAATCTGCGCTCGTCGAATACCGAACCGGTGGTGCGTCTGAACGTGGAGTCTCGCGGCAATACACCGCTGATGCATGCGCGAACGCAGGACATTCTGGCGCTGCTTAATCAGTAATAACTGCCCCCTCACCCTAACCCTCTCCCCACAGGGGAGAGGGGAGTGTCCGGTTTTCTCCCTCGCCCCTGCGGGGAGAGGGCCGGGGTGAGGGGGAACACATTGAATAGGACCAACGATGACGACTCTAAAAAAGCGCGAACGAGCCAAAACGAATGCATCGTTAATCTCCATGGTGCAACGTTTCTCAGATATCACCATCATGATAGGTGGGCTGTGGCTGGTGTGTCAGGCGGTCGCGTTGCCGTTTTTGTACCTGCATCTGCTGATGGCGCTGGTCACGCTGGTGGTCTTCCAGATGATCGGTGGGATCACCGACTTTTATCGCTCATGGCGTGGTGTTCGCATCACCACCGAGCTGTTGCTGCTGCTGCAAAACTGGACGTTGAGCCTGGTTTTTACCGCCGGGCTGCTGGCGTTTAACGATGACTTCAACACCAACTTCGCCATGTGGCTGGCGTGGTATCTGCTGAGCACCATCGGCATGCTGGCCAGCCGGGCGTTTATCCGCTACGGCGCGGGCGTGCTGCGCCATCGCGGCTACAACACCCGTTATGTGGCGGTGGCGGGCGATATGCCGGAAGGGCAGGCGCTGCTGGAGAGCTTCCGCAATCAGCCGTGGCTTGGCTATGCCGTGGTGGGCTGCTATCACGATGCGAAACCGGGCGGGGTGAATACCGATTGGATGGGCAACTTCGAGCAACTGCTCGACGATGCGCGTAACGGCAAAATTCACAACGTCTATATCTCCATGGCGATGCAGGAAGAAACCCAGATTAAAAATCTGGTACGCGACTTAGCCGACACCACCTGCACCGTGCTGCTGATCCCGGATGTCTTCACTTTCAACATCCTGCACTCCCGCGTCGAAGTGGTGAACGGCATTCCCGTCGTTCCGTTGTATGACACGCCGCTCTCTGGCGTAAACCGCGTCCTGAAACGACTGGAAGATATCGTGCTGGCCAGCGGCATCCTGCTGCTTATCTCTCCTGCGCTGTGCGGCATCGCGCTGGCGGTGAAGCTCAGTTCACCGGGGCCGATTATTTTCCGCCAGACCCGCTATGGCATGGACGGCAAGCCTATCAAGGTATGGAAATTCCGCTCAATGAAGGTGATGGAGAACGACAAGGTGGTCACTCAGGCGACACAGAACGACCCGCGCGTGACGCCAGTCGGCAACTTCCTGCGCCGGACCTCGCTTGATGAACTGCCGCAGTTTATCAATGTGCTCACCGGCGGGATGTCGATTGTTGGCCCGCGCCCGCACGCCGTGGCGCACAACGAGCAGTACCGTCAGCTGATTGAAGGCTACATGCTACGTCACAAAGTGAAGCCTGGTATCACCGGCTGGGCGCAGATCAACGGCTGGCGCGGCGAGACCGACACCCTGGAAAAAATGGAAAAACGGGTGGAGTTCGACCTCGAGTACATCCGCGAGTGGAGCCTGTGGCTCGATATCAAAATTGTTTTCCTGACGGTGTTTAAAGGCTTCGTCAATAAAGCAGCTTATTGAGGACGCAACATGGGCTTACGAGAAAAAACCATCAACGGCGCCAAATGGTCGGCGATGGCAACGGTGGTGATTATTGGCCTCGGTCTGGCGCAGATGACCGTGCTGGCAAGGCTGTTTGACGGCCACCAGTTCGGCCTGCTCACCGTGTCATTGGTGATTATCGCGCTGGCGGATACGTTGTCGGACTTCGGCATTGCCAACTCGATTATTCAGCGAAAAGAGATTAGCCAGCTGGAGCTGACCACGCTCTACTGGCTGAACGTTGGGCTGGGAGTGGCGGTGTTTGCGGCGGTTTATCTGCTGAGCGACACCATCGGCAATCTGCTGCATAACCCGGACTTAGCGCCGCTGATTAAAACGTTGTCGCTGGCGTTCGTGGTGATCCCGCATGGCCAGCAGTTCCGCGCGCTGATGCAAAAGGAGCTGGAGTTTAACAAGATTGGTTCGATTGAGACCGCCGCCGTGCTGTCGGGCTTTACCTTCACGGTGGTCAGCGCCTGCTTCTGGCCGCTGGCGATGACCGCGATCCTTGGCTATCTGGTTAACAGCGCCGTGCGCACGCTGCTGTTTGGCTACTTTGGCCGCAAAATTTACCGCCCGGGCCTGCACTTTTCGCTTGCCACCGTGATGCCCAACCTGCGATTCGGCGCGTGGCTAACGGCGGACAGCATCGTTAACTAC
Source organism: Kluyvera sp. CHPC 1.2972 (assembly GCF_036759925.1). Taxonomy (NCBI): domain Bacteria; kingdom Pseudomonadati; phylum Pseudomonadota; class Gammaproteobacteria; order Enterobacterales; family Enterobacteriaceae; genus Kluyvera; species Kluyvera sp. CHPC 1.2972. The sequence goes on along the minus strand of NZ_JAPKIB010000001.1, from coordinate 381,646 downwards.
ATCAACACCAACCTTTCTACCCTGACGCTGGCGCGCATTCTCGGGGCGAGCGTCGCGGGTGGCTATAACCTCGCCTACAACGTGGCGGTGGTGCCGCCAATGAAGCTCAACCCGATTATCACCCGCGTGCTGTTCCCGGCGTTTGCCAAGATTCAGGACGACAACGACAAGCTGCGGGTGAACTTCTACAAGCTGCTGTCGGTGGTGGGGATTATCAACTTCCCGGCGCTGCTGGGGCTGATGGTGGTGAGCAATAACTTCGTGCCGTTGGTGTTTGGTGAGAAGTGGATGCACATCGTGCCGATCCTGCAACTGCTGTGCGTGGTGGGGCTGCTGCGCTCCGTTGGCAACCCGATTGGCTCGCTGCTGATGGCCAAAGCACGCGTGGACATCAGCTTTAAATTCAACGTGTTTAAAACCTTTCTGTTTATTCCCGCGGTGATTGTCGGCGGGGAGATGGGCGGCGCGATTGGCGTGACGCTCGGCTTCCTGCTGGTGCAAATCATCAACACCATCCTCAGCTACTTCGTGATGATCAAACCGGTGCTGGGGCCGGGCTACCGTGACTACCTGCTGAGCCTGTGGCTGCCGTTCCGGCTTTCGCTGCCTACGCTTATCACCAGCTATGCCGTCGGGCGACTGCTGGCGGGTAGTGTGTCGCTGCCAATGCTGCTGGCGCTGCAGGTGCTGGTGGGCGTACTCAGCTTCGCGCTGGTGATTGTGCTGTCGCGCAATAGCCTGCTGATTGAACTTAAAAAACCGCTCTGTCGGAACAAAAAACTGAAGATGTTATTACGCGTTTCGTAGCCCGGACGAGGCGTTTACGCCCACTCCGGGGAATCCCCGGCGTCACGGCGTTCGGCCGGGCTACCGATTTAGCAGCGTTGTTATCTGTTTTTGATAAATGAGCTTAACCCCTTTGATGAGGCCATGATGAAATTATTAATTTTGGGAAACCACACCTGCGGCAACCGCGGCGATAGCGCCATTATGCGCGGCCTGCTCGATGCCATCGTCCGCCAACAGCCGGACGTAGAAATGGACGTGATGAGCCGTTTCCCGATCAGTTCCTCCTGGTTGCAGGGGCGTGAGATTATCGCCGATCCGCTGTATCAGCTGAGCCAGAAGCAGCAGGCGGCAGGGGGCATGAGCGGGCGCGTGAAGAAGGTGCTGCGCCGTCGCTTCCAGCATAAGATCCTGCTGGCGAAGGTGACCGGCGTAGGCAAATTGCGCAACTTTGACATTGCGCCGGAGTTCCATGAGTTTGTGCGCTTCCTCGGCAACTATGATGCGATTATCCAGGTGGGCGGCTCGAACTACGTCGATCTCTACGGTTTGACCCACTTCGAATACCCGCTGTGCGCCTTTATGGCCAATAAACCGATTTACATGATTGGCCACAGCGTTGGGCCGTTCCAGAACCCGGACTTTAACCAACTGGCGAACTACGCCTTTGGCCGCACGAATGCGCTGATCCTGCGTGAAACCGTCAGCCGTGAGCTGATGGCGAAAGCGGAGATCGATACGTCGAAAGTGGAGCAGGGCGTGGATACCGCCTGGCTGGTTGAACACCGTAACGACAGCTTTGAACCAAGCTACGCGGTGCAGCACTGGCTGAACCTGACCGCCCAGCGTAAAACCGTCGCGATTACCCTGCGCGAGCTGGAACCGTTCGATAAACGCCTTGGCACCACGCAGCAGGCCTACGAGAAAGCCTTTGCCGAGGTGGTAAACCGGATGATTGCCGACGGCTATCAGGTATTAGCGCTCTCGACCTGTACCAGCATCGACCGCTACAACCGCGATGACCGCATGGTGGCGCTGCGTATGGCGCAGTACGTCGAAAACCGCGACCATTTCCATATCGCCATGGACGAACTGAACGACGTGGAGATCGGCAAGATCCTTGGCTCCTGCGACCTGACCATCGGCACGCGCCTGCACTCGGCGATTATCTCCATGAACTTCGGCACCCCGGCAATTGCCATCAACTATGAGCACAAATCCGCAGGCATCATGCAGCAGCTGGGGATGCCGGAGATGGCTATCGACATCCGCCATTTGCTCGATGGCTCCATGCAGGGCGTGGTGGCCGATATTCTGAATCAGCTTCCGGCGCTGGGTGAAAAAGTGGCGGCGGCGGTAGAAGGCGAGCGGCAGAAGGGCTTTAGCATGATTGAATCGGTGCTTAGCCGTATTCGGGAGGGCCGATGAAAGTCAGCTTCTTTCTGCTGAAATTCCCGTTATCGTCAGAGACTTTCGTCCTGAACCAGATTGTGGCGTTTATTGAGATGGGCCATGAGGTCGAGATTGTCGCGCTGCAAAAGGGCGACCTCACCAACACTCATGCCGCCTATACCCAGTACCGGCTGGCGGAGAAGGTCCGCTGGCTGCAGGATGAACCCGCCCGTGCGCTGGAAAAGCTGCGCTACCGTGCCTTCAGCACCCTGCGTGGCCTGCACCGTCCCGCCGTCTGGCGGGCGTTGAATACGCGTCGCTATGGGCAGGAGGCGCGTAACCTGATTCTCTCCTCCATCTGCAGTCGTACCCCTGCGCCGATAGCCGCCGATATCTTTATCGCCCACTTTGGCCCGGCGGGCGTGACGGCGGCGAAGCTACGCGAACTGGGGGTGATAGACGGCAAAATTGCCACCGTGTTTCACGGTATTGATATCTCCAGCCGTGAAGTGCTCAGCCATTATGGCGGGGAGTATCAGCAGCTATTTCGTCGCGGCGACATGATGCTGCCGATTAGCCAGCTGTGGGCTGAACGGCTACAGGCGATGGGCTGCCCGGCGGATAAAATCACCGTCTCGCGGATGGGGGTGAATATGGACCGTTTCTCGCTACGGCCTTTGAAAGCACCGGACGACTGCTTGCAGATTATCTCCGTTGCCCGATTGACCGAGAAAAAGGGCCTGCACGTAGCGATTGAAGCCTGCCGCCAGCTAAAAGCGCAGGGGGTGAACTTTCGCTACCGCATTCTCGGCATCGGCCCGTGGGAGCGTCGTTTACGCACCCTGATTGAACAGTATCAGCTAGAAGACCGCGTGGAGATGCCGGGGTTTAAACCGAGCCACGAAGTGAAAGCGATGCTCGATGAAGCCGACGTGTTCCTGCTGCCATCGGTGACCGGCGCGGACGGCGATATGGAGGGGATTCCGGTGGCGCTAATGGAGGCGATGGCCGTGGGGATCCCGGTGCTCTCTACCGTTCATAGCGGCATTCCGGAGCTGATTGAGTCCGGGGATTCCGGCTGGCTGGTGGCTGAAAACGACGCGCGGGCGCTGGCCGACAAGCTGAAGACGCTGGGACGGATGGATGCGCAAAGCCTCCAGCCCGTGCTCCAGCGGGCACGTGAAAAAGTGGAAACCGATTTTAACCAGCAGGTGATTAACCGACAGCTCGCGCGCCTGCTGCACACGCTTTGTTAAGGAGGGGCCATGCGTACTTTAACCCGACGACACTTTCTGACGGCTGGCGCGACGCTGGCCGCCTTGCCACTGCTCCCTGTCGCCCATGCAAGGGCGGCGGGGCAATCAGCAACGGCTGATATTCGCGACTTCTATCGCGACGGCGACTGGATCCGTGCCTTTAACGAGGCTTTCAGCAAGGTGGATACGGTCTCCGTTCCCGCTGATGTGACCTGCGACAACATCAACACCGCTATCACGCTACCGCCGGGTAAAACGCTGGCGGTTGCTGGCGCGCTAAAAGGTAACGGCCGCGGCCGATTTATCCTGCAACAGGGCTGTAAGATTAGCGGCAGCGGAGAGGCGAGCCTCTATAACATCACCCTTGACGTGCGCGGCGGCGACTGCACCATCGAGGGGCTGACCATGAGCGGCTACGGCCCGGTGGCGCAGATATTCATCGGCGGCAAAGATAAGCGGCAGATGAAAAACCTCAATATTACCCGCCTTACCGTCACCAAAGCGAACTACGGCATCCTCCGTCAGGGATTCCATAATCAGTGGCAGGACGTCAAGATCACCCACTGTCATTTCAGCTACCTGCAGGGCGACGCCATCGAGTGGAACGTCGCGATAAACGACAGCAATATCCTCATTTCCGATCACGTCATCGACCATATTGACTGCACTAACGGCAAGGTGAACTGGGGAATTGGCATTGGGCTGGCAGGCAGCACCTACGATAACGGCTACCCGGAAGACCAGGCGGTGAAGCACTTTGTGGTGGCCAACATCACCGGCAGCAACTGCCGCCAATTGGTGCATGTTGAGAACGGAAAGCATTTTATTATTCGCAACGTCAAGGCCTGTAATATCACCCCGGCATTCAGTAAGACGGCGGGAATAGATAATGCCACCGTGGCGATCTACGGATGTGATAATTTCGTTATTGATGGTGTTGAGATGGTTAATAGTGCGGGAATGCTAATTGGCTATGGTGTTATCAAAGGTAACTATTTGTCTATACCGCAAAATTTTCGACTGAATAATGTGCGGATCAATAATGAGAATTCGAACTATAAACTGAGGGGAATACAGATATCATCCGGCAATGCCCAGTCGTTTGTCTCCATCACTAACCTGGATTTACGGTACGCTTCGCTGGCGCTCCACAACAAACCTAAGCATATTTTTATGCGTAATATCAATGTGATGCAGGTGGCGTCGCGTGAACCCGCGCTATTGCTAAACTTTGACTTGCGTAAGGATGTTCGTGGGAAATTCATGGCGAAGCAGGATACGCTGCTGTCGCTGGCGAACGTCCATGCGGTCGATGAGAGGGGGCGGGCTTCGGTGGATATTGACCGGGTTGATCAGCATGTTGTCAATTCTGAACGGCTCAATTTCGCTCTCCCACGCCGATAACAGGTGCTCTCAACTCCATTCTCAGATTATATCCAAAGATTTCGATTAATCCAAAAGCGTACTATCACAAATTAGGGTGGATTAAACATGTTTAATCGCTATAATTCATCAACCGAATACAGGTGGACAAGATAATGGTTAATTTAAAAGCAGTCATTCCGGTAGCGGGTTTGGGCATGAATATGCTTCCTGCCACTAAGGCAATTCCCAAAGAGATGCTGCCGATCGTCGACAAGCCAATGATTCAATATATTGTTGATGAGATTGTGGCTGCGGGGATCAAAGAAATCGTGCTGGTGACCCATGCCTCGAAAAACTCGGTGGAGAACCACTTTGACACCTCATACGAACTGGAAGCGCTGCTGGAACAACGTGTAAAACGTCAACTGCTGGCCGAAGTTCAGTCTATCTGTCCTCCTGGTGTTACCATCATGAACGTTCGCCAGGCTCAGCCGCTGGGCCTGGGACACTCTATCCTCTGCGCACATCCGATCGTTGGCGATAACCCATTTGTGGTTGTGCTGCCGGACATCGTGTTGGACAACGCAAGCGCAGACCCACTTCGCTATAACCTTGCGGCAATGGTTGCACGTTTCAATGAAACAGGGCGTAGCCAGGTGCTGGCAAAACGCATGCCGGGCGATCTGTCTGAATACTCGGTGATCAAAACCAAAGAGCCGCTGGATGTAGAAGGTAAGGTAAGCCGCATCGTCGACTTTATCGAAAAACCGGATCAGCCACAGACGCTGGAATCTGACCTGATGGCCGTTGGCCGCTATGTGCTTTCTGCTGATATCTGGGTGGAACTGGCTAAGACCGTGCCGGGAGCCTGGGGGCGTATTCAACTGACGGATGCTATTGCTGACTTGGCGAAGAAACAGTCTGTTGATGCGATGCTGATGACGGGTGAGAGCTACGACTGCGGGAAGAAGATGGGGTATATGCAGGCGTTTGTGCAGTATGGGCTGCGGAATTTGAAGGATGGGGCGCCGTTTCGAAAAAAGATTGAACAATTACTTGGTGTGTGAATATCTGTTTTAATTGTGTCCATATCATTGGTATAGAAGCAGCACTGAATACATCTCTTAATAAGGTTGTACGGCGTTAGCCTTTATTAGTGTTGTCAAATGAGCCGATTAAAGTAAGTAATGGGTTAAAATTTAGTATAAGGATTAAGCAAGTTTTGGCAGGACAATGAATATTGTTCTGCCTTATCGTTTATGTACAGTGCGTTGGTAGCTGTTGAGCCAAGGCGGTAGCATTGCTGCAAGGATATCATGATGAAAGATAATATTGTATATGTTTCAGGAACATTCGATCTTTTTCACAGTAACCATCTGAAAATGATTCGCTATGGGCGTGGGCTCGGAGGAACATTAATCGTTGGGGTGAGTACGGATGAATTAGTTTGTTCATACAAAAATCCACCTGCAATCCCATTCGAAGAGCGAATTTCTATTGTTGAGGCATTGAAATATCCTGATGTAGTAATCCCTCAGCATTCATTAGATCATCACGATTTGGTGAATAAAATCAATATGGACATCTTCGTTATAGGTGATGATTGGCTAGGAAAGTATGATTACTTAAAAGAGTTAGGGGTGAAAGTTTTTTATTTCCCGTATGGAAAAGGTGTTAGCTCTAGTAATTTGAAAAAGCAAATTCACAAAGAATATGAAAAGTTAATTAGAGCTAGTGATGATCATGAAATACCAGTGGTGAAAAAATGAGAATATTAATAACTGGAGGTGGTGGTGATTTATCTAAAATATTTTGCAAATTACTATCGCCTTTAGGTGATATAGATTGTCCCTCCAGGACTGAAATGGATGTTACAGACATTGATTCAGTAGGAAATTATATTGGTGAAACAAAATATGATGTTGTAATAAATAATGCAGGGGTGCTACATTCTGCAGTGTTGAAAGATTCAGAGCCCCTAAAGTGGATTAATGATATTAATGTAAATCTTATTGGTACGTACCTAGCAACAAGAAAAGTAGCGGAGAATAATATATCAGTTAAAATCATAAATATATCATCAACTGCTGCATTTAATGCTTATAAAGATTGGTCCTCATATTGTTGTTCAAAAGCTGGAGTCGTGACGTTCACCAAATGCTTAGCCTCTGATGGCTATAATGCCTATTGTTTATGCCCAGGTGCAATTGATACTAAATTTAGAAAGCAATTCAATATCACTAATCCAAATATAATGGATGCTGAAACAGTTGGTAATGTTCTTTTGGATGTTGTCAATGGGAAATATAAAGCTGGTGATATTTTATTTTTTAGAAAGAATGAGTTTATTATTAACCCTGTTTTTTCATAGATTGAGAACCAGATATGTCAAAATTTGAAGAAAGAAAAAAACTGACTTCAAATATGTTTTTTTTATTGTTTGTTCAATTCTCTAATTATCTTGCTCCTGTACTGGTTCTTCCTTACTTAACTCGGGTGTTATCTATCGATAGCTTTGGACTTGTTGCGGTTAGTTTATCAATAATATCTATATCTATGATCGTTACAGATTATGGATTTGGTTTGTCTGCAACATACTGGCTTTCAATTAATCGGGGGAAAATTAAGCGAGTCAATTACTATATAGGTTCCATAGTTTGCATAAAAACAGTATTGGTGATATTAGTCATTTTAGCATTATATATATATATAATGTTTTTTGATAATCATTTTGCGGAAAAAATAAAATATTTTTCTATTATTTCTGGTGTCATTTTTTTTCAAGCATATCAAATGACGTGGTTTTATCAGGGTATAGAAAAAATGAAAAATATCAGTATTATTACTTTAACATCTAAAATAGTATATATTATATCGGTATTTTTATTAGTTAGGGATAGAGGGGATGTAATTATAGTTCTTATATGTTTGCTTATTAGTTGCATTTTCTCATCAATATTGAACATCACTTTAATCTATAAAGAAGGATATAAGATAATCACACCTAGTTTTAAATATTGTCTTAGGAGATTCAAAGAGAGTACTGCATTTTTTATATCTAGAGTAGCAGTCGGTGTTTACACTAATGCGAATGTTTTTATTATAGGGAATTTTGGAGGTCTGCAACAAGCTGCATTATACTCATGTGCTGAGAAACTATATCAAGCTGGACAAGGGGTTTGCCAGCCCGTCAGCCAGGCGCTTTATCCATTCCTGGCTAGAAATAAAGATTATAGACAGTTATTTAAATTTGTTATTTATTTAACAATTCCATTGATAACAGGCGTAAGTATTTGTATATATTTTTCAACTAATATTATAACAGTTTTTTATGGGAGAGGATTTTCTAGTGCGGATTCTATCCTTAATATTTTTTTGATTTCAATAGTATTCAACTTTATAAGCGTTAATTTTGGCTATCCATTGTTCAGTACATTGAATAAGATAAAAATTGTTAATCTTACAGTATATATAGCAGGTTGCTTGCAGCTATTATGTTTAGCTATCTTATATTCTAAAAATGAGATTAATAGCCTTAATATAGCAATCAGTGTGATGTGCATTGAATTCATCGTATTAATGCTGCGCTTATGTATGTTCTTATATTTTAAAAGGAATGCATCTAAATGATTATTAAAGGATTGAAACGGATATTACATTTTTGTCTATATGGCATATCTTTTTTTATTCCGAGAAATAAAAAACTATGGGTATTTGGTAGTTTTTCTGGCTATACAGATAATAGTCGATACTTTTATGAGTATATATCAAAGAATAAAAAAGAAATTAAAGCTATTTGGATTGCAATAACACCATCTCTAGCATATGATCTGAGAAGGAATGGTATTCCTGCATATTACAGATGGACGCTAAAAGGTATTTATTTTACATTAAGAGCTCGCGTATATATATACACAGGATATTCATCTGATATAAATTTCTTTACATCTGGCGGTGCTATTTTGATAAATCTTTGGCATGGAATACCGCTAAAAAAAATCGAATTCGATATAAATACAAAACCGCTAGTTGATAAGATAAAAGATGCTACTCTGTTAACAAAATTTATAAATCCACAGCATCATAAAAGTCCCGATCTTTTGTTATCACCATCAAGGTTTGTCAGTCAGTATTCTTTTATACGTGCATTTCGATTAAAAAATGAATCTAACATATTAGAAGGATGTTATCCTAGGGTTATTAACTTGCTTGAACGATCTCGCGAGAAGAATGAAGGAAATCGGAAATACGTTTTTTTTTACGTTCCAACATGGCGTGATTCTGGAGGGGATTTTCTAGCTAAATCTAATATTGATTTTTTGAAATTAAATGATTTTTTGGCATTAAATAATGCTGAGCTAAAAATAAAATTACATCCTGCAACTAACATCAATATTAATATCGATGATTACTCTAACCTATCATTAATATCTAAATCAATTGATATAAATGAAACCTTAGCTTTAGCTGATTGCCTTATAACCGATTATTCTTCCGTTTATTTTGATTATTTGTATTTAGATCGGCCAATAATTTTTTATACTTTCGATGCTGATGATTATCTACAGGAGAGAGAAATGTATTTTAATTTCGGTGAACATATGCCTGGTCAGATAGTTAATACATTTTCTGATTTATTAAATGAAATGAAGGACACAATTAGTTGTGATAAACATAAAGATAATCGTAATGCAGTTTTCGATATCTTTGGGAATAAAGAACATCAAAGCTATAAATTTCTTTATAAAAATATAATTGACAAACTTAAGGATAAGTATGACTACTAGTCAGATATATATAATTTCATTGCAAACTGATCTCGAAAGACGAAAAAATATTATTGAAAGACTTAATAAAATATCATGCCCTTACGAATTTATAGATGCAATAGATGGGCGTCAATTATCAACTAAAGAATATTATAGTAAGGCGAAAAATCCTCACTATTGGTTCAATCGGAGGCACATCATAAGCCCCGCTGAGTTAGGGTGTCGTTTATCTCATAAGAAAGCAATTAAGAGTTTCTTAGACTGTACTGATTCATTTTGGCTTGTTGTCTTGGAAGATGATGTTAGTTTTAAAAATAGCTTTAAAACGGTAATAAATAATCTTGATTCTTCTACTAATATTAGCGAACCGCTAGTAATTCACTTAGGTGGGCAGGAAGGTATTCATTGTCGAAATAGAGTATTATCATTCAGTTCATTTAAAATCAACAAACAAAAATATCGAAAGATATTTTTGCCAACTGCTCGGTGGTTATATAGAACATGTGGTTATATTTTGAATAGACCAGCTGCTGAACTTCTATATAACTTACATTTGACTGATTCATTCTTAGCAGATGATTGGGTGTATATTTTGAAAAAAACAAAAATAACAAATTTAGGGTTTTATGACTGCATTGAACATCCTTTAGATCTTTCCAATTCGACAATAGAAAATGAAAGAATATGATATCTATAATTATCCCTTATTATAACAAATCAGCAACAATAGCCAAAACTTTGCAAAGTATTAAACGTGCAATATCAAAATGTAAGCCATTATATCCTTGCCAACTTGTTGAAATTATCATAGTTAATGATGGTTCTGTAGCAGAGCAACGAAAAATATTAGAAGACTCAATAGATCTTGTTAAGTTGAAGTGTTGTCGAATTGTTGATCAGGAAAATAAAGGTGTTTCGTCAGCAAGAAACAGAGGTGTTGCTGAATCGAAATTCAATTATATTTATTTTTTGGATGCGGATGATACTCTCTTAGAGACATTCTTTGAGGATTGTATTGATAAAGTTAATGGCATGAATTGCTCTCTTTTCTTTGATCTTAAAATACTTCGTAAAAAAATTAGTCATAATCTGATAGGGAGGGTTTTCCTAGACGAAAAAATATTTTTTAAATTAATAGTGTCTAGATGTTTACATCTATCTAATATAGTTTTCTTCAAAGGTGAACTGTTACCTTTCAATGAAAAAGTGAGCGTTGGTGAGGATCTTCTTTATATTTACGAAAATATTATTAACCGCGATGTTTATTTTTGTAAAGGAGCAGTGGCCACTTATAGATATGATGGGAAATTCCATTTCAAGGGTGTTAATGGGCTTGAGTTCATTTTGTCATCAGTACAGGATGCAGAACTAAAAAATCAGGTGGTTAAAAGCATAAACGAAAGGAATTATCTCAGTAATAAGTTATTTGATTCACGAGTGAAATATAACAAAATGAATTTATCTCTTAAAATTAAATTAATTGGTTTTTTTCAGAGTAAAATACTATATTCATTCATCCAGAAAATAAGGTTTTTATCGTGAAAGTAGGTAAAATTCTCATTTTATCAATCTTTATTCTTCAACCATGGTTTTTGAAAGGCTTAATCAGGCCCGAATTATTACTGTGTTTATTTTTTGTTCTTTATTCTGTATGTTTGAAAAAAATTGCGATTCCATTAAATGAATTACTTATTATTCTTTTTTCCTTTATAATATTGTTAATACCACCTTTAATACACGATACTGGAGAACTAGATTTAGTTAAAAAGTTCATTTCCTTATTGGTTGTGATTATAGGCTCATACTATATTGTAGCTGCATTAAAAATATCCAAACAAGACTTAATGAGTGCGATTAAGTTTTGTGTGTGTTTTTCTCTGATTTTTTATCTTGCAAGTACTCAGGTAGAGTTATTAAGAAATATTGCACTTTCTTTTAAAGGTGAAACCTATGGTATAGAAGATAAACTCGAAGTATATAGATTATGGTTCCCTACATCAGCACATACATTCCACTTAGGCCTGTTTTTCTTCCTAACAACCTCTTTATTACTAGTTGAAAAAGAAAGCTTTATATATATATTGATGAGTTTGGCTTGTGCATCAATATCTGCTCGTTCAGCAATGCTAATGTCAATATGTATATGTTTGATTTTTGTTCTAATAAAAGATAGAAAATATTTGTTTATGGTCATTATTGCTATTCCTGTATTCTATTATGCAATGACTATTCTAGCTAATGAGTATGTTTCAGTTAAATATGCTTTAGAGCCATTGGAGCAATTAATACATTCGGGCACGCTACAATCAAAGTCATCCGATGAACTTTTGCAAAAACATTTATATATACCTGCAGTTAACTCAATTTTATTTGGGGATGGTATGTATTCAAATCCAGATGGAAGTTTTTATGGCCACAGTGATTCAGGCATAATTAGACCAATTCTTTATGGTGGCATTATATTTCAAATCGGATACCTTGTTTTTATTTATCGGTTTTTAAGCACGTTGAAACAATTTCATTTCCTGGGCGCCGTTGTAATCATCTCCTTCTTTATCGCTAATGTAAAAGCGGAAATAATAACTGCAACTCCTTATTTCACTCTTTTGGTTCTACTTTTCTACACTACCAAAAATACTAATTCATCTGTTAGAGTTTGATAATAATGCATAAAGTTGAAATTCTTAATAATAGTATTGCAGTTATTATGAGTGTCTACAAAAATGACGATGTTGAGTATTTGAAACTGGCTTGCGATAGCATACTTTCTCAAACAGTCTCCTGTGACTTATATATATATAGAGATGGTCTTGTTAAATCTGAGTTACAATCTATATTAGATGAATATGCATGTCTTAGCAATGTTACGCTTGTTGAAAATGATGTAAATAGAGGTTTGGCTTATGGTCTGAATCAACTTATTGAAATGTGTGTTAAAAAGGATTATTCGTTTGTTGCTAGAATGGATAGCGATGATATTTCTTTTTTGAATCGTTTGTCCTTACAAGTAAACTATTTTAGTTCACATCCTGATGTAGATGTTTGTGGCGGATTTTGTGAGGAGTTTGGTGCATCATATTCTCTGAAAGAGAAAAGGCTTCCGCTGGATCATAACACGTTAAAACAATTTTCAATATCACGTTGCCCATTTATTCATCCTTCAGTAATGTTCAGAATGTGTGTTTTAAAATCAGGTGTCAGATATCCGACTAATACTTATTATTGTGAGGATCTAGCTCTATGGTTTGATTTGTTGAAGAAAGGATTTAAATTAGGGAATGTTAATAAGGTTTTACTTTCGTATAGGATGACGGAAGATACTCTTCAAAGGAGAAGGGGAATCAAAAAGGCATATAGTGAATTTACACTAAGACTTTATTATATGTTCTCTTTGAAAGAAGTTACAATCAAAAATTTTTTTTTGATTATTTCAAGATTTTTTTTCCATCTAACACCTATCCGTCTGATGAAGCTTGCATATAAAATCATGAGATGAATTTTTATCTACACATTTTTATTTTATTTTTTTTCAATATAATGATTTCTCTTTTACGGAAGTTAAAAATCATCTATTGTAAGATTAAGATAAATGGTACGTTTTCCCATCGTACCCCAAACAGGAGCAAATAATGTCCAAGCAACAGATCGGCGTAGTCGGTATGGCCGTCATGGGCCGCAACCTCGCGCTCAACATTGAAAGCCGTGGTTATACCGTCTCCATTTTCAACCGTTCCCGTGAAAAGACCGAAGAAGTTGTTGCCGAGAACCCGGGCAAGAAGCTGGTCCCTCACTACACGGTTAAGGAGTTCGTTGAGTCTCTGGAAACCCCGCGCCGTATCCTGTTAATGGTGAAAGCGGGCGCTGGAACCGATGCGGCTATCGATTCCCTGAAGCCGTACCTCGATAAAGGCGACATCATCATTGATGGTGGCAACACCTTCTTCCAGGACACGATTCGCCGTAACCGTGAACTGTCGGCTGAAGGCTTCAACTTTATCGGTACCGGTGTGTCCGGTGGCGAAGAGGGTGCGTTGAAGGGCCCATCCATCATGCCTGGCGGCCAGAAAGAAGCGTATGAACTGGTTGCGCCAATCCTGACTAAGATTGCCGCGGTTGCGGAAGATGGCGAACCGTGCGTGACCTATATCGGCGCAGACGGTGCAGGTCACTACGTGAAGATGGTTCACAACGGCATCGAATACGGCGATATGCAGCTGATTGCTGAAGCCTACTCTCTGCTGAAAGGCGGCCTGAATCTGTCTAACGAAGAGCTGGCAACCACCTTCACCGAGTGGAACGAAGGCGAGCTGAGCAGCTATCTGATCGACATCACCAAAGATATCTTCACCAAGAAAGACGAAGAAGGTAAATACCTGGTCGATGTGATTCTCGACGAAGCAGCGAACAAAGGTACCGGTAAATGGACCAGCCAGAGCTCTCTGGATCTGGGCGAGCCGCTGTCGCTGATCACCGAGTCCGTGTTTGCACGCTACATCTCCTCCCTGAAAGACCAGCGCGTGGCGGCATCTAAAGTGCTGTCCGGCCCGCAGGCTAAACTGGCAGGCGATAAAGCAGAGTTCGTTGAGAAAGTGCGTCGTGCACTGTACCTGGGGAAAATCGTCTCCTACGCGCAGGGCTTCTCTCAGCTGCGTGCTGCGTCTGACGAGTACAACTGGGATCTGAACTACGGTGAGATCGCCAAGATCTTCCGCGCGGGCTGCATCATTCGTGCACAGTTCCTGCAGAAAATCACTGACGCTTATGCTGAAAATAAAGGCATTGCTAACCTGCTGCTGGCACCGTACTTCAAAAATATCGCGGATGAATACCAGCAGGCGCTGCGTGACGTTGTGGCCTACGCGGTTCAGAACGGTATTCCGGTTCCAACCTTCTCTGCAGCCGTTGCGTACTACGACAGCTACCGTTCAGCGGTGCTGCCAGCGAACCTGATTCAGGCTCAGCGTGACTACTTCGGTGCGCATACCTATAAACGCACCGATAAAGAAGGTGTGTTCCACACCGAATGGCTGGATTAATCTGAATTAGTTCATTGCCAAATGCAGGCCCGGAGCGCTCCTCCGGGCTTTTTTATTGTCTAAAAATGGGATTCAGTCAGGTCTGATAGTCGGCGTTGCACTAAATCACGATATACTGACGACATGTTGACCCGATACACCAGCTAACAGGCGACGTGTTCACCCTTACATGTTTAACCAGAAGAAGTTACACAACGAATGAAGATAACTATCTCAGGAACAGGCTACGTAGGTTTATCTAACGGCATTCTGATTGCCCAGCATCACGAAGTGGTGGCGCTGGATATCGTGCAGGCTAAAGTCGATATGCTGAATCAGAAGAAATCGCCAATTGTCGATAAAGAGATTGAAGAGTTCCTGGCAACGAAATCGCTGAATTTTCGCGCGACGACCGATAAGCATGACGCTTACCGTGATGCCGACTTCGTGATTATCGCCACCCCGACCGACTACGACCCGAAAACCAACTACTTCAACACCTCAAGCGTCGAATCGGTTATCCGCGACGTTACGGAAATTAACCCGAAGGCGGTGATGATTATTAAATCAACCATTCCGGTTGGTTTTACCAACGCTATCAAAGCGCGGCTGGGTATCGATAATATCTTCTTCTCGCCGGAGTTCCTGCGCGAAGGGCGCGCGCTGTACGACAACCTGCACCCGTCTCGTATCGTGATTGGTGAGCGTTCTGAACGCGCCGAGCGTTTTGCCGCGCTGCTGCAGGAAGGGGCCATCAAGCAAGATATCCCAACGCTGTTTACCGACTCGACCGAAGCTGAAGCGATTAAACTGTTTGCCAATACCTATCTGGCGCTGCGCGTGGCCTACTTTAATGAGCTGGACAGCTATGCAGAGAGCCTGGGGCTGAATTCCCGTCAGATTATCGAAGGTGTATGTCTGGACCCACGTATCGGCAATCACTATAACAACCCGTCGTTTGGCTATGGCGGCTACTGCCTGCCGAAAGATACCAAACAGTTGCTAGCGAACTATGAGTCGGTACCGAACAACATTATCGGTGCCATCGTTGATGCGAACCGCACGCGTAAAGACTTTATTGCTGACTCTATTCTGGCGCGTAAGCCGAAGGTGGTGGGCGTCTACCGTCTGATCATGAAGTCCGGTTCTGATAACTTCCGTGCGTCCTCCGTTCAGGGGATCATGAAACGTATCAAGGCGAAGGGCATTCCGGTCATTATTTATGAGCCGGTGATGCAAGAGGACGAGTTCTTTAACTCCCGCGTGGTGCGCGATCTGGATGCGTTTAAACAGGAAGCCGATGTGATTATCTCTAACCGCATGGCGGAAGAGTTAGCGGATGTGGAAGAGAAGGTTTATACGCGCGATCTGTTTGGTAATGATTAAGCGAGAGTCTTAGCGCCCTTCCCGGCGGCGCTGCGCTTGGCCGGGCTACGTAAGAAAAAACCCTCGTCAGAGGGTTTTTTTATGGTGTATAGCGCCCGCGACACCAGTCCATGACGTTTTTCACGCCTTCCTTCACCGAAAAGGCCGTACAGGCGGGAGTTGGTATGCGACATCAATTCATTCGTTTTTTTGTGGCACGGTGCAAAGTGATACCAGGTAATTGACTGAATTGTCGGTCGAAAATGGCGTTTTGCCGTTTAGGTCATATACTGAAATGGAAGGGGCATACAGCAGATGCTGAAGCTTGCGAGGGCGGCAACCTTTCGGGATCTTCAGGTGGCCCTTCAGATTGGATGTTTGCATAGATATGCGGACTTTCAATCGAATAGCGCAAGTCAGTCAGGGCTGCGAGATGAATGGCGCGTTCAATATTTTTGTTCGTGAAGAGATTCGCCATGGTTGTTCGTTCAGTCAGGCCATTTTATGGAATCGGAATTGTAGGGACGGTAAGTGCTCGCAGACGTGAAAGTCAATAAACCTGAAGCACCTGTAACAAGATAGAGCATGATATTTCTCAATAAGCCCCGCAGAGAAAGGCAACCCAGCAGTTTTGCCACAGCGGAAAGGGGATCATACCCCCAAAGGGGAAAAGATAATCATAATCAGTCATCGCCGTTGTCATTGATTCAGATAAATCTGCCAAAATTAGGGGGGGTTTTGGTGGCAGTGACGAGTGAGCTTGGTAAAATAGGGTGCGTTAAATATTATAATTCCAATTGTGACTATAAGGTTTTTATGACTCAAGTAAGCAATGGTGGGTCGAGTGAGCAGCGTCAAGACCCCGAGCAGATCGATTTGATTGATTTACTAATAGAGCTTTGGAGAGGGAAAGCGACAATCATCGCCAGCGTGGTGATTGTTCTCATACTGGCAGTAGGCTATCTGTTGGTGGCTAAGGAGAAGTGGGTCTCTACCGCCATCCTGACAGAGCCGGACACGGCGCAAATTGCTGGGTATTACAATGCCTTAAAGGTGTTAAACCCTGACGTCACGGACTCTACCGCGATAAATGTTGTTGATGTGCAGCAAAGGGTGGGGGGGCGTTACAATGCCGCGTTATCAGCGCTGTCAAATACCTTAGATAATCAGGAAGAACCTGAAAAATTAACCATTGAACAGGTGGTTAAAGGCCGTGACTTCCCCATCCAGGTAAGCTACGTATCCACCAGCGCAAAAGAGGCGCAGCAAAAGTTAACTCACTATCTGGATCAGGTTGATAGAAACGTGGCGGCGGAACTGTCGACCGCTCTAAAAGGTAGCATTGAACAGCAGACGGCGTTGCTGGAAGCGTCTTTGAAAAACCAGACGTCAATAGCGGTAGAGCAGCGTGCAGAGCGGCTAAATCAAATTAAAGAAGCGCTAAAGTATGCTGAAGAGGCGAAGATCACCCAGCCACAGGCGCAGCAGGCGCAATTCGTGAGCCAGGACACCTTGTTCCTGCTCGGTAGTGATGGTTTGAAGGCGATGATTGAGAATGAGTCTACCCGGCCACTGGACTTCTCTGAAAAGTACTATGCGACCAAAAACAACCTCTTAGATATTCAACACTTGGATGTCGGGCCGGAGATGATCCAGACGGCACGCTATGTCATGAAACCAGACCTTCCTGCTCGCCGCGATAGTCCTAAGCGTGCGATCGTGCTGGTACTGGCGGTGCTGCTTGGCGGGATGATCGGGGCAGGTATTGTGCTCGGGCGTAAAGCGCTAGCGGATTACCGCTGCCGTAGCTAATCATCGGTAGTCGTAATAAAAAGGCCCATCGCACAATGTGCGGTGGGCCTTTTGCGTTACTGATGACGCTCGCGCAAGTTATCAATAACGGTGGTTAAATCCAGCTCCTGATCCTGCAGCAGAACCAGCAGGTGATACATCAGATCCGACGCTTCGTTTTTCAGCTCAAACTTATCATGCACCGTGGCGGCCAGCGCGGTTTCAACGCCTTCTTCCCCCACTTTCTGGGCAATGCGCTTGGTGCCGCTGGCGTACAGCTTGGCGGTGTAGGAACTTGCTGGGTCGGCGGTTTTACGCTCGGCCAGCAGTTGTTCAAGCTGATACAGGAACAACCATTTGTGGCTGGTCTCGCCAAAGCAGCTTGAGGTGCCTTTATGGCAGGTTGGGCCGATTGGGTTCACCAGAATCAGCAGTGTGTCGTTATCGCAATCGGGCGCGATGCTGACCACGTTCAGGAAGTGGCCGGAGGTTTCACCTTTGGTCCACAGACGCTGCTTAGTGCGCGAGAAAAAGGTGACTTTACCCGTTTCCTGCGTTTTGGCCAGCGCTTCCTGGTTCATGTATCCCAGCATTAATACTTCGCCGGATACCGCGTGTTGGATAACGGCGGGCATCAGTCCGTCGGTTTTTTCCCAGTCCAGTTGTTCAGTTAACATACCCGTATCTCCACGCCCTGTGCTGCCAGGTACGCTTTTAGTTCACCAATATTAATGATTTGCTTATGGAACACCGATGCTGCCAGCGCGCCGTCGACGTTTGCATCGCGGAAGGCTTCCAGGAAGTGTTCCATGGTGCCTGCGCCGCCGGAGGCGATCAACGGTACGTGGCAGATGTCGCGTACCTTCTTAAGCTGCGCCAGATCGTAGCCGTTACGCACGCCGTCCTGGTTCATCATGTTTAACACGATCTCACCTGCGCCGCGTTTTTGCACTTCCTGTACCCAGTCCAGGGTCTCCCATTGGGTGACGCGGGTGCGGCTTTCGTCGCCGGTATACTGATTGACGTGATATTTGCCGTTGTCGGCATCAAACCAGGTATCAATACCCACCACAATGCACTGCACGCCGAAGCGATCCGCCAGGCGAGTAATCAGCTCCGGGTCGGCCAGCGCCGGGGAGTTGATGGAAATTTTGTCCGCCCCGAAGGAGAGAATGCGCGCGGCATCGTCGATGGATTTGATGCCACCGGCAACGCAGAACGGAATATCAATCACTTCGGCAACGCGGGAAACCCAGCTTTTATCGACCACGCGGCCATCGCTTGAGGCGGTGATATCATAGAACACCAGCTCATCTGCGCCTTCGTCAGCGTAGCGTTTTGCCAGCGGCACGATATCGCCGATGATTTCGTGGTTGCGGAACTGCACGCCTTTAACGACCTGACCATCACGCACATCGAGACAAGGGATTATCCGTTTTGCCAGCATTGGATGGCCTCCGTTACGTTGAATTTTCCTTCCAACAGCGCGCGACCGACAATCACGCCGCGCACGCCGGTGCCGCGTAGGGCGGCGATATCATTGAGGTCGCCAATGCCGCCGGAAGACTGGAATGCCACCTGCGGGTAGCGGGCGCAGACTTCTTCATACAGCGAGACGTTAGAGCCGGCCAGCGTGCCGTCGCGGGATATATCGGTGCACAGCACGTGCTGCAGGCCAACCGGCAGATAGGTTTCAACCAGTGCTTCCAGCGTCACGCCGGAGTTTTCCTGCCAGCCGCTAACCGCCACCTGTTTAGTGCCGTTTTCATCAATACGCACGTCCAGTGCCAGCACCAGGTGCTCGGCGCCAAAACGTTTAAACCAGCCTTTGACCACATCCGGGGACTTCACCGCCGTTGATCCCACAACGACACGGGCGACACCCGCGTCGAGCAGGGCGGCGACATCTTCTTCAGTCCGCACGCCGCCGCCAACCTGTACCGGCACCTTCACCCCGGCAACCAGCGTTTTCAACAAAGGGATTTGCCGCTGGGCCGGGTCTTTCGCGCCGGTTAAATCGACCAGGTGCAGCACTTCCGCGCCCTGTGCCGCATAGTCCTGCAGACGCGGCAGCGGGTCGTTGCCGTAGTCGCGCTGCTGACCGTAATCGCCCTGATGGAGACGCACTACGGTGCCGTTAATCAAATCTAAAGCAGGAATGATCATTACATCTCCAGGAAGTTTTTCAGCAGCTGTGCACCCGCGCTACCCGAGCGCTCCGGGTGGAACTGCACGCCGTAAAAGTTATCTTTCTGCACGGCGGCAGTGAACGGCTCGCCATAGTTGCATTGGGCGATGGTGTACTCGTTGACCGGCATGGCGTAGCTGTGAACGAAGTAAAAGTACGCGCCGTCCTCAATGCCGCGGAACAGGCGGTCACCCGCTTTCGGGTAGACACGGTTCCAGCCCATGTGCGGCAGCGGCAGACCAAAGTCGGTCATCTTCGGCACGTCCTGGTCGATGATACCGAGCAGGTCAACACCGTTCGTCTCTTCACTGCGGCGGCCCAATAGCTGCATGCCAAGG
Source organism: Kluyvera sp. CHPC 1.2972 (assembly GCF_036759925.1). Classification (NCBI taxonomy): domain Bacteria; kingdom Pseudomonadati; phylum Pseudomonadota; class Gammaproteobacteria; order Enterobacterales; family Enterobacteriaceae; genus Kluyvera; species Kluyvera sp. CHPC 1.2972. The sequence goes on along the minus strand of NZ_JAPKIB010000001.1, from coordinate 361,381 downwards.
CAGATCCCCAGTACTGGCTGAGTACAAGCCTTAATCAACTCGACCAGCTCGCGCTCGCGAATCTGGTCCATGGCGGCCTGCGCCGTGCCGACGCCTGGCAGAAAAAGCTTATCCGCGCGCAGCACCACCTCCGGGTCGCGGCTGACCACCGGCTCATAGCCGTGGCGGGCAATCGCTGACTTCACCGAATTGAGGTTCGCGCAGCCGGTATCCAGGACAACCACGTTCATCACAGCACTCCTTTTGAGGAGGGAAGGGTGTTGCCGTCTACGCGAATCGCCTGGCGCAGAGTACGGCCGAAAACTTTGAACAGGCTTTCTACGCGGTGGTGATCGTTTTTGCCCTTGGTTTTCAGGTGCAGCGTGATGCCCATCGCGTAGGAGAGCGAGCGGAAGAAGTGCTCGATCATCTCGGTGCTGAGGTCGCCTACGCGCTGGTAGGTGAACTCGGCTTTATATTCCAGGTGCGGGCGGCCGGAGATATCCAGCGCGCAGCGCGCCAGACATTCATCCATTGGCAGCACAAAGCCGAAGCGGTTGATGCCGCGCTTATCGCCAAGCGCCGCCTTCAGCGCTTCGCCGAGCGCCAGACCGGTATCTTCTACCGTGTGGTGATCGTCGATATACAGGTCGCCCTTCACGGTGATGTTCATGCGGAAACCGCCGTGGGTGGCAATCTGATCCAGCATGTGGTCGAAGAAGCCGACGCCGGTGTTGATTTTGCTGCCGCCTTCACGGTCGAGCCACACTTCCACGTCAATCTGCGTTTCGCGGGTGTTACGCTCGATGTGTGCGTAGCGGTCACGGCGGGTCAACTGCTCGCCGATCATCGCCCAGTTCAGCGTGTCGCGGTGATAGCGCAGGCCGGTAATGCCCATGTTAGTCGCTAGCTCAATGTCGGTAGCGCGGTCGCCAATCACGTAGCTGTTGGCGGTGTCCATCACTTCATTCGCCAGCCAGGCGGTGACCAGCTGAGTTTTCGGCTTGCGGCATTCGCAGTTGTCGGCCGGCAGGTGTGGGCAGATCAGCACATCGTCAAAAACCACGCCCTGAGAGGTGAAAATCTGCATCATCAGGTTGTGCGGGCCGTCGAAGTCTGCCTGCGGGAAGCTGTCGGTACCCAGTCCGTCCTGGTTGGTGATCATCACCAGCTTATAGCCCGCTTTTTGCAGCTGCAGCAGGACCGGAATAGCGTCGGGCTCGAAGGCCAACTTATCAAAACGGTCTACCTGATAGTCGCTTGGTGGTTCAGAAATCAGGGTGCCATCGCGATCGATAAAGAGAAACTTCTGGGTCATACGGTCTCCGCTTTCAAAGCGTCAATCACGCGCTGGCTCTCAGCACGCGTGCCGATAGTGATGCGCAAACAGCCGCTTAAAGAAGGTTGTTTATTCTGGTCTCGTAAGATAATGCCCTGATCCCACAAAGATTTAAATACGCTACTTGAGGCTTTGATACGAGCCAGTACGTAGTTGGTCTCGGAATCAAAAACCTGCTCAACGCAGTCGATGGTGCGCAGCGCCTCCACCAGGTACTCGCGCTCGCTTAAGATCTGCGCCACGCGTTCGCGCATCGAGGTAATCCCCTGCGCGCTAAGCGCCTGGGCGGCGATATCGGCAACCGGGGTCGACAGTGGATACGGAGCAATCACCTTCATTAATAAGGCAATCACTTCCTCATTGGCGAGCGTAAAGCCGCAGCGCAGGCCAGCCAGAGCAAACGCTTTGGAGAGGGTTCGCAGAATGACCAGGTGCGGGTACTCTGCCAGCCATCCTGTCAGCGTCGCCTGAGGGCAGAACTCAATATAGGCTTCATCGGCAACGACCAGCGCGTTATCGCGGGTCATCTCCAGCAGGGTGCGAAAATCCTGCGGGTTAATAATCTGCCCGGTCGGGTTGTTTGGGCTACAGACGTAGACCACTTTCACGTTGGTCAGGCTATCGGCAATCGCCGGTAGGTCGAGCTGCCAGTCGGCTTTGGCCGGTACGGTGCGGCATTCTACGCCGATGGTTTCAGCGCTGACGCTGTACATGCCGTAGGTCGGCGGGCAGAACAGTACCGCATCACGGCCTGGTTCACAGAAGGCGCGCACCAGCAGTTCAATACCTTCGTCCGCGCCGCGGCTGACCAGTACCTGCGTTGGTTTTACGCCTGCATAGGCGGCATAGTTTTCAATTACCGCTTTAGGCTGACATTCCGGGTAGCGGTTCAGTGTCTGCTGGCTCAGTTCGAAAGGCACCGCCGTCGGGTATTCATTGGCGTTCAGCCAGACGTCACCTTTGCCGCCAAGACGGCGGGCCGACTGATACGGGGTCAGGGCGCGAACGTTGTCGCGGGCTAACTGTTCAATGCTCATGCTTGCTCCTTCAGGGCGTTTACGCGCAGGGTGACGGCATTTTTGTGGGCGGTCAGCAGCTCGGCGGCGGCCAGCGTTTCAATCGTCGCGGCGAGAGCGCTAAAGCCTTCGCGGGACAGTTCCTGCACGGTCATCCGTTTCTGGAAATCGGCCAGCCCCAGGCTTGAGCAGGTTGAGGTGTAGCCGTAGGTCGGCAGCACGTGATTGGTGCCGGAGGCGTAGTCGCCAGCGGACTCAGGCGACCAGTCGCCGAGGAAGACCGAACCAGCGCTGGTGATGTCGTCAACCAATTCACGGGCGTTGCGGGTCTGAATAATCAGGTGTTCCGGGCCGTAGGCGTTAGAGATAGCCACGCACTGCGCCAGATCTTTTGCCACGATCAGGCGGCTGGCGGAAAGTGCCTGACGCGCGGTGTTGGCGCGGGACAGTTCGGCAAGTTGGCGTTCTACGGCTTCGGCGACGCCTTCGGCAATCTTCGCGTCCGGGGTGAGCAGGATAACCTGGGAATCCGGGCCGTGCTCCGCCTGAGACAGCAGATCAGAGGCGATAAAATCTGGTGTGGCGCCGCTGTCGGCAATCACCAGCACTTCAGACGGGCCAGCTGGCATATCAATCGCCGCGCCGTCGAGACGCTGGCTGACCTGGCGTTTCGCTTCGGTAACGTAGGCGTTGCCTGGCCCGAAGATTTTATCGACCTTCGGAATGGATTCGGTGCCCAGCGCCAGTGCGGCAATCGCCTGCGCGCCACCGACTTTATAGACGTTCTCTACGCCACAAAGCTGTGCGGCATACAGGATCTCATCGGCAATCGGCGGTGGTGAACAGAGCACCACTTTTTTGCAGCCAGCGATACGTGCCGGGGTGGCCAGCATTAACACGGTAGAGAACAGCGGCGCTGAGCCGCCTGGAATATAAAGGCCAACCGAGGCGATAGGGCGGGTAACCTGCTGGCAGCGCACGCCCGGCTGGGTTTCGATATCCACCGGCGGCAGAATCTGTGCCGTGTGGAAGGTATCGATATTGCGAACCGCCGCCTGCATTGCCTGCTTGAGCTTATCGCTCAGGCGGCCGCTGGCTTGTTGAATTTCTTCTGCGGTAACTTTCAGCGCGCCGACTTCGGTTTTATCAAACTTCGCACTGTATTCACGCAGCGCGCTGTCGCCGTTGGCTTTAACGTTTTCCAGAATCTCTGCCACCGTACGGGTGATGCTGTCGGAGGCGGAGATGGCCGGGCGCATCAGCAGCGCTTGCTGTTGTTCGGGGCTACAGCTATTCCAGTCAATCAGGGTATTGAAGCTCATGGCGATTACTCCATCATCTTCTCAATTGGCAGCACCAGAATAGAGCTGGCACCCAGGGCCTTCAGTTTTTCCATGGTTTCCCAGAACAGGGTTTCGCTGCTCACCATGTGCATGGCTACGCGTTGCTTATCGCCAGCCAGCGGCAGAATGGTTGGACGCTCAGCGCCAGGCAACAGGGCGATAACTTCATCCAGACGCTCGGTTGGCGCGTGCATCATGATGTATTTCGATTCGCGAGCCTGAATCACGCCTTGAATACGGGTTAACAGACGGTCGATCAGCTGCTGTTTGGCTTCGCTCATCTCGCCGTCGCGCTGAATCAGGCAGGCTTTAGAGCGGAACATCACTTCCACTTCACGCAGGCCGTTGGCTTCTAGCGTCGCGCCGGTAGAGACCAGGTCACAAATGGCGTCAGCGAGGCCAGCGCGCGGGGCGACTTCAACGGAACCGTTCAGCAGACAGGATTTAAAGCTGATGCCTTTCTGGTCGAGGTAACGCTTCAGCAGGTGTGGGTAAGAGGTGGCGATACGTTTGCCGTCGAGTGCGGCCGGGCCGTTCCACGCTTCGTCCGCCGGGGTGGCGAGAGACAGGCGGCAGCCGCCGAAATCCAGACGACGCAGGGTAAAGTAGCGCGGGTCTTCACCCTGGGCGCGGCGGCTCAGCAGCTCTTCTTCCAGCACGTTTTCACCGATAATGCCGAGGTCGACGACGCCGTCCATAATCAGGCCTGGGATATCGTCATCACGTACGCGCAGGATGTCGATCGGCATGTTCTCCGCCATCGCAATCAGGCGCTGGGTGTGGAGATTAATTTTGATGCCACAACGGGCCAGTAATTCGCGTGAATCATCGCTCAGGCGACCTGATTTCTGCATAGCTATGCGTAAACGGCTGTTATCTAACATTCTCTATTCCTCATTACCCTGCTGAATTTGGTTCAAAAAAAAAGCCCCCGGAAGATATCTTCCGGGGGCTCTCTTGCGTTCATGCACCACTGGAAGATCTGAATGTCTCCCAGCACACATCGCCTGAAAGACTAGTCAGGGTGATGGTGATGATGGTGGTGTTTAAATTGAACGCGGCTCATAAATTTCTCGTTGAATGACTATTCACTTGATGTCTTTTAACCTAAACCACTTTTGTCATTGAACGCAAGCGCTTTTTACATTCATTAAATCAATTCATGTAGCGACTATAAATTGTCAGTTTTATCGTGGTGGCGTAGCCTTATAAAGGTAGTGCGGCAAGAACCAGGAGATAGCGCAATGAAGAAAGTGGCAATCGTCGGTTTAGGGTGGCTGGGTATGCCGCTAGCGCTGTCGTTGATGGCGCGTGGCTGGCAGGTGACCGGCAGTAAAACGACTGAGGACGGCGTGGAAGCAGCACGGATGTGCGGGATTGATAGCTATCCGTTGCGGCTCGACCCACAGTTGGTATGCGAGGCTGATGACCTCGATGCGTTAATGAATGTTGATGCGCTGGTGATTACCTTACCGGCGCGTCGTAGTGGCCCGGGGGAAGATTTTTACCATCAGGCGGTGCAGGAGATCGTAGACTCGGCGCTGGCGCACCATATCCCGCGCATTATCTTTACCAGCTCGACCTCGGTATACGGTAATGAAGAAGGGACGGTCAAAGAAAGTTCGCCTCGTAACCCGGTAACCGCCAGCGGCAGGGTGCTGAAGGAGTTAGAGGACTGGCTACATCAGCTGCCGGGGACGTCGGTTGATATTCTGCGCCTGGCCGGGCTGGTTGGGCCGGAGCGTCATCCGGGCCGTTTCTTTGCCGGAAAATCGGCATCGGACGGGCTGCAGGGGGTCAACCTGGTGCATCTGGAAGATGTGATTGCGGCTATTACGCTGCTGTTGCAGGCACCGAAAGGCGGGCATATCTACAATATCTGTGCTCCACAGCATCCTGCACGCGGCGTTTTTTATCCGCAGATGGCACGTGAGCTTGGACTGGCGGTACCCGTGTTTAGCGACAGCGGTAAAGGGCAGGGGAAAATTATCGACGGTAGTCGTATCTGTCGCGAATTAGGCTTTGAATATCAATTCCCTGACCCATTGAGAATGCCTCTGGAGTAGCGTCTCATTGACATCTGGCGATGGCGTAGCCGCTGTCGCCAAATCATTTAACATATAAATAAATACACTTTTTGCATGGTTATTGGCTATGGCAGCCAATTGCGTTTTAGCAAAAAGTGCTATAAATGTTCACGCTGCTTTAGAGATTGCTTGTTAATCAGCCGGTTGGATGAGAAGTCGCATTATTACTTCTCTCACCGGCTTGTTTTTTTACATTCGTTTGGTGCAAAATATGTCGAATGTAAAAAATGAGACTAACCGACGTGATTGCCACGTCGGTTATTTTTTTACATCAAAACAACCATCCAATAAAAGAGGCCGGGCTTCGTACCGGATAGATATTTACTTAAAAAACGACAGTTGTTGTCGCTGAGGAAACAGAAAAAAAATGGGGCAATTTTTCTTTTTTGCACCGGCAGTCGCCGTACAGGAGACTCACCGTGTCAAATAACGTTACTCCAAACACCTCTCGCGTGGAATTGCGTAAAACGCTTACGCTGATTCCGGTTGTCATGATGGGCCTGGCCTATATGCAGCCAATGACGCTGTTCGATACGTTCGGTATCGTATCTGGCCTTACCGACGGTCACGTTGCAACGGCGTATGCCTTTGCGCTGATCGCGATTCTTTTTACAGCGCTAAGCTACGGTAAACTGGTTCGCCGGTTCCCGTCCGCTGGCTCTGCATACACCTATGCCCAGAAATCCATTAGCCCGGTCGTTGGCTTTATGGTTGGCTGGTCATCGCTGCTGGACTACCTGTTCATGCCGATGATCAACATTCTGCTGGCTAAAATTTACTTTGAAGCGCTGATGCCTTCTGTACCATCGTGGATCTTTGTTGTCGCGCTGGTGGCCTTTATGACCATCTCTAACCTGCGCAGCATCAAAGCCGTGGCGAACTTCAACACGCTGATTGTGGTTCTGCAGATGGGTATCGTGGCGGTCATCGTTGGCCTGATCATTTACGGTGTGATGCACGGTGAAGGCGCAGGTACGCTGACCAGCACCCGTCCGTTCTGGTCCGAAGGCGCGCACGTGGTGCCGATGATTACCGGCGCAACCATCCTGTGCTTCTCGTTCCTGGGCTTCGACGGCATCTCTTCGCTGTCTGAAGAGACCAAAGACGCAGAACGTGTGATCCCGAAAGCTATCTTCCTGACCGCGCTGATTGGCGGGATGATCTTTATCGGTGCATCTTACTTCCTGCAGCTGTACTTCCCGGATATCTCCCGCTTTAAGGACCCGGACGCGTCTCAGCCTGAAATAATGCTGTACGTTGCGGGTAAAACCTTCCAGTGGGGTGTGCTGATCTTCTCCAGCGTGACCGTGCTGGCATCGGGTATGGCGGCGCATGCCGGCGTATCGCGTCTGATGTACGTGATGGGCCGTGACGGCGTGTTCCCGAACAGCTTCTTCGGCTATGTGCATCCGAAATGGCGTACTCCAGCGTTCAACGTGCTGCTGGTTGGCGCGATTGCACTGCTGGCGATTAAGTTCGACCTGGTCACCGCAACGGCGCTGATCAACTTCGGTGCGCTGGTGGCATTCACCTTCGTTAACCTCTCCGTGATTTCGCAGTTCTGGATCCGCGAGAAGCGTAACAAGACGCTGAAAGACCACTTCCAGTACTTGGTATTGCCAGTGTGCGGTGCGCTGACCGTTGGCGCACTGTGGATTAACCTGGAGCAGAGCTCAATGATTCTGGGCCTGATTTGGGGCTCCATTGGCTTGCTGTACCTGGCGTGCGTGACCAAGCGTTTCCGCAACCCGGTTCCGCAGTACGAAGACGTCGCATAATTCACGAGCGTGAAATAATGAAACCGGAGGCCATGTGCCTCCGGTTTTTTTTGGTCTGAGCAACACTGAATTAATAACCTTCAGGAATAATATAGAGCTTTTGGTTATTGGAGCCGAAAGGTGGGCTCGGGAATAATTTTACGACTGATAATATTGGGTTAATTAATTCTTATGTTGCACATGATAATAAGCGGGATAGTCTGCGGTGCACTACTGGGGTTCGTCATGCAGCGCGGTCGCTTCTGCCTGACGGGCGGCTTCCGCGATATGTATATCACGAAAAATAACCGCATGTTCTACGCGCTGCTGATTGCTATCTGCATTCAAAGCGTAGGCGTTTTTGCACTGATCCAGTTCGGTCTGGTGCAGTACGATGCAGGCGCATTTCCGTGGCTGGGCACTGTTGTCGGCGGCTTTGTCTTTGGTATCGGTATTGTCTATGCCGGTGGCTGCGCAACCGGGACCTGGTATCGTGCCGGGGAAGGGCTTATCGGCAGCTGGATTGCGCTGGTAACCTACATGGTGATGAGCGCGGTGATGCGTTCTCCACACGCCGCTGGCCTGAATAAATTCCTCGGCGAACATACCACGGCGCACAACGGTATTGCAGAAACCCTCAATATCTCCGTCTGGCCGATTATCGCGCTGCTGGTGGTGGTGACGCTGTGGTTTGTGCGCAAAGAGCTGCGTAAACCAAAGCTCAAAGTGGCCTCATTGCCGCCGCGTCGTAGCGGCCTGGCGCATCTGCTGTTTGAAAAGCGCTGGCATCCCTTTTTCACTGCGGTGCTGATTGGTCTGATTGCACTGCTGGCGTGGCCGATGAGTGAAGCGACCGGCCGTATGTTCGGCCTGGGTATCACATCGCCTACCGCCAATATTCTGCAGTTCCTGGTCGGTGGCGACAGCAAGTATCTGAACTGGGGCGTGTTCCTGGTACTGGGTATTTTCATCGGTTCCTTTATCGCGGCGAAAGCTAGCCGCGAGTTCCGTGTGCGTGCCGCTGATGCGAGCACCACGCTGCGCAGCGCCGGTGGCGGCGTGCTGATGGGCTTTGGCGCCAGCATTGCCGGCGGTTGCTCGATTGGTAATGGTCTGGTCATGACCGCGATGATGACCTGGCAGGGCTGGATTGGCCTGGTATTTATGATCCTTGGCGTGTGGTGCGCGTCCTGGGTGTTGTATGTTCGCCCGCAGCGGAAAGCCAAACTGAAAACCGCGACGGCATAAGGAGTTTAAGATGGTTGTGAAGAAACTGGATGTGGTTACCCAGGTGTGCCCGTTCCCATTAATTGAAGCCAAAGCCGCGATGGCCGAACTGGCCAACGGTGACCAGTTGGTGATTGAGTTTGACTGTACCCAGGCGACGGAAGCCATTCCTCAGTGGGCGGCGGAAGAGGGCTATACGGTCACGGATTACCAGCAGTCCGGCGATGCGGCCTGGACCATCACGGTACAGAAGTAAGTATGACGTCCGGTTAGGCGAAACGACGCGGGGTTCTGAATACGAAAAACCCCGGCGTCGCTTTGCTCGGCCGGGCTACAATGGTTATACAATCTCCTGCGCGTACTGGTACAGCGCTTTCAGCAGCGACAGCTTTTCCGCATTCCCTTCATACTGCCCGTAGAGCATTTCGAGCTCCTGCGCATAGGCCTGTAAAAACTCTGGCGTAAAGATCTGCCGACGGTGCTCTAACCAGCGCTGCTGCTCGCTTTCATCCAGCGTGCCGGGGAAATTGCGCGCCCGGTAGTTAAACAGCAGTTTCTCAATACGCTTATCGGCGAAGGTGATATCCAGCGCCGGAAGATTACGTGGCTCGGTCTCGAGTACAATTTTCATCGCCGTTCTGTCGGCATCGCTGAAGAAGCCGTTATAGAGCTGAGCATCAACGTTTTCCGACGGCACAAACGGCTCGGCTTCGGCAAAAATGGCTACCGCCTTCTCGCGAACCTGCGGGTTCTCACGCAGCTTTTTCAGATTATCCAGACAGTGCTGGCGATTGATCCCCAGACGGTCGGCATCTTCTGGACGCAGCGTATTGGCCTGCGCCAGCACCGGGCACTTGTTCAGGTGCACTAGCTTGATGGGAATCGGGGAATTATCGCCAAGATCGGCTTTGGCGGTATAGAGGCGATCGCGCAGCGTGTCGGCGTCCAGATCCAGCAGCGGGCTGATATCACCGGCAAGATCCACCATGATCACCGCGTTGCGGTTATCCGGATGCCACGCCAGCGGTGCCACCCAACTGGTGTTACCGCGCCATGCGCCAAACATGCCGGAGACGTGCACCAGCGGCTTCATCTGCGGCACGTCAATCAGCGTCATCAGCTTGTTTTTACCACGATAGGCGTAGAGATAATCAAACAGCTTCGGCTGCTGCGTTTTCACCAGTTTCGCCATCGCGATCGTCGCGTAAACATCGGCCATCGCATCGTGGGCGTTGCTGTGTTCAATGCCGTTAGCTTTGGTTAAATGCTCGAGACGGAAGCTTGGCAGGCCGTCGTCGTTTTCCGGCCAGTTGATGCCTTCCGGGCGCAGGGCGTAGCAGGCGCGCATCACGTCCAGCAGATCCCAACGCGAGTTGCGGTTCTGCCAGCTCCAGGCATACGGGTCGTAGAAGTTGCGATAGAAGATGTTACGCGTCACTTCATCGTCGAAGCGCACGTTGTTATAGCCCACCACGCAGGTATCCGGCACGGTGAAGATATCGTGGATACGTTTAGCAAACGCCGCTTCGTTATCGCCCTTGGCCCGCGGCGTAATGCCGGTAATTAACACCGCTTCAGGCTGCGGTAGATAATCCTCCGCGGGCTTGCAGTAAAAAACCTCAGGCTCACCGATTATCGTGAAATCCTTATCGGTACGAATGGCGGCGAATTGCGCGGGGCGGTCTAAGGAAGGGCTGGTTCCGAAGGTTTCGTAGTCGTGGAACAGGAATCCCGGCGCGCTTGAAGTCTCTTGCATGGCGTTAACAGTGTCCGTCTATGGCATTTAAGGTTCATGGTAAACGATTTGGCGGTGCATCAGAAGGGCGTTAACCGAATCTGGAAGCGGGCGCGCAGGGTATTTTTTCGTGTCCAGATAGATACATGTCATATTTTCTTGCAATTTAAGCCTGTCACAAAGCACGAACTTCCGTAAAAAGGACAACGAATTTGTGAATGTTGAGGATTTACCGTTGAAAGCCCGTTTTCTTATTGCCGTTTCTTTGCTCGCTTCGAGCGTTTCTTGTGCCTTTGCTGGCGAATCCGCGATTCCTTCCGTCACACCTCCACCGATTAAAGCCGGTGCCTGGGTATTAATGGATTACACCACCGGACAGATCCTGACCGCCGGAAATGAACATCAACAGCGTAACCCGGCGAGCCTGACCAAGCTGATGACCGGCTATGTGGTTGACCGCGCTATCGATAGCCATCGTATTACGGCGGACGATATGGTGACCGTGGGTCGCGATGCCTGGGCGGCAGGTAACCCGGTGTTCGATGGTTCTTCATTGATGTTTCTCAAGGCAGGCGATCGTCTGAGCGTACGTGATTTGAGCCGCGGCCTGATTGTGGATTCCGGTAACGATGCCTGCGTGGCGCTGGCGGATTACGTGGCGGGCGGTCAACCGCAGTTCGTGAAAATGATGAACGACTACGTGCAGAAGCTGAATCTGCGCGATACCCATTTTGAAACCGTTCACGGTCTGGACGCTCCGGGCCAACATAGTTCGGCCTACGATCTGGCGGTGCTCTCCCGCGCGATTATTCACGGCGAGCCAGACTTCTATCACATGTACAGCGAAAAAAGCCTGACGTGGAACGGCATTACCCAGCAGAACCGTAACGGCCTGCTGTGGGAAAAATCGATGCACATCGACGGCCTGAAAACCGGCCACACCTCCGGCGCGGGCTTTAACCTGATTGCCTCATCGGTAGATGGACAGCGTCGCCTGATCGCCGTGGTGATGGGGGCCGACAGCCCGAAAGGGCGTGAAGACCAGGCGCGCACGCTGCTGCGCTGGGGCCAGCAAAACTTTGATACCGTGCAGATTCTGCATAACGGTAAGAAAGTTGGTACTGAGCGCATCTGGTACGGCGATAAAGAGAACATCGCCCTGGGGACCGATCAGGATTTCTGGTTGGCGCTGCCAAAGGCCGAAGTACCGAATATCAAAGCGAAATATGTGCTGGATACTAAAGAGCTGGACGCCCCGATTGCCGCGCACCAGCGCGTCGGAGAGATCCAGTTGCTCGACCGCGATAAGGTTGTGGCGCAATGGCCGCTGGTGACGCTGGAAAGCGTTGGCAAAGGTGGATTGTTCTCGCGTATGAGCGATTATGTGCATCACAAAGCCTAACCAGGCGTTGGCGCAAATCCCGGCGTGCGTTGCTCGGCCGGGCTACTTGATCATTATGTAGCCCGGCCGAGGTGCTTTAGCACCGACGCCGGGGCGGCTCGGCACCAACCCCGGCATCACCTTGATCGGCCGGGCTACTTTCTTGCTGCAGGAGCAGGTACAATTCGCGCTTTAGTCTTGTCGGAGAGTGGGTGTGCGTCCGGATAAGTCACTCAGTCCTTTTGAAATTCGTTTATATCGTCACTATCGTACCGTGCACGGGGCGCGTATTGCGCTGGCCTTCGTCCTGACCTTTCTGATAGTCCGCCTGTTGGGCGTGCCCGATGGCTCCTGGCCGCTGATCACGCTGGTGGTGGTAATGGGGCCAATCTCTTTTTGGGGGAACGTGGTGCCGCGCGCCTTTCAGCGTATCGGCGGTACGGTGCTCGGCTCCGCCCTGGGCCTGATAGCCCTCAAGCTTGAACTCTTCTCCCTGCCGTTGATGCTTATCTGGTGCGCCGCGGCGATGTTCCTGTGCGGCTGGCTGGCGCTGGGCAAAAAGCCGTATCAGGCGCTGCTTATCGGCATTACTCTTGGTGTGGTGGTTGGCGCACCGGCGGGGGATATGACCACCGCGCTGTGGCGAAGCGGCGACGTTATCTTCGGCTGTCTGTTAGCCATGCTCTTTACCGGCATCTGGCCGCAGCGGGCGTTTATTCACTGGCGCATCCAGATGGCCTCGTTCGTGACGCAGTTTAACCGTATCTATCAGGCGGGGCTGTCGCCGAACCTGATTGAGCGCCCACGGCTGGAAAAGCATCTGCAAAAAGTCCTCAATGACGTCGTAAAAATGCGCGGCCTGATTACGCCTGCGAGCAAAGAGACGCACATTCATAAGGGCATCTTTGAAGCCATTCAGACCGTCAGCCGCAATCTGGTCTGCATGCTCGAGCTACAAATTAACGCCCACTGGGCGTCACGTCCTGGCCACCTGCTGATGCTGAACGCCCATACGCTGCGCGAAACCCAACTGATGACCCAGCAAACACTGCTGGCGATTGCCCATGCGCTGTACGAAGGCAACCCGCGTCCTATCAAAGCAAACAGCGAAAAGCTCAATGAAATTGTCTCGGAGCTGCGCCAGCTGGTGCATGAGTACAAAGATGACCATCTGGCTGAGACGTCCATTCATGGCTACGTCTGGTTGAGCATGGAGCTGGCGCGCCAGCTGGAATTATTATCTAACCTGATGTGTCGCGCGTTGCGTAAATAAAAGGCAGATGCACATGCTTTTGCGCCAGGTTGTTTCGATTCAGCTAGATTTAGGGTTATGATGAACCCAAAGTAAAAATGATTGTTTGCTACAACGGCAGTACGAAAAATCATACAGGTTGAAGGGTATATGACTAATGTGTACCTTATCGTGTAGCCGTTGTTTAACGAATCCGACTCTCAACATATCAGGGGTATAAAAATGGAAACCACGAAACCTTCGTTTCAGGACGTACTGGAGTTCGTACGTTTGTTCCGTCGTAAGAACAAACTGCAGCGTGAAATTCAGGACGTTGAGAAAAAGATCCGTGACAACCAGAAACGCGTGCTGCTGCTGGACAACCTCAGCGACTACATCAAACCAGGCATGAGCGTTGAAGCTATTCAGGGCATCATCGCCAGCATGAAAGGCGACTATGAAGATCGCGTTGATGATTACATCATCAAAAATGCTGAGCTGTCCAAAGAACGCCGTGACATCTCCAAGAAACTGAAAGTGATGGGCGAGCAGAAAGGCGAGTAACCGTCATTAACGGGTGGCTGCGTCTGCGGCCACCCGGTCTTTGTTTTACCCCTTCCAGTCATCATCCTCCTTCGACAATCCAGTGACATCGCGAGCAATGCGGAGTATAAAGCTTTCTGTTTGATATATTAGCCACGGTCATGTGGGAACGTATTGATATCAAAGGGTCTCGCCAACAATGCAGCAACATCAGGAAGCGCAATCATGATACTGGTGACCGGCGGCGCGCGCAGCGGAAAAAGCCGTCACGCTGAAACGTTACTCAGCAAATACCCCCGGGTTTGCTATATCGCCACCTCACAAATCTTCGACGCCGAAATGGCCGAACGCATCCAGCATCATCGGGACGACCGTCCTGCGCACTGGCGCACCGAAGAGCGCTGGCAGCATCTTGCCGACATCATCACGCCTGATAACGATCCTTCAGAAGCGATTCTGCTGGAGTGCATCACCACGCTGGTCACCAATATTCTCTTTGCCTCGGGAAACGAGGAGGAGATTGAGCGCTGGGACTTTGCGGCGCTTGAGGCGCAGGTCAATGGTGAAATTGAGGCACTGATCGCGGCCTGCCAGCGCTGTCCGTCGCCGATTGTGCTGGTGACCAATGAAGTGGGGATGGGCATCGTGCCCGAAAATCGTCTGGCCCGGCATTTTCGCGATATCGCCGGGCGCGTAAATCAAAAACTGGCGCAGGCGGCAGATGACGTCTGGCTGGTGGTATCAGGGATTGGAGTCAAAATAAAATGAGTCGACTGTTTTTCGCCACACTCTCCTTTATGAGCCGTCTGCCGGTGCCACAGCGCTGGTCGCAGGGGCTGGATCTGGACCGCTACGTGAGCGGCGTCATCACCTTTCCGATCATTGGTCTGCTGCTGGGGGCGATAAGTGGCCTGGTCTTCGTCATTGTGCAGAGCTGGTGTGGTATTCCGCTAGCGGCGTTCTTTAGCGTTCTGGCGCTGGCGCTGCTGACCGGCGGCTTCCATCTCGATGGTCTGGCGGACACCTGTGACGGCGTGTTCTCCGCGCGTCGCCGCGAGAAGATGCTGGAAATTATGCGCGACAGCCGACTGGGCACTCACGGCGGTCTGGCGCTGATCTTTGTGCTGCTGGCGAAAGTGCTGGCGGTCAGCGAACTGGCGCTGCGCGACACCCCTATGCTGGCGGCGATCGCCAGCGCCTGTATCGCCGGCCGTGGTGCCTCTGTACTGATGATGTATCGCCACCGTTACGCCCGTGAAGAGGGGCTAGGTAATCTGTTTATCGGCAAAATCAGCTTCCGCCAGACCTGGGTGACGTTAGTGATTGCCGGGGCGCTGGTCACCGCCATGCTGGGCGTACATGGTCTGAAAGCGCTGCTGGTGGCTTTTATCGGCGTCTTTATTCTGGGTCAGTTGCTGAAACGTACGCTGGGTGGGCAAACCGGTGACACGCTGGGCGCGAGTATCGAGTTGGGCGAAGTGATTTTCTTGCTGGCGCTTCTGTAAGCCAGCGTATGACTATGTGGGAATAATAATGCAAACAACACT
Organism: Kluyvera sp. CHPC 1.2972; assembly: GCF_036759925.1. NCBI lineage: Bacteria > Pseudomonadati > Pseudomonadota > Gammaproteobacteria > Enterobacterales > Enterobacteriaceae > Kluyvera > Kluyvera sp. CHPC 1.2972. The sequence goes on along the minus strand of NZ_JAPKIB010000001.1, from coordinate 346,196 downwards.
GGCTTCAATGCTGTCGGCCATCCCTGAAATGGACAGCGCCGCGATGGCGCAGGCGCAGCAGCATATTGATGGGCTATTAAAACCAACGGGTAGCCTCGGGCGGCTGGAAGCACTGGCGGTGCAGCTTGCGGGCATGCGCGGCCTACAGGGTACGCCGAGCGTCGACAAGAAAGCCATTCTGGTGATGTGCGCCGATCACGGTGTCTGGCACGAAGGGGTCGCCATTTCGCCGCAGGTGGTGACCGCGATTCAGGCCACCAACATGACGCGCCATAACACCGGCGTTTGCGTACTTGCCGCACAGGCAGGCGCGGAGGTTCACGTCATTGATGTGGGCATTGATGCCGATCCAATCCCTGGCCTTATCGATATGAAGGTGGCGCGCAGCAGCGGTAACATCGCTCAGACGGCCGCCATGACGACCGAGCAGGCGCAAACCGTACTACTGTCGGCTATCAACTATACCCGCAGTCTGGCCGAACAGGGCGTGACGCTGTTTGGCGTGGGTGAGCTGGGTATGGCTAACACCACGCCGGCCGCGGCGGTGGTCAGCGTGCTGACCGGCAGCGAGCCAGAAGCGGTGGTCGGCATTGGCGCGAATCTGCCACAGGCGCAGTTAACGCATAAAGTCGATGTGGTCCGTCGCGCTATCGCGGTAAATCAGCCCAACGCCGCTGACGGCCTTGAGGTGCTGGCAAAAGTCGGTGGTTACGATCTGCTGGGAATGACCGGTGTGATGCTCGGCGCTGCCTCCTGCGGCCTGCCGGTGGTGCTGGACGGCTTCCTTTCATACGCGTCTGCGCTGGCGGCCTGCCGCATGGTGCCAGCCGTGAAGCCATACCTGATCCCTTCCCATTTCTCCGCCGAGAAGGGCGCGCGTATCGCGCTGGCGCATCTGGAACTGGAACCGTATCTGCATATGGAGATGCGTCTGGGTGAAGGCAGCGGCGCAGCAATGGCGATGCATATCGTTGAGTCGGCCTGCACCATGTACAACCGCATGGGAACGCTGGCGGGCAGCAATATCGTGCTGCCAGCGTAACGACTATTCTCCCGCCATTTGTTGTAAAAGCCATTCGCGTAGCGCCGTAATATCCTGGCGCTGCGCGTTCTCTTCGGTTGCCACCAGATAGTAGTTCGCGCCCGGCAACGACATGTCGAACGGCATCGTCAGCACCCCACGTTGCAGTAAATCCCTCGCCAGCAACTCGCTAGCGATCACCACGCCTTGCCCGGCTACCGCCGCCTGCAGCGCATGCGTTTCGTCGCTGAAGGTCAACCCAGCCTGAAGATTTAATGCCTGAGGCCCGTAGCGCTTTTTCCAGTTTGCCCAGCTAGGCTCATCGGCCGGAACGCGGCGATTTTCTACGTGGAACAGCGTAACGCTGGCTAAATCTTCGGGTTTTTTAAGTGCCAGCGTGGGGCTGGCCACAACGATAAATCGGTCTGCATGCAGAAGAGTGCAGTGCAGCGAGGTTTCCGGCATTTCACGATAGCGGATAGCCACATCAACGGTACGTTGGCTGAGATCGACACGCTCGACGCTGGTATGCAGCCGTAGGTCGATGGTCGGGCATTCCGCTTTGAAGTCTGCAAGCCTCGGTACCAGCCAGTGGGTGAGAAAATTAGAGGTGGTGGTGACCGTCAGTGCGGGTGGCTGATGAGCCTGCAGCACCTGCGCCGTAGCCTCTTCCAGCGCACTAAAAGCACGTTGGGTTCCGGCATAGAGCACTTTGCCGCTCTCGGTCAGGCTAACGCCCTGAGCGCTACGTTCACATACCCGGCATTCCAGTACCGACTCCAGCAGCTTTATCTGGTGGCTGACCGCCGTTGCGCTAACTCCCAGGACGTCTGCTGCGCGCTTGAAGCTGAGCTGTTCAGCCAGCGCATGAAACGCTCTTAGCGCGCCGAGCGGTGGCAATCTGACTTTTCTCATGGCTGAGTTTTTCTCATCTATGGCTGAAAACTATGCGTTTGTTTTACCCGTTATAGAAGACGTAGTCTACCCAGCATAAGTAAGAGAGTGAATTAATCTCATGATAATAGTGAAGGGGAAGGTGATGAACGTATGGGTAAGCGGAACTGCGCCGGGGAGCCGGAATATTGCAGAGAAGGCGATAGCGATAAGCGCGGCGATGGCCGGAGCTGGCCTGCTTACTAAGCTGTCGATAGCGGTTAGCGTCACTCAGAGTCTGGTTCAGCTTTTTGTGCTGGGCCTGAGCTTTGCGGTGGGGATGATGCTGGCAAACATAGGCAGTATGGTGCGCTACGGTTTTCTGCTTTCGGCGGTGGGTTGGCTGCTGGTGCTGCTTAGCCTGCTTGGTGGACAAACGGGGCTGGTGCTATTGCCGGGAATCGTCGCTGGTGGTCTGGGGCTGGGGGTGGCTCATGGGCGATTAATGACTGGCAACAGAATTGTCAATGTAATGAGCAGTGTATCGGCGTTGGTTGCAGTATTGCTCATCCAGGCAAACTCGGCACCGGGCGTTAATGGCTATGGATTTGCCTTTGCGGTCGTGATCGATTTAACACTACTGGGGGTGGTGTTGGTGAGAATTGCCGAAGCGGAGAGGAAGTAGAAAGCAAAAAGCCTGCTTGAAAGCAGGCTTTTCTAAATTTGGCTCCTCTGACTGGACTCGAACCAGTGACATACGGATTAACAGTCCGCCGTTCTACCGACTGAACTACAGAGGAATCGGTGTGGAGTCGTATCTTAGCGGCGAAAAAATTTTTGTCAAACATCAATTCTGGTCTTGTGATGCGACTGCCTATTCCATCAACAATTTGTCGCCATTCCCGACAAAAATTAAGGAAAAATGCTTTGCAGGATCGCCATTTCTCAATCATCATTTGAAATGGAGTTTCAACTTTCTGATCTAAGGCCCATTTTGAACGTCACCGCCGCACTTCGCCAGGCCGTTGCCCGCACGCCCTGGTACAAAAAACGCAAAAGCTATCGAGTCCTCTTCTGGCGTGAAATCACCCCCCTTGCCGTACCTATCTTTCTGGAAAACACCTGTGTTTTATTGATGGGGGTATTGAGTACCTTCCTCGTTAGCTGGTTGGGTAAAGAGGCGATGGCGGGCGTGGGTCTGGCCGACAGCTTCAACATGGTCATCATGGCGTTTTTTGCCGCGATAGACCTCGGGACGACGGTGGTGGTTGCCTTTAGCCTCGGTAAGCGTGATCGCCGCAAGGCGCGAGCGGCAGCACGGCAGTCACTGGTGATCATGACCCTCTTCGCTACCATTCTGGCGGCGGTGATCCACTATTTTGGCGCCGGGATTATTAATATCGTGGCCGGTGATGCCACCGAGGAAGTGAAAGGACTGGCGCTGACCTACCTTGAACTGACCGTGCTGAGCTATCCGGCGGCTGCCATTGCGCTTATCGGCAGCGGCGCGCTGCGCGGGGCGGGGAACACCAAAATCCCGTTGATGATTAACGGCGGGATGAACATCCTCAACATTATCATCAGTAGCTTCCTGATTTACGGTGCGTTCTCCTGGCACGGCATGGGGTTTGCTGGGGCAGGGCTCGGGCTGACCATTTCCCGCTATATTGGCGCAGTGGTGACCATTATCGTGCTGATGGTCGGTTTTAACCCGGCGCTGCGTATTCCGCTTAAAAGCTATTTCAAGCCGCTCAACTTCGCCATTATCTGGGAAGTGATGGGGATTGGTATTCCGGCCAGTGTCGAGTCGGTACTGTTTAACAGCGGTAAGCTGCTGACGCAGATGTTTGTCGCCGGCATGGGGACCGACGTTATCGCCGGTAACTTTATCGCCTTCTCGGTGGCCGCGCTGATTAACCTGCCGGGGAACGCTCTGGGTTCGGCGTCCACCATTATCACCGGTAAGCGGCTGGGTACGGGGCAGCTTGCCCAGGCAGAACGCCAACTGCGGCACGTGTTTTGGATGTCGACCATCGTCCTTACCCTGATTGCCTGGGGCACCGCGCCATTTGCCGGGCTGTTCGCGTCGTTCTATACCCACGAGCAGGACGTGAAGGACGTGGTGAAAATCCTGCTGTGGATGAACGCCGCCTTTATGCCTATCTGGGCCGCCTCCTGGGTGCTGCCAGCAGGCTTTAAAGGAGCGCGAGACGTGCGCTTTGCCATGTGGGTCTCCATGCTGAGCATGTGGGGCTGTCGCGTGGTGGTGGGCTACGTGCTGGGTATTCTTCTGGGATGGGGCGTGGTTGGTGTCTGGATGGGCATGTTCCTCGACTGGGGCGCGCGTGCGGTGCTGTTCTACCGTCGCCTGATAACCGGCCGCTGGGCGTGGAAATACGCACCGGCCAAGAAAACGGATGCCGCGTAACAGCCTGATTGCGGTGAAAATCGGCAATAAAAGTCAGTTTTCAGCCGAATCGAGGAATAAATCGGCAAACGGTTTGTTTTGTGCAAAACAGGCTTTGACAACCATGGGGCACATCGATAATATGCGCCTCGTTCACACGATTCCTCTGTAGTTCAGTCGGTAGAACGGCGGACTGTTAATCCGTATGTCACTGGTTCGAGTCCAGTCAGAGGAGCCATATTTAAGAAGCCTGCTTAGGAAACTAAGCAGGCTTTTTGCTTTTCTGCGTTTGATAAAAAAAAGCCGGACGAGCGTCCGGCTGATGTTGGCTTAACGGAACGGCGGCTCGTTAAAGGTTCTTAGCTTACGTGAATGCAGACGATCGCCTTCCGCACGCAGCAGGTCGATGGCCCGAATGCCAATTTGTAGGTGCTCGGAAATCGCCCCTTCATAAAAACGGTTTGCCTGACCGGGCAGCTTAATCTCACCGTGCAGCGGTTTGTCTGATACGCACAGCAACGTGCCGTACGGCACTCGGAAACGGTACCCCTGCGCGGCAATCGTCGCACTCTCCATATCAATCGCTACGGCACGGCTCAGGTTGAAGCGCAGCGCTGACGCGGAATAGCGCAACTCCCAGTTGCGATCGTCGGTGGTGACTACCGTCCCGGTACGCAGGCGCTGTTTAACCTCTTCACCCGGCATCCCGCTCACCTGTTTGGTGGCGTCGTACAGCGCGCGCTGCACCTCGGCAATGCTCGGGATTGGAATATCCGGCGGCAGTACGGCGTTCAGCACGTGGTCATCACGCAGATACGCATGGGCCAGCACATAATCGCCAATCGACTGACTTTCACGCAGACCGCCGCAATGGCCGATCATCAGCCAGACATCCGGGCGTAGCACCGCCAGGTGGTCGCAGATATTCTTGGCGTTCGACGGACCTACGCCGATGTTAATTAAAGTGATCCCTTGTCCATCTTTGGTGATCAGATGCCAGGCCGGCATCTGGTGCTTCTTCCACGCCAGATCGGAAATCGCCTCTTCCGGCGCTTCGGTATCGGCGGTGATCCAGATCCCTCCCGCGCAGGAGAGCGACACGTACGGGCTGTCGGGATCGAGGATCTGACTGCAGCCCCAGCGCACGAACTCATCGACGTAGCGGGTGTAGTTGGTGAACAGCACAAACGGCTGGAAGTGCTCGACCGGGGTGCCGGTGTAGTGACGCAGGCGCGCCAGCGAGAAGTCTACGCGGCGGGCGTCAAAGTGCGACAGTGGATAAAAATCGGTGGAATGCGTCAGGCCATCCGCGGTTTCATCGCCAATCTGCGACAGTTCGGTGGTGGGGAAGAAGCGCGTCAGGTCGGCGCTCATCGAGCGATCGAGATTCAGACCATCAATCACGTACGGGTAGGGGATTTCATGCTGCGACAGGCCGACTTCAATATGGGCGTCGTAATCTTCGTGCAGCAGGCTCAGCTGTTCCAGCAGGTAGCTGCGGAACAGCACCGGGTGCGTGATGGTGGTGGTGTAACAACCGGAGTGGGTAAAGCGGCCAAACGCGCGGGTTTTCTGCGCCTTGTGCGCGTTGCCGCTCCAGGAGACCGAAAGTTGAGGGTAGACAAACAGTCCGTTTGCCCGCGCTTCGGCGCTTGGCAGCGAACGGTCGTCAATAAACAGACGGATAGCGTCACGTAATGCACTTACCGATTGATCGTACAGCGCCTGGAGTTTCTCCAGCGCTTGTTCTGGGGTCAGACTCACGCCCGTATTACTCATCGTTCGCTCCTTGTGTGCGGCTTTTACCGATAGTATGCCAGCCGATGATGAAACAAAAGCGTAAGCCGGTTCCAATGTAACAACTGATTAACCTTTAGCCGTCTGATTTGTCGTACGGTTAAAGGCTGCGCAATGGAGTAAAAAAGCTATAATTAACCGATATCTGCCGTGAACTGAGGAAAGGGAAATGGGACCTCGTGTAAAACTATTGTGTGCGTTCGCACTGACCATCGCTAGCCAGAGCGCGCTGGCTGTGACCTATCCGCTTCCTCCGGAAGGGAGCCGTCTTGTGGGGAGCACGTTGAATATCACGGTGCCGCAGGATAACCATTTGCCGCTGGAGGCCTTTGCGGCGCAGTACGGGCAGGGGCTTAGCAATATGCTGGAGGCCAATCCAAACGTGGATGTCTTCCTGCCCAAATCGGGTTCCACGCTGGTGGTGCCGCAGCAGCTGATTCTGCCCAACACGGTACGCCAGGGGATTGTGATAAACGTCGCAGAAATGCGCCTTTATTATTATCCGCCGGAGGGCAACACCGTCGAGGTGCTGCCGATTGGTATCGGTCAGGCGGGGCGAGAGACGCCACGTAATTGGGTGACAACCGTAGAGCGCAAGCAGGAAGCACCAAGCTGGACGCCAACGCCGAATACCCGCCGCGAATATGCCAAACGTGGTGAAAGTCTGCCTGCGTTTGTCCCTGCCGGGCCGGATAACCCGATGGGCCTTTACGCCATCTATATTGGCCGCCTGTACGCGATTCACGGTACCAATGCGAACTTTGGCATTGGGCTGCGCGTTAGCCAGGGCTGTATCCGCCTGCGCAATGACGACATCAAGTATCTGTTCGATAACGTACCGGTCGGTACGCGAGTGCAGATTATCGACCAGGCGGTGAAATATACCACCGAGCCGGACGGCAGCCGCTGGGTGGAAGTGCACGAGCCATTATCGCGCAACCGCACAGAATATGAGTCTGATAACAAAGTTCCGTTGCCTATTACGCCCGCGCTGCGTAGTTTTACTCAGGGTGAGGGCGTGGATGGGAGCCGGGCAAAAGGCGCGCTGGAAAGGCGCTCCGGTATGCCGGTCAATATCAGTACCTCGCATAACGCGTTGTAAGCCTGTCTATATTCAACGTCAAAAGCCCGCGATTTGCGGGTTTTTGACTTTTTAACCAGGGTTGGCAAAAGGAGCATTGAATGAGTGATGTCGTGAACTGGGGCGTGCTGGGCTATGCCCGAATCGCAAAGAATTCCATTATTCCGGCTATTCAGCGTGCCGATAACGCCCGTGTCTACGGCGTGGCTTCGCGTCATCAGGATGAACTGCCGGTGGGGGAGTGGCAGAAAAGTTATGGTGATTACACCGCGCTGCTGGCCGACGATGCCATTCAGGCGGTCTATATCCCTCTGCCTAATTCGCTGCACAAAGAGTGGGTTATCCGGGCGCTGGAAGCGGGTAAACACGTGCTGTGCGAAAAGCCGATTGGCCTCACCGCTGACGAAGCGCGTGAAATGCAGCAGGTGGCGCAGAAGCATAACCGCCTGCTGATGGAAGCGTTTATGTACCAGTATACTGACCGGGTGCGGGTCATTAAACAGGTGCTTGAGAGCGGTGAACTGGGCGAGCTACGCCATATCAACGTTTCGTTCCGCTTTCTGCTCGACCGCCCTGGCACCATCAAAATGCAGCCCGCGCTCGGCGGCGGGGCGCTGTATGACGTTGGCTGCTACCCGGTGAACTTTATCGGGTTGGTGACCGGTCGCCTGCCGGTAAGCTGTAAAGCGGTGAGCGAAACGGATCAGGGGGTGGATACCAACCTCTCCGCGCTGCTGCAATATGATGATGGCCTGATTGCCAATATTCACTGCGGCTTTAACGCCTTTGGTCGCAACTACGCGGAGATTATTGGCAGCAAAGGGATGCTGATTATTGATAAGCCTTTCCTCGACGACGCGGGTGCGCTGGAGTTGCACACCCGCGAGGGTGTACGCGAGCTGCCGGTGAGCGAGTCGGACCGTTATCAGGCTGAAATCCGCCACTTCTCCAGCGCGATCCTCAACGAGCCGTCGCGGCTGATCCCGCTGGATGAAACCGTGCGTAATATGCGGGTGCTGGATATGATCCGCGCCGCGCTATAGCGGATAACGCCCGGCCGGTATCGCGCCGCCGGGCTTGACTATCGGGCGAACTTTTTCGAGCCGATAACGCACAAGATCACCCCAAGTGTAATCAGCATCATCAGCGGATTCACCGCTTCGTGCAGCAGCAGTGCGCTCAGCGCCAGCCCTAAAAATGGCTGCAAGAGCTGTAGCTGACCTACCGCAGCAATTCCGCCCTCAGCCAGACCTTTGTACCAAAAGATAAAGCCAATCAGCATGCTGAACAGCGAGACGTAGCCAAGTGCCAGCCACGCCTGACCCGGAATGGTGCCGGGGTTGGCAGGTAATGTCAGTAATGTCGCCAGCAGCATCATTGGCAGCGATAAAACGAGTGCCCAACTGATGACCTGCCAGCCGCCTAACTGGCGCGTGAGCGTGGCCCCCTCTGCATAGCCCAGCCCACAGACCACCACGGCGGCGAGCATCAGCACATCACCCGTTAACGACGCGTTGGCGTTTTGTGAGAGGGCAAACCCGGCGACCAGCAGGCTCCCCAGCAGCGAGAATACCCAGAACGCGGGACGAGGGCGCTCTCGTCCGCGCAGTACGCCAAAAATCGCCGTGGAGAGCGGCAGAAGCCCAAGAAAGACAATCGAGTGCGCCGCCGTGACGTAGCGTAGCGCCATGGCGGTGAGAAGGGGGAAGCCTACCACCACGCCGAGTGAAACCACCAGCAGCGGAAAAATTTGCCCGGACGTGGGGCGCCGCTCGCGAAAAATGACAATCAGCGCCAGCGCGAGAAGCCCGGCAATCGACGCCCGGAGAAAGGTCAGAAAAAATGGGTCCATATGGCCGACCGCGATACGCGTTGCTGGCAATGAACCGCTAAAAATCACTACCCCCAGCAGCCCGTTAAACCAGCCGGATACCGTGTGTGTTTCAAATACCGCTGCCTTCATTTTGTCCACCTCATCGTTGAGTCATTAACGGCGCGATGGTAGTTTTCTTAATCTAATACAATCAAATTATTGTCATGGATACATTGTATGAAGGCGCGATACAAAACGATCGTCGACAGGTATGCCACATTGATACGCAGCGGGCAACTCGTAGCCGGAACCCGGCTATCCACGCACCGGCGGCTGGCGGCGGCGGAACGCATTTCTCTTGCCACTGCCACGCGCGTTTATGCCGAACTGGAGGCGATGGGGCTGGTGAGTGGTGAAACCGGGCGCGGCACGTTTGTCCGCGAAATTACCCTCGCAGCGGGCCATGGTGTGGATCAACAGGCGATGGTTCCGGGCGTGCTCGACCTGAACTTTAACTACCCGTCGCTGCCGGGGCAGGGTGAGCAGCTGCGTGACGCGCTACGACAGCTAGCCAACGTCGGCGATATTGAATCGCATCTGCGCTACCAGCCCCACGCCGGGCGTAAAGCGGACCGCGAGATTGTCGCCCGATATTATACGAGCATGGGCTTTGCCCCCGAACCCGACAATATCGTGTTGGTTAACGGCGCTCAGCATGGGCTGACCGTCGCGGTGATGGGGCTACTACAGCCCGGCGATGTGGTGGCGGTAGACGCGCTAACCTACCCTGGATTTAAGGCATTGGCGGCGCTTTATCACCTCGAACTTCTGGCGATCCCCTCGCTTATCGATGGCCCTGATCTTGAGGCTCTCGATAATCTCTGCCTGCATCGCCACGTGCGGGCGGTTTACACCATGCCGACGTTGCATAACCCGCTAGGCTGGGTGCTCAGCCAGCGGCAGCGCCAGCGGCTTGCTGCCATTGCTCGCCAGCATGATCTGCTGATTATCGAAGATGCCGCCTACGCCTTTTTAGTCGAACAATCGCCACCGCCCGTTGCCCACTATGCGCCGGAAAGAACGGTCTATATCAGCGGATTTTCGAAGAATGTGGCGACCGGCTTACGCGTTGGTGTAGCGATTTGCCCCGGCCCGCTAAAACCGGCGCTGGAGCGGGCTATCCGGGCGACCACCTGGAATACGCCCTCGCTTCTCACCGCGTTGATGAGCCACTGGATTCAGGATGGCACGGTGGCCCGGACGACGGTCTTAAAAAGAGAAGATGCTCGTCAACGGCAGGCGCTAGCCCGCGAATGCCTGCATCCGCTGCCCTGTCTCGGCCACCCAAACTCGTGGTTTGTCTGGCTACCGCTGGCCGATGAGTGCCGCGCCGACCGCATCGTGAAGGCGCTGATGGATAACCATATCCTGATCTCTACCGCTGAACCGTTCTCTACTTCGACCAACGTCCCGCAGGCATTGCGCGTCGCACTGGGGTCGGTGCCGCTGGAGAACCTACGTGAGGCGCTGGTGGCGGTGAGGGAGGCGGTGGAGTATGAGATGAGTCGGTAAGGGGGATGCTGTTCCCTCAACTATAACTGGTGTTTTCAACTGTTTTCCGCTCCTGGCCGTAAAACCGTCGAGGCGTTGCACGCTATACATTGAAATACCAGAATGCACTTTCCGCTTTACTGAAATAGAGCATGAACCCTACAGATTATCGCGTCACACTCCTCTTTATAGCTTTACATTTATATAGATTTTAATCTATGTTTATAAGGAGGTCCCGTGTGGACGATTAAAACAACGGATACGTTTGATTGCTGGTATACCTCTCTCAACGATAAGGACAGGTCAAGTGTGCTTGCTGCGCTGCTGGTCCTACGCGAAAAAGGGCCAGCGTTGTCCAGACCTTATGCCGATACGATCAGTGGTTCCCGCTACAACAATATGAAAGAGCTACGAATCCAGAGCCGTGGCGATCCGATTCGTGCATTTTTCGCTTTTGACCAGGAGCGTACCGGAATTATGTTGTGCGCCGGAAATAAGGTGGGGAATGAAAAACGTTTTTACGCCCGGTTAATTCCCATTGCTGATCGGGAATTTACATATTGGCTGAACACATTAAAAAAGAAGGAGTAACGCGATGGGCAGAACGCTGGAACAGATTATTGAGGATGAAAAGCCTGACGTAGTGGCCGATGCCCAGACACAGGCTGCAGATATCTTGCTGAATATTCATCTTGCAGAGCTGCGGGAAAGGGTACGGAAAACGCAGGTCGAAATGGCCCAAGCGTTGGGGCTTCGTCAGCCGACCGTCGCCAGTATGGAAAAACCGGGGCGCGATGTGAAGCTCTCAACGCTTAAGCGCTATGTTGAAGCTGCGGGTGGAAAGCTGAATCTGGATATCGAACTGCCGGACGGTTCGCATTATGGCATTTCGCTATAAGCGTGGATTGAGCGAATATACAAATGCAGAAAAGCAAAAAGCCTGCTCGAAAGCAGGCTTTTCTAAATTTGGCTCCTCTGACTGGACTCGAACCAGTGACATACGGATTAACAGTCCGCCGTTCTACCGACTGAACTACAGAGGAATCGTGTGAACGGGGCGCATATTATCGATGTCACCCAGGCTTGTCAAAGGGTGAAAAGCGCTAATAAGTTCGTTTGCTGACAATTTCAGCAATTCCGTGCCATTTGCTGTTTTTTTGACTGTTCTGCACCGTGAAAGTGCAGAATTACCCCTTATGGGGCAGATCACAAACTTCTGATAGCCGCAAAAAAGGGCCTTAGCGATAGGTTTACACGGTTTTACTGGCTATTTTAAAACTGGCAAGCATCTTGCAACTCCTCCGATTACTTAACGCCAGCGTGGCAGTGATTCCGAACCGGAGGCAAAAATGAACTTAAGACGGCTGAAGTACTTTGTGAAAATCGTCGATATCGGCAGCCTGACCCAGGCCGCTGAAGTGTTGCATATCGCGCAGCCTGCGTTGAGTCAGCAGGTGGCGACGCTGGAGGGGGAGCTGGATCAACAACTGTTGATTCGTACCAAGCGCGGCGTCACGCCAACGGAAGCGGGCAAAGTGTTATACACCCATGCCCGGACAATCTTACGTCAATGTGAACAGGCGCAACTGGCGGTGAATAACGTCGGTCAGACCCTCAGCGGCACGGTATCTATCGGCCTTGCGCCGGGCACGGCGGCATCATCCATTACCATGCCGTTGCTGCAGGCGGTACGTAACGAGCTGCCTGAAGTACTGGTTTATCTGCATGAAAATAGCGGCACCGTGCTTAATGACAAATTGTTGAACGGTCAGTTGGATATGGCAGTACTTTACGACCGCGCACCGCTGGCGGGGATCGTCAGCCAGCCGCTGCTGAAAGAGGATCTTTATCTGGTTGGTACCCGTGATTGCCCGGGGCAAAGCGTCGATCTCACCGCAGTAGCGGAGATGAATCTTTTCCTGCCGCGTGATTACAGCGCCGTCCGCGCCCGTGTCGACGAAGCTTTTTCGCTGCGTCGCTTAACGGCAAAAATTATCGGTGAAATTGAGTCTATCTCTACGCTGACAGCCGCGATTGCCAGCGGAATGGGCGTGACGGTACTGCCAGAATCGGCGGCCCGTTCGCTGTGCAGTGCGGCAAATGGCTGGATGGCGCGGATTACGACACCATCGATGAGCTTGCCGCTGTCGTTAAACGTATCGGCGCGTGGTCAGTTAAGCCCGCAGGCGCAGGCGGTGAAAGAGATCCTGATGTCGCTGGTCAGCCGCCCGATGCTGGATAACCGTGAACTGCTGCTGGTGAGCTAAGCTTATATTCCATTCAGATATAACTTGCTGGTTTTTATTATTTGTTCACAAGGGCATCAGACTTTAACAATAGCTCAACGTCTGATTGACCCGGAGAGAAGCGTGAACTTCCAGCAGCTCAAAATAATTCGTGAAGCGGCACGGCAGGATTACAACCTGACCGAAGTTGCCAACATGCTTTATACATCGCAGTCCGGCGTGAGCCGACATATTCGTGAGCTCGAAGAAGAGCTGGGGATTGAGATTTTCATCCGTCGCGGTAAACGCCTGTTAGGGATGACGGAGCCGGGCAAAGCCCTGCTGGTGATTGCCGAACGCATACTGAATGAGGCCAGCAACGTCCGACGTCTGGCCGATCTCTTTACCAACGATGCGTCCGGCGTGCTGACGATTGCCACCACGCATACCCAGGCTCGCTACAGCCTGCCGCCAGTGATCAAAGCGTTCCGGGAAATTTTCAAAGACGTGCGCCTGGAGTTGATTCAGGGCACGCCGCAGGAAATTGATGCGTTGCTGCATAACGGCGGAGCGGATATCGGCATTGCCAGTGAGCGCCTCAGTAACGACGCGACGCTGGTGGCTTTTCCGTGGTTTCGCTGGCATCACAGTCTGCTAGTTCCGCAGGATCATCCACTTACTCACACCTCACCGCTGACGCTGGAAGACATCGCCCGCTGGCCGCTCATCACCTATCGCCAGGGGATCACTGGGCGTTCCCGTATTGATGAAGCCTTTAACCGCAAGGGGCTGACGCCGGATATCGTGCTGAGCGCCCAGGATTCCGACGTGATTAAAACCTACGTTGAGCTGGGGCTCGGCATTGGACTCGTGGCGGAGCAGTCCGGCGATCCGCAGGAGTCCGGCAGCCTGGTACGGCTGGATACCCATCACCTGTTTGATGCTAATACTGTCTGGCTGGGGCTTAAGCGTGGGCAATTACAGCGCAACTATGTGTGGCGATTTATTGAACTCTGTAATGCCGGGCTGTCGCTGGAGGAGATTAAACGCCAGGCGATGGAGCTGGAAGAGTCGGTACTGGATTATCAGATTTAACGCCGCGCCCCTGGGGCGCGCTGCTTTGCATCCCATCATGCTATTTCTTCTCACGAACTTAACACGTTCAGGCCGTAAAACTGGCGTCTGGTTTAGTCTATGTTTATAAGGCACATCGCAGGATCGTATTTGGTTTAACGATAACCCCTTCGTGAACAGAGAGATAAGACGGATAGCACTATGGCAATGAAGCGTTTAACTCGACTGCTGAATACGTCCGGCAAGAGAATGCTCTCATGGGCAAAAAAGGCGCTTATTGGCCTGGTTGTGGTCATCATTGTCTTTTTTATTGGTCGCATCTATGAATCCCAGCGTGGCCCGGCGCTGCACCGCTGGCATACCTGGACGGCGGATGAAATGACGGCTGGGGAGATTGATAATGCGACGTTTGCGGACTATCAGACGCGGGAAGCATCAATTTTCCGCGATATGAAAAATAAGATTACCGACACGTTGAACGCCGACGAGAAAACGGCGATTAACCGTTTTTACGCTCAAAGCCTGGTTTATCCCGATAAGTTTCAGCCTGACTGGAACCGCTCTTTTATTCTGCAGCCCGAGGGCAAACCTCGCGGTGCGGCGGTGCTGCTCCACGGCCTGACGGACTCTCCGTATAGCGTACGCTATCTGGCACAACGGTATCAGCAGCAGGGGTTTATTGCCGTTGTCCCCAGACTACCGGGGCACGGTACCGCGCCGGGGGCATTAACCGGCGTTGACCGCGAACAGTGGATAGCGGCAACGCGGATGGCCGTGCGCGAAGCGACGCGGCTGGCCGGGAAGGACGTCCCGCTGCATATTGTCGGTTACTCAAACGGCGGGGCGCTGGCGATGAAATACGCCCTCGATAGCCTGGAGGATAAATCGCTGCGTCGGCCGCAGCAGATAATCCTGCTATCGCCGATGATCGGTGTGACCGCTTTTGCCCGTTTTGCCGGACTCGCCGGACTGCCCGCGATATTCCCCGCCTTTGCCCGGGCGGCGTGGCTTAACGTGGTGCCAGAGTTTAATCCCTATAAATACAATTCGTTCCCGGTTAAGGCCGCACGCCAGTCGTGGCTATTGTCTCAGGCGCTGCAGCAGCAAATCGTGCAGGAATCGCAAAATAAGCGGCTGGCTGAACTGGCACCCGTACTCACGTTTCAGTCGGTAATGGATTCCACGGTGAGCACCCGGGCGGTGGTGGATTCGCTCTATCGCTATCTGCCGGATAACGGCAGTGAACTGGTTATTTTTGATATTAACCAGGCGGCCAATTTACGCGCGCTGTTCCGGTCATCATCCTATTCGGCGGTAAATACCTTGCTGCCGCCAGCGCCAAGGCTATATGCCACCACGGTTATCACTAACACCACGCCGGACACCAATCAAACGGTCGCGCGCTCAACGGAGGCGGGCGCCCTGACGGAGACCGTGACGCCCCTGCGGATCGCCTGGCCGCAGGATATGTATTCGCTGTCGCACGTGGCGGTGCCGTTCCCGCTGACCGACTCACTTTATGGTCGAAACCCGCAGGAGATAAATCGTTACGGCATTAGTCTGGGCACAATTTCGCTGCGCGGAGAGACGGCGACGCTGAGCGTGGGGCTGGATATGCTGATGCGCGTCACCTCCAACCCCTTTTTCCCGTGGATGATGGCGCGGGTTCAGCAGCATATTGCCTGTAGCGAGCGGCCTGATGTTATCGCCTGCCTCCGGGAAGCCGTGTCAGAACAGAGCAAGGTGCAAAAGGGTGCGGATGGCGATCCCGGCGAGCGCACCGGTGGCGGCGTAGCGGAACAGGCGAACGAAGCGGGAGCTTACCCCCAGAAAAATGCCGATGCCAGGAAGGTCGAAGGTCTGAACTAACAGCCCCGCAGAGGCGTTAATCTGGCTTACGGTGATTTTCCCCTGCTGCACCAGTTCAGAGACGACGCCAAAGTAGGCCGTGCCGCCAGCCACGCATTTGACCAGCGCGGGCAGCACAAAGTTAACCGGAATATGCAGCCACACCAGCAGCGGCATCAACAGTTGCTGCAGCATCTCAATCAGGCCTGCCGACTTCATTACGCCGACGATGGCCAGCGACAGAATCAGCATGGGCACTGCGCCAAGCGCCAGACGGATGGCATCAGAACCCGCGCTGTTGATAACCGAAATGATCCCCTGATTATTTTTCTCGGCATCAGGTAGCGCTTCAGCCCGGGCGCTCTCCACCGTTGATAGCCGACGACCGGTGACGTGCCAGGTGACCGCAGCGGCGCACAGCCCGCCAGCAATTGAGATAACGATGGAGGCCAGCCAGTGCAGGCCAAACGGCGTGAGCGGATAGAAGACGTTTCCCTGACCCATGGCGAACAGCATCGCCAGCGTCGCCGCCATCTGACGGTCCGAGACCCCGCGCTTATCCATAATGGCGAGCGTTGCCAGCGGGGCGGCAAAACTAACGAAATTCATCTGGATAAGGGCAAAGGCGCTCATTCCGGTGAGGCCAAACGGCTTAAGCAGCGGGGCGAGCCAGCGTACGATGACGTCCAGTACGCCGCGCACTTCCAGATATTTCATGACGATGAGCATAACCACCATAATTGGCAGCAGGGTATAGAGCGCTACGTCGACGGAGGATTTCCCTGCCGACATAATGATGCTGATGACGTCCATCAATTTCTCGGTGACAACGAACAGAAAGGATAATGAGCGTCATCATAATCCTCGTGGGGAGGAAATGAAATTGTCGTTGCGGGCTAATCTGTCCTGAAGGGCGTGGTGAACTGTACTGGGAGCGGGTAAATACCGAAAAGCAAAAAGCCTGCTTAGTTTCCTAAGCAGGCTTCTTAAATATGGCTCCTCTGACTGGACTCGAACCAGTGACATACGGATTAACAGTCCGCCGTTCTACCGACTGAACTACAGAGGAATCGTGTGAACGAGGCGCATAGTACTGGTCCTCGATAATTGTGTCAACACTAAATTTAACTCGCTGATTCAAATGGATGAATTTAGCGCAAGATGTTGTTTTAGTGAACTACTGGGGGATTTTCATCCTGTTCGCCGTTATCGCGCAACCGCTGCAGTGGATCCTGGTGGTAAAAGCCACAGAAACGCTGCCACAGCGCCGGGAAGCGCGGAGCGAAAAGTTCGGGAGCGCTGAAAAAGTATTCAGAGAGGACGGCAAAGCACTCGGCAGGGTCGGTGGCCGCATAGGCATCAATGCTGGCCGCGTTTTCGCCCACTAAATCAATCTCATCCTGAATGTTATTCATCGCCGCATGAAGGTCGTGCTCCCAGCCTGCGACTTCGCGCAGCGGAATAAAGGGCACGCCGCTGGCGCGATCGCCGTTGCGGGTATCCAGCTTATGCGCCACCTCGTGAATAATGAGGTTAAAACCGGAAGCATCGAACGAGTCCTGAATATCCAGCCAGTTGAGCACAATTGGCCCCTGCTGCCAGCTTTGCCCAGACTGCACGACGCGCTGATTGTGTACCAGGCCGATGTCATCTTCCCATTCGTCATCGACGATAAAGGGCGCCGGGTAGATCAACACTTCATGGAAGCCGTCGAGCCACTCGATCCCCAGTTCCAGAATCGGCAGGCAGAAGAGCAGGGCGATGCGCGCCTCGATGATAGGCTCCGCCGTCAATCCTTGTAGAAACACCAGCCGCTTTTGCTGTAAAAAACGGTCGGCTAACTGCACCAGTTTGACCTGTTCATCGTCGGACAGATTCGCTAACAGGGGAATCGCCAGCGCTTCCGCCCACGGTAAATTGGTTATCTCGGCAGTGTCACTTGCTTTCCAGGGCCATTTAATCATCATTTTGCTCGCAAACTCGTCACTTGAACGCAATTGAAGAGACTGGGTCTGTTAAAATGCCAAATAACCTGGCATGATGGCAACCATCAAAACGGAGAGATGCCAGAGCGGCTGAATGGACCGGTCTCGAAAACCGGAGTAGGGGTAACTCTACCGGGGGTTCAAATCCCCCTCTCTCCGCCACTATTCAAGCACTTACGCCCCCACGTTTCAACGATATCCATCACAGTTGGTCTATCCGTCGGCCTACCGTCTATCAATTCAAGCCCAATAATCACTTCAATCATTAAAACTAGCGGGTAAATGTGCCGAATGGTGGGGCGGAAATCCGAAAAGCAGGTGGGATAAGTCGGGTTCTGCGTTGGCCACGAACAGGCCGGGTGACCTGTTCGTGGATACAGTGAGCATAATGCTATTGATAGCTGGCCAGGATCTCAATTGACGCATTGGCTGGGCCGCCAACCACGGTGTCTGAAGTACGGATATAGCGAGCGGATAAAGGAATAAGATTGTCCGCCCCGCTGGTTTGTACGTTTGAGCCATAGGCATAAGGGCCAAGCGTAAACCCGGTATTTACCGACTGTAAGTTTACGGGCGTGTTGATTCTTACCGCGTTAGTCGGATTGGTTCCCTGCGTGGAGGGAAGCCCCCACGCAAGTTGCAGACCGTAACCTTCAGCACCGCCCGCTTCGAGTTCAATAATGCCCCTGTTTGCATCGTTTATGGTGGTGTAGGGGAGTATCTGGATCATGACGGTTTCATTCTGCGTGTTGTTTGCCGTTTGGGTGCCATCATTGGGATCGTTGGAATTTAACGCGCCGCTTACGGATCCGCCATAACCGTAGGCATCGGCGCATTTAAGACGGAAGCTGGCGTCTTTCCATTCTGAATTGCCCCCCATGCTAATTTTTGTGCGTAATGCATTATTCATTGGTGCAATTCCTTTGCATTAACTTGCGATGTTAATTAGATGCAGTTGCTAACAGCGTTCTGACATTATTACGATTATTCATGTCAGTAGGGGCGGTACATACCGTATTAAATTGTTGTGGAATATTCTGTGCTGCTGTTTTCGCTGGCTCCGGCATCAGCATATAGCTGACCTGACAACGTGCGCTCAGCGCTTCACCCCATTTTATTTTCAACGTACCTTTTACATCGGCAACACGGGCATAAATCAAACCAAACTGCGCCACGTTACCAATATATTTATTGTTTTCATCGAACACTTCAGCGCCAAAGGGCAGGGGGTCTCCCTGATAGGTCGAAGTGATGAGCACGGGGGTACCGCTGTGGGTATCAAATTTTACTTTAACAACCGCGCCAGCACGAGGCGCAACGCGCTGAGAAGTATTTTCAAATTCCACATCCATGGAAGAACCTTCCGGGTCAATAGAAACCTGGTTCATCTGATACGGTACCAGCGAAGGATATAAGGCATAGCCAAACATATCGACCTGCGAACCTGCGTAGCCTGCTACCTTCGCACCTTGCGCGTCTTTGGCTTCAATTAACGCATAGGTATCGCTGTTATAAGGCGACAGCGTCACTCCGCCAGAATGGATAACCATACCGCCGGACATACCTAATGAGGTGCTGTGGTAGTCGCGTCCGGTGCTGTAGCTGCCGTTTACGGTTGCCGCCCGGCCTTGCCAGGTTCCCCCGATGCTGCCGGAGCTGCCGCTGTCGTTATCATGGGCTGCCGTCACGTTGTAGCTGTACTTGTTATTTTCCCCAAGCGATCCGGTCAGCATTGCCTGCTCGCCTTTGCCACCGTTGGTATCCTGGTTATAGCGCATGCTCAGATAAGGCGTTGATGTCCGGGTAGCGTCGCGGCTCCAGTCAAGTGGCATGGAGAGGTTCAGATACCAGCTGGTCTGGTCATGTCCATACGCGGTTTTGCTACGGCTGACGTTGACGCTGTAGCTAAGACGCCCCAGATTGTTGGAATATCCCATCTGGTATTGTTTGTTATAGCCGCCATTTTCCTGCCAGTAGTTTTCAATCGTGGAGCTAATATAGATATTTCCCCAACCGGACGGTAATCCCTGGTTCAGGCTCACGGTAAACCGGTTTTTAGAACGGCTGATCGAGTTAGGATCCTGCCCATCTTTGATGGCATCACGCGTCTGCATAGCGGACATTAAATCGAGATAGTTCGCCGTCGAATAGCGGTAAGCGGCCAGCGTAATATTACTGTTGGTTTCGTTGATCAGTTTGCTGTAGCTAAGACGATAGCTTTGGCCGCTGCGTTTCCCGGCGTCACCACCTAATTGAGATTCTGATTGGGTCACATCCGCGCTTATGGCACCGAGAGATGTCCCCAGCGCCAGGCCAAACTGGTAGGCGCGATAGTTTTCACTAAGCTGTGTGCCCACATAACCGGTAAAGAGGTTGCTTAAGCCGCGCGTGTAGGTCAGCTCATAGAACATTGGTTCATCGGAGAGGGAGCTATCGCGAAGCTTACCTGCCGTGGCGCTATATTGTGATACGCCAGGCCGCAGCAGCTGCGCGACAGAGGCATAGGCCATGGTGTATTGCTGGACGCTGCCATCGGCTTCCTGAATGGTGACGTCCAGATCGCCGCCGTAGCCGGTGGGATAGAGGTCATTTATCAGGAAGGCGCCCGGGGTTACCGTGGTTTCGTAAATGATGCGTCCTAGCTGGCGTACGGTGACTTTAGCGTTGGTTTTGGCAACGCCGCGAATTTCCGGTGCGTATCCGCGCTGCGATTCAGGCAGCATACGGTCATCACTGGCTATCTGCGCGCCAGTAAAGGGAACGGTATTAAACAGCTGGCCGGTGGTATTGTATTCGCCAAGTATTAAACGTCCGCGAATAGGGGCAATGTCGCGCTGAACGTAAGTGTTCAGCGTTTGGTATTCACCACCGTAATCTTCCTGCCAGTTATAGGAGCCATTGTGGCGGAAATACCAGGCACCAATGTTTAAGCCAGTATTGAAAGAGCTATAGACGGTACGTGAACTGTATCCGCCGCTGTAGCTGGAGTCGTAGCCGTTCAGATAATAGCCAAACAGCAACGCAGGAATGCCGTCCTCCCATAGCTCTGGGCTG
The DNA here is from genome assembly GCF_036759925.1 of Kluyvera sp. CHPC 1.2972. Classification (NCBI taxonomy): domain Bacteria; kingdom Pseudomonadati; phylum Pseudomonadota; class Gammaproteobacteria; order Enterobacterales; family Enterobacteriaceae; genus Kluyvera; species Kluyvera sp. CHPC 1.2972. The sequence continues at coordinate 325,467 of NZ_JAPKIB010000001.1, read as the reverse complement.
ACGGTACCTTGGGCGATTCTATTGACATAAATTTGTGGGATAGTGATACGCAGCTGCTGCGAGCTGCTGTCGAATTCAACCACCGTATCCGGAATAAGTGCCTGTACGTTAGTGCACGCGCCTGGTGATGACAGCGCTTCACGAGCGCTATCTGACAAACGGTCAGTTTTAAAGTTTATCAGTTGGATAATTTTTGCCGTCAGGCAGGGATAGACCTGGTGCTTATCATCCTCTTTAAATTCGACATCTTCATTGCTCACCTGAATATCGTTAACGTAAATTTCTACTTTATAGGTACCAGGTGAGGCGCTGGAGCCATAAGAAAAACGGCTCACATCCACCTTATTATGCCCGCCAAGTTTAAGCAGGTCGGAGTCGAACTCTACGACATTACGGGCATATTCGTTGGGGGGTTCAGCTGACGGTTCAGCACCCTCAGCGCTGAAAGCGATGAATATGGTCAGTGCCAAAGGGGAGATCCGAGTTTTTAGATATCGTCCGTGACTTCTGTTTTTAGTATGCATAGTTCATCCTTGGCACTACATTGCCATCCTTCCATGGCCTATTAGTTTTTTGCTTTATAGAGTTTGAGCCCACCGTAATCATTGATTGCCGTATATTTTACGTTGGCGAGGCTGCTAACATTTGCACCTTTAAACTGGTAAGTATCCGATCCGCCAGGCGCAATCATCCGGGCTCGTTCTTCAACGGTTTTACCGTTGACCTGCAGCGTGACGTTAGAAAGTGAAACAAAATAGTTTGAAGGGTTAGTCACTTTTACTCCGCCGCCCTGCACGGACCAGTGCAGGTTCTCTGCTGCTACGGATGGGCTTCCGCTTAATCCCTCTGGGCGGTAGAAAATTTTAATACGCGTCCGGAAAGCGATATTTAACTTACTATCGGCAACGGATTCATTTTTCTGTTTTGATGGAATTTCCAATACGTTAAGCCAGAATACTGATTCTTTATCAACCGGAAGTGGCGTTGAGCCAATATAGCTGATACGTAAGGTTTGACCTTTCCCTGGATCAACGCGATTAATTGGGGGGGTGAGAACAAAGGGGACCGCTGTTTTTCCCGGTTCACCTTTCGCGTTACCATTATCAATCCAGTTTTGTATTAATACCGGCGTGGTATTGTTATTCGTTACCGTAACGGTGACTTCTTTTTTTTTCGCGGGATAAATGACACGTGTGCCGTTCAGTATAATGCTGGCTGTGCAGGTATTGCTGAAGACTGCCAGAACGGTTAATCCACTAAGAAAAGCGATGTTTTTTTTAGAGAAGGTCATTTTATCATCCTTGATAAATAATCTGGGGGCAACCATTGCCCCCACTTATGCACTGATTACTGATACATCAGATCGTATACAACCATGCCTTTTACTGGGCCAGGGGTGGCGCTACCGGCTACGGAGATATATTCAACAGAGTACGGCAGACGGGCGTTGTTGCTGGTATCAACGGTCACGTAACCTGCATCGTCAACCTGATCGGCAAAACCGGCTTTAATGACGGCGTTGCTGGTACCATCAATCAGACGTAACTGAACGTTTGTTGCGGCATCCTGATAATAGGTGGTAGCGTCATCTGCATCATACGCCGCGTTTGTCGGGTTAGGGTCAGTTGCCAGGTTGTTCAAATAGCCTGTTGTGCTATCGATGTTATTGGCATCAGCACCTTCAGCACCATTACCGTTAAAGTATGCAGCAACTTTAGATTTGCCGTTGCCGAGAGCGCAGTTTTCTGCCAGCAGAGCAAATGAAACGCGGCCAGCGGTGCTGTTTGTTGCGCTGAGCAGTGATTTACTCACGGATGGCAGCGTAATAGTGCTGTTACCACCTTCAACGCTGACGTCGCAGGTTGAGTCGGTAATTTCGCCCAGGAAAGTAATGGTGTTGCCTGCATATGCACTGGATGCTGCTGATAACGCGAAAACAACCGCTGCAGTCAGAATACTTTTTTTCATTGTAAATCCTCTTTATGTGGTAATTCGCAAATTCCAATTTTGCTTAAACTTCGGCTCGGGATAACCTCACCAAAAAGAATATCAACTTAGCGATGGCTATTAACGCATAAGAAGCATTCAGAATTAAAGAGGGTTAAAGCTAACTGTTATGTTCTTTTATTTTTACATCGTATGGTTTTTTATGCTGCAAAGAATTGCTTGGTCGGTTTTTTAGACCAAAGTGAAGGGCGAGATAGAATGAATACAGACTTCACAATGGCTGATTTTTATGAAAATATATTTTTGTTTTCAAATAATGTTAGATTCATTGATTGAATTATTTATGTGGTCAATGAATACGTCATCTCAAGGCGGCTAGGATATTTATAGGCGGGATGCGGTTCTTGTTTATTAATGCTATTTGGTGATGCAATGTATTGTGACTATTGCTGGTGATTATTAAAACTAAGCGATTTAATGCTAAAAGCTTAAGCCATAGCGTTTAACATTTTGGCTTTAATATGGTTCCAGCATCCTTATAGATATGATAAATAACATGCTGATTCACTGAAGATATAATAGAGGTCCGCCATCATTAAGCACTTTCCGCTTATGTCAGGTGTTGATACTGCTGATTTTCTACTCTATCATCGCAATATTGATCGGTTTAATTAATATTAAATATATATTACTTTCGCCCATTGATTAGTGGTGGTTATTTTAAAGGGAATTAACAAAAATGCATACTTTTGGCTACTATATTAGCCCTGGTGTACAGCTGGATGCGTTCCACAAACATCTTATTAATTTAGGGCAAAGTGATAAATCACAGAAATATTTCAAAGTCTCACTGCGTGATACCAAACTGAGGCTGTTGATGTTTCTACTCGAACACGCTGGTGAAAAACTGATTACTAATCAGAAGATTATGACTAATGTCTGGGAGCATTATGGCCTGCGAGCCTCTTCCGCGCGTCTCTGGCAGGTCATGCAGGATCTTAAGTCCACGCTGATATCGGTTGGTGTAGATTTTGACGCGTTAATTACCAAGGTAGACAGTCGAGGCTATTCGGTAAACGGCAGTATGGTTATCGCATTGTACTGCAAGAAAAACCATCTAGATTCCGTTTGGGGCGAGCTTGAGCACGCCTGCTAGCCAGGCGTTGGATCTCATGTTTACCGTTTTGTTTTCGTTGTTCCCTGCCTCGCGAGCGTGAAGCAGAGCATTGGTAGTGGCAGGGTGACAATCAGCAGTACCCACAGCAACGTATAAACGGCATCGACACCGTCGTTTTGAAGATTGGTGTACAGTTTTACCGGGATCCCTTGCGGAAAATAGGCAAAAATCATCACGATCCCAAATTCACCTACCGCACGTACCCAGGCTAAGGTCACTGCTGAAGCGAGCCCCGGTAGGGCGATGGGGAGCGTCAGGTAGCGAAAGCGATTCCAGCCTGATGCGCCGAGGGTTTGACCGGCTTCGAGAATATCTTTGGGCACGGTAACGAACGCCGAACGCGCCACCACGATGAAGTAGGGCAGCTAGCCATAAATTTGCGCCAGCACAAAGGCTGCCGGGTTGTTGACCAGCGTCACGCCAAGCCTGGTTACCCACGTCCCGACCAAACCATAAGGCCCCAGCGCCGAGACCAGCAGGATCCCCATTGCTAGCGGTGGGGTAAGCAGGGGGATCATCACCAATAGTTCGCCCAGTAAACGGCGGCGTCCGCTCGCTTGTGAGAGCCACCAGGCGACGGGGAGCCCGATGGCGACCGTAATGCACAGCGCCACGCCTCCCAGCCCCATCGACACAACAATGGCGTCACCATCTCGCCAGGCCAGCCGTAAATGATGCCACGGCGTAACGCTAATCAGGGTAATAAAAGGAATGCTTAGCAGGAGAATAGCGGGCAGCGAGAGCCAGCCCGCTATTCTGGCTGGGCGGTTTAGCGGGCGTATAACGCGTCCCCTTTTGGTTCCGCGTAACCGTACTGTTTAAATAGCGCCTGACCCTGTGCGCTCTGCATAAATTTGACGAATTTTTCCCCTTGTTCAACGCCGTTAGGCGCATTTTTCAGCACCGCAGCGTAGAACACCATTGGCTGGGTATGCAGAACCTGATCTTTGCCCTGGGCATCTTTAATGGTGAAGCTTACCGTGTCATACCACTGCTTCGCCATCGCCGGGTTGCTCAGGTTAATCTCATCGGGTAGTGCCACGTACGGCAGGTGTGCGGAGCGAATTTCGCTCTCATAGCCGGCGGCGGCGTCCACCTGACCACTCTCAAGGCGTGATATCAGGCCGCCTTCCTGGTGGGTCTGCTGCGGGTTTTGCAGGCTGCCGAGGATCTTCATCGCAATGCCCGGCTGCTGGTAATATTTCTCCGCCAGCATCAGCGTAAAGACGATGTTCTGACCTTTCGGATCAACGTAGGGGTCGGTGCGCCCGAAGCTGATATCTTTTTGCGCCAGCAAATTGAGCCATGAGCCGTCGCGTTTTTGGTTAGCGGCGGCAAACTGAGCGCCATATTTTCCTTTCGGATTGTAAGCCACCACCATGCTGGTGCTGGCGACGGGTACGGCCTCATCAATCAGCCCGGCATCTTTGAGGATCTGCATTGGGCCGGGGTTGATGGATACAAATACGTCGGCCTCAATTTTATGGCTGGCTAGCAGGCGAGCCATACCGTACGCCCCCTGGCCTTGCCCCTGATAGTCGCCGTTATCGGTTTTGCTGAACGCAGGCCCTAACCCTTGATCCATGACTTTGCCCATCGAACCGGCATAAGTGACGCGAATGTCTTTTGCGAATACCGCCGGGGTACATACCATCAGCGCCAGAATTCCGTACTTCATTTTTCCTGAAACCATCGACTTGTCTCGTTATGTAGTTTTTTACATAGCGATTTTTCATGAAAAAGGCGGTGTTGGCAACGACGCCAGGACGGTTGTTGAGCTTAAATTGAAAAAATACCCACTATGAGGTAAATCCCGTGTCTATCTGTTTCTAAACATTAATGTTTTATAAATGGTTCAAATCAATGAAAGAGATGATATTGAGATGATGACATTTGAAAATAACGATAAATATGGCTGTTGTACTTTCCATGCTGAATTACTCGGGAATAACGAGTGTTAAATTTTTTAATTTTCTAGTGCATAAACTGAGATTCGTCAAACCTAAATTTATTCTATAACCTAATGATTTTAAACAATAAAATTTCATGATGAAAATCATGTGTTTATTGGAGCTTTATTTCTTGCGTAATGGCGATTCCTGGTTATGTTTTTATAGGATGGGAAAAATAAATTCCATATCTCAAACGATTACCTTCTGGGATTATACCAAATTTTGCAAAATCGAGGCTCATAATGAAAATAAAGCTTATTGTCAGAAGCCTGGCGCTGGCAGGTTTTATGTCGACAATTGTCCTCCCAGCCTATGCCGACGTGACGCCGAAAGAGGCGACGGATACCACGCAAAAAGCTAACGATGCGCTCTTAACTCAGTTGCCGTTCTCTGACAATACCGACTTCACCAACGCCCACAAAGGTTTTATTGCCGCGCTGCCAACCGACGTGATTAAAGGCGAGCAGGGCAACGTAATCTGGAACCCGCAACAGTACGCCTTTATCAAAGAGGGCGAAAAAGCCCCGGCTACCGTCAACCCGAGCCTGTGGCGTCAGTCGCAGCTGATCAACATCAGTGGGTTGTTTGAAGTCACCGATGGCGTCTACCAGATTCGCAACCTCGATCTTTCCAACATGACCATTATCGAAGGGAAAGAGGGGATCACGGTTGTTGACCCACTGGTCTCGGCGGAAACCGCCAAAGTGGGCATGGATCTGTACTACAAAAACCGCGGCAAAAAGCCGGTGGTGGCGATCATTTACACCCACAGCCACGTTGACCACTACGGCGGTGTGCGTGGGGTGGTGGATGAAGCCGATGTGAAATCGGGCAAAGTTAAAGTGTACGCACCGTCCGGCTTTATGGAAGCCGCGGTGGCGGAAAACATTATGGCCGGTAACGTGATGAGCCGCCGCGCCAGCTACATGTACGGCAACCTGTTAAAACCGGATGCGAAAGGGCAGGTTGGCGCAGGGCTGGGTACCACCACCTCGGCCGGGACCGTCACCTTAATTGCACCGACCAATATCATTGATAAAGACGGGCAGAAAGAGACGATCGATGGCCTGACCTATGATTTTATGCTGGCCCCAGGCTCAGAAGCGCCGTCCGAAATGCTGTGGTTTATCGAAGAGAAAAAGCTCATTGAATCGGCAGAGGACGTGACGCATACGCTGCACAACACCTACTCGCTGCGTGGCGCGAAGATTCGTGAACCGCTGCCGTGGTCGAAGTATATCAACGAAGCGATTGTCCGCTGGGGTGATAAAGCGGAAGTGATTATGGCGCAGCACCACTGGCCGACCTGGGGCAATGAAAACGTGGTGAACCTGCTGAAGAGCCAGCGTGACCTCTATCGCTACATCAACGACCAGACGCTGCGTATGGCAAACGAAGGGCTGACCCGCGATGAGATCGCCGCAAACTTCAAGCTGCCGGACAGCCTGGCAAACACCTGGGCCAACCGCGGTTACTATGGCTCGGTGAGCCACGACGTGAAGGCCACCTACGTGCTGTATCTCGGCTGGTTCGACGGCAACCCGGCGACCCTCGACGAACTGCCGCCTGAAGAAGCGGCGAAGAAATTTGTCGACTATATGGGCGGCGCCGAGGCGATTCTGAAAAAAGCCAAAGAGGATTACGACCAGGGCAACTACCGCTGGGTGGCGCAGGTGGTCAGCAAAGTGGTCTTTGCCGACCCGCAAAACCAGGATGCGCGTAACCTGGAAGCCGATGCGCTGGAGCAACTGGGTTATCAGGCCGAATCAGGTCCGTGGCGTAACTTCTACCTGACCGGCGCGCAGGAATTGCGTAACGGCGTGGTGAAAGGGCCAACGCCGAACACCGCCAGCCCGGACACGGTGCGTGCGATGACGCCGGAAATGTTCTTTGACTATCTGGCCGTGCATATCAACGGTGAGAAGGCTGGGAAAGCGAAGTCGGTGTTTAACATCGATCTTGGCAATGACGGCGGCAAATATAAGCTGGAGCTGGAAAACGGCGTGCTGAACCATACCGCCAATGCAGAAGCGAAAGATGCCGATGCGACGCTGACCCTGGATAGGGCAACCCTGAACAAAATTATCCTGAAAGAGGAAACGCTTAAACAGGCTGAAGATAAGGGCGAAGTGAAGATCAGCGGCAACGGGGCAAAACTCGACGAGATGCTGGGCTATATGGACAAGTTTGATTTCTGGTTCAATATCGTCACGCCATAACCCTGTAGGCCGGATGGCGCTTAGCTTATCCGGCCTACCGTTAGGACAAGCTTTTATTGGTTTAAATTTAAACAACGTTGCGCTTTATGGTACATCTGCCGATGTGCGTAAATGCAACGTTGTGTCATTTTTACAGGTAGGACTATGCAGAATTTACCGCCGATTCGCCCGGAGCAGAGCATTCAACGATTGACGGCGCTGCTGCAGCCGATAGCTGAAAAAATGAAGGTGGTTCCCCGCAAACGGATGACCTGGACGCACAAAAACCAGCCGCAGCTTTTTCTCTTTCTTGAAGGCGAACTCTCCATCTTGCGAGCGTCAGACGGCCTGCTGATTGTTACCGTCTATGATCCCCATCTGTTCGGTATTGCCGAAATGATCCAGCCGGTGCGCGGTCATTTACTGCGGGCGGAGTCGGAGTCAACCATTCTACGTGTGGATGCGCAAACGGCGATGCAGGTGTTCCGCGAGGAGGGCGCTTGGGAAGATGTGGCTTCGGTGCTGTCGTACCACACCGCCTATCTTTTTTATCGTGACGCGTTGGTGGTGCAGCAGCGCACCTATTCGGTGATTCGTAATCACCTGCAAGAGATGATATTACTGCCTGAAGAAACGCGCATGAAAATATCGATCCTTGATTATATTCAGGAGCGCACACACCTTTCGCGTAGCAGCGTATTAAATGTGTTGTCGGCACTGAAGAATGGTCATTATATCGAGTTTAAGCGTGGCGGTTATTTATTATCGGTCAATAGCTTGCCTGAACGATTTTAGCTCGATGAAGAAAGCCCGCTCATGGTAGATGAGCGGTTTTTTTTATCCTTTCTCCAGCGGCTGCAGCGAATCACCGACGTGGTTAAGGCCATCGAGATTCTGCGTTTTTAGATAGTAGCGATTAATAAGCTGCAGTTGGTCGAGCTTGGACAGCGCCGCGTATACCTGATGCGCCTCGCTATGAACATCAAAAATGTCCCGGCTGTTAACATGCTGTAGATACTGCATTTTTAGCGTTTCGGTGATGTTTTCAATGATACGTTCATTGTTCTGATATCGCGTAGTGAGCGCGATGGGCTCAGCAGGCGGCGAGCTCTGCGCGACCACCGGAATTTGCAGGGCATCAATTTTGCTCAACGTTTTCGGTTTATCGGTACTGCAGGCAGTTAACGTGGCGACCAGAAGCAAAACAGTCACTTTATACATAGTATTTCCAGGGTTAACAAATAAGGTGCCTATTATCTTTTTATACCTGGACCTGGCGACCAACGATTCGTTTATTTTTAAATGTAATATGGGCTTGCAGTATAAATTTAAATTTAAACGGTTCTTGTTTTCTCCACACTAAATACCGGTGTTACTCTTGCCTCATCGTTATTCAATCGAAATATCTATCGCCGCAGCCTATATCAATAAGTAACCTCCTTTGTGCGGCGCAATGTTATAAATAGAGGTTTTATGAAACTGAAGAAATTAGCGGGCTATATGGCCATCGCTGGCGTGTGCTCGAGCGCCGTCATTTCCCTTCCAGCAACGGCGCAGGAGCCAGGTAAAGCGGCGACGGCACAAACCAAAGAGGCCAATGAGGCGCTCTATACGCAACTGCCTTTCGCGGATAAAACCGATTTCGCCAATGCACACAAAGGATTTATTGCGCCGCTGCCGCCAGAGCTGATTAAAGGTAAGCAGGGAAACGTGGTCTGGAACCCGCAGCAGTACGCGTTTATTAAAGAGGGCGAGAAGGCACCGGATACGGTCAACCCAAGCCTGTGGCGTCAGTCGCAACTCATCAACATCGGCGGCCTGTTTGAAGTGACCGACGGCGTCTATCAGATTCGTAATCTCGACCTCTCCAACATGACCATTATGGAAGGGAAAGAGGGGATCACGGTTATCGACCCGCTGGTCTCGGCGGAAACCGCGAAGGTAGGGATGGATCTCTACTATAAGAATCGCGGTAAAAAACCGGTCGTCGCGGTGATTTATACCCATAGCCACGTTGACCATTATGGCGGCGTGCGCGGCGTGGTGGACGAAGCTGATGTGAAGTCTGGCAAGGTGAAGGTCTATGCGCCAGCGGGCTTTATGCAGGAAGCGGTATCGGAAAATATTATGGCCGGGAACGCCATGAGCCGTCGTGCCAGCTATATGTACGGTAACTTGCTGAAACCGGACGCGAAAGGTCAGGTTGGCGCGGGTCTCGGCACCACCACATCAGCCGGTACGGTGACGCTGATTGAGCCGACCAACTATATCACCCATACCGGTCAGAAAGAGGTGATCGACGGCCTGACCTACGATTTTATGATGGCGCCGGGTTCGGAAGCACCATCTGAAATGCTGTGGTATGTCGAAGAGAAGGGAATGATTGAGGCGGCGGAAGATGTGACCCATACGCTGCATAACACCTACTCGCTGCGCGGCGCGAAAATCCGCGATCCGCTGGCCTGGTCGAAGTACGTCAACGATGTTATTGACCGCTGGGGCGGCAAAGCGAAGATCATTATCGCTCAGCACCACTGGCCGACCTGGGGCAACGAGAACGTCGTCAAGCTGATGAAAGGCCAGCGCGATATGTACCGCTATATCAATGACCAAACCCTGCGTATGGCAAACCAGGGGCTGACCCGTGATGAAATCGCTGCCAACTTTAAGCTGCCGGACAGTCTGGCGCAAACCTGGGCCAGCCGTGGCTATTATGGCTCGGTCAGCCATGATGTGAAGGCGACCTATGTCTTCTATCTCGGCTGGTTTAACGGCAACCCGGCAACCCTGGACGAGCTGCCACCGGTGGCGGCTGCGAAGAAATACGTTGAGTATATGGGCGGTGCCGATGCCATTATGCAAAAAGCGGAAGCTGACTTTGTGAAGGGTAACTACCGCTGGGTAGCACAGGTGACCAATCAGGTGGTGTTCGCCGATCCGAACAATAAAGCCGCGCGCAGTCTGGAAGCCGATGCGCTTGAGCAGATGGGCTATCAGGCCGAGTCGGGCCCGTGGCGTAACTTCTACCTGACCGGCGCGCAGGAGCTACGTAACGGCGTAGTGAAAGGGCCAACGCCGAACACCGCCAGCCCGGATACGGTGAAGGCAATGTCGCCGGAGATGTTCTTTGACTATCTGGCGGTTCACATCAATGGTGAAAAGGCGGCGAATGCCAAGGCGGTCTTTAACGTCGATTTAGGCAGCGATGGCGGCAAGTATAAGCTGGAGCTGGAAAACGGCGTGCTGAACCACAGTGCGAACGCGCAGGCCAGCAATGCCGATGCCGCTATTACGCTTAACCGCGCGACCTTGAATAAGATTATCCTTAAAGAAGAGACGCTGAAGCAGGCGGAAAACCAGGGCGATGTGCGCATCACCGGTAACCACGCCAAAGTGGATGAGCTGTTGAGCTATATGGATAAGTTTGAGTTCTGGTTCAATATCGTAACACCATAGTCGTTTGTATTCCCGGCGGCGCTACGCTTGGCCGGGCTACAGGATAAGTAGCCCGGGCGAGGCGTTTACGCCGACCCCGGGATCAAGCACCAGAGCTACGTCGCACCACCAATTCCACAGGTAGCATCAGGTTCGCCTCCATCTGCTCACTGAGCAAAATATCCAACGCTTCCTGCGCCAGTTGCTGTTTATCCACCGCCAGCGTGGTCAACGGCGGCTGCGACCACGCCGCCGGTTCAATATCATCAAACCCCACCACCGCGACATCTTCCGGCACCCGCAGGCCGCGTTCGGCGCACACCTGCAGCACCAAAAGTGCGGTGGCATCGTTATAGGCAAAAAGGGCATCCGGCGGTTCAGCAAGGTCGAACAGTTCGTTTATCGCCCGCAGCAGCGACTGCTCGGTATCCAGCTGAGGTAGGGCGATGGCTTCATACTCCGGCGGCATCAACAGCTTTGCATCGTACAGCGCCTGACGGTACCCTTTTTCACGCTGACGAATGCTGTAATGCCCCAGCGTACTGGCCAAAAACGCGATACGTGTGCGTCCTTGTTCCAGCAAATGTTGAGTGGCGAGATAGCCGCCCTGTAGGTTATCCGGGTTAACGCACGGCAGACCAGGCGACCAGAGGTCGACCAACACCAGCGGTAGCTTCAGCTGTTCGAGCACCGCTAGCAGTTCCGGTTCAAAGAACCCCGCGCAGATTAACGCATCCGGCTGGTGGAGCATCACCTGCTCGGCGACGGCATCGCCAGGGCCAACGGACAAAAAGCTCAGCGCGATGCTCTGTTCACGGCATGCAGACTCAAGCCCCAAAAACAGCGGCGAGTAGAACGGCAGCGCGCGGCTGATATTGTGCTGGCGGTGCAGTAAAAACAGCACGCGTTTGATCTTCTCGCTGCGCAGTCGGCCAAAGTCATAGCCCTGCTGCTCTGCCGCCGCAATAATACGCTGGCGCGTCTCTTCCCGCAGGCCGGGCTGACCCTTTAACGCACGGGAGACCGCTCCCGGCGACACGCCGCAGGCGGCGGCGATATCTCTGATTCTGACGGCTTTCACCTGTTCACATCCTGTTCTTATACTTTGCGCTGGGCGCCGAGCCAGGCCGCACCGCGAACGCCGCTGCTGTCACCATGACGCGCCTGTAGAATTGGGGTGCAGCACTGTTTACCGAAGACATACTGCGCAATACGCGCCGGTAGCCCGTCATAGATCTCGGGGATATTCGATACGCCGCCACCGATAACAATCGCATCCGGGTCGAGGGTATTGACGACGCCCGCCAGCGCCCGTGCGATCTGATCCTGATAGCGATCCCATAGCGCGGCAACCGGTTCCTCACCGGCGTTCATCCGGGCAACGATCTGCGGGACCTTATCATGTTTACTAAACAATTGAGCGTATTGACGCTCCAGACCGCTTCCAGAGATAAAGCTCTCAATACAGTTGGTTTGCCCGCAGTAGCACTGTGCCGACTCGCCGTCTTTCGCAGGATGATAGTGGGGCAGTACGTTATGCCCCCACTCACCGGCGCAGGCGTTCGGCCCCGTGATCAGACGATTATCTACGCACAACCCGCCGCCGCAGCCGGTGCCGAGGATCACGCCAAACACCACGCCATAGCCTTTCCCCGCACCGTCGATGGCTTCTGACAAGGTGAAACAATTGGCGTCGTTGGTCACTGCAACGGGCATATTGAAATGCTGCTCAAGCTGTTGCACAAAGGGTTGCTGGTTCAATACCAGAATGTTGGAGTTCTTGATGAGTCCGTCAGTCGCAGAGGCGCCAGGGATGCCAAGCCCGATGGAAAGTGAGTGCGTGGTTGCTGCTCTGGCGGCGTCTATTGCCGTGATAACCGAGTGGAAAAAAGCCTCATAGCTCTGCTTTTGCGTACTGTAGCGCTGGCGGTAAAGCGTCTCGCCCTGGTCATCCAGCACCACGGCTTCAATTTTGGTTCCGCCAATATCCAGCCCTAATCTCATTGCCGTCTTCCCGATAGTCAGTAGGTTAATAGCAACGCAGTGTAGATATTTTGTTTACTATACAAAAGGGGCGGGTGGCAATTTTGTGATGGCGTCTGGCAAAATTCACCGTGACGGAGGCAGGCGGCTTCTCACCTGCAATGGACAGAAGCCGCACGGCGGGGTGGCTTAGAAACGATAGCCGACGCCAATGTTGAAACCGTTGATCTGGTATTTGTCTTCGATATCGGCGGTGGTGCCTTCATAGCCGACGTTTACCGTCAGGTTTTCGATTGGGTTGATGATAACCCCTGCGCCGTAGGCGAAGGAGGTGGAATGGCGAGACTCGCTTTCACGATAAACTTCGTTATTGCTCGATTCCAGCCACTTCACATCGATATCAGCTTTGGTTCGCGCCGCGCCGCCCAACGCATAAAGGGAGACGTACTCGTTGATGCGGTAGGCCGGGCCGACCATCAGTGAGTAATATTTCACGTCGATATTGGTGTTGACCGAATCAGAATCAACATAATAATTACGGTCTTCACTGCCACTCATATAGGTAAATGAGCCAACTACACTGAACGGAGAATCAAATTCGTAGCGATATTGCAGGTTAACACCACGAATATTTTTGAAGTCTTTAACGTCGGCCTGGGCATAACCTATCGAAACGCTTTGACTATCTGCGATAGCCATTCCACTTGCCAGGCTTCCCATGACCAAAACTGCCAGAGATAGTTTCTTCACTTTAAAAATCCCATAAAAATTATTGTGTTGTGTTTATCAATGAGTTTAAAAATCGAGGGAAGTATATCGGCAATGATATTTCTGATGAACTACCTGAATTTATGGGAGCAAGAGTGGAATATTGTTTCGGAGACGGTGTTGTGCAGGGATTAGCTAATTTATTTCTGTATTAAGAAAAGTCCTAAAATAAATCCCCCCGCAATGGCGGGGGGAGGTGAATTTAACGCTGAGGACACCCTGCGCACTGCTTATTCTGAATTTGCTGGAAGAAGTCGTTCCCTTTATCGTCCACCAGAATAAAGGCCGGAAAGTTTTCCACCTCAATTTTCCAGATGGCTTCCATCCCCAGTTCAGGGTAGGCCACGCATTCCAGACTCTTGATGCTGCTCTGCGCCAGAACGGCCGCCGGGCCGCCAATGCTGCCAAGATAGAAACCGCCATGTTGATGGCAAGCATCGGTCACCTGCTGGCTGCGGTTGCCTTTCGCCAGCATCACCATGCTGGCGCCGTGGGACTGCAGCAGGTCAACGTAAGAGTCCATACGACCCGCGGTGGTTGGGCCTAAAGAACCTGAGGCATAACCTTCAGGCGTTTTGGCCGGGCCCGCGTAATAGATCGGGTGATCTTTCACGTACTGCGGCAGTGCTTCGCCGTTATCCAGCAGCTCTTTCAGTTTGGCGTGGGCGATGTCGCGGGCAACGATAATGGTACCGTTCAGCGACAGGCGGGTGGACACCGGGTGGGCGGAAAGCTGGGCCAGGATCTCGCTCATCGGCTGGTTGAGGTTGATGCTGACCGCAGCGCCTTCACCCTGCTCACGCAGCGCTTCGGGAATGTACTGCGCCGGATTGTGTTCCAGCTTCTCAATCCAGATACCGTCACGGTTGATTTTGGCTTTAATGTTACGGTCGGCGGAGCAGGAGACGCCCATGCCGATCGGGCAGGAAGCGCCGTGGCGCGGCAGACGGACAACGCGGATATCGTGGGCGAAGTATTTGCCGCCGAACTGCGCACCCAAGCCCAGATTCTGCGCCTCGATCATCAGCTCTTTTTCCAGATTCACGTCGCGGAACGCCTGGCCGTGCTCGTTACCTTCGGTTGGCAGACCATCGTAATAGCGAGTAGACGCCAGTTTCACCGTTTTCAGCGTCACCTCCGCTGAGGTACCGCCAATCACGAAAGCGATGTGGTACGGCGGGCAGGCCGCGGTGCCGAGGGTGCGCATTTTTTCCACCAGATAGTTTTTCAACTTCGCTGGGGTGATCAGCGCTTTGGTTTCCTGATAGAGATAGGTTTTGTTGGCTGAACCGCCGCCTTTGGCGATGCACAGGAATTTGTATTCGTCGCCGTCGACGCTGTAGAGGTCAATCTGCGCCGGCAGGTTAGTTCCGGTGTTCACCTCTTTGTACATATCCAGCGCCGCGTTCTGCGAGTAGCGCAGGTTGTCGGAGATATAGGTGTTGTATACGCCTTGAGACAGCGCCGCTTCATCGCCGCCGCCGGTCCAGACGCGCTGGCCTTTTTTCCCCATGATGATCGCCGTACCGGTATCCTGACAGGTTGGCAGCACGCCTTTGGCAGCGATTTCGGAGTTACGCAGGAACTGCAGGGCAACGTATTTATCGTTTTCGCTGGCTTCCGGGTCACTCAGAATGGCAGCAACCTGCTTCTGGTGGGAAGGGCGCAGCATAAAGGCGGCGTCGTGGAAAGCCTGCTGGGCAAGCAGCGTCAGGGCTTCAGGCTCCACTTTTAGCACGTCCTGACCGTCAAACTGGGCTACGGAGACGTGCTCACGGCTGAGCAGGTAGTATTCGGTATCGTCGTGAGACAGCGGGAAGGGATTCTGATAGTAAAATGATTTGTTCGACATAGCGCTTCACTCCATAAAAATAAAACCGCCGGAGGTTGCCCCCCGACGGTTATGAATCAGAACATCATAGACATCCATGGGTAGCCGATGACCAGCAGCGCCACCAGGAAGATGCCCCCAAAGATGGTGCCGAGGCGCCAGTAGTCTTTGGTCGGCAGATATCCGCTGCCGTAGTAGATAGGGCTTGGGCCGGTGCCGTATGGGGTGATGATCCCCATGATACCCAGCGAGGTCACCATCAGCAGCACGAAGACATTCATGTTCATGCCCGGAATGGTTGAGGCGATGGTCAGCATTGCAGGCAGCAGCGCGGTGGTGTGCGCGGTGGTGCTGGCAAACAGGTAGTGCAGCAGGTAGAACGCCAGCAGCAGCACGATGGTCGCCACGCCTGGGGAAATACCGCTCATCAGCATGCCGCCTTCTTTACCCAACCAGCCGATAAAGCCGGTAGAGGAGAGGCCATCGGCGAGGGCGACCAGGGTGGCGAACCACACGAAGGTGTTCCACGCGGCTTTATTACCGGTGATGTCGCTCCACTCCAGCACGCCAGTCCACAGCATCAGGACGATAATCAGCAGCGCAGCCATTGCCGGTTCAATCCACTGAGCGGCGAAGATCCACATCATCAATGCGCAGCAGACGAAGACCAACAGCAGGATTTCGTTACGGGACAGCTTGCCCAGTTTTTCCAGCTCACGGGCCGCCCACAGCGGCACTTCATCGTTCACCTTCACTTCTGGTGGATAGAACCAGTAGGCCAGCAGCGGCATGGTCAGAATTAACAGCAGTCCCAGCGGCAGGAAGGCGATAAACCAGGTGCCCCAGGAGATGTTGATACCGACGATGCTTTTCACCAATGCCAGCGCCAGCAGGTTAGGTGCCAGGGCGGAAAGGAACATAGAGCTGGTGATACAGGCGGCGGTAATCGCCACCCACATCAGGTAAGAGCCAATTTTACGTGCGCTTGGGTCGTTTGGTTTTGAGCCGTACAGCGGCGGCAGGTTGGCGATAATCGGGTAGATAGTCCCGCCGCTACGTGCGGTATTGGACGGCGTAAACGGTGCCAGCAGCAGGTCGGCCAGCGTGATAGCGTAGCCGAGCGTCAGGCTGCGACGGCCCAGATATTTCACCAGAATCAGCGCCAGACGGCGGCCGAAGCGGGTTTTATCGTAACCGGCGGCGAACATAAACGCGCCGAAGATAAGCCAGACGGTAGAGTTGCCGAAGCCGCTGACCGCCCATTTAAAGGAGGCGCCTGCCAGCTGGAACTTCGGTGCCGCCATCTGTTCAGGGCTGAACAGCACCCACTGGCTGCACAGGGCGATGGCAACCACCCCGGTCAGGCCGATAACGGCGCCCGGCAGGGGTTCAAAGATAAGGCCGACAATCACGCCGACGAAGATAGCGAAATAGTGCCATGCATACGGTGGAAGCCCGTCAGGAACCGGGACAAAGAGGAGCAGCACGGCCACGATAATAGGCAGTGCCATCATCAGAAGGCGGTTTTTCTGGCCGCCTTTTGGTTTACTCACCGGCGTCGGTGAGTGCGATGTCGCAGATTTCTCGTTCATATTACGCTTCTATAAGTAGTTAATAATTCGGTTTGCTAAAACTGCCGCTTTGCTTTTTTTAGTTTTTTTACTTTATTTAGATTTCAAAAGTACAGCTGGCAATTTTGTATATAAGGTCGATGTCGCTATATTATTTAGCGCCAGGTTTAAAAAATCTTATACTCATATAATGCGCTTTTGGATGCTATTACAATTGATCGTGATCAAAAAAGCACAACCGCGGCATTATTTTTATACTTTTGGAAATAACCCTATTAGGTTATTGGGTATTAATGGTGTTAGGTTAAATTAATTTCTAAGTTTAAAGTTATTGACCACATGGCTATCTCATATAACACGTTGAATTTAATGGTGTTTTAAATAATGAAACACTGGTTCGACCACTGTTAACAAAGTTATAATTGTATTCATGTATATTAAATAATTGTGAATAAAACAGAATTAAATTAGTAACACCATAGGAGTATGTGTGTTATTTAAGGGATTAAATAGTTTTATAACTAACGTAATAACTTTAGTAACTAAAATTATCGCTATATTAATATCATGATATCGGCATAACAAATAACTCAAATGCAGCCCGATCCCGAATTCTTAAATTTTAATTTTTAAAAGTTTGGAGTTAACCCTTATGAACAATCATCATCGCGTACTGAGTTCTTGTACCTTACCGAATGGTACCGAGCTTAAAAACCGTCTGTTTATGGCGCCTATGACAACCTGCTCTGGTTATTATGATGGCTCCGTCAGTAGCGAACTGGTGGAATACTACCGAGCGCGTGCCGGTCTGATTGGCACCATCATCGTCGAATGTTGTTTTGTTGACGATTTAGGCCTGGCGTTCCCCGGCGCGCTCGGTATCGACAGTGATGACAAAATCGCCGGGTTGGCGAAAATCGCTGAGGCAATTCAATCAAAAGGCTCCAAAGCGCTGCTGCAGATTTACCACGGTGGTCGTATGGTCGACCCGAAACTGATCGGTGGCCGTACGCCGGTTGGCCCAAGCGCCGTCGCGGCACCGCGTGATGGCGCGGCAACGCCGGTGGCCCTGACCTCTGAAGAAGTGGAAGGGATGGTCGGTAAATTCGGCGATGCCGTACGCCGCGCGATTCAGGCCGGTTTTGATGGCGTCGAGATCCACGGCGCCAATACTTACCTTATCCAACAGTTCTACTCACCAAACTCCAACCAGCGTGACGACGAGTGGGGCGGCAGCCGCGATAACCGCGCGAAGTTCCCGCTGGCGGTGCTGGATATCACCCACAAAATGGTTCGCCAGTATGCGGACGACGCCTTCATCATCGGCTATCGTTTCTCGCCGGAAGAGATGGAAGTGCCGGGGATCCGCTTTGACGACACCATGTATCTGCTGGAAAAACTGGCCGCGCGCGGCCTGGATTACCTGCACTTCTCCGTCGGCGCGTCGCTGCGTTCGTCCATTGTTGACACCACCGACCCAACGCCGCTGATTGAAAAATACGTTGCCCAACGTTCTGAAACGCTGGCGCAGGTGCCGGTCATGGGCGTGGGCGGCGTGGTAAACGACAGTGATATTGATAGCGCAATGGCACACGGCTACGACCTGATTGCCGTAGGTCGCGCCTGTATTGCCTATCCGGATTGGGCCGAACGTATTGCCGACGGCCAGACGCTGGATCTGTTTATCGACAGCACCCAGCGTGAAGCGCTGAACATCCCTGAACCGCTGTGGCGTTTCTCGCTGGTGGAAGCCATGATCCGCGATATGAGCATGTCGGTATCTAAATTCAAACCGGGCGTGTTCGTTGAAAAAGTGCAGGATGAAGCCGGTGAACTGATTATCAACGTTAGCCTCGAAACCGACCGCATCGCCGACATTGAACTGGCCGGCGGCGTGGATCAGGACGTCGAGTTCGTCACCAGCTTTGAAGAGATTCGTTCACGCATTCTGGACGCCAATACCCCGCACGTTGATGCCATTTCCGGGGCAACCAGCCAGAGCGAAGCGGTGAAAAAAGCCGTCTCCAAAGCGATGGTGAAATCCAGCAAAGCGCTGGTGGCGGAAGAGGGCGGCGATAGCGCGGCACCAAAAGCTTACGACGTAGTAGTGGTCGGGAGCGGCGGTGCCGGTCTGGCCGCGGCTATCCAGGCGCACGATGACGGCGCCCGCGCGCTGATCGTCGAAAAAATGCCGACCATTGGCGGGAACACCATTAAAGCGTCCGCCGGGATGAACGCCGCGGAAACGCGCTTCCAGCGGGTGAAAGGGATTCAGGACAGCAAAGAGCTGTTCTATGAAGAGACCCTGAAAGGCGGCAAAAACAAGAATAATCCAGCACTACTGCGCCGCTTCGTGGAAACGGCTCCGCAGGCGATCGAATGGCTGGCGGATCGCGGCATCATGCTGAACGACATCACCACCACCGGGGGCATGAGCATTGACCGTACGCATCGTCCAAAAGATGGCTCTGCGGTAGGCGGCTACCTGATCAGCGGCCTTGTGCGTAACGTCACAAAACGTCAGATTGATGTCATGCTCGATACCTCCGTGGTCGATATTGTCATGGATGGAGGCGAAGTCTCCGCCGTGCGTCTGCTGACCGACGAGCAGGAAACGATCACCATTCAGACTCGCAGCATCATCATGGCGACCGGCGGCTTTAGCGCCAACAGCGAAATGGTGGTGAAATACCGTCCGGATCTGGCGGGCTTCGTCACCACCAACCATAAAGGGGCGACCGGCGGCGGTATCGCACTGCTGGAACGCATCGGTGCCGGTACGGTAGATATGGGCGAGATCCAGATTCACCCGACCGTTGAGCAGAAAACCTCGTACCTGGTTTCTGAGTCGATTCGCGGCGGCGGGGCGATTCTGGTTAACCAGCAGGGTAACCGCTTCTTCAACGAGATGGAGACCCGTGACAAAGTGTCTGCGGCGATTATTGCGCTGCCAGAACACTATGCTTACATCGTGTTTGATGAACACGTTCGCGTGAAAAACAAAGCGGCGGATGAGTACATCGCCAAAGGGCTGGTGACCAGCGCCAGCACGCCAGCTGAGCTGGCGGCTAAACTGGGTCTGGATGAGCACGTTTTCCAGGCGACGCTAACCCGCTACAACGGCTTTGTCGAAAAACAGGATGACGAAGAGTTTGGCCGCAAAACCGCGCTGCGTGCGCCGCTGAATGAAGGGCCGTATCACGCCATCCAGATTGCGCCGGGCGTACACCACACCATGGGCGGGGTAACCATCAATACCGATACCTGCGTGCTGAACGTCAACAAACAGGTGATCCCTGGTGCGTATGCCGCCGGTGAAGTGGTTGGCGGTATCCACGGCGGTAACCGTATTGGCGGGAACGCGGTGGCTGATATTATTATCTTTGGTACGCTTGCCGGTCGTCAGGCCGCACAGCGTGCGCAGCAGGTACCCTGGGCGATGCTTGAATCCGCGTAATTAACCCATGGCACCATCCCGTAGCCCGGCCGAGCGCAGCGACGCCGGGTTGTTTCCAGCCACGTGAGGGGAGAACGATGTCAGACAGTACAAGGGTATACAGCTATTCTGCCGTACTGATGGGGTCACCCATCCTGCTCAAGCTTTTCGCGCATAACGAAGCGCTCGCCTCACGCGTTTTCCGCCTTATCAAACAGTATGAAGACCTGCTTACCGTCAACCGCGCCCAGTCGCAGGTGATGGATATCAACCACGCTGCGGGCCAGCACCCGGTCGTCGTTAGCGCTCCTGTTTATACTCTAATCAAATGCGCCAAATCGGCGAGCCTGCTGCCGCAAAGCGCATTTAACCTCGCCATTGGCCCGTTGGTGAAGCGCTGGCGTATCGGTTTTAAAGGCGACAGCGTCCCGCCGGCGGACGAAATTTCACACCTGCTGACGCTCACCAATCCTGAACAGGTGGTACTAAACGACGCCGATAACAGCGTGTATCTGGCGCAAAGGGGTATGGAGATCGATCTTGGCGCGATTGCCAAGGGCTATATTGCTGACCGCGTACGCGACTATCTGCGTCAGGAAGGGGTTGAGCAGGGGCTGATTAATCTCGGCGGTAACGTCCAGACGCTGGGCTCGCCGGAAGGCGGCTGGTCAATTGGCCTGAAAAAACCGTTCTCCACGTCCGGAGCAATGATTGGCACGCTGGAGATTGAGAATAAATCGGTAGTGACTTCCGGCGTGTATGAGCGCTTCTTTGAGCAACATGGTCAGCTTTATCACCATATTCTCGACCCGCGCACCGGCTATCCGCTGGATAATGAGCTGGACAGCGTGACTATCATCAGCGCCGACTCGATTGACGGCGATATCTGGACCACGCTGATGTACGGCATGGGCGTGGAAAAAGGGTGTGCGGCGCTGCGTTCGCGCCCGGATATTGAAGCTATTTTTGTGACCAAAAACAAAGAGGTGGTGCTCTCTTCATCCCACCTCTATCGTTTTACGCTGCTGGACAGCGAGTACCGTCTTACTGGCAGTACTGTTTGAGCAGAGCATACTGCTCCTGCAACAAACGGTAGCGGTAGACCGGACGGCCGGTCGCGCCGTAGTGAATGCTGGTGAACAGAATATTAATCTGCGCCAGCCAGATAAGATATTTACGGCAGGACACGCGCGAGATATTGACCGCCTGTGCCAGATCGTCGGTGGAAAATTCGGTCTCAGGATGCGCATCTATCCACTGACACAGTGTGCGCAGCGTCTGCGGCGTGAGCCCCTTTGGCAGCCGCTTCGTGTCCGCTAATTCTGGCGTGCCGCCGTGCAGCAGGCGATCGACGTCAGCCTGCTCGTAGTAGGCGTGGCTACCCATCAACTGCTTTTTCTCACGCCAGCTCAGCAGCGCCTCTTCAAAGCGCGGAAACTGGAACGGCTTGATGAGATAATCCACCACGCCATAGCGCAGCGACGTTTGCACGGTGGCGGCGTCCGAGGCGGATGAAATCATAATCACGTCGATGGCGCGACCCGAGTCGCGCACGATAGGCAACAGATCCAGACCGTTGTCCTGCTGCATATAGACATCCAGTAAAATCAGGTCGATGGTCTGGCAAGCATCCTGCACTTTATCTTTCGCCTGCTGGAGCGTGGAGGCGATACCACAGCAGACAAACCCATCAACGCGCTCAATGTAGCAGCGGTTCAGGTCGGCCACCATGGCATCATCATCGACAATTAAAACATTTATCACGCGCTTGTCCTCTCGCTATCCCAGGGAATTTGAACAAAAAATTGGGTAAACACGCCCGGCTCTGACTCGACGGAAAGTGTCCCGCCGAGATTCTCCGTCTGCTGACGGGCTAAAAACAGCCCGACACCACGGTTTTCGCCTTTGGTGGAAAATCCTTTATTAAAGATGGCATGGATACGATCGGCGGTAATACCCGGGCCATCGTCGCTAACCTCGCCGCTGAGCCAGCCATTCTGGTAGTGCAGCAGCAGGCCAATTTCGCCTTCGCCCTGGTCCGCCATCGCATCCAGCGCGTTCTCAATCAGGTTACCCAGCACCGTTACCAGCACGGCAACCTGCTCTTCATTTGCGTTGTCCGGGATCTGGCTCTCTTCGGCCAGCGTCAGCGCGATCCCGGCATCGCTCGCCCGGTTGATTTTACCCAGCAGGAAACCGGCAATGATCGGTGATTTGATCTTATGCTGCAAGGTGCCAATGTCGGTCTGGTAGTTTTGCGCGGTCTGCAGAATGTAACCTTCCAGCTTATCGTAGCGTTTCATGTGCAGCAGCCCCAGAATCACATGCAGCTTGTTCATAAACTCATGGGAGTGGCTTCGCAGGGCATCAACATAGTTGACCAGCCCATCCATTCGCTGCATCAGCTGGCTGATTTCAGTTTTGTCGCGGAAGGTGGTGATAGCGCCAATCACGCGGCGGTTGTTGAGCACCGGCACGGTGTTGCACAGCAGCAGACGACCGTTACAGCCGATTTCGCGGTTTTCGACGGGCGTACCGCTGTCCAGCACCTCTTTCAGGCTCGACAGCAGCGGCGCATGCTGTACTGCGCCCAGCGCAGGGGCCTGAGGTGAAAACAGGATTTGCCGCGCGGCCTGATTAATCAACGTCACCCGGCCTTTGGCATCGACGGCAATGACCCCTTCGCGAATCGATTGCAGCATCGCCTGGCGCTGCTCGAACAGGCTAGAAATTTCGTGGGGTTCGAGACCAAACAGGATGTTTTTAAGCACCCGCACCAGCCCCCAGACACCCAATACACCGACGATGGCGCTAAACAGCACGAACCAAATCGCATTCTGGCGGGCGGCGCTAATCTGCTCATCCACTTTTTGCAGCGAAATGCCGACAATCACCACGCCAATCTGCTGGTGCCGGTCGTTATAAATAGGCGTGAACACGCGCATGGCTTCGGCCAGCACGCCGTGGTTAATCGAGAGGTTTTCTTTGCCTTTCAGCGCAGGCTGGAGATCGGTACCGATAAAATTCTGGCCTATCAGATGCGCGTTCGGGTGTGAATAGCGAACGCCGTCCATGTTGGTGACAACCGCGTACAGTAAACCGTTGTGCTGCTGTACGGCGCTGGCGATAGGCTGAATGCTATTGTGGTCCGGCGGCCCGCTCAGCCCGCGCTTGATATCCGGAGAGTTGGCCAGCGTACGGGCAATGGCAAAGGCGGTATCTTCTACGCCGGAACGGGTGGCTTTGGTTATCTGCACAAAGTAGAAGGCGTAAACCACCAGTAACACGGAAATAATGACGCTGCAGACCATCAGCGTCACCAGCGTACTGAGCTTCATGGGGCGCTTTGGTTGGGGCTGAGTTTGCTGCATGGCGTGCATTAACACCTTTTATTATCAGAGGTCAAAAACACATTATCGCCGATGTGCCTGATTTCATAAAGCTATCCTCCCTTACAAAACCAAACCTCTCTTTGTGACCGTTCTCGCAGAGCAATCCATACGAAACACTTTAGTATTGCTTCAGAACCCATAATAAGGAGTCCGTTTATGAGCATTAAGCTTGCCGGTTCAGTCATGGAACGACGTAATTCAACGACGGCTGAGATTGATAGACTGTCTACCCGTGATATGTTGAACGTGATTAATCAAGAAGATAAACGCATTGCTGATGCGATTACTCCTTGCCTCGACGACATCACTCTGCTGATTGATAACGCTGTGGCAACCCTCAGCCACGGCGGGCGTGTGGTGATGGTTGGCGCCGGTGCTTCCGGGCGCAATGCGGTAATCACCGCAAACGAATTTTCCCCGGATGAAAAACACCCGGTCATGGGGCTGATTGCTGGCGGAGCGCTGGCGATGCTGCATGATATGACGGGGGCAGCGCAGGACTACGACCGTGGCGTGCTGGATCTTCAGGCCATTGGGTTCACGCAAAAAGATATGCTGGTGGCATTAAGCGTCAGCGGTAAAACACCGTGGTTGTGGGGCGCGCTACGACATGCCTGGTCTCTGGGCGCAACGCGCGCGCTGATAACTCGTAATCCACAAAGCGAAGCAACCGACCTTGCCAGTATTGTCATTGCGCCACAAACGGGTGCTGAAGTGGTGGCAGGCTACGGCAATCCGAAGGCGATTGCCGCGCAAAAGATGGTGCTCTCCATGTTAACGACCGGGCTCGCTATCCGCAGCGGTCGGGTCTATAGCAATATGCGCGTGGACATCCGCGATACCGGTACACACATGGTTGAGCGACAAATTGCGATCGTGATGGAAGCGGGTGGGTGCAGCCGGGCGGTCGCGAAAGCGGCGCTGGAAAGCTGCGATCACCAGTGCAAGACGGCGGTGCTGATGGTGCTCACCGGGTTGGACGCCTGGAAAGCGCACGATCTTCTGGTGCAGAACAATGGTTTTGTGCGGGTGGCGCTACAAGAGGCGCCGTAGTTGGCAGCATAAAAAAAGCCCGCGCAGCGGGCTTTTTTACGCCAGTCGATTAGAACTGATAAACCAGGCCGATAGCCAGGATATCGTCAGTGGCGATACCGTTATCGTTGTAGAACTGCACATCATCGTCCAGCATGTTGATTTTGTAATCAATGTAGGTGGACATGTTTTTGTTGAAGTAGTAGGTTGCGCCAACTTCAATGTAGTTCACCAGCGCTTTGTCGGTGTACTCAATACCGTGACGACCATCGTAGCCGCCCATGTCTTTACCCTTGGAATAAACCCAGGCTAAAGATGGACGCAGGCCGAATTCAAACTGGTACTGCGCTACGGCTTCGAAGTTCTGCGTCTTGTTGGCAATACCATTGTTGCCGTAACGGGTCATGTTGTTGGTTTCGGCATACATCATCGCCAGATAGACGTCATTAGCGTCATATTTGGTACCGATGGTCCAGGCTTCAGCGGTATCACCTCCGGCGTATTTGCTATAGCGGTTATGGATGCCGCCAGCAACCACCTGATCGTTGGTACGATCGGAGTTGGAATAGGCTGCGCCCACGCTTAAGCCCGGCAGAACATCGGTAAAGTTATAGGTGGTGGACATCGCGAAGCCGTCGCCGTTGCCTTTCGCCATGTTGCCGCCAGCGCCATTAGCGGTGCCTTCGCCGGAGCCGCCGTCTTCATTTTTGCCCTGATACTGCAGCGCAAAGTTCAGGCCATCCACCAGGCCGAAGAAATCGTTGTTACGATAGCTGGCAATGCCGTTAGCACGGCCAGTGAAGTAGACGTCAGTCTGGGTGTAGCTGTCACCGCCGAATTCCGGCAGCATATCGGTCCAGGCTTCGATGTCGTAGATGGCGCCGTAGTTACGGCCGTAATCGAATGAGCCAAAGTCGCCAAATTTCAGACCGGCGAAGCCAAGACGGGTCCAGGAGTTACCCTTGACGCTTTCCGGGGTATCGGCCTGAATATTGTATTCCCACTGACCGTAGCCGATCAGTTGGTCGTTGATTTGGGTTTCGCCCTTGAAGCCCAGACGCGCGTATGACTGATCGCCATTGTCACCGCTGTGGTCTGAGAAATAGTGCAGACCAACGACTTTGCCGTACAGATCCAGCTTATTGCCGTCTTTGTTATAAACTTCAGCAGCATTCGCTGCACCAGCCATCATTAAAGCTGGAACTAACAGTGCCAGAGCTTTTATTTTCATTATATTTTCCTTTGCATTATTGCGCATATGAATATAAGTAATGCCATCCGGTGTTACTTTGCTGGATAGTATATGGAGAGTTCATTTTATTTTAAAATATAAATGTAATAAAATTATATTAAATATGTCAAATTGTTTCAATTATATTCTATTTAATATGTTTTTGTGCGTTTCATTTTTATTTACTATTGTTTTTATTGAATTTATTTTCCGGTGTGATTGTTTGTTATGTTGTTATGGTTGGGGTGAATAAGCAGGCGGGGGTTAAAAAAAAATCCCGACCGTACTGGCATACGATCGGGAAGGTCAAAAACATAAACATATTGATGCATAACAAAAGGCTAATAACGGGAAGGATAATGTCATGATTGCCATAAAAAATAAAGATACAGAAAAAGACTTTATGGTTATTTGTTTTATGAATTCAAATTGGTAATTATTATCATATTTTTATTATTAAAGGCTCATCGTTCAGCGGCAGCATAAAGGGAAGAACAATAAAGAGTGATGCTCCGCGCCAGGAGTACCTCCGATGGCGTAGATGTCATCTGATAAAATTGCCGGAGATCAAGCTAACGTCGATTTGTTACCGGTAACGTAGCGCAAGACTATCTCGCACCATTTTAATCGTTATAATGTGACCGATATCACATCAATTGCCGACGTGGTGTCGTGGCAGTGAACATGAATAGCGTAATGAGAGTGTTTTTATGGAAGAGCAAATGGAGCGTGGGCCTGGCGGCAAACTGGCGCTGTGGGTGTTTTACGCATTTTGCGGTTATTTTGTCTGGGCGATGGCGCGCTATCTGTGGGTCATCAGCGACGTACAAAGTATTCCCGGCGCGACGATCGACGGTGAAATCGGTTCGGCCATGGGGAAGTGGATCGGCGCGCTGCTGGGTTTTCTGGTGCTGAGCATCGTCGGCGCGCTGCTTGGCGGGATTGCCTGGTACACGCGTCCTCGTCGTCTGGAACAGGAAGAACAGCGCTAATATTGCTATGCTGGGGGTCAATGTACTCTCATCCACGGTGAAGGAATGGATCTAGCAGCATGGCAGCAGGACGTTGAACGTTGGTTTGAAATCCATTATGTCGGTAGCGATGCGGCGCATGATATCGCCCATTTTCGCCGCGTCTGGCGCACTGCCAGACACATTGCTGCCGACGATCCCGTCGACCTCACGGTAATTCTGCTGGCGAGCTATTTTCACGATCTTGTCAGTCTGCCGAAAAATCATCCCGACCGCGCTCGTTCCTCTTTATTATCGGCACAGCAAACGCTGCTGATTCTACAGCGCGATTTCCCGCAGTTTCCCGTAGAGCGCTATGGCGCCGTTGCCCACGCCATTGAAGCGCACAGCTTTAGCGCGCGCATCACGCCGAATACCCCAGAGGCCAGAATCGTGCAGGACGCCGACCGGCTGGAAGCACTAGGCGCAATCGGCCTGGCGCGAGTATTTGCCATCTCCGGAGCGATGAACGCGGCGCTATTTGATGCCGACGATCCCTTTGCCGATAACCGTGAGCTGGATGATAAAGCTTACGCGCTCGATCATTTCCAGACCAAGCTGCTGCGGCTACCGCAGAGCATGCAAACCAAAAAAGGGCGCGAGATGGCGCAGCATAATGCGGATTTCCTCGTGCAATTTATGGCCAAGCTGAGCGCGGAACTGGCGGGCGATCCGATGTCGGTGGACACCCAGGTGCTGCAGAGATTCGCGACGCCAGATACGGGCAACTTATGGTAACCTCAGGTTTATTTTTCTGTATCTGGTCAAATTTATGCAACAACGAGTCTTATCACACGAGGGCGCGTCGTTAGACGCACCGGATGCTCAGACGCTGCTTGAGCATATTCTGGAGATTTACGATCTAAAGACCGTTGTCGCTGAGCTTAGTGCCGTGGGGGAACAGCACTGGAGCCCGGCTATCGTCAAACGCGTGGTGACCCTGTCGCGCGCCAACACGCGTCTGAGTGAAAATGAGTGCGCCCATCTGGCCTCTCTATTGCCGAAGCCGTCGAAGCATTACCCAAAGTATGCATTTCGTTTTGTCGATCTTTTTGCGGGGATCGGCGGCATTCGTCACGGTTTTGAAGCGATTGGCGGGCAGTGCGTGTTTACCAGCGAGTGGAACAAACACGCGGTACGCACCTACAAAGCCAACTGGTACTGCGACCCGCTAGAACATCGGTTTAATGCCGACATTCGCGATGTGACGCTAAGCAATCAGCCGGACGTCAGCGACGGTGAGGCTCAGGAACATATCCGGGCCTCGATTCCTCAGCACGACGTGCTGCTGGCGGGCTTCCCGTGCCAGCCGTTCTCGCTGGCGGGGGTATCAAAAAAGAATGCGCTGGGCCGGGCGCACGGCTTTGCCTGCGATACTCAGGGCACGCTGTTTTTCGACGTCGTGCGGATTATTGATGCTCGCAGGCCGCCTATCTTTGTGCTGGAAAACGTCAAAAACCTGAAGAGCCACGATAACGGCAAAACCTTCCGCATAATCATGCAGACGCTGGATGAACTGGGTTATGAAGTTTCCGACGCTGCCGATATGGGGGCTGATGACCCGAAAATCATTGATGGCCGCAACTTCCTGCCGCAACACCGTGAGCGCATTGTACTGGTCGGTTTTCGTCGGGATTTAGGGCTACACGACGGTTTTACCCTGCGTGATATTCCATCGCTCTATCCGGCGCAGCGCCCGACCTTTGGCGAACTGCTGGAGCCGAATGTTAACCCGAAATTTATCCTCACCCCGGTGCTGTGGAAATATCTCTACCGCTATGCGCGCAAGCACCAGGAGAAGGGCAACGGATTTGGTTACGGTCTGGTCGACCCCACGCGAGCCAGCAGCGTCGCGCGGACGCTATCGGCGCGCTATTACAAAGACGGCG
The DNA here is from genome assembly GCF_036759925.1 of Kluyvera sp. CHPC 1.2972. Lineage (NCBI taxonomy): Bacteria > Pseudomonadati > Pseudomonadota > Gammaproteobacteria > Enterobacterales > Enterobacteriaceae > Kluyvera > Kluyvera sp. CHPC 1.2972. The sequence continues at coordinate 296,615 of NZ_JAPKIB010000001.1, read as the reverse complement.
CCGAGATCCTTATCGACCGTGGCTGGGATCGCGCGTTGGGGGAAAAACACTTTGATGATCCACAAAATCAGCTGCATCGCCCACGCCGCCTGACGCCGCGCGAGTGTGCTCGCCTGATGGGCTTTGAATCACCACAGGGCTACGGTTTCCGTATTCCAGTGTCAGATACTCAGGCGTACCGGCAGTTTGGCAACTCGGTGATTGTGCCGGTTTTTGCCGCCGTTGCGCGCCTTTTGCAGTCGCGCATTTTGCAGGCGGTGGCGCTGCGTGATTCGGAAACTGGTGATGGCGGACGTCCACGATAAGGCCACCCGCAGTAAAAATATGCGCGCCATCGGCGCGCAGAATACGGCGATTGAAAAACGAATGGCCGCGCTGCTGGACAGCCTTGGCCTGCAGTGGCTCGCGCAGGACACTCGCCTGCCGGGCCGTCCCGATTTTACCCTCGACGACTACCGCTGCGTGATATTCACCCACGGCTGCTTCTGGCATCATCACGACTGCTATCTGTTTAAAGTCCCCGCGACGCGCACCGACTTCTGGCTGAATAAGATTGGCGCTAATGTCGCCCGCGATGAGCGGGATATGCGCCAGCTTGTTGCTCAAGGCTGGCGTGTGCTGGTGGTGTGGGAATGTGCGCTACGCGGGCGTGAGAAGCTGACGGACCTCGAGTTATGCGAGCGGCTGGAGGAGTGGATCTGCGGCGGCGAGGGCTGCGCGCAGATCGGTATTCAGGGAATTTCCTGCCTGAGTTTTACTTCTGGGTCTGGCAGGGAATAGCGGCGGCTTTCGCCGGGAAGAGATATTTCCCCAGCGTCACCAGTACCACGGCGGCAATGATGATGGCCAGCGCCACCCACTCGGTACCGGAGAGGTGCTCACCGTTAAAGCCGGTGCCGAGCAGCACGGCGACCACCGGGTTGACGTAGGCATAGCTGGTTGCCACGGCAGGCGTGACGTTGCGAATCAAATACATATAGGCGTTGATGGCAATGATCGAGCCAAAGACCGCCAGATAGCCCACCGCCAGAAAACCGTGCAGGCTCGGCAGCGTAGTTAAACGCTCACCGCTGAGCAGCGAGGCGACCATCAGGACAATACCGGCGGCCAGCATTTCGATGGCGCCCGCCATCATGCCGGTCGGCAGTTCAATGCGCGAGCCATATACCGAACCAAACGCCCAGCTCAACGAACCAATCAGGATCATCAATGCGCCCCACGGGTTGCCGCTGAGGTTGCCGCCGCTGTTGAGCAGCACAATGCCCGCCAGACCAATGGCAATCCCCAGCCACTCCAGCTTACGGGTGGCAATGCCAAAAAAGCGGCTAAAGCAGAGCGTAAATAACGGTACGGTGGCGACCATCACGGCGGCGATACCGGAAGGTACATTCTGATGTTCCGCGACGGTTACCATCCCGTTACCCACCGCCAGCAGCAGGACGCCAATGATGGCGGCATTGATCAGCGGCTTACGTGCCGGTAAGCGATGCCCGGTAGCGAGCAGGAAACCCATTAACACCACGCCCGCCGACAGGAAGCGAATGCCCGCCATCATTAAGGGGGGCCAGCTGGCAACGCCAATGCTGATGGCAAAGTAGGTCGAGCCCCAGATAATGTACAGCGCGAACAGCGCGCCTATCAGCGGTAACAGTTGTTTAAAACGCATACTTCCTCACGGCAAAATAGCAAGCAGGCAGATAGTAAACGCCAAAACTACTGCGCTGGCGAGTGCTTTAATTCAGGGGTTGATGTTGTCTTTATGTTATAAATATGTATCTCTTACGCCCCGCGCGATTTTGCTTCATACTTTGTTATCACTAAAAAAATGAAGGACGTTGTTTGTGGCTGGAAGTAGCTTATTAACCTTGTTAGATGATATTGCCACTTTGCTGGATGATATCTCGATGATGGGGAAGCTGGCGGCGAAGAAAACCGCTGGCGTGCTGGGGGATGATTTGTCGCTGAACGCCCAGCAGGTCTCGGGCGTGCGGGCCAACCGGGAGCTGCCGGTGGTGTGGAGCGTGGCGAAAGGTTCGCTGCTCAACAAGGTCATCCTGGTGCCGCTGGCGCTGTTAATCAGCGCGTTTATTCCCTGGGCCGTGACGCCGCTGTTGATGATTGGCGGCGCGTATCTCTGTTTTGAAGGCGTGGAGAAGGTGCTGCACACTCTTCATGAGCGCAAGCATAAAGGTGACGAGGAGGCGCGTCAGCAGCGTCTGGAGGCGATAGCGCAGCAGGACCCAGGCCTTTACGAGCGGGATAAAGTGAAAGGCGCTATCCGCACCGATTTTATTCTCTCCGCCGAAATTGTGGCTATTACCCTCGGTATTGTGGCGGAAGCGCCGCTGCTCAATCAGGTGCTGATTTTATCGGGCATCGCCATTCTGGTGACCATCGGCGTTTATGGCCTGGTGGGCGTGATTGTGAAGCTCGATGATATGGGCTACTGGCTGGTGGAGAAGCGCAACGCACTGGCGCAAGGCGTGGGTAAAGGGCTGCTGGTGATTGCGCCCTGGCTGATGAAAACGCTGTCGGTGGTGGGCACGTTGGCGATGTTCCTGGTCGGTGGCGGCATTGTGGTCCACGGCGTGGCGCCAGTGCATCACGCTATCGAAGCGTTTGCTACCCAGCAGGCCTCATGGCTTGCCGCGCTGGTACCGGTGCTCGCCAATCTGGTCCTTGGTTTTATCATTGGCGCGGTGGTGTTGGGCGTGGTGAATCTCGTTTCACGCCTGCGGCGGACCGACGCATAAAAAGTGCGGTTTTGGTACGCAAATCGTCGACAGATCGGCTAAGGTGAAACAGTTTCACCCTGATACCGGAGGCAACAATGGTCTTTTTGGTCAGTGATGAAGTCCGGCCCAAAAACGGTGGGCCGCGGATGGTTGTAACGGGGTATGCCAGCGGAATGGTGGAGTGTCGCTGGTATGACGGCTTTGGCGTTCAGCGGGAAGCATTCCGAGAGGAAGAGCTGATCCCGGGCGAAATTCCTCCGCAGGAACAAGCTTAGTCTCTCCCTTTGCGCCCGGCGTTAGCCGGGCGGTTTAGCGCCGCATCATTTCGGCGCTTTGTTGTCGTATGTCGCCGTGGAGCACCATGAATTTTCAGCAGCAGGCAAGTTTAGAACGGTATCGGGTGCTTGGCTCGAACAAAAAGATGGGATCACTATCGTGCGTCCCGTGAACGTGACGGCAGCGAACCCTGTTGGTTGGTGGGCGAAACTAACGCGCCGCATTCGGCCTGACCGGGTGGTGAATATCTGCTTTCTGGTGGTGTTGTTCTTTTCAACGCTGCTGACCTGGCGCGAAACCATCGTACTTGAAGATGCCTATATCTCCAGCCAGCGCAATAATCTGAAGAACGTCACCAACGATATGGATGCGCAGCTGCAGTTCAATACTGACCGGCTGCTGTTCTTCCGTAACGGCATGCGGTCAGCGCTGCAAATTCCGCTGGCATTCGAAGTGCTGCGCACCGCCGAACAGGAGTTTGAGCGCCAGCGCGGTCAGGCTGACTGGCGTATTTCCCTCAATAACAACCGTACGCTGCCGCTAAACGGCGTCTCCGATAAGTTTGTTGAACATACCAATCTGCTCTCGCGCGATAACCCGCTGCTGGGCAATGAGTTTATGGCCGCTATCGAGCTGGGCTACCTGCTGCGGCTGTCGGCTGCGACGCGTCAGCATCTGGCGCGCTTTGAGACCCACATGCTGTACGTCTCTCGTGCCGGTTTTTATCTCAGCACGGAACCGACGCAGGAAGGCAGCATTACCGAATATTACTATCGCCTGGCAACCAGCCCATGGTTTATTCAGCAGTCGCAGCGGGATAACCCACATCGAGGGGTAAAGTGGCAGACGACCTTTACGCGCGATAAAACGCCGGTGGCGCAGACCGTCACGGCAGCGGTACCGCTTGACTATCAGCACTACTGGTTTGGCGTGCTGGCCATTCAGCTCTCGGTCAGCGAAATGACCCAGTTCCTCACGCATGCGGTGGAAGGGGAGGATGAAGGCGAATATCAGCTTTACGACCGACGCATGAACCTGATCGCCTCTTCTGAACCCGACAAATCAAAGCACGCTCAGCTGTCGCAGGAAGTCCAGGCGCAGCTGGCGCGGGCCTATGAATCGGAAAATGAAGGTAACGTGCGCCAGCTCTCGCGCTATATCAGCTGGGAGAAGCTGCGCAATTTTGATGGTGTGCTGCTGCGCATTCACTCTCTGGAAGAGGGGATTCGCGGTGATTTCGGGACTATCAGCATTGCAATAACGCTGTTGTGGCTACTGTTTACCACCATGCTGCTGATCTCCTGGCTGGTGATCCGCCGTATGGTGCGCAATATGTCCTCGTTGCAGAATTCGCTCGAGTGGCGCGCGTGGCACGATATGCTCACCCGCCTCTTCAACCGTGGGGCGCTGTTCGAGCGCGCGGGCATCGCACTGGCGGCCTGTCAGCAGGCCAATGAACCGCTGGCGGTGATCCAGCTCGACCTCGATCATTTCAAAAGCATTAATGACCGCTTCGGTCACCAGGCCGGTGACCGGGTGCTGATTCATATCGGACGGGTGATCCTTAACAAGATTCGCAAAGATGATATTGCTGGCCGTGTAGGCGGCGAAGAGTTTTGTATCGTTCTGCCAGGGACGTCGCTGAGGCAGGCACAGGATATTGCCGAGCGCATTCGGGACAGCATCAACAGCCGGGAGATTCTGATTGCTAAAAAACAGACTATCCGGGTGAGCGCATCGTTGGGCGTATGCAGCAGCGAGGAGCTCGAACAGTACGACTTCCAGCACCTGCAGTCCATTGCCGACCGGCGGCTGTATCAGGCGAAGAGCGGCGGAAGGAATCAGGTTTGTGCAGCAGATAGCTAGCAGGGTGATTAATCACGGCGCGAAACATAAGTTTAGTTTATGGAAAAACGCTGAAATGAGATTAATCTTAAAGCAAGGCTGGCGGTTGTCTGAAAATTAAAACGTCATCTTCCTGATTTATCATTATGTTAGCGAAGCGTCTACGTAAGCATGACTACGCTGTCATATTAATTTCTTAGGTGAATAATTCTTGTCATTCAACATAAACGACGATAATGTTTCACCCACGTCAGGTTTCCTGATGTAACGAATATTTCAATGCTTCTTGCTTCGGCAAGGTTGATCCCGACGCTTGCGTGTCGGGATTTTTTTTCCCGCCTAGCGCGTCACTTCCGTGACGCTGAAATCGTGGATATCCAGCTCAAAGGCTTCCGCCAGATCGCGCCAGGTATGGTATTCGCGGCCGTCGACGCTCACGTGATGTGGGTCCTCAGTCGCGCGGTGGATTTCGCTTTCGCTGATTTCGTTAATCGCTGCCAGCAGCGCATCAACGTTTACCCCTCGGGGGTCAATCGCCATCTTCATCACAGACACCCTTTATTGCCGTCCCTGTATAAGTATACATCTAATGAATGTAATTGCTCAAAAAATGAGCAATTCGGTCAATGTGAATGAGAATTAAGCACTTATGCAGCGGGGCGCTGTCAGCGCGGTCATTTTGTTCTAAACTGGGCTAAACCACTCAGGAGATGACGTTTATGCAAGTTAACGATCGTGTGACGGTCAAGACAGATGGGGGGCCGCGTCGCTCCGGTGTCGTGCTGGCAATCGAGCAATTCAATGAAGGAACGATGTATCTGGTGTCGCTGGAGGATTATCCGCTGGGGATCTGGTTCTTCAACGAGTCGGGGCATCCTGATGGTATTTTCGTTGAGAGCGAAGCGTAATTGAATCATCTGGCGGTAGCGATACCGCCAGTTTCCCTGCTGTTGTTGTCCTAACGCATATTGACGTAAATACCGGAGGTGACATTCTCCGCCAGACGGACAACATGATAGATAACTTGCTTGTTATGCGTTTTTATTTTCTTTTTGATATTACCCTTATGTGACGATACGGTTTTGGCTTTAATATTCATCTGATCGGAGATTTGTATCGTTCCCTGGCCTGACATCCACATTTTCAACATGCTGGATTCCGTTCGGCTTAATGACAGGGTGGAGATATTAGTTTGCTTTACTTCTGCCGTTTCTTTTTTCAGATAATTCCCCAGAATGCTATCGAGCGTTTCGGGTTTTATTGATTTAGAACTAATTAGCAGATTACTGCGCACCATCAGATATTCGTCAAAATGAATATTGGCAATCGCCATAAAAACAATGAATAACGTGCTGGGGTGTTGATTAATGATCTGCTTAATATGCAGGCTACTCTGCACATCATGAATGAAGCAGTCCTCATTAATAAACACGACAGCTGGGCCTCGAGCAGCGCAGATCTCCGCGAGCCCGTTTACGTTATCTACATTGTCAATATCACGTTTTTTTACCCCACGACTGGCCAGGTATCCGGTTAACCCTAGCCGCGTATAACTGCATAGATCCATAATAATCGTTGACATGGCATACCCTCACTCAATGCGTAACGATAATTAACCCAGTGCCCTCGAACTTCATCGCCGCAACGAACCTGGTGAAAATAAAAAACAAGAGGATGAAGACGAACAGGCGGCATCAACTATCCCGTAAAGTTACGTATAATTTGCCAGGAATCATCTCAAAGTAAAGTAAATGTTATGTTATGTGAAAGACCTAAAAACAAATAACCCGCGCCAGCGATATGCTGGTAGATGTTTTTTCGGTTTTATTTTAGGAATTTCCTCATAATATCCAGGAAGGAATTATGGAGAATTTATGCGTGGTAATTCACTGATAATATCTGCTAATAGATCAAATAATTCGCTAAATAAATGTTCGCAAAACGGGGCGATAAGCGGCATTAATGCAGCCATCAACAAAATACCGACGGTGAGCGTAATCGGAAAACCGATAACGAAGACCGACAGCTGCGGCGTCATACGGTTGAGCATCCCCAGCGCCAGGTTAACCGTCAACAGCAGGGTGATGATCGGCAGCGCCAGCATCAGGCCGTTGAGGAAGATCATCCCCCCCGCGCGGGTCAGCGCCAGAAACGCGTTGCTGTTGATGGGCTCGCCGCCGATAGGCAGGGTATGGAAGGTGTCGACCAGCAGCGAAATCAGCCACAAATGACCGTTAAACACCAAAAACAGCAGCAGGGCGAGCATATCCATAATACGCGCCAGTATCGGCATGTTGAGGTTGCTGCCAGGGTCGACAAAGGTGGCGAACGACAGCCCCATCTGCAGGCCGATAATTTCACCGCAGTAGCGTATCGCGGCAAAAGCAAACTGCATGGTAAAGCCAAGCGCAATACCGATAAGAATCTGCTGTAGCGCCAGCCAGAGCGCGGCTGCCGAGAAAATAGGCACTTCCACTACCGGCAAAGAAGGGGCGATAACGAAGGTAATGATGATCCCGAGCCCCAGCTTGACGCGTTTGGGTACCGTACGTTCGCTCAAAATCGGCGCGGTGGTGACCAGCGCCAGCACGCGCAGCAGCGGCCAGAAATAGAGGCTGAGCCAGGAGAGCCACTGGTCGCTGGTAACATTGAACATCGCGCTTAGCCGATGATGTAAGGCAGGTTGCTGAACAGCGTGCGCACGTAGTCCAGCAGCAGATTAAGCATCCACGGCCCGGCGACGATGATCGCGATAAACACGGCGATGATTTTGGGAATGAACGACAGCGTCATTTCGTTAATCTGCGTCGCCGCCTGCAGAATACTGATAATCAGGCCGGTGACCAGCGAGACCAGCAGCAGCGGGGCGGCTAGCGCCAGTGCAACCTTCATCGCTTCGGTGCCCATCATCATGACGGATTCAGGGGTCATGGGTACTCCTTAACTGTAAAAACTCTGCGCCAGCGAACCGACCAGCAGCTGCCAGCCGTCAACCAGCACAAACAGCATCAGCTTAAACGGCAACGCGATAGTGGCGGGGGGCACCATCATCATCCCCAGCGCCATCAGCACGCTGGCGATCACCAGGTCGATAATCAGGAACGGAATAAAAATGGTGAAGCCAATCTGGAAGGCGGTTTTCAGCTCGCTGGTGACGTAAGCCGGGAGCAGGATGCGCATTGGCACCGCTTCTGGCCCCTGCATCGGCTGGCTGTTGGCAAGACGAGCAAACAGCGCCAGGTCGGCTTCGCGCGTCTGACGCAGCATAAATTCACGCAGCGGCTGCGCCCCTTTTTCCAGCGCGTCCTGCATCGTGATTTTGTCTTCGCTGAACGGCTGATAGGCGTCGGTGTAAACCTTGTCGATGACCGGCGACATGATGAAAAAGGTAAGGAACAGCGCCAGCCCCAGCAGCACCTGGTTAGGCGGCGCGGACGGCGTGCCGAGGGCACTGCGCAGCAGGCCGAAGACGATGATGATGCGGGTGAAGCTGGTCATCATCAGCAAAATCGCCGGGATAAAGGTCAGCGAGGTAATAAATACCAGCGTCTGCACCGGCAGCGACCAGCTCTGCCCACCGTTCGCCAGCGGTTGGCTGATAAGGCCGGGAAGTTCGGCAAAAGCAGAAGGCGAAAGCAGCAACAGCCCGCTCAGCGCAAGGGAATAAACACGACGCATCAGGATCTCCCGGGACGCTTAAGCATATTTTTCATCAGTGAGGCAAACTCAGGTGTAGCGGCCTGCGGCTGGCTATCGGTCGGCGCGGGAGGCAGCTTATGCAGCAGCGTGACCTGTTGAGCGGTGACGCCAAGCACCAGACGTGCGTCGTCGACGTTAACAATCACCACGCGTTCGCGCGTGCCAAGCGAAGCGCTGGCGCTCACTTTCAGCCCGCTAGCCGCCTGATTTCTCATGGCACCGGGCATCACACGTTTGACCACCCACGCGGCGGCCAGAATTAAGACAATAATGCCCAGTAGTGCGCCGCTCACCTGAATCAGCGGTGAGGTCATGGGTTCATTGACATGGGCAACGGTGACCGGCGTAGTGGCCGGTGCAGCCGCCGCACCGTGGTTTGACGGTGCGGCGGCGTGAGCAGTAGGGGCAGGTGGTGCAGCGTGGTTTGTACTCATCTTAACGGCTCAGACGACGCATACGTTCTGACGGCGTAATGATGTCGGTGATGCGCACGCCGTACTTATCCGCCACCACCACCACTTCGCCCTGGGCAATCAGGTAGCCGTTGATCAGGATGTCCAGCGGTTCACCGGCCAGGCCGTCCAGCGCCACCACGGAACCCTGCGTCAGACGCAGCAGCTCTTTGATGGTCATCCGGGTACGACCCAGTTCAACGGTCAGCTTGACCGGAATATCCATGATCAGATCGATATCCTGCAGGGTGCCGCTGACGTCGCCGCCGCCCAGTTGCTGGAATACCGCATCGGCAGCACTTTTGCTGCTGGTGGTTTTCTGTTCGTTCAGCGCGTCAGCCCACAGATCGTCCACGGATCCGCTGTTGTCATCGGGTGGAGTATTCATATCACTCATTTGGGCTGTTCCTCGTTCAGCGAATTCAAAATCGGGTTGATCAAATGTTCTACGCGCAGCGCATATTGTCCGTTAACCGTACCGTACTGGCTGGTTAACACCGGCACGCCATCGACGTGCGCAATAATGCGATCGGGCTTTTCTATCGGCAGCACATCACCGGGTTGGAGTTTGAGTATCTGTGACAGTCGCAGCGAGATATCGGCGAAGTTCGCGACCAGTTCCAGCTCGGAGTGCTGCACCTGACGCACCAGATTTTCGCGCCAGTTCTGATCTTCATGACGTGAGTTCTCCAGCGGCGGGTTAACCAACAGTTCGCGCAGCGGCTCGATCATGCTGAACGGCAGGCAGATATTAAACTCGCCGGTCAGGTTACCTATCTCTACGTGGAACGGGGTATTCACCACAATGTCGTTCGGCGAGGTGGTGATGTTGGTGAACTTCACCTGCATCTCCGAGCGCACGTACTCCACTTCCAGTGGGTTAATCGCTTTCCACGCGTCGCTATAGCCTTCCAGCGCCAGCTTCAGCATGCGGTTGATGACCCGCTGCTCGGTATGGGTGAACTCACGACCTTCCACTTTGGTCGGGAAACGCCCATCGCCGCCGAACAGGTTATCCACGGCGATAAACACCAGGCTAGGTGAGAAGACCACCAGACCCGTGCCGCGCAGCGGTTTCAGATGGATCAGGTTAAGGTTGGTCGGCACCGGCAGGTTGCGGGCAAACTCGTGGTAGGGCTGAATACGAATCGCCCCCACGGTGATATCCGGGCTGCGGCGCAGCAGGTTAAACAACCCCATACGGAAATGGCGGGCAAAGCGCTCGTTGATGATCTCCAGCGCCTGCAGACGTTCGCGAACAACGCGGCGCTGGGTATTGGGATCATAGGGGCGAATGTCATCTTCGCTCGTCGCGCGTACCTGCGGTTCGTTAGGATTGTCGCTGTCGCCGTTCAACAGCGCGTCAATTTCGGCCTGAGAAAGAATGCTATCGCCCATGGTGCTATCGCAAAATAAAGGCTGTATACAGCACGTCAGTCACATCCTGTTTCGGCTGACCGGCAATCAACGGCGCGCTCAGCGTCTCTTTAATCGCGGCGGCGAGCTGTTTTTTTCCATCATCCGTCGCCAGTTTCGTTGCATCCTGGCGCGAGAGCAGCAGGAGCATGCGACTACGGACTTCCGGCAGGTAGTCATTCAGACGGGCACGATCGGCTTCGGTCTTCATGCGCAGCGTCACGCCGACGTACAGCACGCGGTCGGCATCACCGAGATTGACGGTAAAGGTATCCAGCGGGAAGAAGACCGGTGCAGCAGGCGGCGGCGCTTCTTTTGGCGCGGCAGGTGCCGCTTTAGCGCTGAAACGCCAGTAGCTGTAGCCTGCAGTGGCGCAGGCGGCGAGCGTTACCAGCACCAGCAGGGGGATCCAGAGGGAGCGTTTGCTCTTTTTATTGATAGCGGTGTCAGTCATCTGATGCGGTCTTCCTTTTTACTACTGCTTATCCGATGATTATCCCGCCTCCCGCGCGGGTCAAAGCGTGGAAAAGACGGGAATAATCGTGTTACCTCGGGCGTTTAAGCAAAGATGTCTACCGCATTGTCTCCGCGAGCGGCGGATTGCAGGGCGGCAGGGACGGCAAGAAGCTCATTGTCATCCTGATTTTCGCGGCCATCAGCGTCGCGACGTGCGGCAAACGACTGTTGAGACGAAGGCTGTTGCTGCTGCCCGGCAAAGCCATCGCTGCTGATATTGCTCTGTCCCAACTGGATGCCGTTCTCCTCAAGCTGCGTGCGCAGCACCGGCAGCGCGGCTTCCAGCGCGGCGCGAACGTGGCTGTGCGGCGAGGCCATCTGGATTTGCGCCAGGTTGTCTTCCACCTTCAGCGTAATGTGAACCTGACCGAGCGATTCCGGATGCAGACGCAGTTCAGCGGTCTGTTGGCCTGAGCGGGTAAACAGCGTGATGTGCTGGCTGACATTCTGCTGCCAGTCCGAGGTGCCTAGCTGGGCGCGGACGTTTGCCGTTGCCGCAGCCGGAAGGACCGGTGCCGCGTGGTTCTGGTTGGCAACCGGTGCCAGCGCGGCGGTGGCGGCCGTTGGGCTCGAGACGCTTTCGGATTCGGCTTTCTGCGTTGGGATCACAAAAGCGGAATCAGCGGGCAGCGTGCGGGCATCAACGCCCGTTTGCGTGGTCGTCGTGCCTTTAACATCCGTAAAGCCCGGCGATTTCGCGCCACCGCGGTTGAGTGTGGTGGTCAGTGAACCGAGGGTGTCGTTATCCTGCACTGGCGCAGTGGCGGTTGTCGCCTGTTGAACCTGCGGGGTAACCGGCAGCATCGCCATTAACGCACTGAGACTTTTAAGATCGTCGTCGCTGAGTGTGCTCGTCGTGGCGTCGTCGTCGCTTTTGGCGTCCGCTTTACCGGTGGTGAGTTCACTTTTTAGATGTGCCGCCAGTGAGCTTAACAAGGCCTGAGCGTCACTCGAGGTCGTGAGGTCACCGTCGATCTCCGCGCTGGCGTTAGCCTGGGTGGCTTCCTGCTGCACCAGCCATTTGGTCAGCGACTGCCCCTGAACGTTGATATCGCGCAGGTCTTTTGCATCGCCGTCGGCCAACAGCGCGGTTTTCGCGCCGTTTGGGTCGGCAGTTTGGGTCAATGCGCCTGCCAGCAGCGCCAGAAAATCCTCGGGAGACCCCGGGGTTTTCGCCGTCGCGTCCGCGCCTGCAAGGTTTGCATCGCTGACAGCAAGGTTAGGCAGAGTAATCATTCGGGTTTCCTCAAGGTTGCGCGTTGGGCAAACTCATCCATTTTTTTCTGATCAAGGCGGTTTTCCGCCAGCAGAGCGGCAGAGGCTTGACGGTCCTGGAGCGTTTGCCACGCCTGCAAACGCTGCTTTTTCTCGCGCCAGAAGTTCAGTGCCTGTTCCACTTTGTTATTCCACTGAATCAACTGCTGACGGTGCTGGTCGATGGCTTTTTCCAGCGTCTGGATAAACTGCTGGTAGTTCTGCCACCGCAGGCTGGCAATGCCCTGCGTCATGTCGTTGTTCAGGTTGTTCTGGTATTCCAGTTGATAGTCCATCAACATCTTGAGCTGTTCTTCCGCCTGCTGGCAGCCGCGGCGCATCTCGCCCAGTACCAGGGCGGCGTTGTCCACGTCGGTTTCTGCTAGCTCTTTCAGCGTTGCTAATGCACCGTGCTGCGCCATATTGGTGATCCTCTTGCTTCACTATGACGATGGGAAGATCAATTCCAGGGCCTGGATTGACGATTCCCAGTCTGCTTTTTCAAGAATGCCTTGCTGTAAAAATGCTTCCAGATGCGGCCAGAGCGTAATCGCCCTGTCGAGCATCGGATCGCTGCCCTTGGCGTACGCGCCGACGCTAATCAGGTCGCGGTTACGCTGGAAGCTCGAGAGCAGCTGCTTAAAGTTGCGCACCCGAGCGTAATGTTCTTCGCTGATGAGCGCGGTCATCGCACGACTGATTGACGCTTCAATATCAATCGCCGGATAGTGCCCGGCTTCGGCCAATCGGCGCGACAGAACAATATGGCCATCAAGGATCGCGCGCGCGGAGTCGGCAATCGGATCCTGCTGATCGTCGCCTTCGGTCAGTACGGTATAAAACGCAGTGATTGAACCACCGCCGGTGATGCCGTTGCCCGCACGTTCGACCAGCGCAGGCAGTTTGGCAAACACGGAAGGTGGATAGCCTTTGGTGGCCGGTGGTTCGCCGATCGCCAATGCGATTTCACGCTGCGCCATGGCGTAGCGGGTCAGGGAATCCATGATCAGCAGAACGTGCTGACCGCGGTCACGGAAATCTTCCGCCACGCGGGTGGCGTAGGCAGCACCCTGCATACGCAGCAGGGGAGAGACATCCGCCGGGGCGGCAATGACCACCGAACGTGCGCGGCCTTCGGTGCCGAGAATGTTCTCGATAAAGTCTTTCACTTCACGGCCACGTTCGCCGATAAGCCCGACGACAATCACGTCGGCGCGGGTATAGCGCGCCATCATGCCGAGCAGCACGCTCTTACCGACGCCGGAACCGGCAAACAGCCCCATACGCTGGCCGCGCCCCACGGTGAGCAGGGCGTTGATGGGGCGTACGCCGGTATCCAGCACGTGCTCAATCGGTGTGCGCTGTAAGGGGTTAAACGGTGCGGTGATCAGCGCACCGGTTTCGGTGGTATCGGGAGATGGCAGGCCGTCGAGCGGTTTACCACTGCCGTCGAGTACGCGGCCCAGCAGGGCTGGACCCAGCGGTAGCTGTTTGCCGCTTTGCAGGCCGTCACCAGCAATATTGCGGGCATAAACGCGCGCGCCGGGCAGAATGCCTTCCACCTCTTCGAGGGGCATCAAGAACAGGCGATGACCGTTGAAGCCGACCACTTCGGCCTCCACTTCCTGCATTTCTGCCCCTTGCTGGCGTTCAATAATACAGGTCGCGCCAAGCGGTAGCTGTAGCCCGGTGGCTTCCAGCACCAGCCCGGTGGCGCGGGTCAGGCGACCGTAGCGACGCACGGCGGGCAGCTGCGCGATGCGCGCTTCGAAATTGTCGAGCGTATTCAGCCAGCGGGTCAGACGCACGGTCATCAGCAGGCTCCCGGTGCCGCCAGGCGGCACAGTTCCTGCCATCGCGTGGCTACGCTGGCATCGAGATCGCCTTCATCAGCGGAGACTTTGCAGCCGCCAGGGTGCAGCGTTGGGTCGCCGCGCAGCCGCCAGCCGTGCAGGTTGAGCGTGGCGCCGAGCATCTCTTCAACGCGCGGTAAATCTTCCGGGCTAACGCGCAGCTGCGGCTTGCCGCTGAACAGTGGCTCCTGCTGCAACAGCGCCTGAATCTGCTTAATCAGCGCGGTGTTATCCACCACCGGTACCTGGCCGACAATCTGTCGCGCCGCTTCCAGCGCCATCTGCATCAGGCGCGAAGCAATCACGCTGTCGAGGGTATCCAGCGTATGCTGAAACTCGCTTGCCAACTGCTGCATCCGGGCGTGAATAGGGGCCTGCTCCTGTTTGGCCTGCACCAGGCCCTGTTCGAGCCCCTGCGCCAGACCCTCCTGATAGCCCTGCTGCTGACCGGCGGCGTGACCTTCACGCAGCCCGGCCTGGTAACCCTGTTCGTGGGCCTGAATCTGCAGCTGAGCCAACTGCTGCTGTTGCAGCTGTTCGGCGGAGATCTCCTCCTGCTCTTCACTCGGCTCGTCGAGGGAGAGCGGGGTAAACTCCATCTCCATCGGCGGCGAGAGATCGTCAGGCTGCCAGACTTTCCACGGCGTGGTATCAGACATAGGTGTCGTCTCCGCTGCCAATCACCATCTCGCCGGTTTCGGCCAGACGACGCACAATAAGCAGGATGGCTTTCTGTTCGTTCTCGACCTGAGACAGACGGACCGGGCCACGGTTGGCCAGGTCGTCGCGCAGAATGTCGGCAGCACGCTGGGACATATTGCGCAGGAACTTCTCGCGCAACGGCGGCTCGGAGCCTTTGAGGGCAATAAGCAGCGATTCGGAGTCCACTTCCTGCAGCAGGCGCTGGATGCTGCGATCGTCGACCTCGACCAGATTCTCGAACAGGAACATCTCGTCGATGATTTTCTGCGCCAGATCGCCGTCGAATTCGCGAACCGCGGTGATAACCGCTTCTTCCTGCTGCGTTTTCATCAGGTTGATAATTTCGGCCGCCGTTCTCACGCCGCCCATTTTGCTGCGCTTGAGGTTCTGGCCGTCGAGCAGGTTGTTCAGCACTTCGGTCAGTTCCGCCAGCGCCGCTGGCTGCACGCCGCCGAAGGTGGCGATACGCAGCATCACATCGTGACGCAGACGTTCGTCGAACAGCGCCAGAATATCCGCCGCCTGAGCGCGTTTGAGGTGCACGAGGATGGTGGCGATAATCTGCGGGTGTTCGTCGCGGATAATATCGGCGGCGCTCTGCGGCTCCATAAAGTTGAGCGTTTCGATGCCGCTGGTGGTTTCGCGGGTTTCGAGAATATCCTCCAGCAGGCTGGCGGCACGCTCTTCGCCCAGCGCTTTCACCAGCACCGTACGCAGATATTCGTTGGCGTTGACGCTCAGCGCCGCGAACTGCTCGGCCTCTTGCTCAAACTCCGCCAGTACCTCGGTCAACTGCTGATTGGAGATCTGTTTCACGCCCGCCATCGCGGTACTGAGCTGCTGTACTTCACGGGTGCTGAGGTGCTTGAACACCTCCGCCGCGCGGTCTTCGCCAATCGTCATCAGCAGAATGACGCTTTTATCGGTTCCGGTCAGGTTACTCATGGTCGTTATTCATCCATTGGCGAATGACCAGCGCCACGACGCGCGGATCGTTATCAGACATTTCGCGGATACGTTGGCTCATGACCTCAGCCCCCAGGCGCTGGTTAGCGCGGCGCTGCTGCGTCTGCTCATCTTTGCTGAGGCGAACCTCAACGGCTTGCTGCGTTTCCTGCCGGACTTTCGTCTGTTCGGCGGCTGCCAGCGCGATGGCTTCGCGGCGCTGGAGCTGCGGTTTAATGGCTTTACGCCACAGCAGCCAGGCGACAATCAGCACCAGTAACCAACGACCGGCGGACAACAGCTGATCGATAAACGACTGCTGCTTCCAGAACGGCAGTTCGCCACCGCTTTCTTCGGTTTCGTTAAACGGCGAGTTGACCACGTTCAGGGTATCGCCACGGGTGGTGGAGAAGCCCATCGCCTCGCGGGTGAGATCTTCAATCTGCTTCATCTGATCGCTGGTCAGCGGCAGCGGTTTACCGTCCGGCAGATTACGATAGTTGACCACCACAGCCACCGACAGACGCTGGACATCGCCGACGTTCTTTTTGGTGTGCATGATGGTGCGGTCAAGTTCGTAGTTGCTGGTTTCATTACGCTGCGTATTACGCGGGCCGGTGGTGGTGGTCCGGTTCGCGGCGGTCTGGCCGTTGGCCTGATTGGCAGGCGGCGTCGCAATCGGTGCGGCAGGCGCAGGGGCTGGCGTATTGGCTAACGCGCCCGGTACGCCGCCCGGATAAGGGCTGCCCACCTGGTCGCTTTCGCTGACCTGACGGGAACGCACCGCCGCCTGGCTGGCATCGCCGTTCGGGCGATACTGCTCGTCGGTTTGCTCTTTATTGTCGAAGTTGAGCTGGGCGGTAACCTGCGCGTGGACGTTGCCGTTGCCCACAATCGGCCCCAGAATCGCTTCTATGCGGCGCTGAACGCGGCCTTCTACGTCGGCGGTGTATTTCAGCTGCGCATCGTTGAGGTCGCGGGCGTTAGTATTGGATTGCGTCAGCAGGTGACCACCCTGATCGACCAGCGTCACGTTACCCGGCGGTAAACCTGCGACGGCGCTGGAAACCAGATGCACCACGGCAGAAATCTGGCCTTCATCGAGCGCGCGGCCCGGTTCCAGGTTGACGGTGATGGAGGCGGAAGGGGATTTTTGTTCACGCACGAACAGCGACGGCTTCGGCATGGCTAAATGCACGCGGGCGCTTTTCACCGGGCCGAGGGTTTCAATGGTACGAGCCAGTTCGCCTTCCAGCGCGCGCTGGTAGTTCACCTGCTCGCTGAACTGGCTGATGCCGAATTTTTCCTGATCGAGCAGTTCAAAGCCGACCGCACCGCCCTTCGGCAGGCCGATCTGCGCCAGACGCAGACGCAGTTCGTGAACTTTATCTGCGGGCACTTCCAGCGCGCCGCCGTTATCGGCAAAGCGGTAGGGGACGTTCATCTGGGTTAACTGCGTGACGATAGCGCCACCGTCCTGATCGGACAGGTTGCTGAACAGCGTGCGATAGTCCGGGGATTTGGCCCACAGCACCATCGCCACCAATACGGCCACCGCTGCCGCGCTGACGACCATCAGTGGAATTTTAGGATTCGCGCGCAGGCGGTTGACCCACTCTACGGTTTTATTTTGTGGCGTAGCCGTAGCACTCGCGCTCATTGCACACCTCGTCGATCCTGATCAATGGCGTTAAACGTTAACGAAAACAAAGCAGACTCCCAGGTCAGAACACATAAAGATAGCTATGCCATTATTTGTTCCTTTAGGATTTTTGATGGGCCAAATAACCCGTTTTTATGGTGCTATTTAGCGCCTTTATCTTATTGACAAACTGGTAAGCTCGTTCCCAGGTTAAATACAATCCGGGAGTTCATATGGCGATTCAGGGTATTGAAGGTGTTCTGTCACAGCTGCAGTCAACGGCGGCGATGGCGCGCAATCAGAGCGTGGATACGCAACCAAGCATCAGCTTTGCCGGGCAGCTTCACGCCGCGTTGGATCGGGTGAGCGAAACGCAAAACAGCGCGAAGGCGCAGGCGGAGAAGTTTTCGCTGGGTGAACCAGGCATCGCGCTGAACGATGTGATGACCGACTTGCAAAAAGCGTCGGTCTCGCTGCAGATGGGGATACAGGTGCGCAATAAGCTGGTGAGTGCCTACCAGGACGTGATGGCGATGCAGGTTTAATATTGAATCGGCAGGCCGGATAAGGCGTTTATGCCGCCATCCGACAATGTGCTCAGGTTATGCCGGATGGCGCTTTGCTTATCCGGCCAACAACGGCCATTTCCCTTTCTGACTTTTTCCTTTCATCGCTAAAACCCCCACGCCAATCGTCAATTACCGTGAAACGGTAGTCGGTTTAACGCTATAATGTTTCTGTTTTTTTCTCCCGGAACAGGACGAATAATGAAAAAATTAGCCATTGTGGCGGCGCTGTTAACGCTGGCAGGTTGTGCGCAGATCACCGATTACTCCGCCGTGGTAAAAGCACCGGCACCGGCGGGGCTGGCAGGGTACTGGCAGTCGGTTGGCCCGCAAAGCGCGCTGGTGAGCCCCGAGGCGATGGGCAGCCTGATTGTCACTCGTGACGGCGATACTCTGGACTGTCGTCAGTGGCAGCGTGTGATTGCGGTTCCGGGGAAACTGATGCTGCGCGATGCGGACGTCTATAACGTCACCAATAAGCTCGATGTCTATGCGGTGGAGCGTGACAGTAATACGTTGAAATATGATGGCATGACGCTCCAGCGCGTCGATCGCCCAACGGTAGAATGCGCGGCTGCGCTGACCAAAGCGCCGCTGCTCTCCACCTTGCCGTAAGGCGCTGTCGCTCCGGCGCGAGTCGTTGCCGGAGCGAACCCTGTTAATGGTTCAGGTCGACATTGTCCTGAGGTACCAGCACCTGGCCCCCCTGTTTACCATAGGTCGACATCACCGATTTTTGCATCGACGATTGTCCTACCAGTTTGGCTAGCTCATCCATGCGCGCCTGTAGCAGACGTTTTACGGTGTTTTCATTATCCAGTACCGTGCGCAGCAGCGGACGAAGCTGTTCCTGAACCGGGTCGGTCGGTTCACTGGTCTGGGTTAATTGAGCAATCTTTTGCACCGCATTAACGTACTCCATTTCACTGGCAATCAGTTCATCCCACAGTCCTTCCGTAGCAAGCCGTAGCATCCTGTTGCTTTTTTCAACCAGGTGTTGGTACGCGAGATAAAGGTGCGGTGCATAGCTCATTAGACGGCGTCCTGAATCAAATTAGGCGTAAGGAGGGATTCCTTCCAGGCATCGGCGATATTGCGCATGAGATTTTCCACCTCTTCAACGGCGCCCGTGTCGTTGTGCAGATTAGCCTGCAGAAGTCGTCTCACCATATAGGCGTAGAGCGATAACAGATTCTGCGTCAGTTCATCGCGGCTCTCTTCATCCAGACCGATTTTCAGGCCGTTTTCGATGATGTTGATTGCCTTCGACAAGGAAAGCCCTTTCCCCTGCAGATTACCGTCCTGCATAAACAGGCGGGCGCGGATCAGCGCGCTGAGTGCGCCGTCGAACAGCATGCTGACAAGCTGCTGTTGGCTGGCGCTCATCACTGCGCTTTCTACTCCAATCTGTGCGTAGGCCTGCGTACCTTTTGCCCCGTACATGATGTCTCTCCTGGTTAAGAATGATTACTTGGAACTGCTGGTGGATTCGAACTGCTGCGTTAAATAGCTGCTGGTGTTATTTAACGAGGTCATCAGCACGTCCAGTTGGGTAAATTGGTCTTTATAACGGGCGACCTTCTGATCGATCAGATCGCTGGCGGCGTTATAGTCTTTGGTCAGTTTGTTCAGCGTTTTGCTGACGCCATCTTTGGCCGCCTGAATGATCCCGGTGCTGGAAAGCCAGCTGGTCAGGTTGCTGCCGATGGTGGTGGTGATGCCGGTTTTTTTACCGTCGCCGACGATCAGGGTGCCAACGGCGGAGGAATCTTTTTTCAGCGCGGCGCTGAGTTTGTCGTCATCGACTTCCAGTTGGCCGGTACTTGGGTCAGAAGTGACACCAATCTGGGCCAGCGTTTTGTAAGTAGAAGAACTTAGCGTATTGCTCAGCGCGCTCTTGAGCTGGGTCTGAATGGTGCGCAGCGTGGTGTCGCCAATCAACGCGCCGTTGTTGGTGCTTTGGCTGTCGGAGCCAGGATCAACCGCGGTGTATTTGGTCAGGCTGCTGAAGGTATCCTGCAGGGCGTTATAGGCCGTCACCCACGCTTTTACCGCCGCTTGCGCTTTCGTCGTATCCTGGGTGATGGTCAGCGTCTGGTTGCCGGTAGTCGTATCATTGAGGTTCAGCGTAATGTCTTCCAGCGCATCGCTGATGGTGTTGCTGCTGTTTTCAATCGCAACGTTGTTCACCGTAAGCTTGGCGTTTTGCGCCGTCACGCTCTCGGTCATCCCGTTGCCGTCACCGCCTTTGACGCCGTTATAGCCCATAAAGCTTTGTAGCGCGCTGTCGCCGCTGACGCTGAGCGTCATGGCGTTATCTTTGCCGGTGTCATTCGAGGTCACCGACAGGCGATAGGCCCCGCCGACGTTAATAATACTGGCGCTGACGCCCGCTTTGGCGTTGTTGATGGCATCGCGGATCCCGGCTAACGAGGAGTTTGCCGCGCTGATATCAATGGTCACCGGTTTTTTGTCGCCGCCCTGTTGAATCGTCAGGACGCTGTCGCTGGTGGCGATGGCTGTTTTGCTGTCGGCCTGCGTTTTACTGGTGGTCAGCGTTTGCGCCTGCGCCAGCTGGGTCACGCTAATGGTGTATTTACCCGCAATGGCGTTGCCGGTGGTGGTGGCGCTAAAGGCGGTAGTGGTGCTGGCCGTTGTGGTGGCGGTAAACAGGTCCGCTTTAGACAGCGCGGTGTTGGCGGTCTGGAACGCCTCCAGCGAGCTTTTCAACGTGCCGTAGCCGCTGAGTTTAGCGGAGTAAGAGCTTTGCTGTTTGGTAATAGGCGTTAACGTGGCTTTTTCAGCTGCGGTCAGGCTATCCAGAATGTCGCCCAGCTTCAGGCCGGACCCGATCCCCAATGAAGAAATGCTTGCCATTTTTATTCCTTAATGTGTCGACACGTAGAATGAATGTCTGGGTTATCGGCCTGAATGCGTCAAAGTTTACGCTTAATTGTTTTTTTTTAATGGCGAGAATAAGGGCAACAGAAAAGAGTATTTCGGCGGCTAAAAAAAAGAGGGGGTTGGTAAAAATAATTCTAAAGGTTGTTTTACGGCAGACGATAACACCTTTGACGGCGATTGAGCCGACGGGTGAAAACCCAATACGTAATCAACGACTTGAAATATAGGATAACGAATCATGGCACAAGTCATTAATACCAACAGCCTCTCGCTGATCACTCAGAACAACATCAACAAGAACCAGTCTGCTCTGTCCAGTTCGATCGAGCGTCTGTCTTCTGGCTTGCGTATCAACAGCGCGAAGGATGACGCAGCGGGTCAGGCGATTGCTAACCGTTTCACCTCTAACATTAAAGGCCTGACTCAGGCGGCACGTAACGCCAACGACGGTATCTCCGTTGCACAGACCACCGAAGGTGCTCTGTCTGAAATCAACAATAACTTACAGCGTGTTCGTGAGCTGACCGTTCAGGCGACCACGGGTACTAACTCCGATTCCGATCTGTCTTCCATCCAGGACGAAATCAAATCCCGTCTGTCAGAAATTGACCGCGTTTCTGGCCAAACCCAGTTCAACGGCGTGAATGTGCTCGCTAAAAACGGCACTATGTCTATTCAGGTTGGTGCCAACGATGGGCAGACTATTGACATCAATTTGCAAAAAATCGATTCATCTACACTAGGTCTTTCTGGTTTTAACGTACAAGCTGCTTCTAGTCTTACAACTGCAACCATTAAAAATACTTTTTCCGATTCTGGCACGACTATTGGCACTGTTAACGTTTCCAGTCTCGGCGGAAGCGCGACAGGTACTCCTCTGTCTTTCGATGATGCTACTGGTAAATACTATACTACTGTTAGTGGCTCAACGAATACTAGTGATGATGGTGTGCACGAAGTTACCGTAACAAGTGCTGGCGTAGCAACTGTTGGGGTTGCTGCGGGTAGCATTCCAACTGGTGCACGTGCTGTTACAGAGTATCAGACTGGTACGGTTATTAATACGGCGACTGCAGCAGCTACTCTTGTTGCTGCTGGAATTACTGGTGCTGCAGCGGGTAATACATCATTAGTAAAAGTGACTGCTACAGATTCCCAAGGTAATGCTTCAGATGCTGGTTACGCGATCTCCTACAACGGTAAGTTATATCAGACTGATTACAACGGTGCAGACAATACAACTGTTGATGTAAATACTGTTAAATATACTGACTCTACAGGTACTATGGCTACTGGGGCTATTGCTCTTGGCGGTGTTGATAAGCAAACAGCAGTTGTAAATGTTGGAGGCAAGAATTATGCCGCTGATCAGGTTAGTGGACATGATTTCAAAAATGGCACTGCATTGACTCAAATTGCATCAGCCGCAACGACGAATCCATTGGAGAAACTGGATCAAGCAATTGCCCAAGTGGACAAATTCCGTTCTTCCCTGGGTGCCGTTCAGAACCGTCTGGATTCCGCGGTAACCAACCTGAACAACACCACCACCAACCTGTCTGAAGCGCAGTCCCGTATTCAGGACGCCGACTATGCGACCGAAGTGTCCAACATGTCTAAAGCGCAGATCATTCAGCAGGCCGGTAACTCCGTGCTGGCTAAAGCGAACCAGGTTCCACAGCAGGTTCTGTCTCTGCTGCAGGGCTAATCGCTCTCAACCTGACCAACCCCGCCTCGGCGGGGTTTTTTTGTTGCTGAAATTTCACTTACTCCGCAAATAACCCCACATTTCTCCCACTGTTCCATCGATTAAAACGGCTATAGAAACGGATAATCGTGCCGATAACTCATATTAATGCAGGGCTGTTTATCGTGAATTCAATGTATACCGCTGAAGGTGTAATGGATAAACACTCGCTATGGCAACGCTATGTGCCGCTGGTGCGTCACGAAGCATTGCGCCTTCAGGTGCGTTTGCCGGCGAGCGTGGAACTGGACGATCTGCTCCAGGCGGGCGGTATCGGCTTATTGAACGCAGTTGAACGCTATGACGCTCTGCAAGGTACGGCATTTACGACTTACGCAGTGCAACGCATCCGTGGGGCGATGCTGGACGAATTACGCAGCCGTGATTGGGTGCCGCGTAGCGTCCGGCGGAACGCGCGTGAAGTTGCGCAAACGTTAGGACAGCTGGAGCAGGAACTGGGACGAAACGCGACCGAAACCGAAGTCGCGCAGCGGCTGGGGATCGCGATTGAAGAATACCGTCAGGTGCTGCTGGATACCAATAACAGCCAGCTCTTCTCCTATGATGAATGGCGAGAAGAATACGGCGACAGCATCGAGCTGGTGACGGAAGAGAATCAACACGAAAACCCACTGCATCAACTACTGGAAGGCGATCTTCGCCATCGCGTGATGGAGGCCATCGAGGCCCTGCCGGAGCGTGAGAAGTTGGTGTTAACTCTCTATTACCAGGAAGAGCTGAACCTCAAAGAGATCGGCGCGGTTCTGGAAGTCGGGGAGTCGCGCGTCAGCCAACTGCACAGCCAGGCCATTAAGCGTCTGCGCATTAAACTGGGTAAATCGTAGACTGGTGTAACGTCACGTTAGCGCCAAAAATGCCGCATTATGTAATGAGAACCCGGAGTTATCATAATGATGCAGGTAAAAAGACGGCCATTAAGCCGCTATCTCAAAGACTTTAAACACAGCGAAACGCATTGCGCCCATTGTCATAAGCTGCTCGATCGCATCACCTTAGTGCGTCAGGGGGTGATCGTGAATAAAATCGCCATCTCCCGTCTGGATACGCTAATGGACGACAGCGCCTGGCAGCAGGAGCGTCAAGCCTGGTCCGCGTTATGCCGCTTCTGCGGCGATCTGCACTGCAAGGAGCAGAGTGCGTTCTTCAATATCATCGGCTTCAAACAATACCTCCTCGAACAAACCGACATGAGTGCAGGCACCGTACGTGAGTACGTCGTACGTCTGCGTCGTCTTGGCAACCACTTCGTCGACAATGACGTGCCGCGTGCACTGTTGGATGAACGTCATGCAGATGAAAAGCTTGAGGCGTGGTTACCGGATACCAGCACCAACAATTATCGTATTGCCCTGCGTAAGTACCTGCGTTTTCAGCGCCACTTACCGCTAAACAGCGAGCAAAATTTCGCAGACTGTGAAACCTCTGATATATATTAAATTGGAATAAGATGTAGCTCATGGTTGTTTGTCATTGATGATGAACGGCTTACACTACGAAAAAAGTGATGCTTTTCGGGGGTATAATGAAGCTGAAGTTTCTGGGTCGTCAGGCGCTGATGGGCGCTATGGCCGTTGCGCTGGTCGCTGGAGCAAGCGTGCAGGCGTTTGCTGCAGAGAATTTATTAAACCAGGTTAAAGAGCGCGGTACGCTGCGCGTTGGCCTGGAGGGCACTTATCCTCCGTTCAGTTTCCAGGGCGATGACGGTAAGCTGACCGGTTTTGAAGTCGAGTTCGCCAACGAACTGGCGAAACACCTGGGCGTGAAGGCTGACCTCAAACCGACCAAATGGGACGGGATGCTGGCATCGCTGGACTCAAAACGTATCGACGTGGTGATTAACCAGGTCACCATTTCGCCGGAGCGTCAGAAGAAATATGACTTCTCCACCCCGTACACCATCTCCGGTATCCAGGCGCTGGTGAAAAAGGGCAGCGAAGACACCATCAAAACCGCCGCTGACCTGAAAGGCAAAAAAGTCGGTGTCGGTCTGGGGACCAACTACGAAGAGTGGCTGCGTAAAAACGTCCAGGGCGTGGATATTCGCACTTATGACGATGACCCAACGAAATACCAGGACCTGCGTGTAGGCCGTATCAACGCGATTCTGGTTGACCGTCTGGCGGCGCTGGATCTGGTGAAGAAAACCAACAATACGCTGGCCGTTGCGGGCGACGCGTTCTCCCGTCAGGAATCAGGTGTGGCGCTGCGTAAAGGCAACGAAGACCTGCTGAAAGCGGTTGATGGCGCCATCGATGCCATGCATAAAGACGGTAGCCTGAAAGCACTGTCGGAAAAATGGTTCGGGGCAGACGTGACAGAATAATCGTCATGCTTTAAAAAAGGCGCTGATTGAGCGCCTTTTTTTATTTAAGGCGCATAATAAAAACAAGACCAAGGAGATGCTATGTCACTGCAAAATTTAACCCGCTTTCCGCGCCTCGAATTGATCGGCGCACCCACGCCGCTGGAATATCTGCCGCGTTTTTCTGACTACATCGGCCGCGATATCTTTATCAAACGCGACGACGTCACCCCGCTGGCGATGGGCGGCAACAAGCTGCGTAAGCTGGAGTTCCTCGCCGCCGATGCATTGCGCGAAGGGGCAGACACGTTAGTGACCGCCGGGGCGATTCAGTCCAACCACGTACGCCAGACGGCGGCAGTGGCAGCCAAGCTCGGCCTGCACTGCGTGGCGCTGCTGGAAAACCCGATGGGCACGACGGCGGAAAACTACCTCAGTAACGGCAACCGCCTGCTGCTGGATCTGTTTAACACTCAGGTGGAGATGTGCGATGCGCTGACCGATCCGAACGCGCAGCTCGCCGAACTTGCCACGCGTCTGGAAGCGCAGGGTTTTCGCCCGTACGTGATCCCGGTGGGCGGTTCCAATGCACTGGGCGCGCTGGGCTACGTTGAAAGCGCGTTGGAGATTGCCCAGCAGTGCGAAGGGGCGGTGTCGATTTCATCCGTGGTGGTGGCTTCCGGCAGTGCGGGAACCCACGCGGGCCTGGCCGTTGGCCTCGAGCAGGTAATGCCTGACGCTGAATTGATTGGCGTGACCGTTTCGCGCAAAGTGGCCGACCAGTTGCCGAAAGTGGTGACGCTGCAGCAGGAGGTGGCACGCAGCCTTGAGCTGACGGTAAGCGCCGGTATTACGCTGTGGGACGACTATTTTGCCCCAGCCTACGGCATTCCTAATGATGACGGGATGGAAGCGGTGAAGCTGCTGGCGCGTCTGGAAGGCATTCTGCTTGACCCGGTTTATACCGGCAAAGCGATGGCCGGGCTTATCGACGGTATTAATCAGAAACGCTTTAAAGATGAAGGGCCGATTCTGTTTATCCACACCGGCGGAGCGCCTGCGCTCTTTGCCTATCATCCTCACATTTAAATAGAACGCGCTCATGCAAGAAAGTATTCAACTGGTTATCGACTCCGCGCCGTATCTGCTCAAAGGCGCGGTCTTTACGCTCCAGCTCAGTATCGGCGGGATGTTCTTCGGCCTGATTCTCGGCTTTATTCTCGCGCTGATGCGGCTCTCGCCCTTTGGTCCCATCCGCTGGCTGGCGCGCTGCTATATCTCGATTTTCCGCGGCACGCCGCTGATTGCGCAGCTGTTTATGATCTACTACGGCCTGCCGCAGTTTGGTATCGAACTCGACCCGATCCCGTCGGCGATGATTGGCCTGTCGCTCAATACTGCGGCCTACGCGGCAGAAACGCTGCGTGCGGCGATTTCGTCGATCGATAAAGGGCAGTGGGAAGCCGCCGCCAGTATCGGGATGACGCCGTGGCAAACCATGCGCCGCGCGATTCTGCCGCAGGCGGCACGGGTGGCGCTGCCGCCGCTGTCGAACAGCTTTATCAGCCTGGTGAAGGACACCTCGCTGGCGGCGACCATTCAGGTGCCGGAACTGTTCCGCCAGGCGCAGCTGATTACCTCCCGTACGCTGGAAGTGTTCACCATGTATCTGGCCGCATCGCTGATTTACTGGGTGATGGCGACGGTGCTGTCGGCGCTGCAGAACTATTTTGAAAACCAGCTTAACCGCCAGGAGCGAGATCCGAAATGAGCGCAATTGAAGTCAAAAACCTGGTGAAGAAATTCCACGGGCAAACGGTGCTGCACGGAATCGATCTGGAAGTGAAAGAGGGGGAAGTGGTGGCGATCATCGGGCCGAGCGGCTCGGGGAAAACCACGCTTTTGCGCAGCATTAACCTGCTGGAAGTGCCGGAAAGCGGCACCATTCGCGTCGGTGATATGACCATCGACACCGCGCGTCCGCTCAGTCAACAGAAAGGGCTGATCCGCCGCCTGCGCCAGCACGTCGGCTTTGTATTCCAGAACTTCAACCTGTTTCCGCACCGCACGGTGCTGGAGAACATCATTGAAGGGCCGGTGATTGTCAAAGGCGAAGATAAAGCTGAAGCCACCGCCAGAGCGCGTGAGCTGCTTGGTAAGGTGGGGTTGTCGGGAAAAGAGCAGAGCTACCCGCGCCGCCTCTCTGGCGGCCAGCAGCAGCGAGTGGCGATTGCGCGCGCGCTGGCGATGCGCCCGGACGTGATCCTTTTCGATGAGCCGACCTCTGCTTTGGATCCAGAGCTAGTGGGGGAGGTACTAAACACCATTCGCGCACTGGCCGAAGAGAAACGCACGATGGTTATCGTCACTCACGAAATGAGCTTTGCCCGCGACGTTGCCGACCGCGCCATCTTTATGGATCAGGGCCGCGTGGTTGAACAAGGAGAGGCGAAGGCGCTGTTTGCGAACCCACAGCAGGCTCGAACCCGCCAATTCCTGGAAAAATTCCTCATGCAGTAATGACGGCTCGGACGCGCCCGGCAATAAACCGGTGTGCGTCCGTGAGTCACTTATTTCTCGTCGCAAATAATGAACGGGGGTTATTTGTGGTCTTTTAATGAAAAATTTTACTTAAGTGTGCCTAATTAATAGGTAGATTTTATATCCCCCCCATCATAGCCAAAAGCCCTATTAGCAGTACTTCCACGGGATACGTTGCAAAAATAGGGGGAATTCAGATTATTTTGCCGAAGCGTGATATTTTATACATATAAATAAGATTTATGTGTTAGTTTTCTGTATTCATAAAAATGATTATTGATCAGGGGGTTTCTCGTAGTTATGAGAGACGATGATTTTTTCAGTTGGCGGCGGGAAATGCTGCAAATTTTCCAGGCGGCTACAGCAAGCGATCAGATATATGCGCTCTTACAGCAGCAAACCGAATATCTGGAATATGACTTCTTCGCACTGTGCGTGCGCCATCCGGTGCCTTTCACACGGCCTCGCATCTCGGTGTACACCACTTATCCCGACGCCTGGATGAGTCACTATAAGTCTGCGAATTATATGGCTATCGATCCGGTGCTGAAACCGGATAACTTCGCGCTGGGCCACCTGCGCTGGAACGATGAGTTATTTAGCGATGCGCAAGAGTTGTGGCTCGCCGCTCGCCAGCACGGTCTGCAAACCGGAGCAACCCAGTGTCTGATGTTGCCAAACCACGCTCACGGCTTCCTGTCGGTATCGCGCACGCGCGTGGCGCGTCAGCCGCTCGCAGAAGACGAAATGGCGATGCGGTTGCAAATATTATTGGAGATGAGTCTGCTGGCATTATTACGCGTCGAAGACGAAATGGTGATGCCGCGGGAAATGAAATTCAGTAAACGGGAATTAGAAATTCTGAAATGGACGGCGGAAGGTAAAACATCAGCGGAGATTTCGATGATTCTGTCTATTTCCGAGAATACCGTAAACTTCCATCAGAAGAACATGCAGAAGAAATTTAATGCGCCTAACAAAACGCAGATTGCCTGCTATGCGGCGGCGATTGGATTGATCTGACTCGTTCGCGCGTTCTGCGTGCCAGACGGCAAACCGGCTGTAAGCAGCGATGCTTCAGCCGGTTTAAGATTACTGGCGATAAGCTTGTTTAATTTGCTTAACGGTGCTGGAAAATACGGCAGCCTGAGCTTCATCTTCTAACTGCGCAATTTGTTTTTCCATTTTAAGAATCACACGCCCCGCGTCTGCCTGCCCCATTGCCTGCAGCATCAGCGTCAGCATTGCCTTCAGGCAGGAAAGTTCCTGGGCTAGATTTTGATTATTTTCAGCGGTAGAAAAATCAGGTGTGCTCATTTATTGCCTCGTACAATTTCTGCGCATTATGCGCGATCCGGATTATGAAAGCGGCGCAGTATACCACAAGCGAGAGGAAAAAAAGGAGTGCCTGTTTTTTGCGCGCAGCTCAGATCTGTTATTCATTATTATTTAGCGGTGAGAAGACAGACAGTTAGCCCTGAATTGTTTAAATATGGTTCCTTCGTCGTTAATTGTTGTTACATATTATAAGGGCTATTTATCAAATATACGACAAAGCGCCTGTTTACTCGGCTTATTGTTGTCCGCATACTGACTTTTGTGTCTGGCATCTTATTGTTTTTTAGGTCTTTCCAGTGCCTGTACACGAATATTTCCAAAAACGAGATCGAAATCGGTGCTCTGGCATTTTTAGACTTTCACAGTTGATATAAAACCCGGTAGTATGGGTAAATTAAGAAGTAGTAGCGTTATCCCTATTCTGGAGATTATTCCTTTGATCAACGTCCTTCTTGTTGATGACCACGAACTGGTGCGCGCAGGGATACGACGCATTCTCGAAGATATAAAAGGTATTAGAGTGACCGGCGAAGCCAACTGCGGGGAAGATGCGGTGAAATGGTGCCGCGCTAACCCGGTCGATGTTGTGCTGATGGACATGAATATGCCGGGCATCGGTGGCCTGGAAGCCACGCGTAAGATTGCGCGCTCTGCCGTCGACACCAAAGTCATCATGTTAACCGTACACACGGAAAACCCACTTCCCGCGAAGGTGATGCAGGCCGGCGCTGCGGGTTATCTGAGCAAAGGTGCTGCCCCGCAAGAGGTGGTCAATGCGATTCGTTCTGTCTTCTCCGGGCAGCGTTATATTGCCTCAGACATCGCCCAGCAAATGGCGTTGAGCCAGATTGAGCCGGAAAAGACCGAGTCCCCGTTCTCCAGTTTGTCTGAACGTGAATTGCAGATTATGCTGATGATCACTAAAGGTCAGAAGGTGAATGAGATCTCAGAACAGTTGAATCTGAGCCCTAAGACGGTCAACAGCTACCGCTATCGTATGTTTAGCAAATTAAACATACACGGTGACGTTGAACTGACGCACCTGGCAATTCGCCATGGCCTGTGCAATGCGGAGTCGTTAGCAAGTCAGTGAGTGATGTTTTTGATTCAAAAGCCTTTCTGAAAACCGTAACCAGCCAGCCTGGCGTTTATCGTATGTATGATGCCGGCGGCACGGTCATTTACGTTGGCAAAGCCAAAGATCTCAAAAAACGCCTTTCCAGCTATTTCCGCGCTCAGGTTGCCTCCCGCAAAACGGAAGCCCTGGTGGCGCAGATAGCGCAGATTGACGTGACCGTCACCCATACCGAAACGGAAGCGCTGCTGCTTGAGCATAACTACATCAAGCTTTATCAGCCTCGCTATAACGTTCTGCTGCGCGATGACAAATCCTATCCCTTTATCTTCCTGAGCGGCGATGCGCATCCGCGTCTGGCGACCCATCGCGGCGCAAAACACGCGAAAGGGGAGTACTTCGGGCCGTTCCCTAACGGCTATGCGGTGAGGGAAACGCTGGCGCTACTGCAAAAGATCTTCCCGATTCGTCAGTGTGAAAACAGCGTCTACCGTAACCGCTCTCGTCCATGCCTGCAGTACCAGATTGGTCGCTGCCTGGGGCCGTGCGTGAAAGGGTTGGTGAGTGAAGAAGAGTACGCTCAGCAGGTTGACTACGTGCGTCTGTTCCTCGCCGGAAAGGACGACCAGGTGCTGACCCAGCTGATCGCGCGGATGGAGAAAGCGAGTCAGGCGCTGGCGTTTGAAGAGGCCGCGCGTATTCGCGATCAAATTCAGGCCGTCCGTCGCGTGACAGAAAAACAGTTCGTCTCCAACAACGGCGACGACCTTGACGTGATTGGCGTGGCGTTTGAAGCGGGTATGGCCTGCGTGCACGTGCTGTTTATCCGCCAGGGGAAAGTGCTGGGCAGTCGAAGCTATTTCCCGAAAGTCCCGAGCGATACCGAGCTGGGCGAAGTGGTGGAAACCTTCGTCGGCCAGTTCTATTTCCAGGGCAGCCAGATGCGTACGCTGCCAGGTGAGATCCTGCTCGACTTTACGCTGAAAGACAAAACGCTGCTGGCCGATTCATTATCCGAGCTGGCGGGGCGTCGCATTCAGGTGCAAACCAAGCCACGCGGTGACCGTGCGCGCTATCTGAAACTGGCACGCACCAATGCGGTGACGGCGCTATCGACTAAGCTATCTCAACAATCGACCGTCCATCAACGTCTGCAGGCGCTCTCCGCCGAGCTAAAATTACCGGCTATCAAGCGCATGGAGTGTTTTGATATCAGCCACACCATGGGGGAGCAGACCGTTGCCTCATGCGTGGTATTTGATGCCAACGGTCCGCTGCGTGCCGAGTACCGCCGTTACAATATTACCGGCATTACGCCGGGCGATGACTACGCCGCGATGAACCAGGTGCTGCGTCGCCGTTATGGTAAAGCCATCGATGACAGCAAAATTCCTGACGTTATCCTGATTGATGGTGGGAAAGGGCAACTGGGGCAGGCAAAAGCGGTATTTGCTGAGCTTAACGTGCCGTGGGATAAAAACCACCCGCTGTTACTGGGCGTGGCAAAAGGCAGCGACCGTAAGGCGGGCCTTGAGACACTGTTCTTCGAGCCGGAAGGCGAGGGCTTCAGCCTGCCACCGGACTCACCGGCGCTGCACGTCATTCAGCATATTCGCGATGAATCGCACGATCATGCGATTTCCGGGCACCGTAAGAAACGCGCTAAAGTTAAAAGCACCAGTTCGCTGGAGACCATCGAAGGCGTGGGGCCGAAGCGCCGTCAGATGCTGCTCAAGTACATGGGCGGGCTACAAGGTTTGCAGCAGGCAAGCATTGAAGATATTGCGAAAGTGCCAGGAATCTCGGTCGGACTCGCAGAAAAGATCTTCTACTCGTTGAAACATTAGGGGCTCTGTAGCAACATAGGGCTAATATTTACTGACAACAGATAGTTACCTCGCCATGCAATATAATATTCCTACATTGCTCACGTTGTTCCGCGTCGTCCTGATCCCGTTTTTCGTGCTGGCGTTTTACCTGCCGTTCGTCTGGGCTCCCTTTGTTTGTGCGCTTATCTTCTTTATCGCGGCGGTAACCGACTGGTTTGATGGCTACCTGGCGCGTCGCTGGAACCAAAGTACCCGTTTCGGTGCCTTCCTCGATCCGGTGGCGGATAAAGTGATGGTGGCGATTGCAATGGTGCTGGTAGCAGAACACTACCACACCTGGTGGGTGACGCTGCCAGCAGCGACCATGATTGCCCGTGAAATTATCATCTCCGCGCTGCGCGAGTGGATGGCGGAGTTGGGTAAACGCAGCAGCGTGGCCGTCTCCTGGATTGGTAAAGTTAAAACCACGGCACAGATGGCTGCACTGGTCTGGATGCTGTGGCGTCCAAATATCTGGGTTGAGTGGGCCGGTATCGCGTTATTCATGGTCGCGGCGGTGCTGACATTGTGGTCAATGCTGCAATATTTGAACGCGGCGCGCGGTGATTTGCTTCAAGAGTGATCGTTTCGGTGTAATTTTCAGCAAACGATTCAAAGTTGCGAAAAATACCGTTGACTCACCGCGTCAGATAAGTAGAATGCAACGCATCGAACGGCAGCACTGATTGCCAGACGATAGCAAAATCAAGTGGTTAGCAAATCAACTTGATAATGCGGGAATAGCTCAGTTGGTAGAGCACGACCTTGCCAAGGTCGGGGTCGCGAGTTCGAGTCTCGTTTCCCGCTCCAAATTAAAAGCATCGGCATTAGCGGATGTTTAAGCATCAAAGGCGCGTTAGCAAAGCGGTTATGTAGCGGATTGCAAATCCGTCTAGTCCGGTTCGACTCCGGAACGCGCCTCCACTTTTTTCCCTGGCCGGATGGTGGAATCGGTAGACACAAGGGATTTAAAATCCCTCGGCGTTCGCGCTGTGTGGGTTCAAGTCCCACTCCGGCTACCATGGGAAAACAAGAATAAAATCAATGATAAGCAGTGTCGTGAAACCACCTACGGGTGGTTTTTTTGTTTTTGTCCATACGAAGGACACAAGCGACAGGACTTGATACCTAAGTTGCATCAAGTCTATGGCGTGGCGGGTATTATGACAGGCGGTATTCCGTTGAGGATATTTTGGTGATTGTCACCTGATCCCCAATATTCTTTTTGTGAGATTCGAAGAAGTCCGCTACCCAGCTTCGCTTTCGTATTATTTTTTTACTGCCATCAATATCGCTTTTGATACACACCGTACGGTCATTTTTTTCATATTTAAAGATGACGCTGAGACCCGCTTCGCTGACATTTTTCCCACCAACGACCTCATGCGGGAAAAGATTTATGGCCTCGCCAAGATAGAAGTGGTGGTTGTTAAGGTTTCCCAGCGTTAATGGTTTTGATTTTTCTATCATCATCCCTCCAGGCTGTTTTTCATCTTACTAGGTGTATTTTTTCGGCAAAACCGAATAAAAATGCGTGGGTGCCACGCGGTAAAACCCTCAGGTCAAATCCTTCATAAACTCGCTGCGAAAGCGCGCAATCGGGTTTTTCTTGCGTGACCAGCCGGGCTGAAAATGCTGCCAGTGCGCATCGCTGGCGGTAGCCAGCAGCTCATAATCGCCGCGCGTATCTCCCCAGGCGCGGAGATGATAGCGGCTGAGCGGGCCATAAACCGCCTCAAGGCGATTGATTTTGTGGATGCATCGGCAGTTATGGCCGACGATCCGCCCCGTTAACACGCCATCCTTGCTTTCCAGTTCGGTGCCTATCAGCTTAATCCCCAGCTTTTCAGCAAAAGGCCGCAGGACGATCATCGGCGAGGCGGAGCATAGCGTTACTTCGGCGCCGGATGCGCGTTCTGCCGCCACCGCCATGAGTCCGGCCGGGCGCATCAATTTTTTCCAGGTATGCTGGCAGTAGGCTTCCGCTTTATCCTGCACCCATTTTTCGTCACATCCGGCGAGGAAGGTGGTGATCAGCACTTCCTTAAGCTCATCGCGGGTCAGTCGGCGGCGAAAGCACTGCACCGAAGGGATAACGAGACGCAGCATTTTGCGGGCAAACCGGCGACGACCGAAGGCGAACTTCAGGAAGGGAATAAAGCTGTCGTGCCGGGTCAGGGTACCGTCAAAGTCAAAAACGGACAGGATCTGTTTATCGGCCTCGATTATCGTCATTATTTTTCTCGCGCTGGTAGGTATAGATAAAATGTTACCACTAGCCATAGCGGAAGCAAAATTAGCCCATTTCTCCCTGCACGCCATCTGCGCACCGCATCCCCCCTTTGCACCACCAGGTAACATAAGCCGAACAATTTGCTACAAAAATGCACAAAGCGTGACTATTGCATTATTTATGTACTTTATTGTTAACGAGATGTGATCCCCGCCGTAATTTCACCGCGTCGAGGCAGAGGCTTGACCCGCGCACTCTATACTCAAAATTGTCAAATTCCAGGCAAGGGTGCGTAAAGTTGGCAACCATTTTGCTTAATGATTTGGCCTGAAAAGCGTAAGGAAACCTCGCCGTTATCAGCAGGATATTGTCAGGATGTCGTTGTTTGGTGCTCGCGCCAGTCGTTCGGCTTCACACCGTTATGCATAAACCTCTTTGCTAAGGTAGATAATAATGTCGCTGAAATTTATAAAAAGTCCGCTTTCTCTTGTTTTGGCAGGGTGTCTGGTGACGGCGTTTTCCGCCCAGGCCGATATCGTGATTGGCGTTGCAGGGCCGTTTACCGGGCCAAACGCCACCTATGGCGATCAATACTGGCATGGCGCCACCCAGGCGGCAGCGGACATCAACGCTGCCGGTGGGATTAACGGCGAGAAAATTAAGCTGGTGCAGGGGGATGACGCCTGCGAACCGAAACAGGCCGTGTCGGTGGCTAACCGCCTGGTCGATCAGGATAAAGTGCAGGCCGTGGTCGGCCATTTCTGCTCTTCTTCCACCATGCCTGCCTCAGAGGTTTATAACGACGCTGGGGTTCTTGCGATTACCCCAGGCTCCACCAACCCGCTGATTACCGAACGTGGGATGAACGATATGTTCCGCATGTGTGGTCGCGATGACCAGCAGGGTGGCGTCGCCAGCGATTTCATCATCGATAAGCTGAAGGCCAAACGCGTGGTGATTATCCACGATAAAGACACCTACGGTCAGGGGCTGGCGGATGCCACCCGCGCCGCGCTGGCAAAACGTGGCGTCAAAGATGTGATGTACGAAGGTTTGTCACGTGGGGAGAAAGACTTCAACGCCCTGGTGACCAAGATTGGCGCGCAGAAACCGGACGTGGTTTTCTTCGGCGGCTGCCACCCAGAAGCGGGCCCGCTGGTGCGCCAGATGCGTGAGCAGGGCGTACAGGCGAAATTCTTCTCCGGCGACTGTATCGTCAACGAAGAGATGGTCACCGCCGCGGGCGGGCCGCAGTACACCAAGGGTATCTATATGACCTTCGGTAAAGACCCTCGTCTGATCCCTGACGGCAAAGCGGTTATCGAGAAATTCCGCGCCAACAAGTTTGAGCCAGAAGGCTACACCCTCTACTCTTACGCCTCTATTCAGGCGATTGCCGCGGCGTTCAAAGCCACCGGCGGTGCCGACTCCGCGAAAGCCAGCGCCTGGCTGAAAGCAAACCCGGTTGAGACGGTGATGGGCAAAAAAGCCTGGGACAGCAAAGGCGACCTGAAGGTCTCGGATTACGTGGTCTACCAGTGGGATGACCAGGGCAAGTACAAGGAAGTCGAGTAACGAGACGGAAT
Source organism: Kluyvera sp. CHPC 1.2972 (assembly GCF_036759925.1). Classification (NCBI taxonomy): domain Bacteria; kingdom Pseudomonadati; phylum Pseudomonadota; class Gammaproteobacteria; order Enterobacterales; family Enterobacteriaceae; genus Kluyvera; species Kluyvera sp. CHPC 1.2972. The sequence goes on along the minus strand of NZ_JAPKIB010000001.1, from coordinate 261,099 downwards.
CACGCTCAGCGCCGGTATGAGTCCATACCGGCGCTCAATAATAGATGACACAACACGAGCGAGCGATGATGGAGACATTCTTCCTGCAACAGTTAGTCAATGGCTTGACGCTGGGTTCCGTCTACGGATTGATAGCCATTGGTTACACCATGGTCTACGGCATTATCGGTATGATTAACTTCGCGCACGGCGAAGTGTATATGATATCGGCCTATCTCTGCGCCATCGGTCTGGCGCTGCTCTCTTATTTCGGCCTGCACTCTTTTCCGCTGCTGATCCTCGGCACGCTGGTGTTTACCATCGTGGTGACGGGGGTTTACGGCTGGACGATTGAGCGCATCGCCTACAAACCGCTACGTAACTCCACGCGCCTGGCACCGCTGATTTCCGCCATCGGCATGTCGTTGATTCTGCAAAACTACGCGCAAATCAGCCAGGGGCCGCGTCAACAGGGCGTGCCGACGATGCTCGACGGCGTGCTGCGTCTGCATATTGGCGAAGGCTTTGTGCAGATAACCTACACCAAAATCTTTATTCTGCTGGCCTCGTTTGCGGGCATGCTGCTGCTGACCTGGATAATCGGCCATACCCGCCTTGGGCGCATGTGTCGTGCCGTGCAGCAGGATCGCAAAATGGCATCGATCCTCGGCATTAATACCGACCGGATTATCTCGCTGGTGTTCGTTATCGGTGCGGCGATGGCCGGGCTGGCGGGAGTGCTTATCACCATGAACTACGGCACCTTTGATTTCTACGCCGGGTTTATCATCGGTATTAAAGCTTTTACCGCCGCGGTGTTAGGGGGCATCGGCTCGCTGCCGGGGGCGATGCTCGGCGGGCTGCTGCTCGGGGTTGCCGAAGCGCAGTTCTCCGGAATGGTGAACACCGACTATAAGGACGTCTTCTCCTTTGGTCTGCTGGTGGTCATTCTGATTTTCCGTCCGCAGGGGCTGCTTGGCCGCCCGATTGTCGCCAAAGTGTAGGAGCCGAACATGACGCATTCAACGGCCGTACATGATGGTTTCTCTCTTAAACGCTGCGTGCTGGATACGATTTTCGCAGGCCTGGTGGCGCTGATTGTCTTTGGCCCCATCGTGGGCGTGGTGCTGGACGGCTACAGCTTCAACTTTAACGGCCAGCGGCTGGTGTGGATTGTCGCGGCGGTGATGATAGGGCGTTTTGCCTTAAGCGCGCTGTCGATGACCGCCGTCGGCAGGCGCTTCAGCGCGCGGTTTGAAGGCGATAGTGCCGGGGTTTATGTTCGCTCGCCGGACTATAAAAGCAGCATGCGCTGGGTTATCCCGCTGATTCTGGCGCTGGCGGTCTGCTTCCCATTTGTGGCGACCAAATATGTGTTGACGGTGGCGATCCTCGGGCTTATCTACGTGCTGCTTGGCCTGGGACTGAACATCGTGGTCGGGCTGGCGGGGCTGCTGGATCTTGGCTATGTCGCCTTCTACGCCATTGGCGCTTACGGGCTGGCGCTCGGGTATCAGTATCTGGGGTTGGGCTTTTGGTCGATGCTGCCGATTGCAGCGCTGATGGCCGCTGCCGCCGGCGCACTGCTCGGCTTTCCGGTGCTGCGGATGCACGGTGACTATCTGGCGATCGTGACGCTGGGGTTTGGCGAAATCATCCGCTTGGTGCTCAACAACTGGCTGAGCTTTACCGGCGGCCCGAACGGCGTATCGGCACCGCCGCCAACCTTCTTTGGCCTCGAGTTTGGTCGGCGGGCGAAAGAGGGAGGCGTGCCGTTCCACGAGTTTTTCCATCTCACCTACAACCCCAATATGAAATTTATCTTTATCTATGCGGTGCTGGTTCTGGTGGTGCTGCTGGTGCTTTACATTAAGCATCGTTTAACCCGCATGCCGATTGGCCGCGCATGGGAAGCGCTGCGAGAAGATGAAATCGCCTGCCGTTCGATGGGGCTTAACCACGTGCTGGTGAAGCTGTCGGCGTTTACGCTTGGTGCCTCCACGGCGGGAATCGCCGGGGTATTCTTCGCCACCTATCAGGGGTTCGTCAACCCGACCTCGTTCACCTTCTTTGAGTCGGCGTTAATCCTTGCCATCGTGGTGCTGGGCGGCATGGGCTCGACCATCGGCGTGGTGCTGGCGGCATTTGTGCTCACCGTCACTCCGGAGCTGCTGCGTAGCTTTGCCGAATATCGCGTGCTGCTGTTTGGCGTATTGATGGTGGTGATGATGATCTGGCGGCCACGTGGCCTGATTCGTATCAACCGCAGCGGCTTTGCCGTGCGTAAAGGAGTCGCGCCATGAGCCAGGACGTGATTCTGAGCGTTGAGCATCTGATGATGCATTTTGGCGGCATTAAGGCGCTGAACGACGTCAACCTTGAGGTTAAGCGCGGGTCTATCACCGCGCTGATTGGCCCGAACGGCGCGGGGAAAACTACGGTGTTTAACTGCCTGACCGGCTTCTATAAAGCCTCCGGTGGCAACATCCTGTTCAATACCCGTAATAAAACCACCAACGTGATTCAGATCCTTGGGCAGAAATTTCAACCCGGTGACTGGATAAACCCTGCGCAGTTCGGCCAGCGGCTGTTCTACAAAATGTTTGGCGGTACCCATCTGGTAAACCGGGCCGGGCTGGCGCGAACGTTTCAGAATATCCGCCTGTTCCGCGAAATGTCGGTGATTGAAAACCTGCTGGTGGCACAGCATATGCAGGTCAACCGCAACCTGATTGCCGGGGTGCTGAATACACCGGCCTATCGCCGGGCCGAAAGCGACGCGCTGGATCGCGCCTTCTACTGGCTGGAGGTGGTGGATCTGGTGGATTGCGCGAACCGGCTGGCGGGCGAGATGTCTTACGGCCAGCAGCGCCGTCTGGAAATTGCTCGCGCCATGTGCACCGGGCCGGAGATGATCTGTCTTGATGAACCGGCGGCGGGGCTGAACCCGGTGGAAACCCGGGCGTTAAGCAAGATTATCCGCTTCCTGCGCGAGCACCATGCGATCACGGTGCTGCTGATTGAACACGATATGGGGATGGTGATGGAGATATCGGACAACATTATCGTGCTTGACCACGGCGATGTGATTGCGCAGGGAAGGGCGGAACAAATTCAGAACGATGAAAAGGTGATTGCCGCCTATCTGGGGACCAGCGAAGACGAGGTGAGCCTATGAGTGAGCCGATGCTGGAGTTTCGTGAGGTCGATGTTTATTACGGTGTGATCCAGGCGCTTAAGCAGGTCTCCTTGCAGGTCAATAAGGGCGAAACGGTCTCGCTGATTGGCGCCAACGGGGCGGGAAAATCGACCCTGTTGATGTCGATTTTTGGCCAGCCGCGCATTCGCAGCGGACAAATACTGTTCTGCGGGGACGATATCAGCCACAAATCGACCCACTACGTGGCCTCAGGCGGGATTGCCCAGGCGCCGGAAGGGCGACGAATCTTCCCCGATATGACCGTCGAAGAGAACCTACTGATGGGTACTATCCCGGTGGGCACGCAGTATGCGGCGGACGATCTGCAAACGATGTTCGATCTCTTTCCGCGCCTAAAAGAACGGCGTAAACAGCGGGCGATGACCATGTCCGGCGGTGAGCAGCAGATGCTGGCGATTGCCCGCGCGCTGATGAGCCGCCCGAAACTGTTGCTGCTGGATGAACCGAGCCTCGGGCTCGCGCCGATCGTGGTCAAACAAATCTTCCAGACGCTGCGTGAGCTGGCGCGCAACGGCATGACCATTTTTCTCGTGGAGCAGAACGCGCACCATGCGTTAAAGCTTTCGGACCGCGGCTATGTGATGGTTAACGGTCAGATTCGCCTCAGCGGCAGCGGTGAAGAGCTGCTCGGCAATCAGGAGGTGCGTAAAGCGTATCTGGGCGGGGCGTAGCGTGCTATAACAGAGCATCTTTGGCTGCTGTATACACTTCATCCTTCAAGCCGCCTCGGCGTTGGCTGCGCTCGCTCACCCCAGTCACTGACTTTAGTCAGCTCCTGGGGATTCACTCCCTTGCCGCCTTGATGCAACTTGAATGATTTTGTGTATATACGATAATCATGCCTACGCTCGAAACGTTTTTAACCTTCCTGGCCGCGCTGGCGCTGCTCGAAATCTCCCCCGGCCTGACATGATGCTGACCATTGCGCGCGGCATCGGTCAGGGTCGGCGAATGGTTAGGCAAACACCCTGGTTTCCTCAAGTGGCAGGAGCGTTTCACCGGGGTGGTGATGATGGGTCTTGGCCTGCGTATGCTGCTCGGCGGCAGCGCCATGTCGCCGGGGAAAGGGCAATGACGCTGGAGTTCAACGCCAAACTCCTGCATCATTGCGCCTTAACTGATATGCCTCATCAACAACGATAGAGAAAGAGTATGAAAACGGGACCGTTAACCGAAAGCGAACTGGAATGGCTTGACGAAACAATTGCAAAGTATGCCACCGATGCGTCAATTATTGATGTGTCTGAACTGGACGGCATGCTGACGGCGATTCTGTCGTCTCCACTGGAGATTGAACCTGCCGAGTGGATGTTCGCCGTATGGGGCGGGGCAGACCACGTGCCACATTGGGCGACAGACCGCGAGCGTGACCGTTTCGTCAACCTGACGCTGCAGCATATGAGCGACATCGCCGACCGTCTGAACGACTACCCGGATCAGTTTGATCCGCTGTTTGGTACCCGCGAAGAAGAGGGGCAGGAGCTGACCATCGTTGAAGAGTGGTGCTATGGCTACCTGCGCGGTGCGGCGCTGACCGATTGGTCCGGCCTGCCGGAAGAGCTGCAGGCGGCGTTTGACTGCATTGCGCTGCACGGTGACGAAGAAAAAACGACGGCGCTGGGGGCCTTCACCGCCGAGCAGTATCTCGACAGCATCGATAGCATCAGCCCGGCCGCGCTGGCGCTGTTTGACTATTGGATGGACAATCCGAAAGAAGCGCCGATCAAACAACCGATTAAAAATGAGCAAAAGGTCGGGCGTAATGATCCCTGCCCGTGCGGCAGCGGTAAGAAATATAAGCAGTGCTGCGGAAAATAATTTTTTAAGGGGCCTGATGGTCCCTTTTTATTTCGCTGCCAATAAGGGGTTGTTGCTCGGATAATCCTCGATTTAATCACATTACCTTACAATTCGCGATACGCTGAATTCAATCATCATACAAATATTTGTTATTTACTCTCTATTTATATAAAGAGATATTCTTACGTAAAAAACACACAATGTGGACGTATTGTGAATGTTGATCAAACGCAAACGGGAGGGCTATTAACGATCGTAATATAAATTTTTATATAGCGATTTAGATAATAGGTTTTTAAGTGAAAAATAAGTACGGTTGGCGGATAGTTCTCTTTTCATCTGCCGCAGCGTTGTGTCCGCAGGTGGTGCTTGCAAACGGTAGTCTCTCTTCTCAGCAGCAAACGAAAAAAGAAGACAATATGGTCGTGACGGCTGCGGCGCCGGAGGACACCTCCGATTCCCCGGCGGGTTCTGGCTTTGTCGCTGACGATATTGAGTTAGGACCACTGGGTAATAAGCAGTGGATTGATACGCCCTATTCCAGCAATACCATCAGCCAGGCGATGATAAAAAATCAGCAGGCGAAAAGCGTTAACGATTTACTCAAATATGCGCCGAGTACGCAGATGGAAGCGCGCGGTGGGCTGGATGTCGGCCGCCCACAAAGCCGCGGCATGGAAGGCAGCGTGGTGGCGAACAGCCGTCTTGACGGGCTGAATATTGTCTCCACCACGGCGTTTCCGGTAGAAATGCTGGATCGCCTTGATGTGGTCAATAGCCTGACCGGCGCGCTGTACGGCCCGGCGAGCCCGGCAGGTCAGTTTAACTTTGTGCAGAAACGGCCTACGCCGCAGGCTTACCATAGCGTCACCGCCTCTTATCAAGGGCGCAGCGCCTATTCCGGCCACCTTGATTTAGGCGATACGGTGGGCAGCAATAAGCAGTTTGGCTATCGACTCAATTTACTGGATGAAGACGGTGAAGGCGATGTGGTCGGCAGTACGCTGCGCCGGAAATTGGCCTCTCTGGCGTTGGACTGGGATATTCGTCCGGGCACGCAACTGCAATTAAACGCCAGCCATTATGAATTTATCCAGAAAGGGTATCCGGGTGGTTTCAGCTATAGCGATCAATATCAGTTACCGAAAGCGCCAGACCCACAAAATAAAAATCTGGCGCTCAATACGGCGGGGGAAGATTTAACCACCGATACTATCAGCACCAAACTGATTAATTATTTCTCCCCGGACTGGTATTTAACCACGGCGGCGGGATATCAGCAGGCTGACCGCGCCACGCGCAACGTGACGAATAAAATTGTCGATAATAACGGCGGTATCGATCGTTCAATTAGCGACTCCAGTGCGGCAGGGCGTTTTCGGGTATTAAGTGATTTAATGACCCTGAACGGGCACTTCGACACCGGCAGTTGGGGCCATGATGTGGCGCTGTCGACCACCGGCTATCAGCAAATTAGCTATTCGGCGACCGCTAAAAGCCAGAGCCACGATCTGGGCCCCACCAATATGTATGACCCGGACGCGATGGTGGAACCGTCCGACGGTAAAATTCATACCGACGGCGACCGCTACAAATCGGGAACCAGCAGCCAGCAGAGCATCACCGCCGGTGACACCATTGCCTTTAACCCGCAGTGGTCGGCCATGTTCTATCTCAGCCAGAGCTGGATGGAGACGCAAAGCTACGCCAAAACCGGTGAGAAAACCGATCAGGACGATCAGCAGGGCATGAGCCCGGAAGCCGCGCTGATGTATAAAATCGTGCCGTCGGTGATGACCTATATCAGCTATGCCGATTCACTGGAGATGGGCGATACCGCCCCGACCGATGATGACAATGTGAAAAACGCCGGTCAGACGCTGGACCCCTACCGCAGCCAGCAGCTTGAGTTTGGCATCAAAGCAACGGAAGGCGGGATGAACTACGGCGCGGCGCTGTTCCGCCTGAAGCGTCCGTTCGCCTACGTTGATGATGACTACTATTTCCGCGAAGAAGGCGAGCAGCTCAACAAAGGGCTGGAGCTGACAGCAAACGGCAACGTCTGGTCGACGCTGAATATCTATAGCGGCATCACCTTGTTGGATCCGCAGCTGAAAGATACCGGTGATGAAACCACCACCGATAAACGCGTCGTTGGCGTTCCGAAGGTGCAGGGTAATATTCTGATGGAGTACAGCCTGCCGTCGATTCCGTCCGTGGTGTATGACGCTAACGTCCATTACACCGGCAAGCGCGCGGCAAACGACACCAACACCACCTGGGCGGCCAGTTACACCACGCTGGATCTCGGCCTGCGTTACAACACGAAGATTGAGAACGTTGGTTCGACCTGGCGCGTTGACGTCACCAACGTCACCGACGAGCACTACTGGGCATCGATCTTCCCAGGCGATATTAACGGCTCCGGCGGCTCAGAAAGCGCCTTCCTCGGCCCGGGGCGTGAAGTGCGGGCATCCGTTACGTTTGATTTCTAGCGCTGGTTTTTCAGCTGTTTGAACTGCTATTTAGCGCGCTGAGGCGCTAAATAGCAGGCGCTGCAGTATTTGTATATCGAGCGCAACAAACTACGTCGTTTATCGGATTTCAGTTGTAAAACACTCTGCTATTGTGGGCGAAAGGATTTTTGCATGGAATAGCAGAGGTTGATATGAATAGGGTATCTACACATGGCTATGTCTATATTCTGGCATCCGAAAAAACGAATTATATCAAGATTGGTGGAACCGATTATCTGCCACAGAAAAGATGTAAAGAGATAGATAAGATGCCAGCCTACAGTCAGTATGCACCATGGCATATCGTTGATTTTAGGGAAGTTGATAACTGGCGTGAGGTGGAACATCATCTGCATTATATTTATCGTGACAGCCTTTGTCGGGACATCCCTAACCAAAAAGAACTTTTCCTGATACCGGCTAGCGATGTTTCACTGCGTCTTGAAGAACTTGGACCATTACTCCCGACCGCGCGCCCCAAAATTGATCGTATGTTTCATAACCAGGCAATGAGTGATTATCTGGTTAAGTTGTTCAGCATTGCTGGATGCGAACGCTGGCGTGCTAAAGAGGGGGTCTGGACGTTTACTCTCTTTCCTAGCGCCACTCATTCTGGCTGGGCTCGCTTCTTTACGCTCAATATTCATAGCCATGAAGTGGCTTTTTGTTCGAGGGCCAACGACTATCAATCGAATATGCTACGTATGGATAGCCTGATTTTGAAGCATCAGAGGACATTGGCGTGGTTAAGAAAGCGCGATGGAGAGATAGCGACCGGTTACTACAAAACGGCCTTGCCGGATTCGAAATCGGTGTCGTTTCGCGGCGATTTTGCCGACTGTCTTGAGTTTCTGGAACTACCTGGGGTACATGAGGGCATTGCTACCTATTGGGATCGCGCACTTGAAAAATATAACCACAGCATTCAGAAAAAATACCATAACTACCAGGCGGTAGAGGAAATCCTGAAAAGGATAAAGGTGTAATTATTGGCTCAACGCTGGAATCGACAATGCTGCCTGGCCTGAGAAACTAAAAAAGTAAAGGCCAGGCAGCAGTCGCGAAGTTACCCCACCGACGGCAGCAACCCCGTCGCAATCCCCGCCTGAATCAGAATCACCGCAATCCCGCAGGCAAAGACCAGCCACAGCACCGGTTTGCCGCCCGCGACGCGATAGCCGCCTTCCGGGTGGTGTTTACGGCTTTGCATCGTCAGGAGTGACGGAATAATCAGCGCCAGAACCGCCAGCGCGACGCCGGCATAGCCGAGCGCCATCACGAACCCACGTGGGTAAAACAGCGCGAAGGCCAGCGGCGGCAGGAAGGTGATGGCCCCGGTTTGCAGGCGGCCACGCACGCTGTTTTTACGCTGGAACAGATCGGCCAGGTAGTCAAACAGCCCTAACGCCACGCCGAGGAATGAGGTTGCCAGCGCCAGGTCGGCAAACAGGTGGACTGCCAGTTCGACGTGCGGCGAGGCCACCACTTCACGGATTGCCAGCAGCAGGCCGTTCAGCCCGGAGTGCTGTTCCATCAGCGCGCTGAACACCGGAGAGTCGATGCTGCCGAGCGTGGCGAGTTGCCAGAACAGATAGGCAACCAGCGGGATAGCGCTGCCGATAACAAATACGCCGCGCAGTTTACGAATATCGCCGTTCATATAGCTGACGATGCTCGGCACGCTGCCGTGGAAGCCGAAGGAGGTGAAAATCACCGGGATTGCTGAGAGCGCCAGACCCTGCTCCAGCGGCAGCGTCATCAGGTTAATTTTGTGGATGTGCGGCAGCAGCAAGATCAGCATGACGATCAGAAAGATGATTTTGGCGCTGAACAGGAAACGGTTGAACAGATCGACCAGCGAAGTGCCAATACAAATCACCAGCCCGCCGACGGCGGTAAACAGCAGTACGCCAAGTGACGGCGGCATATCCATGCTGAACCACTGGCTCAGGCTGGAAGCCAGCAGTTCGCCTGCGCCGCTGATGTAGGCGGCGGTTAACGCATACATCAAGAACATCATGCTAAAACCGGTCGCCCACTGGCCGTAGCGGCCGAGGTAGCGTAACGCCAGCGTCCCGAGACCGGTGTCGGCAGGTACGTGCTGGTAGACTTCCAGCAGCAGCAGGGCGGTATAGCACATCAGCGCCCATAGGCCCGCTAGCAGCAAGACGGTGACGCCAAAGCCAACGCCCGCCGATGCTAAAGGCATCGCCAACATTCCTGCGCCGATCGTGGTGCCGGCTACGATTAAAATACTCCCCAGGGTACGGTTCTTCACGCTTTCCTCTACTGCAGAACAGATTAACGACCAAAGATGTCGCGCAGAGTATGTGAAACCCGAAGGTTCGTCAAATCTGAATTACAGTGGGTGTACAGTATTATTTACGATTTAAGGCGGCGTGATAAAAGCTGCGCTAGCGCAAAACATGCAAAGTAAATGCAGTTTATGGTGGCATTTTTTACAGGAGGAATAATGGAATCCATTCACGGTCATGAAGTCCTGAATATGATGATTGATTCAGGTGAGCAGTACAGTATTGAAAGCCTGGAAGCGGCCATTCACGCGCGCTTTGGCGAGCAGGCGCGTTTTCATACCTGTTCAGCGGAAAATATGAGTGCTGCCGAACTGGTCGCGTTTCTGCATAAGAAAGGGAAGTTTATTCCGCAGGAATCTGGCTTTACGACGACGGAAAGTAAAATCTGCCGCCATTAATCGGCAGCGGCGTAGAATACGCCGCTGCACGAACATTAATTTTGCGTATCGAGCGTGGCCAGCTCTTTATCAATAAAGTACAGGCCTTCACCGCTTTTACCCGCCAGCGTCAGCTTATCGATAACGGATTTAAACAGTTTCTCTTCTTCGTGCTGCTCAGCCACATACCACTGCAGGAAATTAAAGGTCGGATAGTCCTGATTGGTCATCGCGGCGTGAGCCAGTTCATTGATTTTACTGGTGATAAGCTGTTCATGCTCGTAGGTCACGCGGAACAGTTCATCCAGAGACGCATATTCGGCAAACGGTGTCTGAATGGTGTTAATACGCGGCAGGCTACCGGTATCGGTCAGGTAATCAAACAGGCGCTGCATATGGGTCATCTCTTCCTGCGCATGGCGGCGTAAAAAGGCGGCAGCCCCTTCAAAACTATTGAAGCTACACCAGGCGCTCATCTGCTGATACAGCAGAGAAGAATAGAGTTCGAGATTCATCTGTTCATTTAATTTCTCGATCATTGCCGCTTTAAGCATGTTTTCGCTCCTGGAAAAATACGTTACGAGTTAATTACAGCGGCACTATAAATTGTTATTAATTTATTTGCAAAAGGTAAATATAAAAACATTTATTTAATAATGCGAATGGGAATAAAACGCATTGGCATAAATATAACGGTTTATTTTATCGCGATATTAACGCCGGAATTAACCGGCGTGGTATTTAATAATAGGCGGCGGAAGTGGGCACATTGGCAATGCCGCGGCACTGGTACTGCAAGGTAACGTGTTCGTTCAGACACAGCGAACCGCTGGTGGTCGTGCAGGTGGTGATGGGTTGACCATAGGAAAATGCGGTGGCGTAACCTATCTGCTGGCAGGCTTTATTGGCCTCGGACTGGGCGAGATAGTCATCGGTTTTTGCATTCTGCAACATCGCCTGCCCGTAGGTCAGACGGACGATACCGCTGTTCGCATCAACCTGGCTTACGCTTGCCGCACGGGGTACGGTACAGGCCGTCAACGCCAGGAGGGCGGGAATAAGAATGAGGCTTTTCATTAATTCACTCTGCGCAATAATCGTGACCTCATTGTATCCATCACCTTTGAGTGCAATCCTTTGAATAGCCGCTATAACCTGGGGTTAATCCTTCTGTGACTCATAAATCGCCTTAAACTGTAGATGCAACTGGCAGAACAGGGACACCAGCGTAGGATCAAAATGGCTACCGGCGCTGCTGACGATAATTTCGTAGGCGCTTTCATGGGAGAAGCTCGGCTTATAGACCCGCTTTTGCCGCAACGCATCGTAGACATCTGCCAGCGCCAGAATACGGGCTTCCAGTGGGATACTCTCCCCGGCTAAGCCTTCGGGATACCCGGTACCGTCCCATTTTTCATGGTGATAGTGAATCAGGTTTTCCGCCACCGATCCCAGCACCAGCCCCTGGACAATACGCCAGCCTTTAATCGCGTGCTGTTGGATCTGCTTAAACTCGTCGTCGGTCAGTTTGCCTTTTTTTCGGAGAATATGTTCAGGCACGGCAATTTTGCCAATATCGTGCAGGGAGGCGAAGGTCTCTATATCGCGGATCTGCTTCGGCGGTAGCTTGAGTGCGCCCGCCAGCAGGCTGCAATAGGCGGCTACGCGGCGAATATGGCACCCGGTCTCATCATCATGTACATGGTTAATCTTCTCCATCGCTTCCACAATGCTGCGGTTAATCGCCCGGTTCTTATTCATATGCCGCCACATCATCAACATCATGCTAAGAATAAAGAACAGCAGAGCCAACAGCCCGGCGCTGATAATCTGCAGCGCATTTTTGCTCAATGAAGGGGGCTGGACCAGGCTGGCAGGGGGAACCTGCTGGTAACGATAGCTAGAGATAAGATGTATTTGGGAAAGAAGGGCGTAGAGGGGATGGGCGATATTCACCCAGGTACCAATCTGGTAGCTGGAATGGGTCATTCCGGCGACTTTTAACGCGCCGCGGAAAAGATCGCTACCGCGCAACGCCTGTTCCATCGAACTCAAATCCCCAAGAATATAGTCTATGTGGTTACTGTCGATGGCATCGAGCAGCTCATCGATGGAGGAACGGGCGATAAGCGTGACATCAGTCCCGAAGCGTTGACGCAGATAGTAAGAGGCAAACGAGCCACGAATAACGCCAACCCGCTGATGGCGAACCTGCTCTTCGTCGAGAATAAAGGGGGCGCTGGCTTTGTTGTAATACGCGTTGTACCAGTTGACCAGTGGACCAATCTGCCCCTCCATCTGTACGCCGTTGCGAACATCAAAAATATCCGCGAGGCGGATGGGCCAATCTTCATTCTGCATTTTTGTCATATAGTTATCGACAAACTGCACGTCAACATGAATGTTCAAAAGGTCGCGGAGATCGTTCACCAGGCTGATAGCGCTGCCGTGGTAGCCCTGGTCATCTCGCCAGATTATTGGCGCGAAGTTTTCGTTTTTCGGCAACCATAGGGTGAGTCGATTTTCGTCCATCCAGGCGCGTTCGTCAGGCGTTATGGTCAAGCGTTGACGGAAATACCCAAGCCGACTTTGCTCCTCCAGCGCCCTAAGTTTACCGTTCTGTTGCCATTCATTAATAAGTTGATTGATATTATCGCGAAGCGAAATCAGCTCAGGACTGATGCCAAAAGACGCGGTGATATGCAGTGAGTCAAACGGTCGGGAAATAGTGAAATAGAACTGAGGCCCACCCATCTCGCGGTTTTCATTGATATAGAAATCAGCGCCGCCACCGCGGAGAATTTGCAGTGCCTCTCTGCTGCTGTCGACTTCGATAACCTGCTGGAACTGGAGTGAAGGATACGCCTGTTTCACCAGCGCCTGCGTGGGGTCGCTGCGGCGGAAGATAACCCGCGTATTATTGATATCACTGATGGATTTAGCCTGGCGGGTGATGCTGGCGGTGACGATGGGGTTATCAAGCAGGCGGGACGATAGAATAGTGTTTTTCAGGTGCTCTGGCGTTTGCAACACGCTGGCGTAGAGGCCATAGTCATGGTGGTTAAAGCGTTGCTCAAAGGTCGTGCCATCGATGGGGCGTAGCGTCAGGTTGTAGCCGTAGCGTGCATTAATGGCGTGCAGCAGCTCTGGGTAGAATCCCTGAAATTGCCCATGTTCATCGCGCCAGAACTCGAAGCTATCGGCATCAAGTATCCAAACCGGTATAGGTGCGGGGGCCCGGTTTTTTTGCGGCGGCGCGGCGTGGGCGCGGGGAGCGCAAATCAGTATCAGGGTCAGTAGAATAAGGAGACCCAGCGCGTGTCGAAATCCTCGGCAGTCCTGTGTCACGAATCAGTTCCTTTGTAGTGACTATTTCATCCATTGAAATGCTGACAAACAGCAGGGGCTTTCTGCCCATTGACCCAGTGTAGTCGACCATTCAGCCAGGTGATAGTAAATAAGTAATGGTTTATGTAAGGTTTTATCTGCGGCACCTGGACAAAAATGTGACCTCATCGGTAAAAATCAAAACAACTTTTCATAAAATTTGAAAGTGTGTTTGCCTGGTAGTAAGGTGAATAGACTAATCGAACGACTGCGGGTAAGCCGCTTAGCTTTCAGGAGAGGAAAGAATGAAAATTGCACTGATGATGGAAAATAGCCAGGCCAGCAAAAACGCGACTATTCATCATGAGTTAAAAGCCGTTGCCGATGAAAAAGGCTTCCCGGTCTATAACGTGGGTATGAGCGATGAGAACGATCATCACCTGACCTATATCCACCTGGGTATTATGGCCAGCATCCTGCTGAACTCCAAAGCGGTAGATTTCGTGGTGACCGGCTGCGGTACCGGCCAGGGCGCGATGATGTCTCTAAACATCCACCCAGGCGTGGTCTGCGGCTACTGCCTGGATCCAGCAGACGCCTTCCTGTTTGCTCAGATCAACAACGGTAACGCACTGTCTCTGGCTTTCGCTAAAGGCTACGGCTGGGGCGCAGAGCTGAACGTTCGCTACATGTTCGAAAAAGCGTTCACCGGTCGTAACGGCGAAGGCTACCCACCAGAGCGTAAAGAGCCGCAGGTGCGTAATGCCGGTATCCTGAATCAGGTTAAAGCTGCGGTAGTGAAAGAAAACTATCTGGACACCCTGCGCGCAATCGACCCTGCACTGGTGAAAACCGCCGTTTCCGGTCAGCGTTTCCAGGAATGCTTCTTTGAAAACTGCCAGAACAAAGAGATTGAAGCCTTTGTTCGCGAGCTGCTGGCATAAGCCTGACGCTCAACGGTTAAATAAAAACCCACGCCATGGCGTGGGTTTTTTGTTTGTACAGCTTACTGCTTCACTTTCTTCGACACCGCGCTGCCCGCATCCCGCGTTAAGTGCAGCGTATCAATCATCCCCACCAGACAGATAAGCGCGATAAAGATGAACGCCAGGCGGAAGCTGATGCCCGGCACGTCGCTAAGGCTGAGCACGGCGCTAATTTTCTCTCCTAAGCGAATGCCGATGGCCCCAAGCGTGATGCCAAGGCCGATAGCCAACTGGCTAGCCGTACTGAACAGCGTGTTGGCGTAGCTCATCTGGGCGGACGGCACATCGGCAAAGGCCAGCGTGCTGACGCCGGTGAACTGAATCGAACGGAAGACGCCGCCGAGATACAGCACCAGCATAATGACCCACACCGGCGTTTGTGGGGTTAAAAAGGCGCAGGCAACCAGCGCAATCACGTTCAGCGCCCCGTTGAGCAGCAGCAGGCGGCGGAAGCCCAGCTTGCGGATAAGCGGCGTAGTAGCGGGCTTAATGGTCAGGTTACCGACAAACACCGCCAGCACCAGCAGGCCGGAATGGAACGGATCCATACCGAAACCGACCTGGAACAGAAGCGGCAGCAGGAACGGCACGGCGCTGATGGAGGCGCGGAACAGCGATCCGCCGTACATGGTTACCCGGAACGTGGGCACCTGCAGCGCATCCATGCGGATCATCGGTGACGGGCTGCGGCGGAAATGCCGCAAAGCGTAATAGAAGGTGGCGGCGCCAATAACCAGCAGCGCGACGATCAATCCCCCCTGCATTTTTTCCGCGCCCAACAGCTCCATGGCATACACCAGGCTCACCATCGAGACCGAGGTCGCCACAAAGCCCGGCAGGTCGAAAGGCCGACGCTCATCATCGCGAATGTTCGGGATGATACGCAGCGCCAGCAGAATCGCGATAATGCCGAGCGGGACGTTAATAAAGAAGATCCAGCGCCAGTCGGCGACCTTGGTGATAAACCCGCCCAGCGGTGGCCCGATGATCGGCGCGATGAGCGCGGGCCAGGTCAGGGTGGCGATGGCGGTAATCAGCAGATGCTTAGGCGTGGTGCGCAGGACGGCAAGTCGCCCGACCGGCACCATTAGCGCGCCGCCGACGCCTTGTAAAATTCGCATCGCCACGAAACTATGGGCGCTGGTCGCCAGGCCACAGAAGACGGAGGAGACGGTGAAGATCGCCAACGCCAGACTGAAGATCGTTCTGGCACCGAAGCGATCGGCAATCCAGCCGCTGGCAGGGATAAGCACGGCGAGGGTGATCAGGTAGGCGCTGATGCCGATGTTCAGGTCAACGGCTTCTACGCCAAAAGTTTTCGCCATATCAGGAAGGGCGGTGGCAATCACCGTGCCATCCAGGAACTCCATAAAGAATGCACCGGCCACAAGCAGCGCAGCAGGGGATACCCCGCGGCTCGCCTGGGCCTGGAGAGGCTCACTCATTGTTGTTTTACCCTATCAAAATAATTTTTAAAATTTATAGCTTTTGTAGATTTGGTAAGTGGTAGATTTCTATAACAAATTTTTTATAAATTTAACTAAGTTGATAAAAATAGCGTGATTCAACTCTCAAAATGGTTGATTTTTGTGATGGCGGTCATATTATGTGCGTAAAGACAATAACACCTGCATAACAAACCGGAGCATCAACATGAAACAGCGCATGCGTAAAATCCTCAAAAGCATGTTTGAGAACTACTGCAAAACTTTCAAAGACGTACCGCCAGGCGCTATGTTCTGATAAAAAAAACCTGCCACGGCAGGTTTTTTTATCTTCTGCGAAAGTAGGTTACTATTATGCTCCGCAAAATAGGAGCAAAAAATGTCCCAGAACCTGACCCCGAACGATGAACTGGTTTCCGATGTCGTGGCCTGCCAGCTCGTTATCAAACAGATCCTCGACGTTATTGACGTTATCGCCCCGGTTGAAGTCCGTGAAAAAATGGCGAGTCAGTTGAAAACTATCGATTTTACCACCCATCCGGCAGGGGCCGACCCGGTGACGATGCGAGCGATTCAGAAAGCGATTGCACTGATTGAGCTGAAGTTTACGCCGCAGGACGCAACGCACTAATACGCGGTGAGGTATCAGGGCAGACGGCCCTGAATCGGTCTGAAATAAGGGCGGCGATTCCGCCCTTATGAATTCAATTAATGGTGTTGTTGAGAGACGATATTCAGCAGATGCTGATCGGTTTGTTGAATGCACAGGCCGGCTTTACGCGCGCTGCGAACTTCATCCAGAATTGTCTTCAGCAAGATACCATCCTGTTCCTGTTCTTCTTCCAGTGCGTTCAGGAAGCTCAGGGTGCTATCGTCATGAAGCACTTTCGCTTGTTCAGTTAATTCTGACAACGTAGATGCACGCTGGTCGTGGTCTTCGAGGGTTTTAAGGAAAAGATCTTCGAGGGTGGCACATTTATCTTCGCAAGTTTCAAAAGCCTTAACCACCGGATAAGCGCCAGATTTCTTCATATAATCGAACACCCGCATCATCTGCGTTACGCTGGATTGTGCCCGTGAACGTAGAAACGTTGCGGTACCATTCAGCCGATGTTCTGAGCACCACTCGCTCAAACGCAAATAATGATTAGATGCAGAAAATTCAAGATTCATCTGTGCATTAAGCTTTTGAACCATTCCTGGAACTGCCATACAAATATCCTTATTACTGGTAGGAACGATACGCGTGACATCGCATAGTTCGTAATAGCCGCTAACCATGCGCTATTTCCGCGTTTGAGTGTGACTACATATTACCTGTAGTCCTTGCGTCCGACCGCGAGATATAATATCGCCCGGTCGAATAAAAGAATACTCTTAGTATGGATATAAGAAAAGTCTCACGAAGTGCTTTTTACGTTTCGTTACAACCTATATAGGGAATAACCGAAAAGGCAAGGATATATTTTCGTAATGCTATGATTACTAGTGGATATAACGAATTCGTATAGTCTCTGTAAGGCTTTGTTAACATATGGAATGGCCATTGCAACGCATACAGTAAAAATGTGATCGTGATCTGATTTTTTATTGCAGTATAAGGTCAATGCAGATGGAATACGTATTATTTCCTATGAATGGCATTTTACGAATAATAAATGCTAACTAAATCGCGTATTTTCAGATGGCTGTATTAAATATCAGAATGATGCTCAATTTGTTTTAGATCATTTTTGGTATTAGCAGGCTAGAGGATTATGTTCGCGGTAATAAAAAGTACGTAAAGTCCTTCCCGTTTCGTCGCTTCAGGGAAGACTCGTTGGTTTAAAATGACAGGAGTTAAAATGAAACAGGTTGCTGTACTGCTGGCCCCAGGCTTTGAAGAAGGGGAAGCGATTGTCACTATCGATATTCTGCGTCGTCTGCACATCGGTGTTGAACTGGTGTCGTGCGCTGAATCTCGCGCGGTAGTGAGCTATCACGATATTCCGATGGTCGCCGACGCGACGCTGGCAGAACGTCTCGATACGCTGTATGACGCCGTGGTTCTGCCGGGCGGCCCACAGGGAAGCGTGAATCTGGCGGCGAATAAAGACGTCGTTAAATTTGTCGCCGCTCACGATGCGGCTGGTAAACTGATCTGCCCAATCTGCTCTGCGGCTGCACGTGTATTAGCGGGTAACGATCTGCTGAAAGGGCGTCGTTATGTCTGCTCCGGTGATTTATGGCAGGACGTAAAAAACGGCGAATACGTTGATGCGCCGGTGGTGGAAGATGGCAATCTGATTAGCGGCAAAGGTTTTGGTCACGTCTTTGATTTCGCCTTTACCGTTTCGGCCCGCCTGTTGGGTGACGAAGCACCGGTACGCGACCACGCCGATCATATCTATTACCGTTGGTAATACCGCGCAAATTCCTCCCAAAGGGATTTCCCGCTGCTGATATAGAGATATCTGCTATTCCCCCGCGTGAATTGTCTGACAATTCACGCGTCTTATATGCACTTATTTGCTGAATATATGCATCACCTTACTGTAATTCTGCCGTGTGATGCCGCTCTCTTCTGCAAAGCCAATTCCTGGCTATTAATATTTCAACAACGTTAACGCTGTTAATAAAACAGCTAATACATTGTTTTATGTCTAATTTAAATCACCTATTTGATTTTCCCTACATAAAAGAACATTAAGGCTGGAGTTAACCATGCACAAATTTACCAAAGCGCTGGCGGCCATTGGTCTGGCAGCGGTTATGTCACAATCGGCTATGGCCGAAAATCTTAAGCTCGGTTTTTTAGTTAAACAGCCGGAAGAACCCTGGTTCCAGACGGAATGGAAGTTTGCCGATAAGGCCGGTAAAGACCTCGGCTTTGACGTGATTAAAATTGCCGTGCCGGACGGAGAGAAAACGCTGAACGCAATCGACAGCCTGGCGGCCAGCGGGGCGAAAGGTTTCGTTATCTGTACGCCGGACCCAAAATTAGGGCCAGCCATCGTGGCGAAAGCGCGCGGTTATGACATGAAGGTGATCACCGTCGATGACCAGTTCGTCAATGCCAAAGGCAAACCGATGGAAGACGTGCCGCTGGTGATGATGGCCGCCAGTGAAATCGGTGCGCGTCAGGGGCAGGAACTCTATAAAGAGATGCAAAAACGCGGCTGGGATGTCAAAACCACCGGCGTGATGGCAATTACCGCCAACGAACTGGATACGGCGCGTCGCCGTACCACCGGCTCAATGGATGCTCTGAAAGCCGCGGGCTTCCCGGAAAAACAGATCTATCAGGTTCCAACCAAATCTAACGATATCCCAGGCGCTTTCGATGCCGGTAACTCCCTGCTGGTACAGCACCCAGAAGTGAAACAGTGGCTGATTATCGGGATGAACGACAACACCGTACTGGGTGGCGTCCGCGCGACGGAAGGCCAGGGCTTTAAAGCGGCGAACGTCATTGGTATCGGTATTAACGGCGTTGATGCGGTGAACGAGCTGTCGAAAGCGCAGGCGACCGGCTTCTTTGGCTCACTGCTGCCAAGCCCGGATATTCACGGCTATAAGACCAGTGAACTGCTCTACAACTGGGTACAGAAAGGCGCGGAACCACCGAAATTTACCGCGGTGACCGACGTGGTGCTGATTACCCGCGATAACTTCAAAGAAGAGCTGGCGAAAAAAGGCCTCTGAGTCCTGATAGCTCTCCCTTCGCGACAGCGGAGGGAGACGAGTCGTGTCATTGTGGAGGTTGCGATGCAACAGTCGACCCCTTATCTCTCTTTCCGCGGTATCAGCAAAACTTTCCCCGGCGTTAAGGCGCTGTCCGACATTAGCTTCGATTGCTATAGCGGCCAGGTGCATGCGTTGATGGGGGAGAACGGTGCCGGAAAATCGACGCTGCTGAAAATTCTCAGCGGCAACTACGCGCCGACCTCTGGGTCTTTGGTGCTGCGTGGAGAAGAGATTTCTTTTGCTGATACCACCGCGGCGCTGAACGCGGGTATCGCGATTATTTACCAGGAACTGCATCTCGTCCCGGAAATGACCGTGGCGGAAAATATCTATCTTGGGCAATTGCCGAGCCGAGGCGGCTTCGTTAATCGCTCTCTTTTAAACTATGAAGCGCGCCTGCAGCTGGAGCATCTGGGGTTGGATATCGACCCTGATACGCCGTTGAAATACCTCTCCATCGGCCAGTGGCAGATGGTAGAGATTGCCAAGGCGCTGGCGCGTAACGCCAAGGTTATCGCCTTTGATGAACCGACCAGTTCCCTTTCGGCGCGTGAGATCGACAACCTGTTTCGGGTGATCCGTGAGTTGCGCAAAGAGGGACGGGTGATCGTCTATGTGTCCCACCGTATGGAGGAGATCTTTGCGCTTAGCGATGCGATAACCGTGTTTAAAGATGGCCGCTATGTCTGCACCTTCGATGATATGCAGGCGGTGAGCCACGACCGGCTGGTGCAGGCAATGGTCGGGCGCGAAATCGGCGATATCTATGGCTGGCAGCCGCGTGAATACGGCGAAGAGCGCCTGCGTCTTGAGCAGGTTAAAGCGCCGGGCGTGCGCACGCCAATATCGCTGGCGGTACGCAGCGGTGAAATCGTCGGTCTGTTCGGGCTGGTGGGGGCAGGGCGAAGTGAACTGATGAAAGGGATCTTCGGCGGCACCCGCTTGAGCAGCGGACAGATCTTTATTGATGGTCAACACGTGATGATTGATAAACCTGCGCAGGCGATTCGTGCCGGGATGATGCTGTGCCCGGAAGACCGCAAAGCCGAGGGGATCATTCCCGTTCACTCGGTGCGCGACAACATCAACATCAGCGCGCGGCGTAAACACATCCACGCCGGTTGCCTTATCAATAACGGCTGGGAAGCGACCAACGCCGACCACCATATTCAATCGCTCAATATCAAAACGCCCGGTGCGCAGCAGTTGATTATGAACCTCTCCGGAGGCAATCAGCAGAAGGCGATCCTGGGTCGTTGGTTATCTGAGGATATGAAGGTCATCCTGCTCGATGAGCCGACGCGCGGTATCGATGTCGGGGCCAAACATGAAATTTATAACGTGATTTACGCGCTGGCGGCCTCCGGCGTGGCGGTGCTCTTTGCCTCCAGCGACCTGCCGGAAGTACTGGGTGTGGCCGACCGCATTCTGGTGATGCGGGAAGGGGAAATATCCGGGGAGCTGCTGCACGACAGCGCTAATGAACAACAGGCGTTAAGCCTGGCGATGCCTAAAGTCGGTCAGGCGGTTGCCTGAGGAAGGAGGTTACGATGTCATCTGTTACTACACCGGGCGCGCGCCGCACGTCACTGAGCTTTGGCCGTATCTGGGATCAGTACGGCATGCTGGTGGTCTTTGCCGTGCTGTTTATCTGCTGCGCTATTTTTGTGCCTAACTTTGCCTCCTTCATCAACATGAAGGGGCTGGGGCTGGCGATTTCGATGTCGGGTATGGTGGCCTGCGGGATGCTGTTCTGCCTGGCCTCCGGCGACTTTGACCTGTCGGTTGCCTCGGTCATTGCCTGCGCGGGGGTAACCACGGCGGTGGTGATTAATCTCACCGAAAGCCTGTGGATTGGCGTCTTCGCCGGTCTGCTGTTGGGGGCACTTAGCGGTCTGGTCAACGGTTTTGTGATTGCAAAGCTGAAAATCAACGCGCTGATCACCACCCTTGCGACCATGCAGATTGTGCGCGGCCTGGCCTACATTATCTCAGACGGTAAAGCGGTCGGGATTGAAGACGAGCGCTTTTTTGCCCTCGGCTATGCCAACTGGTTAGGGCTGCCGGCCCCGATCTGGTTAACCGTCGGCTGCCTGATTATCTTTGGCCTGCTGCTCAACAAAACCACTTTTGGTCGTAACACGCTGGCGATTGGCGGCAACGAAGAGGCGGCGCGTCTGGCCGGGGTTCCGGTGGTGCGTACCAAAATCATTATCTTTGTGCTCTCCGGCCTGGTGTCGGCGGCGGCGGGGATTATTCTGGCGTCGCGCATGACCAGCGGTCAGCCGATGACCTCGATTGGCTATGAGTTAATCGTTATTTCGGCGTGCGTGCTCGGCGGGGTATCGCTGAAAGGGGGGATTGGTAAGATCTCGTATGTGGTTGCCGGGATCCTGATTCTGGGGACGGTAGAGAACGCCATGAACCTGCTGAACATCTCGCCGTTCTCACAGTATGTGGTGCGCGGGTTGATTCTGCTGGCGGCGGTGATCTTTGACCGTTACAAGCAAAAGGCGAAGCGTACCGTTTGATCGTTGGGTGTTTGTCCCGGCGTCGCAGTAATCGGCCGGGCAACAGGCAGGTATTTTTGTCGCCCGGCCGATTACTGCGACGCCGGGTTTTGCGTATTGTTACAGTGTCACTAACAGCACATCAACTCCGCTATTCCCGGCAATATTTTTCGCCGAGCTGGTCGCGCGTGAAAAGAAGCTCTGGTTATGGTTACCGCAGATAACCAGGTCAACCTGATGATTTTTGCAGAACGCTTTAACGTGATCGCACAGCTCGCCGGAGGCGATCTGGCTTTTCCAGATGGGGTAATCAGCCGCGTCAGCCAGGGTTTGCAGAAATTGCCGCGTCTCCTCCTGCATTAGCTCACGTAGATTCTCCAGCATCGGCGCTGCCAATTGGTTATACATTTCCGGGTCGGTAGACAGCGTCATCAGGCTAATTCTCGCGTTAGCGGGCCTGGCGATGGCGACAGCTTTCCTTAGCAGTTCATGACTCTCTGGGGTCGGCGCAACGGCCACCAAAAGATGTGAGTACGACATCAGACCTCCTTGCTTGAAGAATACGCACGTTCAATCTTTCATCTCTTACTCTTTTTACCGTATCGCTGCAAGCGGAAGACGGAATATTGCTGTTTATAATTTAACCTAATACATAAGCAAGTTTTATGCGAGTGATTGGCTGAAATATGCACAGCTTGCATAAGCCCTGCTGAATATATGATGTAATCAATATCGATCTTAAATATTTAATTCTTGCTGAAATCATGTTAATGAAAAGTAAATAACAAGCAAATGAATTTACTGCGAATGAATCACTGTTTCAATTTATTGAATTTAAAATGAATTTTATTTATCAGATAAAAGTATGATCTGTGATAATTTTTTCACATATGGCTCGCGTAAAGTCCTTCCGCCTGGAGAGATGTTAAATAGTTTTGGTGAATGAATATCCGTTAGGCAGGAATAAAATAGCAATTTTTTAGCTTAAATAATGCGCAAAATACAACCGTGACTGATGGATTACTCCTAAAAATGGGGTTTGATTTTGTGAGCTTGATCACATAAATTTCAAATTAACAGTGAAGTAACATTGTATGTGTCACATCTGGCGAGTAAAGTTGCGTCGAATTAGGAAAAATCTTAGTAAATTGTAAGAAATGTTTAGAATTGGCGGTCATAGAGGTTACTGCCCAGACCGACAATCCTGCAGAAAGATTCGCCTAATCGGCTATGCATTTCGACCGATTCATTTTTATCGGGCCTTGCCCGACGACATCACGGGGTATGCGGTTTGACCGCATAAAAGTACTAATTGGTTATTCGGGATGGGGAAAATGCATACATCCGAGTTGCTAAAGCACATCTATGACATCAATTTGTCTTACTTGCTTCTTGCACAGCGTTTGATTGGTCAGGATAAGGCTTCTGCTATGTTCCGTCTCGGTATCAACGAGGCCATGGCAAAAGTTCTGGGTGAACTGACTCTGCCGCAGATGGTGAAAATTGCGGAGACCAACCAGTTAGTTTGTCAGTTCCGTTTTGATGATGCGCAAACCATCACCCGGCTCACACAAGAATCACGCGTTGACGACCTGCAGCAGATTCATACCGGTATTCTGCTTTCCACCAGACTGCTGAATGAAGCCAGCCAATCAGGCGAACCTGCTCGTAAGAAAAGGGCCTGACAATGAGCGAAAAAAGCATTGTTCAGGAAGCTCGCGATATTCAGCTGGCCATGGAGCTGATAACGCTGGGCGCGCGTTTGCAGATGCTGGAAAGTGAAACCCAGCTCAGCCGTGGCCGTTTGATAAAACTGTATAAAGAATTGCGCGGCAGCCCGCCGCCAAAGGGAATGTTGCCGTTTTCCACGGACTGGTTTATGACATGGGAGCAGAATATTCACTCCTCCATGTTTTGTAATGCCTGGCAATTTTTACTCAAAAGTGGGCAGTGCTCCGGCGTGGATGCCGTGATCAAAGCCTACCGTTTGTACCTCGAACAATGCCCACAGCAGGATAATGGCCCGCTCCTGGCACTGACTCGCGCGTGGACATTAGTCCGTTTTGTCGAAAGCGGAATGCTTGAACTTTCCAGCTGTCACTCCTGCGGCGGTAATTTCATTACCCATGCGCACCAGCCAGCAGGGAGCTTTGTTTGCAGCCTCTGTCAGCCGCCATCTCGCGCAGTAAAAAGACGTAAACTTTCCGACAATTCTGCCGATAGTAATCCACAACTGCTGGATGAACAGATAGAGCAAGCTGTTTAACCTCACGCGACGTGGGTAAAACACTCCAGCAGCGGTCTTAACGACCGCTGCTTTTTTTTACCCGTCGGTGAGTGAAATTGCTCGTCTGTCTCCACTCATGGTCAACGGTGGAAGGATGATAACGTGCTTATCTTAATAGGTTACCTGGTTGTTTTAGGGACAGTTTTCGGCGGCTACATGATGACCGGCGGACACCTTGGGGCACTGTATCAACCGGCCGAGCTGATTATTATCGGCGGGGCGGGTGTTGGCGCTTTTATCGTCGGTAACAACGGCAAGGCCATCAAAGGCACGCTTAAGGCGCTGCCGCTGCTGTTTCGTCGCTCGAAATACACCAAAACGATGTATATGGATCTGCTGGCGCTGCTCTACCGGCTGATGGCGAAGTCACGCCAGCAGGGGATGTTTTCGCTTGAGCGTGATATTGAAAACCCGAAAGAGAGCGAAATCTTTGCCAGCTATCCACGTATCCTGGCCGATAAGGTCATGCTGGAATTTATCGTCGATTACCTGCGCTTGATTATCAGCGGCAACATGAACACCTTCGAAATTGAAGCGCTGATGGACGAAGAGATCGAAACCCATGAAAGCGAATGTGAAGTCCCGGCGAACAGCCTGGCGCTGGTCGGCGACTCGCTGCCCGCGTTCGGTATCGTGGCGGCGGTCATGGGGGTGGTTCACGCATTAGGCTCGGCGGATCGCCCGGCAGCGGAGCTGGGTGCGCTGATTGCCCACGCGATGGTCGGTACCTTCCTCGGCATTCTGCTGGCCTACGGCTTTGTTTCTCCGCTAGCAAGCGTACTGCGCCAGAAGAGTGCGGAAACGACGAAAATGATGCAGTGCGTCAAAATCACGCTGCTGTCGAATCTCAACGGCTATGCACCGCCGATTGCCGTCGAATTTGGCCGCAAAACCCTTTACAGCAGCGAACGTCCATCGTTTATCGAACTGGAAGAACACGTCCGCGCGGTGCGTAACCCGGCAGGCCAGCAGCAGACCACCACCGAGGACGCATGAAAAATCAATCGCATCCTATTGTCGTTGTTAAGCGGCGCAAGCATAAGTCGCACGGTAGCGCCCACGGTTCGTGGAAGATTGCCTATGCTGATTTTATGACCGCCATGATGGCCTTCTTTCTGGTGATGTGGCTTATCTCCATTTCCAGCCCGAAAGAGCTTATCCAGATTGCCGAGTATTTTCGTACCCCGCTGGCGACGGCAATTAGCGGCGGGCAGCGCATGGCGAACAGCGATAGCCCGATCCCCGGCGGCGGCGATGACGTCACCCAGCAGCAGGGTGAAGTACACAAACAGCCCACGATTGACGATCTGAAAAAACGGATGGAGACCAACCGCCTCAAGCGGATTCGTGGCGAACTGGACCAACTGATTGAGGCCGATCCGAAGCTGCGTGCGCTGCGTCCGCATCTGAAAATTGACCTGGTGCAGGAAGGGTTGCGTATTCAGATTATCGATAGCCAGAACCGCCCGATGTTTAAAACCGGCAGCGCCGAAGTGGAGCCGTACATGCGCGACATTTTGCGCGCTATCGCCCCGGTGCTGAATGAAATTCCTAACAAGGTTAGCCTCTCCGGCCATACGGATGATTACCCGTACGCCTCCGGTGAGAGGGGATACAGCAACTGGGAGCTGTCGGCGGACCGCGCCAACGCCTCGCGTCGCGAACTGGTCGCCGGCGGGCTGGACGACGGCAAAGTATTGCGCGTTATCGGGATGTCGAACTCGATGCGCTTGTCAGAGCACGGTGGTAACGATGCGATCAACCGTCGTATCAGCCTTCTGGTGCTGAATAACCAGGCTGAGCAGGCCATTCTTCATGAGAATGCCGAGAGCCAGAATGAACCTTTAAGCGTATTACAGTCGCCGAATACCGCTTCAGACGCGGCAGGTACTACGCCGCCCCAACCCGACTCGAGGTGATAGCGTGAGCATGGATATCAGCGATTTTTATCAGACATTTTTTGACGAGGCCGATGAACTACTGGCCGATATGGAACAGCATCTGCTGAACCTGGTGGTGGACGACCCTGATGCTGAACAGCTGAATGCTATTTTCCGCGCCGCGCACTCCATCAAGGGCGGGGCGGGAACCTTCGGCTTCTCGGTGCTGCAGGAAACGACGCACCTGATGGAGAACCTGCTGGACGACGCACGTCGCGGGGAAATGCAGCTCAGCACCGATATTATCAACCTGTTTTTGGAAACCAAAGATATTATGCAGGAACAGCTCGACGCCTATAAAAGCTCCACCGAACCGGACGCTGCCAGCTTCGAATATATCTGCAATGCGCTGCGTCAGCTGGCGCTGGAAGCAAAAGGTGAAAGTGTCCCTCCCGTGGCGGGTAGCGCGCGCTTAAGCGTCGTTGACAACGCTCCGCAGGAGACTGAATCCGCGACGCCAGCAGAGGCCTCCGCTGCGGCAGGTAAAAAGCAAATCACGCTCTCACGCCTGAAAGCGGGCGAGCCGGATATGCTGGAAGAGGAACTGAGCAACCTGGCGACCCTAAGCCAGGTCAGCAAAACCGCCGACAGCCTGAGCGCGGTCATTGATGACAGCGTGGATGAAGACGATCTCGTCGCCGTGCTGTGCTTTGTGATTGAAGCCGACCAGATTGAATTCTCGGCCGCGCCGGCGACGGTTGAAGAGGCGCCTGAAGAAGCGGAAGTCCCCGTCGAGGTTGCGCTAGCGGCGCCTGCGGTTGCCGCACCTGTTGCCGCCGCAAGCCCTGCGGCACCCCGTGTGGAGCGAGAAAAACCGGCGGCCCGCAGCAGCGAGTCCACCAGTATTCGCGTGGCGGTAGAGAAGGTCGATCAACTGATTAACCTGGTCGGTGAACTGGTGATTACCCAGTCGATGCTGGCACAGCGCTCCAACGCGCTTGACCCGGTATCGCACGGTGACCTGATTACCAGCATGGGCCAGTTGCAGCGTAACGCGCGCGACCTCCAGGAATCGGTGATGTCGATTCGTATGATGCCGATGGAGTACGTTTTCAGCCGCTTCCCGCGTCTGGTTCGCGATCTTGCTGGCAAGCTTGGCAAGCAGGTCGAACTGACGCTGATGGGCAGCTCGACCGAGCTGGATAAGAGCCTCATTGAACGTATTATCGACCCGTTAACGCACCTCGTGCGTAACAGCCTGGATCACGGTATCGAACTGCCGGAAACCCGTCTGGCGGCGGGTAAATCAGCGGTGGGTAACCTGATTCTGTCCGCTGAACACCAGGGCGGCAATATCTGTATCGAAGTGACCGATGACGGCGCGGGGCTGAACCGCGAGCGCATTCTGGCGAAGGCGATGTCGCAGGGGATGGCAGTGAATGAAAGCATGACCGATGAAGAGGTTGGCATGCTGATCTTCGCGCCGGGCTTTTCCACCGCCGAGCAGGTGACCGACGTCTCCGGGCGCGGCGTGGGTATGGACGTGGTCAAGCGTAACATCCAGGAGATGGGCGGCCACGTTGAGATCCAGTCGAAGCAGGGCGCTGGCACCACCATCCGTATTCTGTTGCCGCTGACGCTGGCGATCCTTGACGGTATGTCGGTTAAGGTCAGCGAAGAGGTCTTTATTCTGCCGCTCAACGCGGTGATGGAGTCGCTGCAGCCGCGTGAAGAAGATCTGCATCCGCTGGCGGGCGGCGAGCGCGTGCTGGAAGTACGCGGCGAATATCTGCCGCTGGTCGAGCTGTGGAAAGCCTTTGACGTGCAGGGGGCTAAAACCGAAGCCACCCAGGGGATTGTCGTTATCCTGCAAAGCGCCGGACGCCGCTACGCGCTGCTGGTGGATCAGCTGATTGGCCAGCATCAGGTGGTGGTGAAGAACCTCGAAAGCAACTATCGCAAAGTGCCGGGGATCTCGGCGGCCACCATTCTTGGCGACGGCAGCGTCGCGCTGATTGTCGATGTCTCTGCACTGCAGGGGCTCAACCGTGAAAAACGTCTGGCGAGCACCGCCGCCTGATACGCAGAAAAAAGGGAACAACATGACCGGTATGACGAATGTAACAAAGCTGGCGGGTGAACCGACTGGGCAAGAATTCCTGGTATTTACGCTGGGCAATGAAGAGTACGGCATCGATATTCTGAAGGTGCAGGAGATCCGCGGCTACGATCAGGTGACGCGCATCGCCAACACCCCGGCCTTTATTAAAGGCGTGACCAACCTGCGCGGCGTGATTGTGCCGATTGTTGACCTACGCGTGAAGTTCAGCCAGGAAGACGTGGAGTACAACGACAATACGGTGGTGATTGTCCTGAACCTCGGCCAGCGCGTGGTGGGCATTGTGGTTGACGGCGTGTCCGATGTGCTGTCGCTGGCGGCGGAACAGATTCGTCCCGCGCCGGAGTTTGCCGTCACCCTCTCAACGGAATACCTGACCGGGCTTGGCGCACTGGGCGACCGTATGCTGATTCTGGTCAACATTGAGAAACTGCTCAACAGCGAAGAGATGGCGCTGCTGGACAGTGCTGCAAGCCACGCTGCCTGATAGAGAGCAACAGGGTTCATCGCTATAACACGATGAACCCTGTTTTAAATGTGATCCCCGCACTATTTTACGTGAGCGATACGAATATTTAAATAATGTGCGCTCGCTACATTCATAACGCTCAATTCTTCACTCGCCACTCTTTATTTTTATCGAACTATTAGATAGCCATGAAATATAAATATTTGCATGGAAAATGGTAAGCATTAAACAATAATTTATATATATATCTAATCTTTTTCTTTTCATGTTGGCTATATCGAAAATTCCCCGGCAGTGAACAAATAACAATCTAAATTGACGATAGATTAGTCTGCTAAGATATTTCCATGTTAAAAATAACGAATACATTTGTGTCTTTTGGTGTCTTAAAATGTTCGTCAGATATAAATAGATGGTTTCTTATTAATATTCAGACATGTTTATGTCGATGCTTGAAGTAAATTTCTAATCAATTGAATTATAAATTCATTAATTTGTAAAAATAACGACATAATGTGAAATGCAGAAAAGAAATGATTCTTAGTGATCGTCATCTTATTTTTTATTATTTTGCATGGAAAATAGAATCCCGCTGCAATTAATATTTTGGGCGTGGAGAGAAAACTTTCTTTCCCGTTATTAAATTCAAAAGTGGCAAAAACATAATCTTAAATATTGATTAAGGGATTTCTATGCGCGTAAAAACTGTAATGATTAAACCCTCTATTATCGCTCTGGCCATTACCGCAGCGGTAGGTGCTCCAACGTATGCGCTGGCTGCCAGCGGCGACTTCGCCTCGCCGGCCTATACGGCAACGCAGACCAAAGGTGAGATGGTTTATCAGGGTGATGACACGGCGATTTCTATTATGGGTTCCGTTCGTCTGTATGCCAAAGACGACTCCGCGCATAGCGTAGAACATAATATTCAAAATAACGACTCACGTCTTGGCGTGGCGCTGCGGCAGAAAATTAACGACAAAGGCTATTACGCCGCCGGGTATTACGAAACCGGGATGCACGGTCTGGATTCGGCTACTGACGATCAGGGTAACGATGTTTATACCCGCCAGGCCTATGCGGGTGTCGGCAATGAAAAATACGGCGTGGTGACCTTCGGTAAACAATATGCACCAACCGACTGGGGGCTGGGTATTGATACCACTTATGCCTACGGTGGTAAGGCAAAACACGACACCGCAGGGATGTCGACCGATATTATTAACTCGGCGGCGATTTACTATTACAACACCAAAGCATTGACCGTGGGTGTGATGGGCCAGGGCAACGACGACGTGGATAAAATTGGCTTCGGTAGCGGCTACGGCGACGGCCCGGATATGCACGACGCCTATCATGACGGTTCGGCAACCGTGCATGGCGGTGCCGCGCTGGCAGCGCAGTACCGCTTCGATAATGGCTTCGCTATTTCCGGCGCGGCAGCGTACAACAACTATACGGTGAATCAGGGAACGGAAACATACGATAGAGGTTTCGGCCCGAATGGAGGCACTGTACCGGTCACCTATGTCACCGGCCCATCCTACGATGGTAATACCTATTCCATGGGGATGAACGCGAAATACACCGCCAACTTTGACGGCTTCACCTGGTATAACGCCGCCCAGGCGACCTACTACCTCAACAAAGTGGATGATGTCACGGCGGCGAGAGGCACAACCAGTAACACGACCGATGACCAGGAAACGATCCTCGGCCTGGAGTATGCCTCTCAGTTCAAAATTACTCCTGAGTGGAGCGTGTATGCGAACTTTGATTGGACCGAAGGCGGTGACGCGATGGACGGCCAGCACTTCCAGTCCACCACGCTGGGCACGGATTACTGGTTAGGCAAAAACGCCGTGACCTATATCGAGTACGGCTATGAGAAAGCCAGCGGCAATACCGACGAGTCGTATAACGTCTCCGATCACCTTGCCGCCGTCGGTCTGCGTATCTTTATCTAAACCGCGTTTTACCCCGTCTCTGGCCAGTGAGGCGGGCTGTTTTTTTCATTGCGCTTGAGTATTGCTTTTCGGTCGTCAGGGGAGGGGAGTCGACTTCGGGGCGACGGTGAAAGGTTTTTTGAAGGATTTAGCCAGACCGGGAGGTCTGGCTTTTGTTTGGGTGCTATTCCCGGCGGCGCTTCGCTTGGCCGGGCTACATTCGAGGGTAGCCCGGCCAAGCGAAGCGCCGCCGGGAACGGCTCAGATATTATGTCCTACTCGTAGCTTGCCAGAACTTCCACGATTGCTTTTGCTGGCCCAGCCTCGACCTCTCCGGTTGTGCGGACGAAACGTGCCGCCATTTTTATGGTGCCATCACCGTTAATGCCTGCACTGTCAATCGCGTAATCAGAAGAGCTGTAAGCGGAAGAATTTAAGGTATAGGCGTAGACCCAGCTATTCAGTTGTACAGGGCTGGCCGGAGTATCACCGAGCGTCGCCAGATCGCCCCACGCCAGTTGGATACCATAACCCTGTACATCAGCATCGAGAATGCCATTTGTGACATCAATGGCTGGGGTGTAGGGTACGATCTGAATGCGGATGGGCTTATTTTTAACGCTGTTGGCGGTGGTCGAAGAACCTGAAAGATATCCACCATACCCAGCGGCATTAGGGCAGGAGAGGGAGAAACTGGCGTCGGTCCAGGCCGATTTTCCGCCGTTCGCATTTGTGCTGTTGAAGGAGCCCAGTTCAACGGTTTTACTGCCGCCCACCATATCGCAGGTACCAAGTTGTATATTTAGTGAACCTGCGAAGGCTGTACTCGCCCAGATAACGTGACGGGAGTCTTTATACGTTGGGCCAGTGATGGTATCCGAGGAACTTGTCGGCGTACGCATATGCAATAACGTTGGGCCGGTGAAATCTAATGTGCCATCAGTAGGGAGGTCGCCAGGGATCTTCCAAAGATAAACATCGAACCAATTTGCCATACTACCATTACTTCTTGAGTATTCGTATTGGGTATCAGGCCATGCAGGCACTGTTAATTGATTCTCACTTGAGGAACTTGGTTCAACATTAATAACCGATATACCTAATCCAGATATATTAGTGCTATAGATTTTATGTGTTTTCCCATTGTAGCTTGGTTCCATAGGCAATTTATTTGAAGAGGATGTATTGTCCAGGGTCATGACCCAATCTACACTTGCACTACAAACTGCTGTACTTAATGTCGTCGCTTTGTTTCTGGCCGAATAGAGAACCGTATAGTCTGGGATATTGTTACCAAGAATAACTTTAACATTAGGGAGCGTAAACGTTCCTGATTTCATCGACTCCGGGCAGGAGATCACTGAGGCTTTTGCATTTGAAATGTTAAAAAACATCATTATTATAAATAAGTTATTCCGCCACATAACATCACTCCCTTGACTGAATGGCTTTATGGCCCACAACATACAATAATTCAGTCAAGAAAGATATACGTCTTTTTTGTTTTATTGCTTAATGTATAAAGCAATATTATTAAATGGATTTAAACATTACTCATTTGTATGTAAAAGCGAACTGGGGAGCGTTGTATTTTAATATAAAACTACCATAGTTCAGCAAGAAAAGATATTATATATCATCTCTGGTGTGGGATTTAATTATTACGTTGACGGGCATTTAGCTATAAAAGCAATCTATAGCAATGCTATAAATAATACTGATGGTTTGTCTATTTGAACACCATCTTATTGGGAATGGTATGGGATTAACTGGGGGGGATAAAAGATTTTCGGCCGGAAATAGCCAGGACCGAGCCCTGGCTTTAGCTTTGCGCGTCTCCCGGGGTCACTGCGTTCGCCCGGGCTACATTCGAGGGTAGCCCGGCCAAGCGAAGCGCCGCCGGGAACGGCTCAGATATTATGTCCTACTCGTAGCTTGCCAGAACTTCCACGATTGCTTTTGCTGGCCCAGCCTCGACCTCTCCGGTTGTGCGGACGAAACGTGCCGCCATTTTTATGGTGCCATCACCGTTAATGCCTGCACTGTTAATCGCGTAATCAGAAGAGCGGTAAGCGGAAGAATTTAAGGTATAGGCGTAGACCCAGCTATTCAGTTGTACAGGGCTGGCCGGAGTATCACCGAGCGTCGCCAGATCGCCCCACGCCAGTTGGATACCATAACCCTGTACATCAGCATCGAGAATGCCATTTGTGACATCAATGGCTGGGGTGTAGGGTACGATCTGAATGCGGATGGGCTTATTTTTAACGCTGTTGGCGGTGGTCGAAGAACCTGAAACATATCCACCATACCCAGCGGCATTAGGGCAGGAGAGGGAGAAACTGGCGTCGGTCCAGGCCGATTTTCCGCCGTTCGCATTTGTGTTGTTGAAGGAGCCCAGTTCAACGGTTTTACTGCCGCCCACCATATCGCAGGTACCAAGTTGTATATTTAGTGAACCTGCGAAGGCTGTACTCGCCCAGATAACGTGACGGGAGTCTTTATACGTTGGGCCAGTGATGGTATCCGAGGAACTTGTCGGCGTACGCATATGCAATAACGTTGGGCCGGTGAAATCTAATGTGCCATCAGTAGGGAGGTCGCCAGGGATCTTCCAAAGATAAACATCGAACCAATTTCCCATACGAGAACCTTTTTTTGAGTATTCGTATTGGGTATCAGGCCATGCAGGCACTGTTAATCTATTCCCACTTAAGGAACTTGGTTCAGCATTAATAACCGATATACCTAATCCAGATATATTAGTGCTATAGATTTTATGTGTTTTCCCATTGTAGCTTGGTTCCATAGGCAATTTATTTGAAGAGGATGTATTGTCCAGGGTCATGACCCAATCTACACTTGCACTACAATCTGTCATACTTGTTGCCGTAGATTTGTTTCTGACCGAATAGAGAACCGTATAGTCTGGGATATTGTTACCAAGAATAACTTTAACATCAGGGAACGTAAGCGTTCCTGATTGCATCGACTCCGGGCAGGAGATCTCTGAGGCTTTTGCATTTGAAGTGTTAAAAAACATCATTATTATAAATAAGTTATTCCGCCACATAACATCACTCCCTTGACTGAATGGCTTTATGGCCCACAACATACAATAATTCAGTCAAGAAAGATATTATAAGATATCTTAACTATACGTATTTTTTTTGTTTTATTGCTTAATGTATAAAGCAATATTATTAAATGGATTTAAACATTACTCATTTGTATGTAAAAGCGAACTGGGGAGTGTTGTATTTTAATATAAAACTACCATAGTTCAGCAAGAAAAGATATTATATATCATCTCTGGTGTGGGATTTAATTATTACGTTGACGGGCATTTAGCTATAAAAGCAATCTATAGCAATGCTATAAATAATACTGATGATTTGTCTATTTGAACACCATCTTATTGGGAATGGTATGGGATTAATTGGGGGGGATAAAAGATTTTCGGCCGGAAATAGCCAGGACCGAGCCCTGGCTTTAGCTTTGCGCGTCTCCCGGGGTCACTGCGTTCGCCCGGGCTACCCTTGAACGTAGCCCGGGGTCACTGCGTTCGCCCGGGCTACGTTCAAGGGTAGCCCGGCCAAGCGAAGCGCCGCCGGGAACGGCTCAACCCTTACATATTCTGCTGCACAACCTCGGCTTCAACTTCCTCAAGCTGACCTTCGTTTTGCGACAGCATCGCCGTCGCCACGCCGTTACCCAGCACGTTGATAGCCGAACGACCCATATCGAGGAAGTGGTCAATCCCCATCAGCAGCAGGATGCCCGCCACCGGAATGTTGAAGCCAGGAATGGTCGCTGCCAGTACCACCAGCGCAGAGCGTGGCACACCGGCGATACCTTTAGAGGCCAGCATCAGCGTCAGCATCAGCACGGCAATCTCAGAGAAGCTCAGGTGGATGTTGTACGCCTGGGCAATAAACATTGAAGCGAATGAGCAGTACACCATCGAACCGACCAGGTTAAACGAATAACCAATTGGCAGAACGAACGACACGATGTTGCGGGAGCAGCCGAATTTGGTCAGCTGTTCCAGGGTTTTCGGGTAGGCCGCTTCGGAGCTGCTGGTGGTGAACGCTACCAGCACCGGATCTTTCAGCATGCTCAGCAGACGGAAAACCTCTTTCTTCAGCACCATATAGCCGAGCGCCACCAGCACGCAGCAGGTCAGCAGAATCGCCACATAGTAGCCGCCGATGAACGATGCATAGTTAAGCAGAATGCCCAGACCTTCGGTGGCGATAACCGAAGAGATAGCGGCGAAGATGGCCAGCGGTGCAACGTACATCACGTAACCGGTCACCTTCAGCATGATATGGGACACCACGTCCAGTGCGGCAACCAGCGGGGCGTTGAACTTCTGACCCAGCGACGCGCCGCCGATACCGAAGAACATCGAGAAGACCACAATCTGCAGAATTTCGTTATCCGCCATGGCGCCGACGATGCTGGTCGGAATGGTATGGGAAAGGAAGCCCTTCAGGCTCATACCGCCCACTGCCAGACCGGTTTCCACCGCGTCTTTTGGCACCGACAAATTCAGGCCGCTGCCCGGATGCTGCAGGGTCACGATAAACAGACCCACCAGAATAGAGAGCACCGAAGAGCTGATAAACCAGACCATCGCTTTACCGCCCACGCGGCCGATAGTGGAGGTTTCGCCGAGCTTCATGATCCCGACCGTCAGGGTGCTAAAGACCAGCGGTGCGATAACCATTTTGATTAGTCGCAGGAATATATCGGTAAGCAGAGTGATGTTGCTGGACCAGACTTGAATCGTTGTTGCGGATGCATAGGAATGGATCATTGCGCCGGTCAGAATGCCTGCCAGCATGAAAATCACGATAAAAACCGTGAGTTTATTAGCGTTTGCCACGAAAAATTACCCCGTCAGATTACAAAAGTGTCGTGCGATGAAAAATGCTTTTTTAGTTATGTAATGTCATTAATCATTCACCACATAAATTGTATGAAAATGCGGTGATTTACAACTTTTTTTTATATCTTATAAAAAGCGTTGTTATTCAGTGACTCGCGCCAGCCCCGTTTTGCCCCCACGATTTTTACCCGCCCGCCGCATAAAGTTTCTTTTTGGGATGCCGATAACAGCCGTAACAAGTCATAGAGAAGGTGCTGTATGTTAAACCGTATCCGCGTTGTCACGCTGCTGATGTTGGTGCTGGTCGTCTTCGCACTTTTGCAGTTAGTCTCCGGGGGCTTTCTGTTCTCCTCGTTGCATCAAAACCAACAAAGCTTTGCGCTATCTAATACGCTTCGAACCCAACAAACCGAGCTCACGAAATCGTGGGATCTTTTACTGCAAACCCGTATCAACCTCAGCCGCTCCTCGGCGAGGATGATGATGGATGCGGCCAATCAGCAGAGCAGCGCCAAAACTGAACTGCTGAAAAATGCGCGCGCCACGCTGGAACAGGCTGCCGGTCACTTCGCGCGGTTTAGCGAAACTCCCGCGCTGCCAGCAATGAACGAGGCCAGCGAGCAGGTGGCCAAAACCTATCAACATTATTATGCCGCGCTCCAGGAACTGGTCGGCTTCCTTGAAGCGGGCAATATGGATGCCTATTTCGCTCAGCCGACGCAGGGCATGCAGAACGCGCTGGGCGAGGCGATGACGCAATATGCTAGCCAAAGTGAAGCGCTCTATCAGAACGCCTTTACCACCAGTAGCAGCGACTATCAGATAGCCCGTTGGCAACTGCTGGTGCTGGCGGTGGTGCTGGTCATGGTGATGGTCGGTGCCTGGTTTGGCATTCGCGCCATTCTGCTGAAGCCGTTGGCATCGGTAATGGGCCATATCCGCCATATCGCGGCGGGTGACCTGACACCTACGCTTTCGCTTCGCGGGCGTAACGAAATCACCGAACTGGCCGACACCGTGAATCACATGCAGGCCTCGCTGATTGATACCGTGACGCACGTTCGTTCGGGTGCTGAAGCGATTTACCACGGCACCAGCGAGATTGCGGCGGGAAATAACGATCTCTCGGCGCGCACCGAACAACAGTCGGCTTCGCTCGAAGAGACCGCGGCCAGCATGGAACAGCTGACGGCAACCGTGAAGCAGAACGCCGAAAA
Source organism: Kluyvera sp. CHPC 1.2972 (assembly GCF_036759925.1). NCBI lineage: Bacteria > Pseudomonadati > Pseudomonadota > Gammaproteobacteria > Enterobacterales > Enterobacteriaceae > Kluyvera > Kluyvera sp. CHPC 1.2972. Next base: position 224,086 of record NZ_JAPKIB010000001.1, on the reverse strand, counting down.
CGCCCGTCAGGCTTCGCATCTGGCGCAAAGCGCCTCTGAAACCGCCCAGCGCGGCGGCAACGTGGTGAACGGTGTGGTGAACACCATGCATGAAATCGCCGCCAGTTCGCAGAAAATCTCCGATATTACCGGCGTTATCGACGGTATTGCCTTCCAGACCAATATTCTGGCGCTGAACGCTGCTGTTGAAGCGGCGCGCGCCGGTGAGCAGGGGCGCGGCTTTGCGGTGGTGGCCGGCGAGGTGCGCAATCTGGCAAGCCGCAGCGCCCAGGCGGCAAAAGAGATCAAAGCATTAATTGAAGATTCCGTCTCCCGGGTCGATACCGGTTCTGTACTGGTAGAAAGTGCGGGAGAAACCATGACCGATATCGTCAATGCGGTCACCCGCGTGACCGACATTATGGGCGAAATCGCCTCGGCTTCCGATGAACAGAGCCGCGGGATCGACCAGGTGGCGATTGCCGTCGCAGAAATGGACAGCGTCACCCAACAAAACGCCGCGCTGGTGGAAGAGTCGGCAACGGCCGCCGCCGCGCTGGAAGACCAGGCCGAACGTCTGAATCAAGCCGTTGCGGCTTTCCGCCTTAACGTCACGTCCGCACAGCATGCGACAAAAACTGCCCCGGCCCCGATAGCGGCGAAACGCCTCGCGTCGAGTGGTGAACGGGCTGCCGACAGTAACTGGGAAACCTTTTAATTTTATCCGCGGTCTTTGCCGCCTTTAGGAGTGTGGTGATGCTTTATCGTATTCGAATCTCTACCACGTTGTTTCTGATTTTGATTCTCTGCGGCATTTTGCAGATTGGCAGTAACGGACTCTCTTTTTGGGCTTTTCGCGATGGGCAAAGCAATATTAATCAGATAGACCAGAGCAGCCAGCAGTTGAACACCTTGACCGAGTCTCGCGCCGCGATGCTGCAGGCCAGCACCATGCTCAACAAGGCCGGTACGCTGACCGCGCTGAGCTATCCGCCGGATGAAGTGCGCAGCATTGTCGATGACGTGAAGCAGAATTTGTCGCAGGCCGACGCGCTGTTTCAGGGCTTTATGGCATTGCCGCTGATGAGCGAGCACGACAAAGAGCTGCAGGCGCAGACGGCGACCACCTTTACCGCCTGGCATGAAATGTTAGCCCACCAGACGGCCTGGCTTGAGAATAACCAGCTGGCGGAGTTTGTGGCGGCGCCGGTACAAAAATCACAGGACCAGTTTGATAACGACTACGAAAGCTGGCGCAAAAATATCGAGAACTACGTCTCCGCCGCCGAACGCGAAAGTCAAAGCGACTACCAGCGTTCGACCATCACCTTTATTGGCATGGTGATTATTTCGGTACTGATCACCGTCGGCGCGCTGTGGTGGGTACGCCATATGGTGGTTAAGCCAATGGAGATCATCAGCCGTCACTTTGACAACATTGCCCACGGTAATCTGGCGCGGCCAATTTCCGTCTACGGCAAAAACGAAATCAGCGCCATCTTTGCCGGTCTGAAAACGATGCAGCAATCGCTGCGCGACACCGTCGGACAGGTGCGGGAAGGCAGCTATGCGATGCATACCGGGATTTCGGAAATTGCCGCAGGCAACAACGACCTCTCTTCGCGTACTGAACAGCAGGCCGCTTCGCTGGCGCAAACCGCCGCCAGCATGGAGCAGCTGACCGCCACCGTTAGTCAGAACGCCGATAATGCCCGTCAGGCGTCTCATCTGGCGCACGGTGCGGCGGATACGGCAAAACGCGGCGGCGAGCAGGCTTCTCATGTGGCTCGCACTATGCACAACATCGCCACCAGTTCACGCAAGATCAGCGACATTATCAGCGTAATTGACGGTATTGCTTTCCAGACCAACATTCTGGCGCTGAACGCCGCGGTGGAAGCCGCGCGTGCGGGCGAACAGGGGCGCGGGTTTGCGGTGGTGGCGGGGGAAGTCCGTAACCTGGCCAGCCGCAGCGCGCAGGCGGCAAAAGAGATCAAAGGGCTGATTGAAGAGTCGGTGGCTCGCGTGCAGGAAGGGTCGGCGCTGGTGGAAACCTCCGCCAATACCATGACCGAGATTGTGCAGTCGGTGACCCGCGTGAACGACATTATGGGTGAAATTGCCTCCGCCTCGGACGAGCAGCGTCGCGGCATTGAGCAGGTTGCACAGGCGGTGACGCAGATGGACCAGGTCACTCAGCAGAACGCCTCGCTGGTCGAAGAGGGGGCGGCGGCAACGCAGCAGCTTGCTGACCAGGCCGATCGCTTAACCAACGTGGTATCGATATTTGCCCTGGAAGAAGTGAAAGCGGCGGCCCCGCGCGAGAGCGTAGAGCTGGCCGCGGTACCCGCAGTTTCCTGAATGATGTGATGTAAGAAGGCGCTATGACTGTATCTCTGCCAAATGGGCAATCGCAATTATTGAGTCAACTGACACAGCGCCTGACGCTTACCGACGGTCAATTCCGTCGGATATGTCAACTGATCTACCAGCGCGCCGGTATCGTGCTGGCCGATCACAAGCGTGACATGGTTTACAACCGCCTGGTACGACGTTTACGTACACTGAACCTCGATGACTTTGGTCACTACCTCAGTCTGCTGGAGGCCAACGGCGACAGTCCGGAGTGGCAGGCGTTTATTAACTCGTTGACCACCAACCTGACGGCGTTTTTCCGTGAGGCGCACCACTTTCCGACGCTGGCGGAGCACGCCGCGCGTCGGCAGGGAGAATATCGGGTGTGGAGCGCGGCGGCCTCGACCGGGGAAGAGCCTTACTCCATCGCGATTACCCTTGCCGACACGCTGGGTACCGCGCCGGGGCGCTGGAAGGTCTATGCCAGCGACATCGATACCGAAGTACTGGAAAAGGCGCAGAGCGGCATTTACCGCATGGATGAGCTGAAAACGCTCTCCCAGCAGCAGCTTCAGCGCTATTTCATGCGCGGAACCGGGCCGCATTCTGGCCTGGTGCGTGTGCGAGCCGAACTGGCGAACTATGTGGATTTCTCCACGCTGAATTTGCTGAATGCCCACTACCAGGTGCCGGGGCCGTTTGATGCGATCTTCTGCCGCAACGTGATGATCTATTTCGATAAGACCACGCAGCAGGAGATCCTCAAACGCTTTGTGCCGCTGCTGAAACCGGACGGCCTGCTGTTTGCCGGGCATTCGGAAAACTTCAGCCATCTGGCCCGTGAGTTCAGCCTGCGCGGACAAACGGTCTATGCGTTAAGTAAGGGAAGAACATGAAAAAAATAAGGGTCCTCTCCGTGGATGATTCGGCGCTGATGCGGCAGATCATGACGGAAATCATCAACGAGCATGACGATATGGAGATGGTGGCCACCGCGCCGGATCCGTTGGTCGCTCGCGACCTGATAAAAAAATTTAATCCTGACGTACTGACGCTGGACGTCGAAATGCCGCGCATGGACGGCCTCGACTTTCTTGAAAAGCTGATGCGCCTGCGCCCGATGCCGGTGGTGATGGTGTCATCACTGACCGGAAAAGGCTCAGAAGTGACGCTGCGGGCGTTGGAGCTGGGGGCGGTGGATTTCGTCACCAAGCCGCAGCTCGGTATTCGCGAAGGGATGCTGGCCTACAGCGAGACCATCGCCGAGAAAGTGCGTGCCGCATCGCGCGCGCGTATCAGCGCCCACAAGCCGCTGCCCGCACCGGTGACGCTGAAAGCAGGCCCGCTGCTCAGTTCCGAGAAACTGATTGCCATTGGCGCGTCGACCGGCGGCACCGAGGCGATTCGCCACGTGCTTCAGCCGCTGCCGCTCTCCAGTCCCGCGCTGCTGATCACTCAGCATATGCCGCCGGGCTTTACCCGTTCGTTCGCCGAGCGGCTCAACAAGCTCTGCCAGATAACGGTGAAAGAGGCGGAAGACGGCGAGCGCGTGCTGCCGGGCCACGCCTATATCGCGCCGGGCGATAAACATATGGAGCTCGCGCGTAGCGGGGCTAACTATCAAATCAAAATTCACGACGGGCCGCCGGTTAATCGCCATCGCCCGTCGGTTGATGTGCTGTTTCATTCGGTTGCGAAGCACGCGGGGCGCAATGCCGTGGGGGTGATCCTCACCGGTATGGGCAACGATGGTGCGGCCGGGATGCACGCGATGTATCAGGCGGGAGCCTGGACCATCGCGCAGAATGAAGCCAGTTGTGTGGTGTTCGGCATGCCGCGTGAGGCCATCAATACCGGTGGCGTCAGCGAAGTGGTCGATCTTAGCCAGGTAAGCCAGCAGATGCTGGCAAAAATCAGTGCCGGACAGGCAATACGTATTTGATCAGGAGAATTATTTTATGGCGGATAAAGAGCTTAAGTTTTTGGTTGTGGATGACTTTTCCACCATGCGTCGCATCGTGCGCAACCTGTTAAAAGAGCTGGGATTTAACAACGTTGAAGAAGCAGAAGACGGCGTAGATGCGATGAACAAACTGCAGACCGGCGGTTTTGGTTTTGTGATCTCCGACTGGAACATGCCAAACATGGACGGCCTCGAGCTGCTGAAAACCATTCGCGCTAACGGCGCTATGGCAGCGATGCCGGTATTGATGGTGACGGCGGAAGCGAAGAAAGAGAACATCATTGCTGCCGCACAGGCTGGGGCCAGCGGATACGTGGTGAAGCCATTCACTGCGGCGACCCTGGAAGAAAAATTGAACAAAATCTTCGAGAAACTGGGCATGTAAGGTGACGAACATGATGCAATCTTCCATCAAGCCCGGCGAGGAACACTCCGCCGCGGATATTATTAGCCGCATTGGCAATCTGACCCGTATGCTGCGCGATAGCCTGCGCGAGCTGGGGCTGGACCAGGCCATTGCGGAAGCGGCGGAGGCGATACCCGATGCCCGAGATCGTCTCGACTACGTGGTGCAGATGACCGCGCAGGCGGCGGAACGCGCGCTCAACAGCGTGGAGGCTTCTCAGCCGCATCAGGATGAAATGGAGAAGGGTGCAAAAGCGCTGACGAAGCGTTGGGACGCCTGGTTTGAGAATCCCATTGAGCTTGCCGATGCTCGCGAGCTGGTGACCGATACTCGTCAGTACCTTGGCGACGTGCCGGGGCACACCAGCTTTACCAACGCGCAGCTGCTCGAAATCATGATGGCGCAGGATTTCCAGGACCTGACCGGTCAGGTTATCAAGCGCATGATGGACGTGATTCAGGAGATTGAGCGCCAGCTGTTGATGGTGTTACTGGAGAACATTCCTGAGCAGGGCGCTCGTCCTAAACGTGAGAACGATAGCTTGCTCAACGGCCCTCAGGTCGACAGCTCCAAAGCCGGTGTGGTTGCCAGCCAGGATCAGGTTGACGACCTGCTGGACAGCCTCGGCTTCTAAGATTACGCCCCCGGCGTCACGATGCTCGGCCGGGCTACCTTCAAAACGTAGCCCGGCCGAGGCGGTCACGCCGACGCCGGGGTAAACCCCTCTGCATTTCCCGAAAATGAAACCAGCGTCACGTTGGCTTACGCCTGAGTGCCACCCCGTTATATAGACTTGTCATAATTATTGCGCTTAAATAGTTATCAATGAGACCTGCAACAATATTTATTTTTCAATCCTTGCTATTCATTAAGGTCGGAATGTTATTGCCCAAATAAATTCGGGAGTGTTCATGCGAATATTACGCGACAGTGATTTTTTTCATTCAGAGCAGCATGCATTTTGCCTTTTCACCATGGACAATCAGTTAATGGAAGGTGTACATGGGCATGAATTTGATGAATTGGTTATTGTCCGCGATGGCAGCGGGTTTCATATTATTAATGATATTGTCCACTTTATTTGTAAGGGTGATTTCTTTCTCGTTACAAAAAATGATACGCATAGCTACGTTTCGACTAATCACCTGTCGGTGATTAATATATTAATTCGCAGAAATCACAACTTTCATTTTTTACAGCATATCGACACGCTGTTGCAGTGCGTGACAACGCAGCTGCAGTCGCGTAAGGACCGCACGCTGACGTCGAGTGAACTGGCAAATATTGAAGGTTGGAGCGAGCAGATCATTGCGCGCAATGAGCACGACTACGACACGCTCTATTTTTCGCAGTGTGAAGCGGCATTTCTCAACGTGATCAACACGCTTTGCCTATGTGGCCGTCAGGGAGAGACGCTTAGCGTCGAGGAAAAAGGACGCGCAAGTCTTATCAAAACGCTGAAATCCAACAGCCTTCGGCAGCTCGACTGGAGCGCACTTAGCGATGACAACGGCGTCGCGCGGCGCACGATGTTTCGCTTTATCAAACGCATTACCGGCTACACCCCGGTGAAATTTCAGATGCTGTTTCGGGTGCTCAAAGCCCAGGAACTGCTCCGCACTACCGACAAAACGGTCAGCGAAATAGCCGCGCGCTGCGGCTTTATGAATGCGATTAGATTAACCGAATCGTACAAACGCTATTTTAATTATTCACCCACCCATGAACGAGAACTGCATTCACGGGTGTTAACGCAGATCTGATTTTCGGCTAATAACAAAAAACGACAGTAATTTTATCTCAACAATCGCGGTGAGAGGGGATTCTGCACGCGTCTTCTTTCACTTCTCAGCATTAAGGGATACGTTATGGCAAGAAATAGCACACCCGGCCCCTGGTATATTGGGGTGGTGTCAGGAATGGCATCGTATATTGATTCTGCCGCCATTGTCTCTAATGGTACCGCGCTGGTTATTTATCAAAAAACCATTGGCATTACCGCGCTAGAAATTGGCATTTTATCTGGCCTGTTAACCCTCTGTATTGCCGCCGGGGCGTTCTGCGGTGGCCGGCTTGGCGACCGCATTGGACGGCGTAACGTCTTTATTATCACCATGGCGATGATCGTTATCGGCACGCTGGCGTTGGCGTTTGGGCTGAGCTTCCACTTCCTGGTCATTGGTACGCTGCTGGTGGGATTGGCTACCGGGGCCGATTTACCGGTGTCGCTGGCGACCATCTCTGAAGCGGCGAACGATGATAACCGCGGCAAAATTATCGGCCTGTCGAACCTGCTGTGGCTGGTGGGGATCGGCGCGACGATGGGGATCTCAGCGGTCGTGGGCGATTGGGGGCGGATTGGCGCGCAGATCATGTATATGCACGTCGGGTTGGTGGCGGCAGTGCTGCTGATCCTGCGCTGGTCGATTCCTGAATCGCCGCTGTGGCTCGCCGCTCGCGACGAGCAGCGTCGGGGCGTGGCGACGGTCCGTGCGCAGAAAAACGGTTGGCGCGACCTGCTGGATCGCACATACCTGTGGCCGTTTCTCTCTCTATGCGCTTTTTACACCTTCACCAATCTGGCGGCCAATACCGGTGGGCAGTTTGGCACCTTTGTCGCCGTCAACGTGGTGGGGATCTCGGTGAGCACCAACTCGCTCTGGGGGCTGTTGATCCTGCCGGTCAGCGTCGCCTCGGGACTGCTGTTTATGCGCATTGTTGATACTTCAAAGCGCATTCCCTTTTTCATCTTTGGCGCGGTGATGATGTCCGGCGGCTACTTTGTGCCGGTACTGCTGAATTTCTCGCCGCTCTCATGGTTTTGCTGCCTGCTGTTTACCAATATCGGTACCGGCTTTGCCTTTGAAGGGATCATGAAAGTGTGGGCTCAGGAGTCGTTCCCGACCATGCTGCGCGCCACCGCCCAGGGGGTGATCGTCGGCGTGGCCCGCTTGACCTGCGGCCTGCTGGCCTTCGTCACACCGGTGCTGCTGAGCGCCGGGCCGATGGTGCTCTACTGCCTGCTGACGGCGGTTGTGGTCGTCGGCATGGTCATTGGCTGGCTGTGCTTCCACGGCAAGCAGCGTAATGAATTTAATGCAGAAACGGAAATGGTCGCGGCGGCGGATGCGCGGGCTGCGTCACATGACACGATGCGGGTGAAAGCCTGAACACGACGTTATTGAGGGAATAATTATGTTGGCAGTAGAGAACGTTACGCTTAACTATGAACGCTCGCTGGCGGGCTGCGAGACGCTCCCGGTATTCGGCTGGACCATCAGTAGCAGCTTACGCAATGTCGTGCAGCGCAGTTGGCGGCTGCAGTTGGCAACATCGGTCAGTTTTGATGACCCTTGTTATGACAGCGGTGACATCCACGATGACCGCTCGAACAACGTGGTGCTGCCTGCGTTTGTCTGTGCGCATTCCACTCGCTACTACGTGCGGGTTCGCATCACCGACAATCACGGCCAGAGCAGCGACTGGAGCCCGGAGGCTTCGTTTATCACCGGCCTGCCTGCCGAGGCGTGGCAGGGCGAATTTATCTCAGCGGAGACATCGCAGGATAAAGCCGAGTCGAAAGGGACGTTGCTTCGCCATGAGTTCACCCTGCCGCAGGGCGCTGATATCGTTTCGGCAGTGGTTCATGCCAGCGCGCTGGGGCTTTATCAGCTGTGGCTTAACGGGGAAAAGGTCGGCTGCGACGAGCTGGCACCAGGCTGGACCAGCTATCACCACCACCTGCTGTACCAGACCTGGGACGTGACCGAACGGCTACGGGAGGGCACGAATGCCATCGGGGCGATGGTGGGGGCGGGCTGGTACAAAGGGGATATGAGCTTTAACCGTTACCGCAACTACTACGGCGAGCAGACCGGGTTTATCTGCCATCTGGTCGTCACACTGCGCGACGGTAGCCAGCAGATCATTGCCAGCGACGGAGGCTGGCTGGGCAGCGACTCGGCGATTCTGTTCTCGGAAATCTATGATGGTGAAATCTACGACGCTCGGCTCGAACAGCGCGGTTGGAGTGAGCCCGGCTTTGCGGCGCAGGGCTGGCGCGCGGTGAACGTGCTGAGCGCCGACCGTGCGGCGCTGCAGCCGCAAACAGCCTGCCCGGTGCAAGAGATTGAACGCCTGACGCCGCGTGCGCTGTTCACTACGCCGAAAGGCGAGACGGTGCTCGATTTTGGGCAGAACCTTAGCGGCTGGGTCGAGTTTTGCGTGCGCGGCGAAGCGGGTGACAACGTTTCACTGCGTCATTTTGAGGTGCTGGACGCGGAGGGTAACGTCTATCTGGACAACCTGCGCACCGCCAAACAGCGCATTGACTACACGCTGCGCGGCGACGGTGAGGAACGTTATCACCCGCACTTTACCTTCCAGGGCTTCCGCTACGTGATGATTGAGCGCTGGCCGGGGACGCCGACGCTGGATGATTTTACCGCCGTGGTGCTGCATTCGGCGATGACCCCAACCGGCCATATTGAGACCTCAAACGCCGATCTGAACCAGCTTCATCATAATATTCTCTGGGGGCTCAAGGGGAACTTTGTCGACATTCCTACCGACTGCCCGCAGCGCGATGAACGCCTTGGCTGGACCGGCGATGCGCAAATCTTCTGCCGTACCGCCAGCTATCTGATGCAGACGCACACCTTCTTTGCCAAGTGGCTGGTGGATCTTGCGCATGACCAGACGCCGGAAGGCGGCGTGCCGCACGTGATCCCCGATATTCTGACCGGGAAATGCGATAACGATCGCTTCCTGTCGCACGGGCGCACCCACTCGTCCGCTGCATGGGCCGATGCGGCAGTGATCAACCCGTGGACGCTGTACCTGATGTATGGCGATACCCAGACGCTGGCGCGACAGTACCAGAGTATGAAGGCCTGGGTGGAGTTTATGCGGGCCAACGCGGTCGACAATATGTGGTCGTGGAAGCTGCAGTTTGGTGACTGGGTGGCGCTGGATGCTCGCGAGGGCAGCTATTTTGGTGCGACGCCGAACGAACTGACCTGCATGGCCTACTACGCGCTGTCGACGCAGCTGCTGGCGAAGTCGGCGAAGGTGCTCGGCCACATGGAAGATGCTGAACGTTACACGGCGCTGCACGCGTCGATCGTCGACAGCTTCCATCGCGAATTCTTTACCCCGAACGGCAGGCTGGCGGCGAGAACGCAAACCGCGCATATTCTGGCGCTCTACTTCCAACTGGTGCCGGAGGCCTATCGCGAACGTACGGTGCAAACGCTGCTGACGCTGCTGGAGGAGCAGGATGGGCATCTGGTCACCGGGTTCGTCGGCACGCCGTACTTCTGCCATGCCCTCAGCGAGAACGGTCAGGCCGATGCGGCGTGGCAGCTGCTGATGAAGGAGGATTTCCCTTCCTGGCTGTATCAGGTGAAGGCCGGGGCAACCACTATCTGGGAGCACTGGGACGGCGTGAAGCCGGACGGCACCATGTGGAGCCCGGATATGAACTCGTTTAATCACTATGCCTACGGCGCCATCGGCGAATGGCTGTACCGGGCAGCGGCGGGGATCAACACCGAAGAAGCTGCGCCGGGCTTTAAGCGCTCGGTGCTGCACCCCATTCCCGGTGGCAATCTTCAGTGGCTGAAGGCGCGCTACGCTTCGGTTTATGGCGATATCGGCGTTAACTGGGCGTTGGAGCCGGCGAAGGGGGGCCAGACGGTGACGCTGGACGTTGAGATCCCGCCTAATACCTGTTCAACGCTGGTGCTTGACGGGGCGCATACGCTGCTGGAGACGGACGGTATCGATTTTGCACCAGTTGCTGAGGGTTACCGCGCGCAGGTGGGGTCTGGTCGTTATCGGGTGATATTCCAGCGTTGAGGATAAGGGCAGCGACGGTGCGTTGAGCCGTCGCTGCTGTTCGCATTACCGTAGGTCCATCTGCACGGTGATATTGCCTTCAAAGCTCCCCGGTTCCGGTCGGCTTGAGGTGGTGCTGACCGGTGCGGCTTTCATTTTTATGCTGCCATTACCCTGTTCATCCAGCGTGACCGGAAAGGTGGCGGTACCGTCGAGTACTACGTTTTGCGACGCGTCATCGTACATTCTGATACCGAGGTCGCTCCTTCCTACTAGCTTCGCGATATAAGATTGGCTTCCGTCCACCACGCCCTGATCGGCAGAAAAGGTGATCTTAATTTTATCGTCATTGCCCACGGCGGGCCCGTCGCAGTGGTAGGCGATATCGACGTTCTTCAGGGTAAAACTCTGAGGTGGCTGACCCGGGCTGACGAACTGACTGTTGACGATGGCGCCAAAATCGACCTCGATCGTGCTTCCGGCGTTGATGGTGCAGGAGAGCGGCGCCGTGAGCCGTCCGCTAAACCAAATATTGGAGACCTGTTCTGCCTCAGCGCTTGAACAGGTGTCAGAGCCAAAAAAGAGGCAGGTAAAGTACTGCAGCACCAGGGTTGAGGGAATGATCTCTTCGCCGAGAATGGGTTTCTTGATATAGAGATTAGCGCGAATGACGTTCCATTTGAATGTGCGCTTCACGCTGGCTCCTCCGGAGGGGCGCGTGCTGTCGCTGCAGATATCCGCCGTCTTTTCCGTATACGAATAGGTCTCCTGAACGCTCGGCATATTGCCGTGGTTGGTGGGATAAGCGGTGATTTTCATCTCCGTCAGGCCGCTTCCACTCGGATTATTGATAGCATCGCTATAGCCGGACAGGGCAATATCGACGTTATCAGTCAGATAAGCGTAGCCGCTTACGCCCGCCGTTAACGGGCTGCCGGAGTAGGTGGCCTCAAACACTTTGGTTGACGAGAATAGGTTATTCGGGCAGGCGCAGTTTGCGGTCATTTCACCGCCGCTCCCAACCAGGTAGCCTCCGGCATCAAAGGACTTACTTACCGTGTTTTCGCTGCTGCTTAATTCATGCTCGTAGGTAATGGCGTACTCTTGCGGTGAGTCGAAGCAGCCCTGTAGCACCGTGGCCTGAGAAGTGCCTAATGGGAGCAGGGACAGGGAAAAAGCGATAGCGGCGTTTACAGCGTGACGCATAGTGTTATTCCTGTTGGCAGTGAGCACTGGCGAAATGGATACCGGCAGGGTTAGGGGCCCGCTCAGCGGGAGAGATGGCTGCGGTGGCGCGGCACTGCTGGGCGTCCTGGCTCCCCCATTTCACGGTGACCTGGAAGGTGTCAGGGACGCCCGCGAGATAGACCGCGCCGGTGTCGTCAACGATGCCGGTAATGGCGCCATCATTGGCGGTAACGACGGCGCCAAAAGGAATCAATTGGCCCTGCGTATCTTTGAGCGTCAGCATGACCCGATAACCGACATGAGCGACAAATGCTGCCGCCACCGCCGCATTGCGGCTGGGTATCACGGTGGTCGCCGTTTCGTTGGTATCGACGTTTTCTGGCAGATTGCTGGTGTCTATGCGGATGTCATTTTTTTGGTATGGCGTCAGTGACGGGATGACCGCGTTACCCTGCCAGTCGGTGCGAATGCCGTGCTGATTCTGAAAACGGATCCCTTTAGCCCCTTCGGCAGAAACAATCGCGAACTGCTCTCCCAGCGGTTGCGACAACGTCACCCCGCGTGGGTGAACGACGATACCGCCGCTGGCGCCAAGGCTAACCTGCTGGGCGCTGCCAGAGGACATGGAGTAACCCGCATTGAGATTGGCGTACTGCGAACGGTAGCTGCCATAGATGCTGCTGGAATCGGCGGCATCATGGTTGCTGTGACTTTGCTGCAGGGAATAGCTCAGACGCTTATCGTCCAGCAGCATACCGCTTACCCCAATATTTTGCCGCGTATAGCCATGTTTGCTGTTACTGATGTTGTAGCTTGACCACGCATTGGGTAACCAGCGGCTAAGCGGCACGCTTAACCCAAAGGAGACCATTTGATTATCCGGCTGGTCGCTGGTTTTGCTGTAGGTGTAGGCCAGATGGTAGCTTACACCGTTGATAGTGGTGTTTATCCCGGATGAGAGGCTGCGTTCTGTTCGCGATGTCCCCCAGAAGTCTTGCTGGTAGCCATTGAGATAGATACTGCTGCCGAGCAGCGTTTGGCTGATACTGGCCTGCAGACGGTTACGCTTGTTGTAGTGGAAGAGGTAGTCGTCTTCATTCCCATCATATTTTTGGTTAGCGTCGCTAAAGCTGTAGTACCCCTGGGTGGAGTAGCGATAGCTGGCGAGGGTAAAGTTGGTGTCGGTGGTGTCTATTTTGCCGGAATAGAGCAGACGCCAGGATTGCCCGGTACTCTGCTTGTCGTTATCCAGGGTGGTTTTTGCGTAGGTCACATCCGCTGAAACCGCGCCGAAATCCCCTAGTGCGATGCCGATCCCCGCGTTTGCTGACTGATAATCTTGCGACAGGGTAGCGCCGCCAAACAGCGTGGCGCTATTGTTCAGGCCATACACCAGGCTTCCCTGGGTAAACAGGGGTTCTTTTTGTTCGCCGCCGCTGTCAGCCCGGTAGCGCGCCGCAGTCGCTTCATAAGTCATTTGCCCTGGGCGAAGCATCACGGCGACGCTTGAAAAGGGCAGCGTGAAGCGATGCTCGCTGCCGTCTGACTCTTTGACGGTGACCTCAAGATCGCCGCTGTTGGTAGTCGAGTAGAGATCGCTGATTTCAAATGCGCCCGGTGCGACGTTTTGTTGGTAAATCAAATAACCGTTTTGCCGAACGGACACCACGGCATTGGAGTTTGCGGTACCACGAATAACGGGGGCGTACCCGCGCTGGCTATAGGGCAGCATTTCATCATCAGAAGCCAGGTTTACGCCGGTATACAGGATGCTATCGAACACATCGCCACGGGTGTTGCTTTCACCTAATGTCAGTTGGCTTCGCAAGAAATCGATATCATGCTGAAGGTAGGAACTGATGACATTCCATTCGTTTTCACCATCGGACCGGCTGGCAGTGGTGTAATTACGTAATCGCCAACCGCCCAGGTTGATGCCGCTGTGCAGATTCAGATACTGACTGTCGGTGGTGTTATGGTCCTCATCGCTGACTTTGGCACCCGAAAAACTATAATCGGTAAACAGGACCGGTACGCCATCATCCCAAAGTGAAGGCGCAATACCGTCGCGTGCGAGATTAATAATCGCGGCCTGAGGCATGCTGATGCGCAGCGTCATAGCGGAAAAATCAAACGTGACGGCCGCCAGAGGGATGTAGTGCCCAATCGGTGCGGGCAGCGGTTTATCCGCCTCAGCGGCGGCCAGTTTGGGGTAATTGTCGACCTTAATGCCCCATAGCCTCAGCATTTTCGGCGTTATCTGCGCCTGCAATGCGCCATCTTCCCCGCTCTTATAGGTGATGGTTTCATCAGCAATTTGTGTGTCATTCAACCGTATACGTGAGGACCAGGTGCCCGGCATCTGACCATTCTCACGGGAAAAAATGGTCAGATCGGTATTTTGCTGCATGGTGGCATCCCCCTCAAGTGATGAGGCCGAGAAGTAAAATTCCCGTGCAGAGGCCAGCCCCGATGCAACAAGCAAAATACTCAGCAACCCTAGATGCGGGGTGAGTTTAAACGACGACGTTTGCGCTGAGCCAGGGGGGTTGGGAGACCGTTTTTTGAGCATCTCGAAAGATCACTCCTTGCCCAGCGTCGAAGAATAAGACTGTGACGCGTTTCCGTAATCCGTGAGGCAGCGCCAGGTGACTTGACTGCCGGTAGCGTTGGCTGGCAGCGTGAACGAACGGGTACTGAATGGCGGCACCATATCGACGGTACGAAGGGAGGTTGCTCCCAGGTGCATGCTATCGAAAACGGTATAATACGCATGCGGATTCGTAACCTGCAGCGTATTGCCCTGGCGCGTGAAGCGAAGCTTTTCGCAGCTTTCTGCCTGCGAACCTTTCAACTGTTTCGGTCGCCAGAATAGCTTTAGACGGGTCTTATAAATCAGGCGCAGAACATTTTTTCCTTCGTCCTCTTTGGCAGAAGCGGGAATGGTGCGCACGTTCATATAGAACAGCGTCTCTTTATTTTCTGGGAGGGCGGTGCCGTTCCAGGCAATGCGTAGATTTTGTTCTTTTTGCGGATCAAGGCGAAAGAGCGGTGGCGTGACAATAAAGGGGCCGCGTGTTTTTTCATCGCCGATATCTGTCCATGACTGAATAAGCCAGGGGAGTTCGCTATCGGTATTGGTTAACGGAAGCGAGACCTCTTTTTTTCCTGCTTCATAGATAATTCGCGTACGGCCAACCTGGATACCGCTGGCAGGGCAGATATGCGAATAAAATACAGGCACTAATAATGTCAGCATAATAACGGAACGCATAAATAAAACCCGTAATTGAATTTGTGGTTATTATTTCAGTGGGCAATATGGCCTGATTTTAGTGTCAGGCCATATTAAGTGACGTTATCGATAGAGAATGTTAACGGTAAGGTCAGCATCCGCTGGGCCTGCGGTCACCGTACTGCTAAAGGATTTATAGCGGGCGTTAAACGACGCCCTGATGGTATCTTCGGTGCTGGTTGGCAGTTCGATGTAGACCTGTTCCTCGGTGCCATCGAATTTCAGCAGCGTGGTATCCGCGTCTTTAGGGCTGACGGCAACACCCACGCCCGTAGCGGCGGTGCTACCGGTAGTCGTGATTTTACTGACATCCAGCAGTGATGTTGACCCCGTCAACGTTGTTGTGCCGTTAAAGGTCAACTGCACGGCTGGCAGGCTGTCGGTGGTGAGAGGGCAGTTAGCTAATACAATGGTAAACAGGGTTTTGGTTGACTCAACGCCTGTGCTGGTAAACAGTGAGGTGGGAAAAGTACCCAGTTCTACGGTGCTTTCGGTGCCGCTGGTACCAGAGATTGTGCAGCTTGGTGAAATAATCTCACCGGTGAAGTGTATTTTGCCAGCACCTTCCTCTGCGCTAAAGCCTGGGAATGAATAGCCGGATAGTAGAGCCAGTAAAACAATACCTTGTTTCATCTTCATGATTGAATAGTCCCTTATCTGTTGATGCTCTATCTTAGATAAAAATTATCTTTAAATGATACTAAAAACAAAACAATGCTGAGTATACAGATGATTTTGCGTGTGACTAATTATCCGTGGCGTTGATATTTATACTGTTTTTATGATGATTGATATTAATGTATTCATGGTTGCTGGTTATTATAATTATTGTGATTGTATCAATGCGTTCTTATATGATGGTAATGGTCATTTGTTTTCAGTTGAACGATATTTTTATGGGCTTTTTCACTGTTTTTATATCTTATTCCATCAATATTAAATTTCACTTAAATGTTATTTAAATAATTATCATGTTGATATTTTGGCTTCCCATATCGTGAAATGATCCTGAAAACTATGCGTACCTGGCGACGTAAACCCTGAAAAGAGCCCGATTCCACGGGCTTTTCGCGCTATTGGTTTTGGCCAGCGCTGGCATGATAAGCGTGAGGAAATGGGCAGCGAGTAGGCACCGTGGCAGAAGAAAGCGACGACGACAAAACAGAAGACCCCACACCCCAACGACTTGAAAAAGCGCGTGAAGAGGGGCAAATACCACGATCCCGCGAGCTGACATCGGTGCTGATGCTGCTGGTGGGCGTTTGTGTGCTCTGGCTGGGCGGGGAGTCCCTTGCGCGGCGGCTGGCGAACCTGCTCTCCGGCGGGCTGCGCTTTGACCACAGTATCGTTAACGATCCCAATTTGATTCTCGGGCAGATAATCATGCTGCTCAAAGAGGCCATGCTGGCGCTGCTGCCGCTGATTGTCGGCGTGGTGACGGTGGCGTTAGTGGCCCCGATGATGCTCGGCGGCCTGGTTTTTAGCACCAAATCCCTCGCCCTCAAACTCGACAAGCTCAACCCGCTGCCGGGGATTAAACGCATGTTCTCCGCCCAGACGGCGGCAGAGCTGGCGAAAGCGATTATGAAAGCGGTGCTGATGGGCACCGTGGCGGGTTTCTTTATGTGGATGCATTGGCCGCAGATGATGCGACTGGTGAGCGAATCACCGCTGTCGGCGATAGGCAACGCCCTCAATATGGTCGGGCTCTGCGCGCTGCTGGTGGCGCTGGGAATTATCCCGATGGTGGGGTTCGACGTCTTCTGGCAGATCCACAGCCATCTGAAAAAGCTGCGCATGTCGCGTCAGGATATTCGTGACGAATTTAAACAAAGCGAAGGCGACCCGCACGTGAAGGGGCGTATTCGCCAGATGCAGCGCGCGGCGGCGAGACGACGCATGATGGCGGACGTGCCAAAAGCGGACGTTATCGTCAATAACCCGACCCACTACTCGGTGGCGCTGCAGTACGACGAAAACAAAATGAGCGCGCCAAAAGTGGTGGCGAAAGGCGCGGGGCTGGTGGCGCTGCGCATTCGCGAAATCGGCGAAGAGAATCGTATCCCGATGCTGGAGGCCCCGCCGCTGGCGCGTGCGCTCTACCGCCATGCGGATATCGGTCAGCAGATCCCCGGCCAGCTCTACGCGGCGGTGGCAGAGGTGCTGGCCTGGGTCTGGCAGCTTAAACGCTGGCGGCTCGCGGGCGGTCAACCGCCGAAAAAACCGGATAACTTACCGGTGCCAGAGGCACTGGATTTTTTGAACGAGAAGGACTCTGATGGCTAATCTTGTCGCAATGCTGCGCCTCCCCAGCAACCTGAAATCCACCCAGTGGCAGGTGCTTGCCGGGCCGGTGCTGATCCTGCTGATCCTGTCGATGATGGTGCTGCCGTTGCCGGCCTTCGTCCTCGATCTGCTTTTTACCTTTAATATTGCGCTGTCGATTATGGTGCTGCTGGTGGCGATGTTCACTCAGCGTACCCTGGAGTTTGCCGCGTTCCCGACGATCCTGCTGTTTACCACCCTGCTGCGCCTGGCGCTGAACGTGGCCTCCACCCGTATTATTCTGATGGACGGACATACCGGTGCGGCGGCGGCGGGGAAGGTGGTAGAAGCCTTCGGCCACTTCCTGGTGGGCGGTAACTTCGCCATCGGTATCGTGGTGTTTATCATCCTCGTTATCATCAACTTTATGGTTATCACCAAGGGTGCCGGGCGTATCGCGGAGGTGGGCGCGCGCTTCGTACTGGACGGGATGCCGGGCAAACAGATGGCGATTGATGCCGACCTCAACGCCGGGATCATCGGGGAAGATGAAGCGAAAAAACGCCGCTCTGAGGTGACCCAGGAAGCGGACTTCTACGGTTCGATGGACGGTGCGAGTAAGTTCGTTCGCGGTGACGCCATCGCCGGTATCCTGATCATGGTCATCAACGTTATCGGCGGCTTGTTGGTGGGGGTACTGCAGCACGGGCTGGATCTCGGTAAAGCGGCGGAGTCTTATACCCTGCTGACCATCGGTGACGGTCTGGTCGCACAGATCCCCGCGCTGGTTATCTCGACGGCGGCGGGCGTTATCGTCACGCGCGTCAGTACCGAGCAAGACGTGGGCGAGCAGATGGTCGGCCAGCTGTTCAGCAACCCGCGCGTCATGCTGTTGAGCGCCGGGGTGCTGGGTCTGTTGGGCCTGGTACCGGGCATGCCGAACCTGGTGTTCTTACTGTTCACCGCCGCGCTGTTAGGGCTGGCCTGGTGGATCCGCGGTCGTGAAATGAAAGCACCGGAACAGCCGCAGGCGGCGAAACCTCAGGAAGCCAGTACTCAGGCCGTTGAGGCTACCTGGAGCGACGTGCAGCTTGAAGATACCCTTGGTATGGAGGTGGGCTACCGGCTGATCCCGATGGTGGATTTCCAGCAGGACGGTGAACTGCTGGGGCGTATCCGCAGTATCCGTAAGAAATTTGCGCAGGAGATGGGCTTTTTACCGCCGGTAGTGCACATTCGCGACAATATGGATCTCCCACCTGCGCGCTACCGTATTCTGCTTAAAGGTGTTGAAATTGGCAGCGGTGAAGCCTATCCGGGGCGCTGGCTGGCGATTAACCCAGGCACGGCGGCGGGGACGCTGCCGGGCGAAGTGACCACCGACCCGGCCTTTGGTCTGGCGGCTATCTGGATCGAAAGCGCACTGAAAGAGCAGGCGCAAATTCAGGGCTTCACGGTGGTGGAAGCCAGTACCGTGGTGGCGACCCATCTCAACCATCTGATTAGCCTGCACTCGTCCGAGCTGTTCGGTCGTCAGGAGGCACAGCAATTGCTGGATCGCGTCTCACAGGATATGCCGAAGCTGACCGAAGATCTGGTGCCGGGCGTGGTGACGCTGACTACGCTGCACAAAGTGCTGCAAAATCTGCTCGACGAAAAGGTGCCGATTCGCGATATGCGCACCATTCTGGAGACGCTGGCGGAACACGCGCCGATTCAGACCGAACCGGGCGAGCTGACCTCGGTCGTGCGCGTGGCGTTAGGCCGGGCGATTACCCAGCGCTGGTTCCCGGGTAATGATGAAGTGCAGGTGATTGGTCTGGATACGCCGCTTGAGCGTCTGTTGCTGCAGGCGCTGCAGGGCGGTGGTGGGCTGGAGCCGGGGCTGGCGGACCGTCTGCTGGCGCAAACCCAGGAGGCGCTGGCGCGGCAGGAAATGCTGGGCGCACCGCCGGTGCTGCTGGTGAACCATGCGCTGCGTCCGCTGCTGTCGCGCTTCCTGCGCCGCAGCCTGCCACAACTGGTGGTGCTGTCGAATATGGAGCTGTCAGATAACCGCAATATCCGCATGACCGCGACCATTGGAGGTAAGTAATGCGTAGGCTGCTGCTGTTACTCTGCCTGCCGATGCTGGCGCAGGCGGCGGGTGAGGGGGCCTGGCAGGCGAGTCATATGGGCATTACGCTGAACTATCGCGGCGTTGCCGCCTCGTCGGCGCCGCTTGCCGCAACGTCCCCTGTTCAGGGGGCCACCACGCTGGTGGCCTGGCGCTACGAGCTTAACGGCCCCACGCCTGCCGGGCTGCGCACTCGGTTGTGTTCGCTGACCCGCTGTACCGAGCTGGATGCCCAGAGCGGCACCACCATGGCGTTTAGCCAGGTGCCGGCATCAGAACCTTTTCGTTTCATCTGGGAAGTTCCCGGCGGTGGGCGATTAATTCCAGCATTGAAGGTACAAAGCGTACAAATTATCGTTAACTACCGCTAACCGCCGCACAATTCACCAATCGCCACCCTAATCTGGTGGCGATGTCGCATTTCTGGTCCTTCCTTTTGATCGTAAAGAAACGTTGTTTTATAAATCAGTGACACATATGCCACGACTCTTTGCATTTTTGCCAATCCAGCCATCGTGCTGGCAGAAATAGGAAGGTATCCCGCTACGCATACTTTTACTGTAGCCGTGTCAGTACTCCTTTTGGTGAGGTCTTAGCGTGCCGAAGGAGTTCCAATAATAAAAGGCACAGGATTGACGGCAATGAATAGAACGCGAAAAATAGGATTGGTGAATTACTTCGCCTACGGTTCGGGCGATTTTCTCGGCGCAGGCACCACCGCGCTGACCGCCGCATGGCTCCTCTACTTCTACACCACCTTCTGTGGGCTCTCTCCCATCGAAGCGACCTTTATTTTTGCAACCGCCAGGGTACTGGATGCGGTTGTCAGCCCGCTGATGGGCTTCTTAACCGATAACTTCGGTTCGACCTGGTTCGGTAAACGCTTTGGTCGTCGTAAATTCTTTATTCTGCTCGGTATTCCCTGCGTGTTCAGCTACTCCTTTATGTGGATAGGGGACATGGGCTTCTGGTACTACCTGGTGACCTACCTGATCTTTGACGTGGTTTACACCATGATTCTGGTGCCGTACGAAACGCTGGTGCCGGAAATGACCGACGATTTCAAACAGAAGACCAAATTCTCCGGTGCGCGTATCGGTATGGCGCAGATGTCGGCGATTCTGGCTTCCTTCCTGCCTGGCATCCTGCTGACTCACTTTGGTAAAGACAACGCAGTCTCTTTCTTCTACGCCAGCCTGGTGTTCTCCGTGCTGTGTGCGCTGATGCTGACCTTTGTCTGGTTCTTCACCTGGGAACGTCCGCGTGAAGAGTGGACGGCGGCGGCGCTGCAGGCTGAAGCCGAGAAGAAACATCTGACCTTCGGCCAGAGCATGAGCCGTCTGTTCATCGAACTCTCCTCAACGCTGCGCATTAAGATTTTCCGTCAGCACCTGGGGATGTACCTCGGCGGCTATATCGCTCAGGACGTGTTTAACGCCGTCTTCACCTACTACGTGGTGTTTGTGCTGATGCAGGAAGCCTCCATGGCCTCTAACCTGCTGGGTACCATGGCTATCTTCCAGTTCATTGCGGTTATCGCCATGATCCCATTGTGCATTCGCTTTGGACCTGCGCCATCTTACCGCATGGTGGTGGTGCTGTTCGGTATCGGCTCGTTCTCTTACGCGGCGCTGTACTACGCGGGGCTGAGCGATATCTATTCGCTGTTGCTGCTGATTTCTGCGGTGGCCGGCCTGGGCCGTGGCGGTATCAACTACGTACCGTGGAACACCTACACCTATATTGCTGACGTGGATGAAGTGATTACCGGCCAGCGCCGTGAAGGTATCTTTGCGGGCATCATGACCCTGACCCGTAAAGCGTCTCAGGCGGGTGCCGTGATGCTGGTGGGGATCATCATGCAGCTCTCCGGCTTCGTCTCCGGACAGAAAACCCAGCCGCCTGAGGTGAGCCACACCATTCTGCTGATCCTCAGCATGGGGACCATCATCGTGCTGGCGCTGGGCTTCCTGGTCTCGCTGCGCTTCAAACTGAACCTGAAAACCCACGGCGTACTGCGCGAAGAAACCGCGAAAATGCGTGAGTCCGGACGCGTGGTACCTGAAACCGTCACTGCCCAAGCGCGCGAAACCGTTGAAACGCTGGCGGGTATGCCGTACGAGTCCCTATGGGGCAACAACAATATTGGTTATCTGAATCGCAATAAACCTGCCGCGCCTTCGCTGAAGCAGGCTGCAACATTGAATTCGACTTACAACAGAGGTTAGAGATATGAAAGTTTGGCCCGTCAAACATAGCCCATTATTACGTCAACCGGAGCGTTTTATCTCCCGGGAAGAGCTGAAAGCCTTGATTCAGACGGTGACGAACAATCTGGTGAATATCAAGGATGAGACTGGTCAATTTCTGCTGCGCCTGGACGATGGTCGCGTGATTGACACCAAAGGCTGGGCAGGTTGGGAGTGGACGCACGGTGTGGGTCTGTACGGTATCTATCAGTACTACCAGCAGACCGGCGACGTGGCGATGCGCGACATTATTGATAGCTGGTTTGCCGACCGTTTTGCCGAAGGCGCGACCACCAAAAACGTCAACACCATGGCTCCGTTCCTGACGCTGGCCTATCGCTATGAAGAGACGCGCAACCCGGCGTATCTGCCGTGGCTGGAAACCTGGGCCGAGTGGGCGATGAACGAGATGCCGCGCACCGATCACGGCGGTATGCAGCACATCACGCTGGCGGAAGAGAACCATCAGCAGATGTGGGATGACACTCTGATGATGACCGTGTTGCCGCTGGCGAAAATCGGCAAGCTGCTGAATCGCCCGGACTACGTGGAAGAGGCGGTGTATCAGTTCCTGCTGCACGTGCAGAACCTGATGGACCGGGAAACCGGGCTGTGGTTCCATGGCTGGAACTACGAAGGGAATCACAACTTTGCCAATGCGCGCTGGGCGCGCGGCAATAGCTGGCTGACTATCGTGATTCCGGACTTCCTTGAGCTGGTGGATCTGCCGGAGAACAACGCGGTGCGTCGTTATCTGGTACAGGTGCTGAATGCGCAGATCGCGGCGCTGGCGAAATGTCAGGATGACAGCGGCCTGTGGCATACGCTGCTGGACGACCCGAACTCTTATCTGGAAGCGTCGGCGACCGCCGGTTTTGCCTACGGTATTCTGAAAGCGGTGCGTAAACGCTATGTTGGTCAGGAGTATGCTGACGTTGCGGAGAAAGCCATTAAGGGTATCGTGAAGCACGTTTCACCGGAAGGGGAGCTGCTGCAAACCTCCTTCGGTACCGGGATGGGTTCCAACCTCGATTTCTATCGTGAAATCCCGCTGACCTCCATGCCATACGGGCAGGCGATGGCGATTCTGTGTCTGACGGAATATCTGCGTAAGTTCTTCTAAGTCTTAGCGCTTTAAAAACCCGGCTATGTAGATGGCCGGGTTTTTTATTGCCCTTTCCATCAAATAAAGTTGTTATTTTTACTTTTGGTTATAAAAAAATTTTAACCAGATCGCATTCCTGGCTTATGGCTAATAGCCGTAATGACAATGGTGATATAGCTCACATTTCATCATTCATCATAATAATATAAAAACAGTGTTTCAAAATTATAAAACACGAGGTTTAATTTTATGGCAAGAAATGCGGCTTCAGCCCTCCACGGGCTGCAGGGAAGACCTGTCAATCTGCGCCATCAACTGGCATACGGAGGCGGAAACCTCTTGGGGAGCGGCGCGCTGGCGATTAGCGGTGCGTGGCTTCTGTACTTCTATACCACATTCTGTGGTCTGACGCTGATTGAGGCAGCGTTCATTTTCTCCGTTGCGAGCGTCATTGACGCCATCAGTAACCCGCTGATGGGTTATCTCACCGATAATTTTGGTAAAACCGCGCTGGGCAAACGCTTTGGCCGCCGTCGTTTCTTCCTGCTTATCGGCATTCCACTGATGATGTTCTACCCGCTGCTGTGGGTAGAAGGGCTGAGCTTCTGGTACTACCTCGCCACCTACGTGATGTTCGAGATTATCTACACCTCGGTGATGGTGCCATACGAAACGCTGGCCACCGAGATGACCGACGATTTTGCACTGCGCTCGAAGCTGACCGGTTATAAGGCGATTTTCGGTAAGCTGGCCAACTTCCTCGCCGCGTTCATTCCTGGGCAGTTTATCCTGATTTACGGTAAAGATTCAGCGACGCCGTTCTTCCTGACCGGCCTGACCTACGGCGCGATCCTCATCGCGGCGGTAGCCTGCCTGTGGTACAACAGCTGGGAGCGCCCGCGCGAAGAGGAGCCGGAAGCTCAGGTAAAATCGACCCTGCTGCAAACGCTGCTGTCGCTGGCGAAAGATATGCGCTCCACCTTCTACCTGCGGGTGTTCCGTAAGCACCTCGGCATGTACCTGTGTGGCTTTGGCGCCGAGTGGCTGTTCGCGTCAATCTTTACCTACTTCGTCATCTTTGTGCTGCAGCATGACCCGGCGATGGTGGCGGGCCTGAATAGCCTGAACTCCATCCTGCAGCTGATTTCCACCGCGCTGTTTATCGGCCTGTGCGTGAAAAAAGGCTTCAGCAAACCGTACATTATTGCGCTTTGCATCGTGATTTTCGCCGTATTCCTCTACACCTCACTGTGGTTCTTCCATCTGCCAGTGCATCTGGCGACCATTCTGATGTTCGGGATTACGATTATTTTCGGTCTGGGCACCGGTGGCGTGTACTACATTCCGTGGACGGTCTATACCTTCCTGGCCGACGTGGATGAAGTCTATACCGGTCGTCGCCGCGAGGGGATTTACGCCGGTGCGATGACCTTCTCCGGCAAAATCCTGCGCTCGATTATCGTCTTTGTGATGGGGGCTGTTCTCAGCTACTACGGCTTCCAGTCAAAAGCGCACGTGCAGCCGGAGAGCGCGGTGAACGCGATTGCGGTAGTGTTCTGCGGCGGTGTGGCGCTGTTGGCGCTGATGGCGATCGTCTTCAGTAAACAGATGAAACTGGACCGCGAAACCCACAAAGTGGTGCTGCAGGAAGTGGCGCGTATTAAAGCGGGCGGCAAGCTGGAAGATATCACTCCGGAAGTGCGTGCGGTGGTGGAAGACCTGGTTGGCCATCGCTACGAAGAGTGCTGGGGCAATAGCCCACTGTTCAAAAAAGACGACTCTCCGGTTGTTATCGAGGCGGTATCCGCCGGGCGCTAATGCACCCGACGTTCACGTCAACTTACCCCTGGGGCGACGGCAGCTGCGCGTCGTCCTGGGGGACAAACAGATGGTCGAGGATCTGGCGCATCACCGGCGCTGCCACCACACCATCGCTCCCCCCATTTTCCAGCACCAGCGCAACGGCAACCTTCGGATTTTTATACGGCGCAAAGGCGGTATAGAAGATATGGTCGCGCAGGCGCGTTGGGATCATTTTCGCGTTATAGGTTTGGTTCTCTTTCAGGCTGAACACCTGCGAGGTACCACTTTTCGCTGCGATACCGTAAGGCGCAGTATGGAAGAACTTATAGCCGGTGCCGTTTGGCGCGTTGGCCATACCGAACATCGCCTGGCGTACCAGATTCCAGTATGGTGAAGCGGCGCTGGCAATCTGCGGTTCATTAGCTGGCTGCTGATACGGGATAACCGTCTTGCCTGACTCTTCATCCTTCAGCAGGTGCGGCGGGATCACACGGCCATTGTTGAGCAGGGCCACCATTGCTTTCACCATCTGAATTGGGGTGGCAATCCAGTAGCCCTGACCGATGCCGACGGAAATCGTGTCACCCTGGTACCAGGCTTTCTTATGCACTTTCTCTTTCCAGCCGCGGCTCGGCAGCAGGCCGGTGTACTCTTCGTCCAGATCGATCCCGGTCGGTTTGCCGTAGCCAAACTGGCTGAGCATATTATTGATGCGGTCGATGCCCATCATATAGGCCACCTGATAGAAGAAGGTGTCGGCGGACTCTTCAATCGCTTTGGTGACGTCCAGCATGCCGTGGCCGGATTTTTTCCAGTCGCGGTAGTGGCGCTGAGTGCCCGGCAGCGTCCAGGTCGGCGCACCAAAGAAGCTGGTTTGCGGAGTGATCACGCCGTCGAGCAGCGCCGACATCGCCATATAGGGCTTCACCGTGGAGGCGGGCGGATAGAGCCCCTGGGTGACGCGGTTAATCAGCGGCAGGTTCTTATCCTGCAACAGTGAATTATAATCTTTGTAGCTTATCCCTTTCACAAACGGGTTCGGGTCATAGCTGGGGTTCGAGACCATCGCCAGCACCGAACCATCGTGTGGGTCTTCTACCAGCACCGCGGCGCGCTGACCCACCAGCAGACTTTCAATGTACTCCTGCAGATGCAGATCCAGCGTCAGGTGAATATCTTTGCCCGCCACCGGCGGCACGTCTTTCAACAGACGGACGATGCGCCCGTGGTTATCAACTTCCACTTCCTGATAACCGGTTTTGCCGTGCAGTTCGTTTTCGTAGTAGCGTTCGATGCCCTGTTTGCCGATGTTATGATCGGCGGCGTAGTTCTCCGCAATGCCTTCTTTATCCAGCGTTTTGAGATCGGTGTCGTTGATTTTCGATACGTAGCCGAGCACGTGCGCTAGCTCGGCACCGTACGGATACTGGCGGTCTTCATAGCTGTCGATCGTCACGCCGCTAAAACGGAACTGGTTGACAGAAAAACGGGCGATTTCGACGTCGGAGAGAGCGTTCTTTAACACCACTGGGCGGTAGCGGCTGCTGGACTTGAGCGCTTTATGGAACTGGTCGATGTCGTCGGGCGTCAGGTCAACGATGGGTGCCAGTTCACGCAGCAGCGCGTTCATATCGTCGATTTTATAAGGGGTAACGGAGATATCGTACCAGGTGACGTTCTTTACCAGCGGAATGCCGTTGCGGTCATAGATGATGCCGCGCGTTGGTGCAACCGGCAGCATCTTGATGTCGTTGGCATCTGAACGTGTGGCGTAGTAGCTGTGTTCGTCAATCTGTAGATGGTAGAGATTGAAAATCAGTATGCCAAAGCAGACCACCACCAGGCCAAAGGCCACGATCGCGCGGCGCATGAAGAGCTTTCGCTCCGCTTCATAGTCTCTAAAAGTCATTACGGTACCCAGTGTTTAAGCCGCCTAATGATACGGAGCGGTCACCGGCATGACAGACAAAAAATGTACCATCCCTATAGGGAAATGTGTCATTCCTTGTGTTTTGTAACAAATTGCGGGGATTTAGCCTGTAGCCCGTCCAGGCGAAGCGCCGCCGGGAAATGCACAATATAAAAAACCCGCGACATGCGCGGGCTTTTCACATCACTCGAGGTGATTACATGCGTTCTACGGTTTCGATACCCAGGGTATCCAGACCCAGCTTCAGGGTTTTCGCCGTCAGCAGCGCCAGCTTCAGGCGGCTATTACGCACGCTTTCGCTCTCGGCGGAGAGGATAGGGCAGTGCTCGTAGAAGCCGGAGAACAGACCTGCCAGATCGTACAGGTAAGCACACATTACGTGCGGCGTACCGTCGCGAGCGACGACGTTCAGCGTCTCTTCAAACTGCAGCAGACGCGCTGCCAGCTGTGCTTCACGGTCTTCAGTGATGGTCACTGCGGCATTGATGAGAGCGCTCTCTTCCAGCTCCGCTTTACGGAATACGGACAGCACGCGGGTATAAGCGTATTGCATGTACGGCGCGGTGTTGCCTTCGAAGGCCAGCATGTTGTCCCAGTCGAACACATAGTCGGTGGTACGGTTTTTGGAGAGATCCGCATATTTCACCGCGCCGATACCAACGACGTTGGCCAGTTTTTCCAGCTCGTCTGCTGGCATATCCGGGTTCTTCTCAGCCACCAGGCGACGTGCGCGTTCCAGCGCTTCGTCCAGCAGATCTGCCAGCTTGACGGTACCGCCAGCACGGGTTTTGAACGGCTTGCCGTCTTTACCCAGCATCATGCCGAACATGTGGTGCTCCAGCGGTACGGAATCCGGCACGTAACCGGCTTTACGTACGATGGTCCACGCCTGCATCAGGTGCTGGTGCTGACGGGAGTCGATGTAGTACAGCACGCGGTCGGCATGTAGGGTTTCATAACGATATTTCGCACAGGCGATATCGGTGGTGGTGTACAGGTAGCCGCCATCCTTTTTCTGGATGATGACGCCCATAGGCTCACCTTCTTTGTTCTTGAACTCGTCCAGGAACACCACGGTAGCGCCTTCGCTCTCCACCGCCAGACCTTTGGCTTTCAGGTCCGCGACGATACCCGGCAGCATTGGGTTGTACAGGCTTTCACCCATCACGTCATCGCGGGTCAGGGTGACGTTCAGGCGATCGTAGGTCAGCTGGTTCTGGGTCATGGTGATATCGACCAGCTGACGCCACATTTTACGGAAGTATTCGTCGCCGCCCTGCAGCTTCACGACGTAACTACGCGCACGTTCGGCGAAGGCTTCGTCTTCGTCGTAGTGTTTTTTCGCTTCGCGATAGAAACCTTCGAGGTCGGCCAGTGCCATCTCACCGGCGTTTTCCTGCTGCTGCTTTTCCAGATACGCAATCAGCATACCGAACTGGGTGCCCCAGTCGCCGACGTGGTTCGCGCGGATCACTTTATGGCCCATCAGCTCCAGCGTACGGACGGCAGCATCACCAATGATGGTGGAACGCAGGTGACCGACGTGCATCTCTTTTGCCACGTTCGGCGCGGAGTAGTCCACCACGATCGTCTGCTTTTCTGGCTGGGCAATGCCCAGACGGTCACTTTTCAGCGCCTGGCTAACGTGCTCGGCCAGGAAGGCTGGGTCGAGGAAGATGTTGATAAAGCCCGGCCCGGCGATCTCGACTTTGTTGGCAATGCCGTTCAGATCGAGATGAGACAGTACCTGCTCTGCCAGTTGTCGCGGTGCCATGCCCAGTTTTTTGGCCACTGCCATCATGCCGTTAGCCTGATAGTCGCCGAACTGTACTTTTGCTGACTGACGAACCTGCGGTTCGCAATCGGCAGGCGCGCCTGCCGCAATCATGGCCTGACTGACTTTTTCTGAGAGAAGAGCCTGAATATTCACCGGAATACCTTACGTTTTAGACGCTGTAACCTGCACGGCCCAGCGCCGGGTGTGGATAAATTAAGGCGGGAGTATACTGCATTTGCCTGATGCCGTCAGCATCGGGCCGCCCTCCGCCATGGTGAAAAAACGCTGCCTGAGCAGGGATTAATCGCTCATCTCGCCGAACGGTTGGTTCGGGGCCCACAACAGGGTAGATTAGCCTTTTCATGGAATAAGAGTAGGGCTGAAATGGCAAACTGGCAGACTATCGCGGAACTGCAGGATATCGCTGCGGATCTTCCGCGCTTCACCGACGCACTGGCGGCGCTTTCCCAACGACTGGGGCTCGATATCGCGCCGCTCAACGCTGACCATATCTCGCTGCGCTGCCACCAGAACGCCACCGCCGAGCGCTGGCGCCGTGGCTTCGAGCAGTGCGGCACGCTGCTGTCGGAAAATATCATCAATGGTCGACCGATTTGTCTGTTTAAGCTTGAGGAGCCGGTTTGCGTGGCCCACTGGCAGTTTACGGTGGTCGAGCTACCGTGGCCGGGAGAGAAACGCTACCCGCATGAAGGCTGGGAACATATCGAAATCGTTCTGCCGGGCGAGCCGGAAGGGCTGAACGCCCGCGCGCTGGCGTTGTTGTCTGATGACGGGCTGAGCCAGCCGGGTATTTCGGTCAAAACCAGTTCACCAAAAGGCGAGCGTGAACGCCTGCCGAACCCGACGATGGCGGTCACCGACGGGAAAGTGACGGTGAAATTTCACCCGTGGACGATTGAAGAAATTGTTGCCAGCGAGCAGGCAATGTAAAT
This sequence comes from Kluyvera sp. CHPC 1.2972, assembly GCF_036759925.1. Classification (NCBI taxonomy): domain Bacteria; kingdom Pseudomonadati; phylum Pseudomonadota; class Gammaproteobacteria; order Enterobacterales; family Enterobacteriaceae; genus Kluyvera; species Kluyvera sp. CHPC 1.2972. The sequence goes on along the minus strand of NZ_JAPKIB010000001.1, from coordinate 194,864 downwards.
AGCCAGTGTAACAATGTGAACTAACGCCGGGTCTGCAGACGGGAACGGTGGCATGATCTTTCGCTGAATCAAACGGAGAGAAATATGGCATTGCTGGAAATCTGCTGTTACAGCACGGAATGCGCGGTTATCGCGCAGCAGAATGGGGCGGATCGTATTGAACTGTGTGCGGCGCCGCTCGAGGGCGGACTGACAGCTTCATACGGTGTGCTGAAAGCCACGCGTCATCGGGTGACGATTCCCGTCCACCCGATTATCCGGCCCCGAGGCGGTGATTTCTGTTATACCGACGGTGAGTTCGCCACCATGCTGGAAGATGTGCGTCAGATTCGCTCGCTGGGCTATCCCGGTTTTGTGATTGGCGTGCTCAATCCCGAAGGGCAGGTGGATATTCCCCGCATGCGCCAGATTATGGTGGCGGCAGGCTCGCTGGCGGTGACCTTCCATCGCGCCTTTGATATGTGCGCGAATCCGCAGCAGGCCATTGAACAGCTTGCAGAATTAGGCGTTGCCAGGGTACTTACCTCCGGCCAGCAGCCGTCGGCGGAAAAAGGTATTTTATTAATTCGGGAACTTATTGGTAGGGGTGATACTCCAACCATTATGGCAGGTGCAGGTGTAAGAGCGAGCAACCTTTCTCTCTTCCTCGAAGCCGGTGTCAAAGAAGTGCACAGTTCAGCCGGGCAATGGGTGCCCTCCGAAATGCGTTACCGCAACCCCGGATTATCAATGTCAACGGATCCTGAAGCTGATGAGTATTCTCGCTATACCGTCGATGGCGCGGCGGTAGCGGCAATGAGAGAAATCATTGAGCGCCACGTGTAGCTAAAAGTTTTTTACCGCGTGTCATATTCGCCCAATATGATGCTTGCTTGTACCAGGCCCCTGCCCATTAAACAGGGGCCTTTTTTTCGCCGTCATATTTCCCCGGCGTCGCGTTGCTCGGCCGGGCTACAGGTTCATTCCTGACGTAGCCCGGCCAAGCGCAGCGCCGCCGGGAAGGGCACAACCGTTACGGTTTACGTGCAATCAACACCGCGCGCAGCGGTGCCGGATAACCTTCAACCGTTTTGGTCGGATCGTTTGGATCGAGGAAATCGGCCAGCGACTCGGTGACCATCCACTCGGTGCGACGCTGCTCGTCGGTAGAGGTGACGCTCATATCGGCAATGCGGACGTCAACGAAACCGCACTTCTCCATCCAATTTTTCAGCGCCAGCGCCGACGGAATAAAGTAGACGTTACGCATCTGCGCATAGCGATCGCCAGGCACCAGCACCGTGTTCTCATCGCCTTCTACTACCAGCGTTTCCAGCACCAGCTCCCCCTCGCTGACCAACTGATCTTTTAGCTGCCAGATATGCTCGAGCGGTGAACGGCGATGGTACAGCACGCCCATAGAGAACACGGTATCAAACGCCTTAAGCGCCGGAAGCTGCTCAATGCCCAGCGGCAACAGGTGCGCGCGCTGATCGTTACCGAGCAGTTTACGCACTGCCTCAAACTGGCACAGGAACAGATGGGTTGGGTCGATACCGACCGCCATGTGCGCACCTGCGCCAATCATGCGCCACAGGTGATAACCGCTACCGCAGCCCACGTCGAGAATGGTACGCCCGCTCAGATCGGACAGATGAGGCAACACGCGCTCCCACTTCCAGTCGGAGCGCCATTCGGTATCGATGTTCACGCCATAGAGTGAAAACGGCCCCTTGCGCCACGGCATCAGATGACGCAACAGGGTATCGATGCGTTTAACCTGACCTTCGCTCAGCGGCGTTTCGCTTTCAGCGGTAACGCTATGCAGCAGGTCGAGCTTCCACGGTTGGATTTCCGGCAGAAATTCAACGGCGTTAGACCACTGCTTAAACAGACCGTGTTGATCGCGCTGCCAGGCGCCAATCTGCGCAGGCAGCGTTTCCAGCCAGTGGGACAGCGGGCTTTTTGCGATTTGCTGATAAAAATTGCCAAACTCGATCATGCCGGGGTTCCCGATTTCAGTGCCACCAAAGAGCCAAAGTTAAAGCACTGGAACCACAGCTCGCTATGCTCAAAACCGGCCTGGCTCAGGCGAGCTTTGTGGACTTCAACCGAGTCGGTCAACATCACGTTTTCCAGCATGCTGCGCTTCTGGCTGATTTCCAGTTCGCTGTAGCCGTTGGCGCGTTTAAAGTCGTGGTGCATGTTGAACAGCAGCTCGCCGACGGTCGCGTCTTCGAAGCTGAACTTCTCTGACAGCACCAGCGCACCGCCGGGGTTCAGCCCCTGATAAATTTTGTTGAGTAATGCCTGACGTTCTGCGGGCTCAAGGAACTGGACCGTAAAGTTCAGCACCACCATTGAGGCGTTATGAATTTCGATATCGCGAATATCGCCTTCAATGACATCCACCGGGGTCGGCGCTTTGTAGGCGTCAATATGGCGACGGCAGCGTTCAATCATCGCCGGAGAATTATCAACGGCGATAATACGGCAGTTGTCGTGGGCAATATTACGGCGAATAGAGAGGGTGGCGGCGCCCAGTGAACAGCCGAGGTCGTAAACCTGGGTACCCGGCTGCACAAAGCGCTCGGCCAGCATGCCGATCATGGAGATGATATTTGAGTAGCCAGGCACGGAGCGCTGGATCATATCCGGGAAAACTTCGGCTACCCGTTCATCGAAGGTCCAATCGCCGAGGCGGGCAATCGGTGCAGAAAAAAGCGTATCGCGGTCAGACATTAGGTTAAATCCGGAAAAATAAAAACGGCGTATTGTGCGCTAACGCAGCGAGAAAACCAACTCCCACGGCATATACCACAGGTTCACCAGCACCATTAGCAACAGCGAAAGATAGGTGGCGATCATGCCTGAACGTCGCCAACGGAACAGTCGATGGTGAAAACCGTAGTAGTGCATGAGTCTCCCGGCGAGCAACATCAGCCCGCACAGGTGCACCATCCAGGTCTGCGCACCGTTCATTTCCATAAACAGCAGCAGGATGACGCCAATCGGAATGTATTCCACCGCATTGCCGTGAATACGGATGGCGCTTTGCAATTCACTAAAGCCGCCGTCACCGTAGGCAACACGATAGAGTCGGCGCAGACGCACGACGTCGAAGGAAAATTTTATCAGCAACAACGCCGCGAGTACGGCGTACAGCGCGCTAACCATACAAACTCCCTTTATGTTGGCAGAGGCTACTCATTATCATAGGTATGAATGTCAAAAAAGAGAAGATTGTTGTGGAATCGACGGTGCGGAACCCAGCTCGGGAAGGGCGGAATGTAGCGCATCCCATAGGGAATGCACTAGCTCAGGCGCCAGGGCGATATCCGGGGTGTGCAAAAACAGATAAGGCGTGGTGGAATGCTGCCACTGCGCCAGTTTCTCCAGCCACGGCGCAAACATGGCCTGGTTCTGCGCCATATCGTCGCTGCCGATAAATCTCACCATGGGCTGCTCGGCGGTCACCACCGCATGCACCGGTACCTTCGGCTTTTTGCGCTGAGCCTCTCGAACCGCTTCATTGTGCGGTATAGCGGCATGTACCGGTCGGCTATCGAGGATCACGCGATTCACGCCGCGCTCGTGCAGGCCGCGGTTAAGCAGCCGCTCGCTCTCGCTCTTATCGAAAAACTGCGGGTGGCGAACTTCAACGCCATAGTGAAAAACGGTCGGTAACCCGTCGAGAAAAGCCCACAGAGCGGGAAGATCACGCGGGCCAAAGGTGGCCGGAAGCTGAAGCCAGTACTGCCCAATTCGCCCGGCAAGCGGTGCCATTCGCTGGAAAAACTCGAGGGTCAGATCGTCGCAATGTCGTAAGGCGGCCTGGTGCGAAATAGTGGCCGGGAATTTGAAGCAGAAACGAAAACTATCATCGGTTTGCGCCAGCCAGCGTTCAACAATCTCGGCCTTCGGAAGGGCGTAGAGCGTGGTGTTGCCCTCCACGCAGTTAAAGTGGCGGGCATACTCTTCAAGGCTGGTAATACCAAGGCGCACCCATTTCGGGTGCGACCATTGGGGAAGCCCAAGATAAATCATAGCGCCGCGAGGATCTCATCGGTGCTGCGCACGCGTGCAATGCGCGGGAAGATATAAGAAAGGCTGCTCTGGTGCTGTTCGTTATTAAACGCGCTGCAGGCATCTTCGGCGATAATCAGATTAAAGCCCAGTTCCCACGCGTTCCGCGCAGTAGATTCCACGCCGATATTGGTGGAAATACCGCACAGGATAATGGTATCGATACCACGACGACGCAGCTGCACTTCGAGGTCGGAGCCGTAAAATGCGCCCCACTGACGTTTGGTCACCTCAATATCGCTGTCCTGTTTGCCCAGCTCTGCCGGGTAGGTCCACCAGTTTTCCGGCAGCGCTTTGGCCGGTGCAGGCGCATCCACTGGCTGTTTCAGGGCGTCGGCAAAGTCTGCTGACCAGCCCACGCGCACCAGTACCACGGGTGCGGACGCGGCACGGCACTTGTCGGCGAGACGAGCGGCACGGGCGACAACGTCGGTGGCGGTATGCGGGCCGCCGGCAAACGGCAGGATGCCTTCTTGCAGGTCAATCACCACAAGGGCGGTTTTTTTTGCGTCTAAATTCAGCATGGTGGTTCCTCTGTAAACGGGCTGTCGGGGGCATACCTTACATTCGACGTCTGGTGAATGAACGGATAATTATTGTTAATTTTTGTGAGCGTAGGCAATAAGCGTTCAGCAAACAGTCGTATAAGCTGCTCCGGGCTTATCGCGAGCGAGAATTTCCAGTATAATAGCCCCCTTTTTTCATCCAGTAGTGACATTCAGCTAAAGCTGCGACAGTAACGCCTGCATGGCAGGCGACAATCCGCCGACGGCTAAGTTAAGGGATATCTCATGCGTACAGAATATTGCGGACAGCTTCGACAGTCCCACGTTGGGCAGCAGGTGACTCTGTGTGGTTGGGTCAACCGCCGTCGTGATCTCGGTAGCCTCATTTTTATCGACATGCGCGACCGTGAAGGCATCGTACAGGTGTTCTTCGATCCGGACCGTGCGGATGCCTTGAAGTTAGCCTCTGAACTGCGTAATGAGTTCTGCATTCAGGTAACCGGCACCGTTCGTGCGCGTGACGAAAAGAACATCAATGCGGATATGGCGACCGGCGCTATCGAAGTTCTGGCCTCCGATCTGACCATCATCAACCGTTCAGAATCACTGCCGCTGGACTCTAACCACGTCAACACCGAAGAAGCGCGTCTGAAGTACCGCTACCTCGACCTGCGTCGTCCGGAAATGGCTCAGCGCCTGAAAACCCGCGCTAAAATCACCAGCTTCGTACGCCGCTTTATGGACGATCACGGTTTCCTCGATATCGAAACCCCGATGCTGACCAAAGCGACCCCGGAAGGCGCGCGCGACTACCTGGTACCGTCTCGCGTACATAAAGGTAAGTTCTACGCGCTGCCGCAGTCTCCTCAGCTGTTCAAACAGCTGCTGATGATGTCTGGCTTCGACCGCTACTATCAGATCGTTAAATGCTTCCGCGACGAAGACCTGCGCGCTGATCGTCAGCCAGAATTCACCCAGATCGACGTCGAAACCTCCTTCATGACTGCACCGCAGGTGCGTGAAGTGATGGAAGCACTGGTGCGTCAGCTGTGGCTGGAAATTAAAGGTGTGGATCTGGGAGACTTCCCGATCATGACCTTCGCTGAAGCAGAGCGCCGTTACGGTTCCGACAAACCGGACCTGCGTAACCCAATGGAGCTGGTTGACGTTGCTGACCTGCTGAAATCCGTTGAGTTCGCGGTATTCTCCGGCCCGGCCAACGATCCGAAAGGCCGCGTGGCTGCGCTGCGCGTACCGGGCGGTGCTGCACTGACCCGTAAGCTGATTGATGAATACGGCAACTTTGTGAAGATCTATGGCGCGAAAGGCCTGGCTTACATCAAAGTGACCGAACGTGCGAAAGGCGTGGAAGGTATCACCAGCCCGGTTGCCAAGTTCCTGACCCCAGAAATCATTGAAGCGATCCTTGAGCGCACCGGCGCGCAGGACGGCGACATGATCTTCTTCGGCGCCGACAACAAGAAAGTGGTTGCTGACGCGATGGGCGCACTGCGTCTGAAGCTGGGTAAAGATCTGAATCTGACTGACGAAAACATGTGGGCGCCGCTGTGGGTTATCGACTTCCCAATGTTTGAAGAAGATGGTGAAGGCGGCCTGACCGCAATGCACCACCCGTTCACTTCGCCGAAAGACATGACCGCCGAAGAACTGAAAGCGGCGCCGGAAGACGCAGTAGCAAACGCCTACGACATGGTTATCAACGGCTACGAAGTGGGCGGCGGTTCCGTGCGTATTCACCGTGGTGACATGCAGCAGACCGTGTTCGGCATTCTCGGCATCAATGAACAAGAGCAGCGCGAAAAGTTTGGCTTCCTGCTGGACGCGCTGAAGTACGGTACGCCGCCACACGCGGGCCTGGCATTCGGTCTTGACCGTCTAACCATGCTGCTGACCGGCACCGATAACATCCGTGACGTTATCGCCTTCCCGAAAACCACCGCAGCAGCGTGTCTGATGACCGAAGCACCAAGCTTCGCGAATCCAGCCTCTCTGGGCGAACTGGGTATTCAGGTTGTGGCGAAAGAGCCAAAAGAGTCTGCGGAGAACAAGTAACATGCCATTCAAGCGACCCGTCTCTATTCTGGTGGTGATTTATGCCCAGGACAGCAAACGGGTGCTGATGCTGCAGCGACGCGATGACCCTGATTTCTGGCAGTCGGTAACCGGCAGCGTGGAAGAGGGGGAAACCGCGTCGCAGGCCGCCATGCGTGAAGTAAAGGAAGAGGTCACGATTGATGTTGTGTCTGAGCAACTGACCTTGAAAGACTGTCAACGCACGGTGGAGTTTGAAATTTTTCAACATTTACGCCATCGCTATGCGCCGGGCGTTGTGCGCAATACAGAATCCTGGTTCTGTCTTGCGCTGCCCCACGAGCGGGACGTTGTGTTCACCGAGCACCTGACCTACCAGTGGCTCGATGCACCCGCCGCGGCGGCACTCACTAAATCGTGGAGTAACCGGCAGGCGATTGAAGAATTTGTCATTAACGCTGCCTGAAAGGGCATAGTTTTTTGGAGATATTTTTATGGCAGGTCATAGTAAATGGGCCAACACCAGACATCGTAAAGCGGCGCAGGATGCTAAGCGCGGCAAAATCTTCACCAAGATCATTCGTGAACTGGTGACGGCGGCCAAACTGGGCGGCGGCGATCCGGATGCAAACCCGCGTCTGCGTGCTGCGGTAGATAAAGCCCTGGCCAACAACATGACGCGTGACACCATGAACCGCGCTATCGCGCGTGGCGTCGGCGGTGATGAAGATTCCAACATGGAAACCATCATCTATGAAGGCTACGGTCCTGGCGGCACCGCGGTGATGATTGAATGCCTGTCTGACAACCGTAACCGTACCGTTGCTGAAGTGCGTCACGCATTCAGCAAAACCGGCGGTAACCTGGGTACCGACGGCTCCGTTTCTTATCTGTTCAGCAAAAAAGGGATTATTTCCTTTGAACAGGGCGACGAAGACACCATTATGGAAGCCGCGCTGGAAGCTGGTGCGGAAGACGTTGTGACCTTCGACGACGGCGCGATTGACGTGTACACCGCGTGGGAAGAGATGGGTAAAGTGCGTGATGCGCTGGAAGCAGCGGGCCTGAAAGCTGACGCGGCCGAAGTGTCGATGATCCCGTCCACCAAAGCGGACATGGATGCAGAAACCGCACCAAAACTGATGCGTCTCATCGACATGCTGGAAGACTGTGACGATGTTCAGGAAGTCTACCACAACGGCGAAATCTCTGACGAGGTGGCAGCGACCTTAGAATGAGGTGGCTGTGCCGTAACCTAACAGGAGGTGCGTGATGTCTATTATTCTCGGCATTGACCCGGGGTCACGCATCACCGGTTATGGTGTCATTCGTCAGGTTGGCCGCCAGCTGACCTACCTTGGCAGCGGATGCATCCGCACCAAGGTTGACGATCTTCCGTCGCGCCTGAAGCTGATTTATGCAGGCGTGACAGAGATAATCACCCAGTTCCAGCCGGACTATTTCGCGATTGAGCAGGTCTTTATGGCGAAAAACGCCGACTCGGCGCTCAAGCTGGGGCAGGCGCGCGGAGTGGCCATCGTTGCCGCTACCAACCAGGAACTTCCGGTCTTTGAGTACGCCGCCCGCCAGGTCAAACAGACCGTCGTGGGTATCGGTAGTGCGGAAAAAAGCCAGGTTCAGCATATGGTGCGCACGCTGTTGAAGCTTCCCGCTAACCCGCAGGCCGATGCGGCGGATGCGCTAGCCATCGCGATTACCCACTGCCATGTCAGCCAGAACGCCATGCAGATGAGCGACACACGGCTGAACTTAGCGCGTGGGCGGCTACGATAATGACAAATCAGGCTGGATAAATATCCAGCCTTTTTTTATGATAGTACATTACCCTTTTAGCCCTTAACGCAGGAGCGTCACGTGATAGGCAGACTCAGAGGCATCATTCTCGAAAAACAACCCCCGCTGGTCCTTCTGGAGACAGGCGGCGTAGGCTATGAAGTGCATATGCCGATGACCTGTTTTTACGAGCTGCCGGAAGCCGGACAGGAAGCGATTGTCTTCACCCACTTCGTTGTACGTGAAGACGCGCAGCTGCTCTACGGCTTCAATAACAAGCAGGAACGCACGCTGTTTAAAGAGCTGATTAAGACCAACGGCGTAGGGCCGAAGCTGGCACTGGCAATCCTCTCGGGGATGTCTGCGCAGCAGTTCGTCAACGCGGTAGAGCGCGAAGAGCTTGGCGCGCTGGTTAAGCTGCCGGGCATTGGTAAGAAAACGGCAGAACGTCTGATTGTCGAAATGAAAGACCGCTTTAAAGGTCTGCATGGCGATCTCTTCACGCCAGCCGCCGATCTGGTGCTCACGTCTCCAGCCGGCCCAAGTGCCGACGATGCCGAGCAGGAAGCAGTTGCTGCGCTGGTGGCGCTGGGCTATAAACCTCAGGAAGCCAGCCGAATGGTGAGCAAAGTTGCCCGTTCGGATGCCAGCAGTGAAACATTGATCCGCGAAGCGCTCCGCGCGGCGCTATGAGGTAGAGGATGATTGAAGCAGACCGCCTGATTTCGTCAGGCAGTAGCATGGCGGAAGAGGTGGCGGATCGCGCCATCCGCCCTAAGTTACTGGCCGAGTATATCGGTCAGCCGCATGTTCGCTCGCAGATGGAGATCTTTATCCAGGCGGCGAAGCTGCGCGGCGACGCGCTTGACCACCTGCTAATCTTCGGCCCACCGGGGCTCGGAAAAACCACGCTGGCGAATATCGTTGCCAACGAAATGGGCGTAAATCTACGCACCACATCTGGCCCGGTGCTGGAAAAAGCGGGCGACCTCGCGGCGATGCTGACCAACCTCGAACCCCATGACGTACTGTTTATCGATGAAATTCATCGTCTTTCACCGGTGGTGGAAGAGGTGCTCTATCCGGCAATGGAAGATTACCAGCTCGATATCATGATTGGGGAAGGCCCAGCTGCACGTTCGATCAAAATCGATCTGCCGCCGTTTACCCTGATTGGCGCTACGACGCGCGCGGGCTCGCTGACCTCGCCACTGCGTGACCGTTTCGGTATTGTGCAGCGTCTTGAGTTCTATCAGGTGCCAGACCTGCAGTATATCGTGGGGCGCAGCGCGCGCTTTATGGGGCTGGAGATGAGCGACGATGGTGCGCTGGAAGTGGCGCGTCGTGCGCGCGGTACCCCGCGTATCGCCAACCGTTTGCTGCGTCGCGTACGTGACTTCGCAGAAGTGAAGCATGACGGCACCATTTCGGCAGATATCGCCGCGCAGGCGCTGGATATGCTCAACGTCGATGCGGAAGGCTTTGACTATATGGACCGCAAGCTGCTGCTGGCGGTAATTGATAAGTTCTTCGGTGGCCCGGTTGGGCTGGATAACCTGGCGGCGGCAATCGGGGAAGAGCGGGAAACCATTGAGGACGTGCTGGAGCCGTACCTGATTCAGCAGGGGTTCTTACAGCGTACTCCGCGTGGGCGTATGGCGACGAGCCGTGCGTGGAACCACTTTGGTATTACGCCACCGGAAATGCCTTAACCTTTGCATTCCCGGCGTCGTTTCGCTCGGCCGGGCTACAATGCACTGTAGCCCGGCCGAGCGAAGCGATGCCGGGGAAATCAGACGGCCGCTTTCTTCGACATACTCAGAATAAATAGCAGCGCCGCACACAGCACTACGGATGGCCCTGCTGGCGTGTCATAGAATGCCGAGAAGGTTAACCCGCCGGTGACCGCAATCATTCCCACGCCAACGGCGACGCCCGCCATCTGCTCTGGGGTACGGGCAAAACGACGCGCGGTGGCCGCTGGGATAATCAGTAGCGATGTGATGATCAGCGCCCCGACAAACTTCATTGCCACGCCAATGGTCAGCGCGGTAACCAGCATCAACAGCAGCTTCACCCGCTGCAGCTTCACGCCATCGACAAACGCCAGATCCGGGCTGATGGTCATCGACAGTAAATTGCGCCACTGCCAGAACAGAATCGCCAGTACCACCACCACGCCCAGCGCGATAGAGATAAGATCCTGTGGCGTGACCGCCAGCAGATCGCCGAACAGATAGGCCATCAGATCGACGCGAATGTTCGACATCAAGCTGACCACCACCAGACCTAGCGACAGTGCGCTGTGTGCCATGATGCCAAGCAGGGTATCAACGGCCAGGTGAGGGCGTTTCTCCAGCCATACCAGACCACCCGCCAGCACCAGCGTTACAGCGATCACCGCGTAGAACGGGTTCACGTTCAGCAACAGACCAAACGCGACGCCCAGCAGCGAGGCATGCGCCAGCGTATCGCCAAAGTAGGACATTCGTCGCCAGACCACAAACGAGCCCAGCGGGCCGGCAGCACACGCCAGCATCATTCCGGCAAGCCAGCCGGGAAGTAAAATTTCAATCATGACTGTCCATTTCCCCGACGTAAAACAATACGGCCCTGTAAATCATGGCGATGATTATGTTGATGGCGGTAAATCCCCAGCTGTTCTGCGCCGCGCGGGCCGAACATAGAGATAAACTCAGGGTGCATCGACACCACGTCCGGCGTACCCGAGCAGCAAATATGATGATTCAGACACAGCACGTCGTCGGTCTTCGCCATCACCAGATGCAGGTCGTGCGACACCATCAGCACCGCGCAATCGAGCTCCTGGCGCAGCTGGTTGATAAGATCGTAAAGCGCGACCTGACCGTTAACGTCCACGCCCTGGGTCGGTTCATCCAGCACCAGCAGCTGCGGTTTATTGAGTAGGGCACGGGCCAGCAGCACGCGCTGGGTTTCCCCTCCGGAGAGCTTCTGCATAGGGGCATCCTGCAGATGTCCCGCCTGCACGCGTTTGAGCGCCGGAAGAATATCTTCTTTTCGCGTTGCCGGATGCAGGCGTAAAAAACGCTTGACGGTCAGCGGCAATGTGGCGTCGAGGTGTAACTTTTGCGGCACATAGCCGATGCGCAAATGTTTATCGCGGATGACAACGCCATCGCTAGGTGCTACGAGGCCGAGCACCACGCGTACCAGCGTTGATTTGCCCGCGCCGTTTGGGCCAAGCAGCGTCAAAATGCGGCCTGGCTTGAGGTTCAATGAGATGTCAGAGAGCACCCGACGTTGGCCGAAAGTGACGGAGACATTTTCCAGTGATACAAGATTCGTCATAGCAATTAGGGGTTGCACAAGATAGTGAATGTTATAATATCACACATCACTTATTCATTTCGATTAATAGACGCATTATGTTACAGAAAAATACGCTTCTTTTCGCAGCTTTATCCGCTGCACTTTGGGGAACGACAGCACAGCATGCTGACGCTGCCGTTGTAGCATCTCTCAAGCCATTAGGCTTTATTGCTTCAGCCATTGCAGACGGTGTAACAGAGACCCAGGTTTTACTGCCTGACGGTGCGTCTGAGCATGATTATTCACTGCGCCCATCTGATGCAAAACGCTTACAGAACGCGGACTTAGTTGTATGGATTGGTCCAGAGATGGAAGCATTCATGGACAAGTCATCGCAAAGCATTCCTGACAATAAAAAAGTCACCATAGCCCAGCTTGACGGGGTGAAACCGTTACTCATGAAAGGGGCCGACGACGACGACCATGAAGCCGGTGACGGAGACGATCATGACCACGCTCACGGTGAAAAAGGTGACGCACATCACCATCATGGCGAGTACAACATGCACCTGTGGCTCTCCCCAGAGATAGCGCGGCTGTCGGCGGTTGCAATCCATGACAAATTAGTGGAACTTATGCCCCAGAGTCGAGCCCGGCTTGATGCCAACCTGAAGGATTTTGAGGCCAATCTGGCCGCAACCGATAAGCAGGTGGCGAGCGAGCTGGCGCCGGTGAAAGGAAAGGGGTATTTCGTTTTTCATGATGCCTATGGTTATTACGAGAAACACTACGGTTTGACGCCGCTTGGGCACTTCACCGTCAACCCCGAAATTCAACCCGGTGCGCAGCGTTTACATCAAATAAGAACACAGTTGGTTGAGCAAAAAGCGACCTGCGTTTTTGCTGAGCCACAATTCAGGCCCGCTGTCGTTGAATCTGTTGCGCGGGGAACCAGCGTTCGCATGGGAACGCTCGATCCTCTTGGCACGAACATTAAGCTGAGTAAAGAGAGCTATCCCGCGTTTCTTACTCAACTGGCGACCCAGTATGCGAGCTGCCTGAAAGGAGATAAGTAAGGAAGTGAATACGTGCAGCAGATAGCCCGCTCTGTCGCTCTGGCATTTAACAATTTGCCGCGGCCCCACCGCGTTATGCTGGGGTCACTTACCGTTTTAACACTGGCCGTCGCTGTCTGGCGGCCTTACGTTTACCATCCAACCTCTTCATCCCCCGTCGTCCGGACGATTGAGCTGGAGAAAAAAGAGATTCGCTCGCTTCTGCCAGATGCCAGCGAACCGATTGACCAATCCGCTCAGGAAGACGAAGCCATCCCTCAGGATGAGCTTGACGATAAAGCCGACAACGAAACGGGCGTGCATGAATATGTGGTATCCACGGGCGATACCCTGAGCAGCATCCTCAATCAGTACGGCATCGATATGGGGAACATCAGCCAACTTGCTTCGGTTGATAAAGACCTGAAAAACATGAAAGTGGGGCAGCAGCTCTCCTGGACGCTGAATGACGACGGTGATCTACAGCGTTTAACCTGGGAGATGTCGCGCCGCGAAACCCGTACCTACGATCGCGTTGCTAACGGTTTCAAAATGAGCAGCGAGTTGCAGAAGGGCGATTGGGTCAATAGCCTGGTGAAAGGCACCGTCGGCGGAAGCTTTGTGACCAGCGCCGTCAACGCCGGTTTAACCAGCGCGGAAGTGAGCGCGGTGATTAAATCGATGCAGTGGCAGATGGACTTCCGTAAGCTGAAAAAAGGCGACGAATTCTCAGTACTGATGTCGCGTGAAATGCTCAACGGCAAGCGCGAACAGAGCCAACTGCTGGGCGTGCGTTTGCGCTCCGACGGCAAAGACTACTACGCGATCCGCGCGGAAGACGGTAAGTTTTACGACCGCAATGGTACGGGGCTGGCTAAGGGCTTCCTGCGCTTCCCAACCGCGCGTCAGTTCCGCGTGTCGTCGAACTTTAACCCACGCCGTCTGAACCCGGTAACCGGTCGCGTCGCGCCGCACCGTGGCGTGGATTTCGCGATGCCGCAAGGTACGCCAGTACTGGCCGTCGGTGACGGTGAAGTGGTGGTGGCGAAGCGCAGTGGCGCGGCGGGTTACTATGTCGCGCTACGTCATGGTCGCACCTACACCACCCGCTACATGCACCTGCGTAAGCTGCTGGTGAAACCAGGTCAGAAGGTGAAACGCGGTGACCGTATCGCGCTCTCCGGCAATACCGGCCGTTCTACTGGCCCACACCTGCACTATGAAGTGTGGATTAACCAGCAGGCGGTGAATCCGCTGACGGCGAAACTGCCGCGCACCGAAGGGCTGACCGGTTCGGATCGTACCGACTACCTGGCACAGGTGAAAGAAGTGCTGCCGCAGCTGCGTTTCGACTAATTTCGCCTAAGAAGTATCCGTTCAGAGCCGGTGCCTATACAGCACCGGCTTTTTCTTTTGTGCGAAGCATCCGGCCTCGCTACACTAACTGAATATCCACACTGACCCGATGAATCAACCCTGGAATAGGCATGGAAACGAAAAAAAATAACAGTGAATACATTCCCGAGTTTGAGAAATCTTTCCGCCATCCCCAGTACTGGGGTGCCTGGTTAGGCGTGCTGGCATTTGCGGGCATCGCTTACGTACCGGCAAAAATCCGTGACCCTATTCTGGGTAAGCTCGGTCGCCTGGCGGGTAAATTTGGTCGCAGCGCGCGCCGTCGTGCACAGATCAATCTGCTGTACTGCTTCCCGGAAAAAAGCGAAGCCGAGCGCGAAGCCATTATTGATGAGATGTTTGCCACCGCGCCGCAGGCAATGGTTATGATGGCCGAGTTGGCGCTGAAAGGGCCGGAAAAAATTCTGCCGCGCCTTGATTGGCAGGGGCAGGAGATTATCGATGAGATGCGCGCCAACGGCGAAAACGTTATTTTCCTGGTGCCGCACGGTTGGGGCGTTGATATCCCCGCGATGGTGATGGCGTCGCAGGGCCAGAAGATGGCGGCGATGTTCCATAACCAGGGTAACAAGGTCTTTGACTACGTCTGGAACACCGTCCGTCGCCGTTTTGGTGGTCGTCTGCACGCCCGTAACGACGGCATTAAGCCGTTTATTCAATCGGTCCGTCAGGGCTACTGGGGTTACTATCTGCCGGATCAGGATCATGGCCCGGAGCATAGCGAGTTCGTGGACTTTTTTGCCACCTATAAAGCGACGCTACCAGCGATTGGCCGTCTGATGAAAGTGTGCCGCGCGCGCGTGGTGCCGCTATTCCCGGTCTATGATGGCAAAACGCATCGCCTGACGATTCTGGTTCGCCCGCCGATGGACGATCTGCTAGAAGCGGATGACAACACCATTGCGCGTCGCATGAACGAAGAGGTGGAGATTTTCGTTGGGCCGCATACCGAACAGTACACGTGGATCCTCAAGCTGTTGAAAACGCGTAAGCCGGGTGAAACCGAGCCGTATCAGCGCAAAGAACTCTACCCGAAGAAAAAGAAATAACCCCGTAGCCCGGCCGAGCAAGGCGACGCCGGGACGGCTCAGTGCATAACCCCGGCGTCGTTTCACTCGGCCGGGCTACATAGGCAAAAAAAAACCGGACATCGCCCGGTTTTTTTATATCGAGAATAACTTACTCGACGGTCAGGATACGCGTGGTGTTGGTTGAGCCCACGGTGCTCATCACGTCGCCCTGAGTCACGATAACCAGGTCGCCGGACATCAGATAGCCTTTGTCGCGCAGCAGGTTCACCGCGTCGTGTGCGGCGGCGACGCCGTCGCATTCGCTATCGAAGAATACCGGGGTGACGCCACGGTACAGCGCCGTCAGGTTCAGCGTACGCTCGTGACGAGACATCGCGAAGATAGGCAGCCCGGAAGTGATACGGGAGGTCATCAGCGCGGTACGGCCAGACTCGGTCATGGTGATGATGGCGGTCACGCCTTTCAGGTGGTTTGCCGCATACATTGCCGACATGGCAATCGCTTCTTCCACGTTGTCGAACTGCACATCCAGACGGTGTTTAGAGACGTTGATGCTTGGGATCTTCTCAGCGCCCAGGCAAACGCGTGCCATTGCCGCCACGGTTTCAGAAGGGTACTGGCCCGCCGCGGTTTCCGCAGACAGCATCACCGCATCGGTACCGTCCAGTACGGCGTTTGCCACGTCCATGACTTCCGCACGGGTAGGCATTGGGTTGGTGATCATCGACTCCATCATCTGGGTCGCGGTGATCACGGAACGGTTCAGTTGACGCGCGCGACGAATCAGCGCTTTCTGGATACCGACCAGCTCAGGGTCGCCGATTTCAACGCCCAGGTCGCCACGGGCAACCATCACCACGTCGGAGGCCAGAATGATGTCGTCCATTGCGTCCTGGCTGCACACCGCTTCCGCACGTTCCACTTTGGCAACGATTTTCGCATCGCAGCCCGCTTCACGCGCCAGACGGCGAGCGTAGTTCAGGTCTTCGCCGCAGCGCGGGAAGGAGACGGCCAGGTAATCAACGCCGATTTTAGCGGCGGTATGAATATCCGCTTTGTCTTTATCGGTCAGGGCTTCAGCCGAGAGGCCACCGCCTAACTTGTTGATGCCTTTATTGTTGGACAGCGGGCCACCGACGGTCACTTCGGTGAATACCTTCATGCCCTGGATTTCCAGCACTTTTAGCTGTACGCGGCCATCATCCAGCAGCAGGATATCGCCCGGCACGACGTCGGCAGGCAGACCTTTATAGTCAATGCCCACTTTCTCTTTGTCGCCTTCGCCTTTACCGAGGTTGGCATCAAGCAGGAATTTGTCGCCGATATTGAGGAAAACTTTACCTTCTTTGAAGGTGGAAACGCGAATTTTTGGTCCTTGCAGATCGCCAAGAATAGCTACATGGCGGCCCAGTTTTGCTGCGATTTCGCGTACTTTGTCAGCGCGTAGCTGATGATCTTCTGGCGTACCGTGAGAGAAGTTCATGCGTACGACGTTAGCACCGGCGGAAATCACCTTCTCGAGGTTGTTATCGCGGTCGGTTGCTGGGCCTAACGTGGTGACGATCTTGGTTCTGCGAAGCCTTCTGGACATGTAATACTCCGTTGACTAATACAACTCAGGTGTTGCGTGAACAGGATTCGGTAGCAAGCGTTACCGAATGTTTTAATAGGTTACACCGTTATTATCGCTTTTAATGATTATCGCTGTGTGCGGATAGCTCTTTATCAAACCGCGATTCCTTTAACGCTTCTTTGACTCGCTTCAAGTTATCCCGGAATTTCGCCCCTCGACGCAGGGTAAAACCGGTTGCCAGGACATCGATCACGGTAAGCTGCGCGAGTCGGGAGACCATTGGCATATAAATGTCGGTATCTTCGGGAACATCCAGCGTGATGGCAAGGGTCGCTTCTCGGGCCAGCGGCGTGCCGGCGGAGGTGATGGCGATAACCATAGC
This sequence comes from Kluyvera sp. CHPC 1.2972, assembly GCF_036759925.1. Classification (NCBI taxonomy): domain Bacteria; kingdom Pseudomonadati; phylum Pseudomonadota; class Gammaproteobacteria; order Enterobacterales; family Enterobacteriaceae; genus Kluyvera; species Kluyvera sp. CHPC 1.2972. The sequence goes on along the minus strand of NZ_JAPKIB010000001.1, from coordinate 177,699 downwards.
ATCATTTTCCCTCGCCACCTGGGCGACCTCAACCAGGCTTTTGGTTCTGCCGGTATGGGAAATCAGCACCACAACGTCATCGTCGCTGCAATTCATACAGCTCATACGTTGCAATACGATGTCATCAGAATAGATGACTGGAACGTTAAAGCGAAAAAACTTGTTCATGGCGTCGTGCGCCACGGCGGCGGAAGAGCCTAAGCCGAAGAAGGCAATTTTCTTGGCCTGGGTCAGCAGATCCACCGCGCGGTTAACCGCCGACATATCCAACGACTGGCGGACGTGAGCCAGGCTTGCCATCGCTGACTCGAAAATTTTGGCCGTATACGCCTCAACGCTGTCATCTTCATCAACATTACGATTAACATACGGTGTACCGTTGGCCAGACTTTGGGCAAGATGGAGCTTAAAGTCGGGGAACCCGCGGGTCTCCATACTGCGACAGAAGCGGTTAACGGTAGGTTCGCTGACCTCGGCCTCAAGGGCGAGCGCGGCAATGCTTGAGTGGATTGCCTGTTCAGGAGCGGCAAGAATAACTTCCGCCACTTTTCGCTCGGATTTGCTAAGGTTTTCCAGTTGGGTCTGGATTCTTTCCAGCATGTTCATCGTGACAAGTTGCTCATAGATTGAAACGATTCCATTAATGGGTGAAATCTGCAGGCGTTTTAGCAAGAATATACGCCTGAAGCCTGGCGAAAAGTGGAGAGGAACAGCAAAAAATGTTGTTTTTTTTCATTACATGATCAGCGTCGTATTTTAACAGACGCCGCTCGGGCGAAAGAACCAACAATACTGGCGGATTGCCTAAAACTCAGGCCGCAATGGTTCCGATTTGTGCGATCGGACGCGGTGAAGCGCGTTAAAGGGTTTCGGCAATTTCGTAAACACAGTACAGTGCACCGTAAGAAAATTACAACGATATCCGTTATTTTTCAGGGAAACCTGATAGCTAGCGGGTATATAACCTGGCAGCGCCTTTGGGTGGTAGACCAGGACATTAACTGAGGAGAATGACATGGCGGTAACGCAAACGGCCCAGGCATGCGATCTGGTCATTTTCGGCGCGAAGGGCGACTTGGCCCGCCGAAAATTGCTGCCTTCCCTGTATCAGCTTGAAAAAGCCGGTCAGATCAATCCAGATACGCGCATTATCGGCGTAGGCCGTGCCGACTGGGATAAAGCGGCATACACCAAAGTTGTCCGCGAAGCGCTGGAAACCTTCATGAAGGAGAAGATTGATGAAGGTTTGTGGGATACCCTCAGCGCGCGTCTCGATTTCTGCAACCTCGATGTCAACGATGCGCCAGCATTTTCGCGTCTGGGTGAGATGCTTGATCAAAAAAATCGCATCACCATTAACTATTTCGCCATGCCACCAAGCACTTTTGGCGCCATTTGCCGCGGTCTGGGTGAAACGAAGCTGAATGCCAAGCCTGCGCGCGTCGTCATGGAAAAACCACTGGGTACCTCACTGGAGACTTCTCGTGAGATCAACGACCAGGTGGGTGAATACTTTGAAGAGTGCCAGGTTTACCGTATCGACCACTATCTGGGTAAAGAAACGGTACTGAACTTACTGGCGCTGCGCTTTGCCAACTCCCTGTTTGTGAACAACTGGGACAACCGCACTATCGATCATGTGGAAATTACCGTGGCTGAGGAAGTCGGGATTGAAGGCCGTTGGGGCTATTTCGATCAGGCTGGTCAAATGCGCGACATGATCCAAAACCACCTGCTGCAAATTCTGTGCATGATTGCGATGGCGCCACCGTCCGATCTGAGCGCTGACAGCATCCGTGACGAGAAAGTGAAAGTGCTGAAGTCACTGCGCCGCATTGACCGTAGCAACGTGCGTGATAAAACCGTGCGTGGGCAGTACACCGCCGGTTTTGCGCAGGGTCAGAAAGTGCCGGGCTATCTCGAAGAAGAGGGCGCCAACAAATCCAGCAGCACGGAAACCTTCGTTTCTATTCGCGTGGATATTGATAACTGGCGCTGGGCGGGTGTGCCGTTCTATCTGCGCACCGGTAAACGTCTGCCGACCAAATGCTCTGAAGTTGTTGTCTACTTCAAAAACCCTGAGCTGAACCTGTTCAAGGAAACCTGGCCTGAGCTGCCGCAGAACAAACTGACTATCCGTCTGCAGCCGGATGAAGGCGTGGATATCCAGATCCTCAACAAGGTTCCAGGCCTGGAACACAAGCATAACCTGCAGGTGACCAAGCTGGATCTGAGCTACTCCGAGACCTTCAATCAGACTCACCTGGCAGATGCTTATGAACGTCTGTTGCTGGAAACCATGCGTGGTATCCAGGCGCTGTTCGTGCGTCGTGACGAAGTGGAAGAAGCGTGGAAGTGGGTCGACTCCATCACCGAAGCATGGGCAAGCGATAAAGACGCGCCAAAACCTTACCAGGCTGGCACCTGGGGGCCGGTGGCTTCGGTTGCGATGATCACCCGTGACGGGCGCTCCTGGAACGAGTTCGAATAACCGTCTGCGATAATCCGGAAGGGTTATTTTACCGGTAACATGATCTAACACAGCATGTAGTGCTATTTTTGTGCATTTAAGCCCCGGGTGGATTCACCACCGGGGCTTTTTTTATTACACTACCGGTAGACCTTTGCCTCTGAGCTGCGCTATACGGGCTTTTTCGATAAATCCGACCAATGATTTATCAGTGTAAGATAGCGGCCTGGACAGAAAAATTTTAAGGAGCCTTTATGAACTCTGTAATGTTACGCGTAACAAATCGTATTATTGAACGCTCTCGTGAAACTCGCGAAGCCTACCTGGCGCGTATCAATCAGGCAAAAACTGAAACGGTTCACCGTTCTGAACTTGCCTGCGGTAACCTGGCACACGGTTTCGCTGCCTGCCAACCGGACGATAAAGCATCGCTGAAGAGTATGCTGCGTAACAATATCGCGATCATAACCTCCTATAACGACATGCTTTCAGCCCACCAGCCTTATGAACACTACCCGGAGCTGATCCGCAAAGCGCTGCATAGCGTGAACGCGGTCGGTCAGGTCGCGGGCGGCGTACCCGCCATGTGTGACGGTGTGACGCAGGGGCAGGATGGTATGGAGCTTTCCCTGCTGAGCCGTGAAGTGATCGCGATGTCCGCCGCCGTGGGCTTGTCTCATAATATGTTCGATGGCGCGCTGTACCTCGGCGTGTGCGACAAGATCGTCCCAGGGCTTGCCATGGCGGCGCTCTCCTTTGGTCATCTGCCGTCCGTGTTTATCCCATCAGGCCCGATGGCGAGCGGCCTGCCGAACAAAGAAAAAGTGCGAATTCGTCAGCTGTATGCTGAAGGTAAAGTGGATCGTAACGCGCTGCTGGAATCTGAAGCCGCGTCTTATCACGCACCGGGCACCTGTACCTTCTATGGCACCGCCAACACCAATCAGATGGTGATCGAATTTATGGGCATGCAGCTGCCGGGCTCCTCATTTGTACACCCGGACGCACCGCTGCGTGCTGAACTGACCGCTGCCGCCGCGCGTCAGGTGACGCGTATGACCGGTAACGGTAACGAGTGGATGCCGCTCGGTAAAATGATCGACGAAAAAGTCGTGGTTAACGGTATCGTGGCGCTGCTGGCAACCGGTGGTTCGACCAACCACACCATGCACCTGGTGGCGATGGCGCGCGCGGCGGGCATCATCATCAACTGGGATGATTTCTCCGACCTGTCTGAAGTGGTGCCGCTGATGGCGCGTCTCTACCCGAACGGCCCGGCCGATATCAACCACTTCCAGGCGGCGGGTGGCGTGCCGGTACTGGTACGCGAACTGCTGAAAGGCGGCCTGCTGCATGAAGACGTTAACACGGTAGCCGGTTTTGGTCTCTCGCACTACACCATGGAACCGTGGCTGAACAACGGCAAGCTTGACTGGCGTGAAGGCGCTACGGCTTCGCTTGATGACAACATCATCGCCACCTTCGACAAACCGTTCTCAAAACACGGCGGCACCAAAGTGCTGAGCGGTAACCTGGGCCGTGCGGTGATGAAAACCTCTGCGGTACCGGTTGAAAACCAGATTATTGAAGCGCCTGCGGTGGTCTTCGAGAGCCAGCACGATGTGCTGCCCGCGTTTGAAGCGGGCTTATTGGATAAAGATTGCGTGGTTGTTGTGCGTCATCAAGGGCCAAAAGCGAACGGCATGCCAGAATTACATAAACTTATGCCGCCACTTGGTGTATTATTGGACCGCTGTTTCAAAATTGCGTTAGTCACTGATGGACGACTGTCCGGTGCATCCGGTAAAGTGCCGTCAGCGATCCACGTAACCCCTGAAGCTTATGACGGTGGCCTGCTGGCAAAAGTGCGCGATGGCGACATGATTCGCGTCAATGGCCAGACTGGTGAACTGACGCTGCTGGTTGATGAAGCTGAACTGGCCGCACGCCAACCGCATATTCCCGATCTGAGCGCTTCGCGCGTGGGGACAGGCCGTGAACTGTTTAGCGCATTACGGGAAAAACTGTCCGGCGCAGAGCAGGGCGCAACCTGTATTACCTTTTAAGATGACACGTTTTGTAGATCTGGCGAGAGAAAATTTCTGATGAAAAACTGGAAAACAACTGCAGAAGCAATCCTGACCACTGGCCCGGTAGTTCCGGTAATCGTGGTTAACAAGCTTGAGCACGCAGTACCGATGGCGAAAGCGCTGGTTGCTGGTGGCGTACGCGTGCTGGAAGTGACGCTGCGTACCGCTTGTGCGATGGACGCTATCCGCGCCATTGCCAAAGAAGTGCCGGACGCTATCGTGGGCGCGGGTACCGTGACCAACGCTCAGCAGCTGAAAGAAGTGACCGAAGCTGGCGCGCAGTTTGCTATCAGCCCAGGCCTGACCGACAGCCTGCTGAAAGCGGCGACGGCGGGTACCATTCCGCTGATCCCAGGTATCTGCTCCGTGTCTGAACTGATGCTGGGTATGGAACACGGCCTGAAAGAGTTCAAATTCTTCCCGGCTGAAGCGAACGGTGGCGTGAAAGCGCTGCAGGCGATCGCGGGTCCATTCTCTCAGATTCGTTTCTGCCCAACCGGCGGTATCTCCCCAGCTAACTACCGTGACTACCTGGCGCTGAAAAGCGTCCTGTGCATCGGCGGTTCCTGGCTGGTTCCTGCTGACGCGCTGGAATCAGGCGACTACGATCGCATCACCAAGCTGGCTCGCGAAGCGGTTGAAGGCGCGAAGCTGTAAGGTGTTTGCTGCACCCAGCCTGATGGCTGGGTAAGCAAAAGAAGGGCGGGTATGCGCAAGCAGCCCGCCTTTTTTCTTATCCCTGAACCACCACGGCCGCCGCGGCGATTTTGGCACGCTCGACGGCCTCTTCAACGCTGTCTGCGGTTGCCAGCGCCACGCCCATACGGCGAGAACCCGCAATATCCGGTTTACCGAACAGACGCAGCTGTACCCCGGCGCTTAGCGCATTCTGCACGTTATCAAAGGTGACGTTGCGGCTGGTCAGCGTGGGCAGCAGTACCGCCGAAGCGGACGGGCCGTACTGACGGATGGCGCCAATCGGCAGCCCCAGGAAAGCGCGAACGTGGAGGGCAAACTCGGAGACGTCCTGCGATATCAGCGTCACCATCCCGGTATCATGTGGGCGAGGGGAGACTTCGCTGAACACCACGTCATCACCACACACAAACAGTTCTACACCGAACAGGCCATAGCCGCCCAGCGCCAGCACCACCTCGCGGGCGATTTCCTGCGCACGCGCCAGCGCCAGTTCGCTCATCTGCTGCGGCTGCCAGGATTCGAGGTAGTCACCCTCTTCCTGACGGTGACCCACTGGAGCACAGAAGTGAACGCCGTCGACGGCATTGACGGTCAGCAGAGTGATTTCGAAATCAAAATTAACCACCCCTTCAACAATTACCCGGCCTGCACCGGCGCGGCCGCCTTCCTGCGCATACTGCCAGGCCTGCGCCAGTTGATCTTCTCGGCGAATAAAGGTCTGGCCCTTGCCGGATGAACTCATCACCGGCTTCACGATGCACGGCAGGCCGATATCGGTGACTGCCTCGCGGAACTGCGTTTCGCTGTCGGCAAAGTGGTAGGCTGAGGTCGGAAGCTTGAGGGTTTCCGCCGCCAGACGGCGAATGCCTTCACGGTTCATCGTCAGTTTGGTTGCCCGGGCGCACGGCACGACCTTCTGCCCGGCCTGCTCAAGCTCAATCAGCGTGTCCGTGGCGATGGCTTCAATTTCCGGCACGATAAAGTCTGGTTTTTCCTGTGCGACCAGCGCTTTCAGTACGTTGCCATCGAGCATGTTGATAACGTAAGCGCGGTGCGCGACGTGCATGGCCGGTGCATCGGCGTAGCGGTCGACCGCGATCACTTCAATACCTAAGCGCTGGCATTCGATCGCCACTTCTTTACCTAACTCACCTGAACCCAGAAGCATTACGCGCGTCGCAGCGGGACGCAGAGCTGTTCCTAATAACGTCATTACCCATTCCACCGTCTATCCAAAGTTTGGCGCATTATAAACGAAAACGTTTGCGTCTGTCTTGCGAGTGGCACAAAAGGCTGATGAAACGTAGGATGAGGGGAAAGGTTATGTTGGCAATGAGCGCGACTTTTGCCAGGCTTAATAATGAATTAACACGACAAGAAGAATAACGAGATGCCACCTAAAGCGAAACGGATACCCCACACCATGACTTTGCATGGTGATACGCGCGTCGATAACTACTACTGGCTTCGCGATGACACGCGCGCCAAACCGGCGGTGCTGGATTACCTGCAGCAGGAGAATGCCTACGGGCGTGAAGTGATGTCCTCCCAGCGCAGCCTGCAGGATCGCGTGCTGAAAGAGATTGTCGACAGGATCCCTCCGCGTGAGGTTTCAGCGCCCTATATCAAAAATGGCTATCGCTATCGCCAGGTGTTTGAGCCGGGCCGTGAATATGCGATTTACCAGCGCCAGGCGTTAAACAGCGATGAGTGGTCCTTGCTGATTGATGAAAACAAACGGGCGGCGCACAGCGAGTTCTATACCCTGGGTGGGCTAAACGTTGCACCAGACAATAACCTGTTGGCGGTGACCGAAGATTTTCTCTCCCGCCGCCAGTACAGCCTGCGTATTCGCCATTTGGAAAACGAAACCTGGCTGCCGGAAGTGATCGACGATGTTTCACCGGGTGTGGTGTGGGCCAACGATTCGCGCGTGCTTTACTACGTGCGCCAGCACCCAACGACGCTGCTGCCGTGGCAGGTGTGGCGACATCAGATTGGTGCTGCCGCCGAGCAGGACGAGCTGATTTACGAAGAGCAGGACGAGACATTTTATGTCAGCCTGCATAAAACCTCGTCACGCCAGTACGTGGTGATTGCGTTGTCCAGCACCACCACCAGTGAAATGCTGCTGCTGGATGCCGACCAGGCAAACGCCCAGCCGCGCGTCTATGTCCCGCGCCGTAAAGATCATGAGTACAGCCTCGATCACTACCAAAACCAGTTCTACCTGCGTTCTAACCGCGAGGGTAAAAACTTCGGCCTGTACCGCAGTGAATCCTGGGAAGAGGCCGAGTGGCAAACTCTGATTGCGCCGCGCGATGCCGTGATGCTCGAAGATTTCACGCTGTTTCGCGACTGGCTGGTGGTGGAAGAGCGTCAGCATGGCTTAACCAGCCTGCGGCAGATCCATCGCCATCGCCAGCAGGAAACGGCCATTGCCTTTGACGATCCGGCCTATGTGACCTGGATTGCCTATAACCCGGAGCCGGAAACCGCCTGCCTGCGCTACGGCTATTCGTCAATGACCACCCCGGACACGCTGTTTGAGCTGGATATGGACAGCGGCGAGCGCCGCGTGCTGAAACAGCAAGAGGTGAAAGGGTTTGATGCCAGTCATTACCGCAGTGAACGTATCTGGATTACCGCACGCGATGGCGTTGAGGTGCCCGTGTCGTTGGTCTATCGTCATGAGCATTTCCGTCGCGGTAAAAATCCGCTGCTGGTCTACGGCTACGGCTCCTACGGGGCCAGTATGGACGCCGACTTTAGCAGCAGCCGCTTAAGCCTGCTCGACCGGGGCTTTGTCTTTGCCATCGCCCATATTCGCGGCGGTGGTGAACTGGGGCAGCTCTGGTACGAAGAGGGAAAATTCCTCAAGAAGAAAAACACCTTCAATGACTACCTGGATGCCTGCGATGCGCTGCTGGCGAAAGGCTATGGCGACCCGGCGCTCTGTTATGGGATGGGCGGCAGCGCGGGAGGCCTGTTGATGGGAACCGTGATTAACGAGCGTCCTGAACTGTTCCATGGCGTTGTTGCGCAGGTGCCGTTCGTCGATGTGGTAACTACGATGCTCGATGAGTCGATTCCACTGACCACCGGTGAGTTTGAGGAGTGGGGGAATCCGCAGGATGAAACCTACTATCGCTATATGAAGTCCTATAGCCCTTATGACAACGTTAAGGCGCAGGCTTACCCGCATCTTCTGGTGACCTCGGGATTGCATGATTCCCAGGTGCAATACTGGGAACCTGCAAAATGGGTGGCCAAGCTGCGTGAACTGAAGGTAGACGATAACCTGCTGCTGCTGTGCACTGAGATGGATTCCGGTCACGGCGGTAAATCCGGACGCTATAAAAGCTATGAAGGCGTGGCGCTGGAGTTTGCCTTCCTGATTGCCCTGGCGCAGGGAACCTTGCCGGGGCAGTCCGAGCGCTAGCTACTGCTCGAGGTAGTGCTTGAGCGTCACGCGCAGTTCCGGGCTCATGCGGTCGAGGTTGTTAAACAGCCAGCGCAGATAGCCCGGATCGTTTTTCGCCACTTCAGCCACTTCCTGCCCGCGGTATTTGCCGAAGGTGAAGGTACGCAGCAGCGCCGGGCGGCCGGTGACGTCCACCATCTGGTCGGGCGTCCAGCCTGATACCTGTATAATGTCAATCAGCAGCGAAGCGGTGATATAACAGTCGTAAAGCGCGCGGTGATGATGCAGACCCGGTGGCGTTGCCACGCTTAGCTTGCGTGACTTGTACAGCGCCATATTGCTGTACTTGATACCCGGCCACAGGCGGCGTGCCATCTTCATGGTGCAGATCCACTCGCCTTCCATATCTGGCAGTACGCGGCGGTCGAAGCTGGCGTTGTGGGCAACATACCAGGGGCTACCCTGATAAAACGGCACCACTTCCTCAATCCACGGTTTGTCTGCCACCATCTCTTCGGTGATCCGGTGAATAGCCATCGCTTGCGGGCTGATAGGACGATCCGGACGCACCAGATGACTCATTGGATTGACGATTTTGCCGTCAATAACATCAACGGAGGCAATCTCCACGATACCCCCTTGCAGGTCACAGGTTTCTGTATCGATTACGCGCAGCATGGCAAACTCCGGCCTAAAACGTTTAGCGTAATGGAATGATCTCGCCTTGCCAACCCTGGTCGCTCTTTCTGCCCGTCAGCAGCAGTTCGCCGCCATCAGCACGCACAATAAGCTGGCCGTTTTCATCCCATAACGCGCTGCCGCCGGAGAAGGTGCCATTGGCATAGTTTGATTTCAGCACGGCAATGGCGTACTTGTGAGCGAAGCGCTGCAACCGTTGGCTGGTTCTCTGTTGCTGAGGTTCTGCCATCGAGCTGACCGTGGCCAGCAACGAGGCCTGCGGCGAAAGCTCGCAGCCTTCATGGTGCAGCTCAAAGACGCTGATTTGATCGGATTCTGGGGCCAGGCAGGTTCCCTGTCCTTGATGCTGCTTGATAGGGCCGGGGGCGTGTGGGGCGAAGATGACAATACCTTTGATGCGCTTACCATCGTTTTCCATCGGCAGCCCGGCGATGATGGTCATCTGATGCCGCTGGGCGGCTTCGCTTAAGGGCTGTAGCTGGGTATCGCTCGGTGGCACGGGCAGAGCTTGCTCGTCATCGGGGCCGGTCAGGGAAAGCTCCGGGAAGATTAATACCTTACAGGCCTGCTCGGCGGCAGCATCGACAAATCGTAGATGGTGGGTAATGTTCTCAGCGATATCCCCTCTGCGGGGAGCATATTGCGCTGCAGCAATAGTCCATGTCAGCATAGTTGCATCCTTCAACACGTTGTCATTGGGCTTTTATTCCAGATGATAGTATCAGGATGGACGTAAGGAACTGTCACTTAGCGTAAGCTTTATTTCGCTTTTGGCTCGTACGGCAGGCGAGAAAGGTTTACCGAGGCTAAGCGGTGTGTAATTAACCGTTCGCGGAACCAGTCACGCAGATGCGCAGGCTGTTCGCGCTCCACCACTTCGGCGACGACCGGCATATTGTAGCGCTCTTTAAACGCCACGCCAGCGGCGGCCAGATCGACGTTCACTTTGTCCATCTCGTCCTGGGGTAGGGTTGCCAGATTGGTATGCATGGTTTTCTCCTTGGGATAACGCGCAAAAGTTACTAAGAGTATCGCAAAATGGCAAGTCCAGAGGGTGCTCATCTCGACGTGAACATTATACAGCGTTATTCTTTGTCATATATCGATAACAAAAGGGAATGATGGAAATGAAATTCACCGCTCCTCGCGCACTGGGTGCCGCGCTGTTTTTACTCGGCTCGCTAAGTGCTTCACCTGTCTTTGCACACGCTCATCTGCAACAGCAAACTCCCGCGGCCAATTCGGAAGTCAGCCCGGCGCCGCAGACCTTAACGCTTAACTTCTCCGAAGGTATTGAGCCGGGTTTCAGTGGTGTGACCCTTACCGGCCCCGATCGGCGAATTATCCCGGTGGGCAAAGCGGTGCGCAACGAAAAGGACAACACGCAGTTGGTTATCCCGCTCAATGAAGCGCTGGGAGACGGACTCTATACCGTTGAGTGGCACGTGGTTTCCGTTGACGGCCACAAGACCAAAGGTCAGTACCAGTTTAGCGTGAAGTAACCATGCTGACGGCTCTCTATGTTGGGCTACGCTTTGCCCACTTCGCCACCCTGATGGTCGCCTTTGGCTGCACGCTCTATGCCGGATGGTGGGCTCCCATAGCACTTCGGCGCTTGCTGGTGCAGCGCTTTTTCAGACTGCTGCGCGGTTCGCTGGTGCTGAGCGTGCTCACGGCGATGCTGATGCTGATGGCTCAGGGCGGGTTAATGGGCGATGGCTGGTCTGATACCTGGCGGCCAGAGGTCTGGCAGGCGGTGGTGCAGACGCACTTCGGCAGCGTCTGGCTATGGCAGATTGTACTTGCCTGGGTAGCGCTGGGCGTAGCCTGGGTTCAGCCACGGCAGATGATGCGGCGGCTTTTGCTTCTCTGTGTGGCTCAGTTTATTCTGCTGGCGGGTGTTGGCCATGCTGCCATGAGCGATGGCGCGCTGGGCGTATTACAGCGCGTTAATCATGCGATACATCTACTCTGCGCGGGTGCGTGGGTGGGCGGGCTAATTCCGTTCCTCTATTGCCTGCGGCTGGCAAAAGGGCGCTGGCGTCAACCGGCGATTGCCACCATGATGCGTTTTTCCCGCTATGGGCACCTGGCAGTAGCAGGGGCCATCGTGAGTGGGGTCGTTAACGCGTGGCTGATTCAGGGCGGATTCACCACCGCCACGTCTTACGGATTGGCGCTGTGGGTGAAGTGCGGTTTTGTCGCGCTGATGGTGGTGGTAGCACTAGCGAATCGTTACCTGCTGGTGCCGCGCATGTCGATGGCCTCTGAGCGAGTGGCGCGTATTTTCCTGTGGACCACACAGGCCGAAATTATCCTGGGGGCGCTGGTGCTGGCGAGCGTAAGCCTGTTTGCGACCTGGGAACCTTTTTAATTGAACTGGCGAATTATGAAAAAGATTATTCTCTCTTTGTTGTTATTAACGGCGTCGGGATCCGCGCTGTCGGCGCAGATCATCACCGTTAGCCGCTTTGAGGTGGGCAAAGACAAGTGGGCGTTTAACCGCGAAGAGGTGATGCTGACCTGCCGTCCTGATAACGCGCTGTACGTGATTAACCCCAGTACGCTGGTGCAGTATCCGCTGAACGATGTCGCAGAGCAGCAGGTGAAAGCGGGCAAAACGCAGGCCCAGCCGCTGAGTATTATTCAGGTTGACGATCCGAAACAGCCCGGCGTGAAAATGAGTCTGGCGCCGTTTATTGAGCGAGCGCAGAAACTCTGCTGATTCGCAGAACATCTGCTTAAAAATCAATAAAAAACCGCAAGCATTCTTCTGGAATGGCTGCGGTTTTTTTATCTTATGCCGTTTATAGAACGAAATTTTTCAGCTCACAGTCGTTGTGGACTGGAAAACCTGTCACGGTCATCTATTCTTATAAAGCAAGGCGACTTAGCCTGCATTAATGCCAACTTTTAGCGCACGGCTCTCTCCCAAGAGCCATTTCCCTGGACCGAAAACAGGAATCGTTTTCGGTCTCTTTTTATCTGCTTGATTCTATTGGTTATTTTCTGGGGTGGCACGAAATTCCCCGAAAATCCCCCGAAATGTCCATATCCTGTTTAAACCATATCATACTCAGCACCACGCGCGTCCAGATATTTTTGCGTCATTGTTAAATTTTTGTGTCCCAATAATCTCTGGGCAAATTTCTCGTCGCGCTCCTTTTCATACAGTCTTCCGGCCAAGCTTCTGATCTCATGAAACGGTGGCGGGTTAGGCCCAAATTTTACCCCAGATAAATCCCTGGTATCGGCAAACGCCTGGGTAAGCGCATCTGGTGTTAATGGGCCCGGCTTCCTGCCACCATTTCGTATCGGTGAGTAGAGCATAAAGTCACTCGGGTTGTTGATGCTGCACCGGTCGATCACATCCTGCAAAACTAACCCCACAGCTTCAAGCTTCAAATCCAAAGGCATCGCAAGCTTATGCCCGGTTTTCTCCTGCGTAATGAAAAGGAGGCCATCCCGCGCATCGGAGAACCGCAATCTTGTGACGTCTTCACGCCTTTGCCCGGTGACCAGTGCCAGGTCCATCGCGTTCGGCAGCCACGCCGAGTTTTCCTCAGCTATCCCCCTTATTGCGTTGAAGTGCTCCAGCAGCAGCCTTTCTCTCTTAACCTTCGGCGTCGGCGCGCGCGTCGGCTCTGCCGGGTTCCTGTCTATATGTCCCTCAACGATCGCTTCCCGAAAGATATCCAGCAAAACCGAGCGCAGGCCGGAGGCCATGCTCTTCTTATCGCATGCGATGTAGTATTCGAGAAATTCGGCAACGTCCTTCGTCGTCACTGAGGCAAGCGGGATTTTGCCGAACTCATCTTTGATTGTGGCGATCTGATTTTTGCGCACCTTCATTGTGCTGGCCTTCAGGTCTCTTCGCTCAAGAATAACCACATAACGCTCCAGCCATGCCGACACCATAAATGTCGGCACGTCTTTAATTTTGTCGAGGAGCGTTGATGGAAGGTAGTTCTGGTCGATATAGCTATTGGCTTCTATGGCCTGAGCTATTGCATCTTTCCGGTCAACCCGGCCGAGCGATATTTCCTGCCCGGTGATCGGGTTGCGCCATGAGAAGAGCTTATCTCTTTTGCGAAAGGTCAGATTACGGGGCAGGTTAGCGTCGTAACGTACTGGCCTGTTCGCCATGTTTCAGTCTCTCCAGTAGGGTGCCTTTCTTTGGCAGTTCTTGCCGTATTGCTTTTGGGCGTAAGTTCTTTTTGCTTGGATCCACGTAAATAGAGTCAGGGACCAACCGATACTCTTTTCCGTGGCGCTCCGGAGCTGGATAAATTCGCCCCTCACGACACCAGCGACGCAGTGTCGATAAAGAAGGTGGGGTGGAATAAACAGAGTCTGCCCATTCCTGCAGGTTCATAAGCTTTGCCATTTTGCCTCCTGCTGGCAGCCGATTATAAGGCTGCCAGTGACGTGTTAATGATAATTCAGAATCAACTCACCTGGCCCGGCAGCGCACGCAGTCGGCGCATCCCCGTCATCGCTGTCGCGACATAGCTGCGACAACGATTGACCACTTCTACCCAAACCTTCACGCCGGATACCCGGACGGTGTAAGTCTCTTTCATCTTGCTGCGACCGTAGTCGCCGTAACGCTGGTGGTGTGTCTCCAGCGCAATGGCGCAGGCCTGGCGTGCGATGGGTGACTGCTTATTGCCGCGGTTAATTAGTTTCATGCTCACCTCACACAAACACATCAATCGGATCGCCATTGCTGGCGGCGGCGCGGTTCGCTTCCCGGCGCAGGCCGAGGACGTAACCTACAGGGTCCCAACTGCTGAGGATGGCGCTCAGCTCTTTCTGGCTGTGCCAGGTTGTCAGGCGGCCTTTCAGTGCAGTGGCGCAGGCGCGAACATTCGCCCTGGTAGGCCCGGCCATCTTCATGCAGAGGCACAATGTCAGCAGCAGGTCAGAATACTCATCTGCAGCCGCGCGCAGCGCGGCAGGCTCAATGCTGGCTTCCAGCTCCGGAAGGCGGTGTTTCAGGCTCATACTTATGCTCTCCCTAATCGAATACAGCGGTTACGCCGAGACGCAATAGTGGCCACGCCGGTTACCGTCTTCTGCAGGCGGGATAATTCCGCCCAGACTGTCGCCGCCCGGCGCCACAAGCCGCGACTCTCTAACTGGTTGGCTGTCGCTTCCAGTTGCCGGTCCTTCCCGAGCGCCGCTGGCGCTGGCCCATCAATGAGTTCTGACGCATACCAATCGCTAACGATGAAATTGTGAATACGTCCATCAACGGCATTCCTGGTGCGCAGAATCATGCCGCGTTCGGTCATTACGCCGATGATGTAGCGCGTAGCGCGATCGGTAAGGCAAAGCGCTTCGCTGATTTGTACGGGGCTTGCCTGCGGATTTTCGAGCAGGTAATGAGCGACCGCTTTCTGACGTTCAAATTTATCTACCATGCTGATAATTCGGCCCCGGCTGGGGCCGACCTCCGTTATCGAGGGTATTAAGTTTCACAAAGCACCGCTTTTGCGACTGATGCGCATGCGCAATCTATTTTTCTCTTTACGCGCTTGCCCCTGCTCTGGAGTTTCACGCTCGCGAGCTCGAGCGTTAGATTCGCGATTCCTACGGCGGCGAGCCGAAATGGGATCTTCTTCAGTTTTGATATGCAACTGCTGCTCGGCATCTGGCTCCTGAATCATGGCGGCGCGGCAGGCGTTCCATCCTTTACGCCATTCATAACTGCTGTTCGGCTTAGTCTCTGATGTCACTTCGTCAGGAACTGCCGGGGCAGTTAGTGCTGTCAGTGCAATTTCAAATATCGCCTTTTCTTTGTCGGCTATTTCGACGCCCGGAAACCGCTCGGCGTGCTCGATACATCCCTTTACGTAATTAACCAACTGCTCTTTTGTGAATTTGCTCATTTTGTTACCGGGAGGGCGAACCCTCCCGCCTCCATTAGCCAACGTATTCAGGTTTCATGTCATCGAGCGTCACGCGGAACTGCTCGTACAGTTCATCGCCCAGGTGGCGGCGCGCGGCGGTAAGTGCGGCTTCTGCCTTCTCAAACTGTTCTGCCGCCCCTGGTTCGCCTGCGTTAGGCAGGGAGTTAATAGTCGCTTCGACTTTGTTGCGAGCATTCACCCGGTGATAACGTTGGGTGGCTTTGTTCTTGAGTTCGGTGAACAGTGATGAGCCCAGCGCGGCTTTCGCCTGGTTGATGTCTTCGCCAACCGCTTTGGCAGCGTCAATATCTTCGGCTGCATCAATCCGGTCCCGGAATTCGTCGGCGATCGAGTCGATATTCACTGCGGATTCACGCGCGCTGCCGGTGGTTGTTACGTTGTCACCTGAGATTTCAGCCAGGCTAACACGCTGCGGCGCCGGGTTGATCTCCTTCTCTGCGCGCGGCTCGACTTCGTCCGGGGTGTAGACGCCAAGAACAACTGCCGGGCAGTAGAGGCGCGCCCAGTACTTCAGAGCTAGATAGGCGATCTGCTGTTTAGGGTTTGAGATCCACAGCGGGGAATTGCGGGTAATCACGCTGGAAAGGAAAACAGGCTCTCCCCAGGTAACTTCACTCTCGCCGCGAATGACCGCGCCAACACGCACTGAGAGGCCTTGTTCATCTGCGCTGTTCCAGCCGCGAACCATCTCTTTTTTATCGTACGTCCCGCCGCCTTTTGCAGGCTTCTTGACGATCTCTTCACGGCTGCTGGCGCATTTTGACCAGTCGCCCTCGTACTCATAGTGGAAGCGGCCCACGATAGCGTTTGAGCTGGAAATCACCGCGTTAACCAGTTGAGCCTCGTACCCCAGAACACCATTCACCAGATGTGTTTTCTGCGCCACGGCGTATGGGTTCATGCCCCACTGCATGGCCTGCATGATGATCGCCATGCAATCAGCCGGGTTTCCGCGAAGATGCTCAGGAACTGTCACAGCAGCCTGAGCCATCAAACCCGCAACGGCCTGCAACTGGGTTAATGCCTGCACGTTGAAAATGGCATTGCTCGCTGAAATGGTGGTTGGTGTCTGTTGCTCAGCGTTCACGATATTCATGTTTTCCATCATCATTCCCCTTATGCCAGGCGCAGCGCTTCAAGGCGGCGCATGTCGAAGTCGTTCAGTTCGTCGGTGTAGTCGCCGGTGATTGGCGCTGGCCACTCGCCAGTATCAAAGCCGGTCGCGATGGCGCGCATTGCCTTGCGGTACTCGAGCATGCCCAGCTCCAGCAGTTCAGCCGATGCCTCGATGATGGCGATCCAGTGGTAGTTCTCGTCTTTGTTGACGAAAATCCAGAAGAACTGGTCCAGCGCTGCCGTCTCGCAATACATTGCCGCGCTCAGGTGGTAATCGCGGTCGATAATTTCCCGGTGCAGCTTGGCGCGCAGGCCTTCCTGCTTGATGTTCCACATGCTGATGGTTTTGAGGTCTGCACCGACGCGAACACCATCGAGGTCGATTTCGAGGTCAGGGCGCACACGGACTTCCAGCCCGGTTTCATCGTCAAAGCCGAAATAACTCACTTCGACGGCGCGGCTCGGATGGGTCAACAGCTTGCCTGCGGTCGGGTGGTCCAGCAGCGCTTTCTGAATGGCCAGTGCAGTGCTCAACTGCTGGCGGGTGACCAGCACTTTTCCTTCCGGGTTCTCGCGCCATGCATCCAGCAGTTCGTCGGCGAACACCGCATCCGGATTAACGGCTTTCACGGCCTGAATCAGGTCTGCTTTGGTACCTGAGACTTTCAGCGGCTGAGGTTTCTGCGCTTCCTGCGCGACGAGGTCAGGGTTAATCACCGCCAGTTGCTCGAGCAGCGCGTCACGGCTTCCGCTGGTCTTCACCTGCGGCGGCAGGGTGGCGTTGTACTCTTTGATGCAGGCTTTCATCGCCGTTGCGGTCTGCTTCTGTCCTTCTTCAATGCGCTGAAACTCCGCAGGCAGCGCCATGTAGCTTTGTCCGGTTTCTTCCAGCGATGCGCCCAGCGGTACCTGCGGCGGCAGGGTGGCGTTGTACTCTTCCAGCAGCGCTTTGACATCGTCGGCTGACAGCAGCGCTGGCAGTTTGGCGTTGTGCTCATCGATAAACGCGCGGATCGTTGCCGTCGTGGTGAATGCGCCTTCCGGGATTACCGGTTCAACGCTGAATTCGGCATCCAGCAGTTCAGGCTGCAGGGCCAGTGCATGCACCAGGTTGCCCATATCCAGAACAGGAGAGCGTTCTTTCGTGATGGTCTTCTCGACGTGGCGCGCGTTGAAGTACATCAGGCTCACGCGAGCATCTTTCACCTGCGTGGAGCTGATGCCGTTGGCACTGTGGTAGACCTCGTTCGGTAGCCCTTCATAGCGGCCAGGCTCGAAGAAAGCAGGGTATTCGGCAACAGGTTCTGGCTGATTCACTTCTGGGCTGCTTTGATGCGCATTTTGGTCTTCCTGATGCACTGAACCGTCATTTTGATTCACGTTTTCCGGTTTTTGGTTAACATCTGCCGCTTCATGGTTCGCCAGGCTCGGTGCCGCGGCGGCCAGAATTTCCGCGTTGCTGCCTTCAAGTTCACGCGCATCAGCTTCTTCTTTCAAATCCGCTTCCATTGCTGCGTAGGTAGCATCGCCAACAACGGGACAGCATTCCGGACAGTGGCCGCCACCGACAGCACCGCAACCAGTACACACGATTTCAGCTACGGTATCTGTCTGCTGATCATCTTCCACAGCACCTTCGCCTGCTGATACCGCATCGTTAGTTTCGCCTTCGGCGCGCTCAGTCTTTTCCATCTGCACATGGCTGGTGGTTTCCTCGGTTGGTTTTGCTGGGGCATTCATCAAGCCATCGATGGAGAAAATCCCTCCGCCCACGTTGGCGATTTCTGGTTGTTTGGTTTGTGTCAGGTCTTCGTGAACCCATCGAGGATCTGTTGGGTCGCTGATACCCGGTACAAACTCTCCACGCTCGGCTGCCAGTCGGCGGCTCACTTCATCGTGGCTGATTTCCTCTGCATTCAATTCATCGCCATTCCCTGCGATGTTTTGGGCGACAGCCACGGTTTCCGCTGTTGGCGCATCATGTTTTGACTCAGTAAGATTAGCGTTGATATACGTCTGCAGGCTGACCGGGAAGTGGTGAACGTTCTCTGCGGCGCCACGGATGAGCGCGAAGATAGCAGCGCGCGAATAGTCCAGGATGCCAGCGGTTTTACGCAGTGCCTTAGACCACTCAGCGAATGGACTTTCTTTTTTGCTGACGATCTCTTTCGCGCGACGATGAATAGAACCAGGGATTTCGTAGATATTGAAATCCATTGGCAAAGTGGCCAGTGCAATCTCCTCGTCCAGCGTGTCCAGAGTGTGCTCGTAACCATCCGGACGATCGGTCTTATTGCCGCCGCCAGCATTTGTTTTAACGTCGGTACGCTGAATCTGCGCCACGCGGTTACCTTTCTGCCATTCTTTGACCAGCAGAACACGGTCGATGTGCTCAGTAGTCGCCCAGGCTTTCACGAACTGAATAACCAGGTTCAGCTCGCTGCGCTTGTCCTGCGGGAATACCGTCTTAACTGCGGAGGTCAACTTCCACAGCGTCGGCATGTCGAAGGCCTTAACCTCAGGTGCGTTCTCGGCGGCCAGCAGCAGGTTCTGGACGTAGGTGTTGTCCGTGTCCATTTCCAGCGCGGCGATTTTCGCCTGGGTTTCTTTGTTGATGCAGTAGACGTGCAGGTCCTCAGCCATGAACTGCGCCAGCAGTTGCACGCGGAATCCCATAGGCGCGATGTTGTATTCAACGTTAACAATCTTGCTTTCGTGGCCGTCGTCAGCATCTTCCTGGTGGAAAGCATCCTGCGGCGCCGCGCCGTCTTTCAGCTGCCAGGTGCGCTGATCTTCGGCCAGTTCGTAGCGTTCGCACCAGGTAAAATCAACCACGCCTTCCTCCGGCAGGTCGTCAACAACCGGCATGTCAGTGCGCACCGGCTTGGCGTAGTCCTTACCGCGGCCAGTTTCGATATCTGCATCTTCCAGCTCAACATCAAGCTGCAGGTTGGCGCGCGCTTCGGATTTCGCGCTGAACCAAATCACTGCATCTTTCTTGCCGGATTTCTGTGTAGCCTTAACTACGTAGAAGAATTCCATGTTCAATCCTCTTTTTCGGATGTTAGAATCCCCGGGCCATTGGTGGCGCCCATTGGGTGTGTTCATTGGTTTTGGTAATTTCCGGTGTAACTTTGGTCGAGAGCACCGGACGTACAGGCCCGCTTCGGCGGGTTTTTACGTTATGACTCGTGGGCCATCTGGTCGTACGAAGCGCAACGTACGCAGCAGTAATCGCGCTCTTCGTGCTTCAGCTGCGCGCCGTGGATCAGCGTCAGCTTGTTCTTCACTTCTTTGCCTTGTTCAATCGGCTTTCCGCACCGGCGGTAAGCGCATTTCTTCTCCTGCATAACGCCCCCTAAAACGATCTTGATGCTGGAATTTCATCAGCCGGGATAACCGCGTCTACCGGATAACATTCACCAGAAACATGCTGTTCAACTGCTGCGATTTCACATTGTTGCTGGTTGTCGTACACCCCGATAACCACATCCTGAAAGCTGCCATTCGTCATGCCGACAGTGAGCACTAAAGCAAACAGAGTCCCCATCAGTGTGTCCCCGCTGGTACAAGAGAAGGGTCAATGGTGCGTGAAGAATACGGGCGGCGGATATTGCGCAGGTTTCCCTGCGGTTCGTGCCAGTACAGCCCTTCGCGGTAATCAAAAGAAACCAGCCATGCTGCGCCGGTGCGCTGGCTGCGCATTGCCACTGCGCGACCGCTGTTTGGTATTACTGGATTAGCTTTCATCTCAACCCCCCTTAAGTAGTGCCTGGTTTGATAACCCACTCAGGCTGCGTGGGTTCCTGCTATTCCCCAATAGAAAGGAATCGGTTAATGTTTAATCCCCCAATAGTGAAGAGGAATTAAACATGTGTGACTCAATCCAGATGAAACTCGCCTGCCCGGATTGCGGCTGCGAACTCATCAAGCGACCCGATGATTTTGATTTTGAGAACAACTTCGTCGGGGCATCCTGCGCCGATTGCGGCAGGGAAATCACAAAGGACGATGCAATTCAGCAGGGCAAGGATGTTGTTACAAAACAGCTCAATGCCATGCTGGGTAACGCATTCAAAGGAACGGGTTTCAAATTTAAATAGGTCAATAAGTTCACCCAATTGCCTTACTGCTTCGCTGGCGTCAATTCTGATGGGCGCCACTTTTACGTTGCTCATCTCACTCCCTCTCGTTTGCCCTTGTCGCCAGGCTGGCGGAACGTTGTTGAACCTTATGCGCGTTTGTTTTCGCGATGAGGTAAGGATAACTATAGTTATTTATGCTGTCCATAACTTAATTTATAATAATGGGAATTAAGTTATATGCAAATGATAACAAAGGGAATTTATTTTGTGAGTTTGTGGTATTGATCTTGAGTCGAGCTGGGGGATTTGGCGGGACAGATCAGTAAACCGGCCTTTCGACCGGTTATGGAATCATTTTTTGCGGAAATTTTCGTCGTTTTTTACGTACTCAAATGAATCGAGAACCAACCCTGATATCCTCAGGATGTCTTCAGGATTTTCCATGTAGATTCTTGATGCATCGCAGGTTAACCCTGCTCTGGAGATTTCGTTAATGGTTATGTCGTTTAATTCTATAGGGAGCTGAATTGAAGATTTCGATTTTTTATCATAGTAGCGGACTATCCAGCGATTGGTTTTCCCTTGGTAGAGTACGCCGAAGTATGATGCGGTGTCTTTGTATTGAATGTCATGCTCAGCCCCAATAATGGACGCAATCTTTTCAAAGAGCTGCCTTTCATTGTATGTCGTGACGATGTTGGGGTTGTCTGGGTCGACAATGTCCGCTTGCGCATCAGATGCTTCATGCGTATGGTCATCATTAATTTCATCGTGTACTGATTCTGTTGAGCTCTTACCTGATAGCCCAGAAACAACCATGGCGCTTACTGATAATTCTACTGCTTGTTTAACCAGTGGAGTGATTGACTCAAGGAATCTCTGATTTAACTGCCTTTCTACACTTGATCTGCTTGCGACGTATCTAACAAATTCTTGATCTACTTCTCGAAGGCTTGAGCTTATTGTTTTAGTAAACGCAGAAAGATACACGCTCTCTTCTGCTAAGGTTCTTAAGGCTTCTGGTTTGAATTTATCATGTCTAAATCTGAATAATTGTTCTGCGTCTGAATCTGTAACTTCATCCATTCTTATTTTTAAGAATGGGGTAGGGTCCATGATATTTTTTTCTTTTAAATCTGTAAAGAATCTCCACTCAACCCCATTCGTTATGGCGGAAATTGTTACTTCCGGCGTTGAGTTGAAATATCTTGATAGTTGCGGGCAGTGGTTATCTATTTTTTCTTTATAGGCTTTGGCTTCAATAAACATGACAGGGATACCCTGACAGAACAGGGCGTAATCAACTCGCTCGTTGGCCTTGACCCCTGGGAAATCAGCACCATATTCAGCTTTTACTTTTTGCGGGTCGTATGGACTAAAGCCAAGAATATCCAAAAAAGGTAAGATTAATGCCTGTTTTGTCGTTTCTTCTGTCGTGCAATGTATCCCAACACTTTTTACATGATCGCTGTGAAGTTTTAACCTGTTTTTAAATGCATCCATTTGGGGTATCCCATATCTGTGTTAATAGTCTAAAACTGACCACCAAAAAACTCTGCCTATAATTTCTATCTCACCGAGATTTTTTTCCTCTGAAGGATACTCCGTGCTGTTGTAACTGCGAATGCTGATCATGTCTGGGCCAATGCGGTAAAGTAACTTAATTCTTTTCCACCCATCCTCATTGATTGCATACATTTTGCCATCTACTATTTTCTTATCATTTGTATTTACGGCTACAGTTGTGCCATCAGGGATATTTGGCTCCATGCTATTCCCTCTGGCGGGGAAGCATAAAATGCCTGAACCGTCGGTATTAGCTCCAACCCTTCTGAGGGTGGATTTAGAAAAACGTAGCTTAAAACCGTTGTAATCCTCATCGGAAAACCTTCCATCCCCGCATGCGAACTCTATATCTCTCAAGAAAGGTATCTCCACCTCATCTTCAGGAAGTGGTGAATTTCTATCCCACGAGTCTATTTTTCCCCATTCTTTCTCAGGAGGGACCGTGTGTTCATTGCGCATCGGTCCACTTCCATTGCTTAACCACTCCGGTCTAACGCTTAGCGCGCGAGAAAGCTCAACCATTTTACGGCTGCCATTTGTCTTTCCTGATGTCATTTTTTGAATCGCTGGCTGTGAAAGTCCAACACGCTCCGCTAATTGCCCTTGAGACAAACCTGCGGCGCTCATGGCAGCGATCAATCGTTCTGCGAAAGTTTTCATATTGTCAATTTATAACCGTGGTTATAGAAAGTAAAATAACAAAGGTTATGTACTTTGGGCATAACTTGAGTTATCTTTTCGTTGTTGATTACCATTTGAGGAATGATTCATGAATCTAGTTATCTACAGAGTGCTGAAAATCGTGGGCAGTCAGCAGAGGCTGGCTGATGCTTGCGGGGTATCACAACCCGCTGTTCATAAATGGCTGAATGGTGGCTCTGTCTCCCCGAAGCACGTCATGTCGATCGTCAAGGCTACGAATGGTGAAGTTAAGGCCCATGAAATTAGACCTGACCTATCGGATTTGTTCCCGCATTCAGTTGCCTGAATGGCACCTTAACCACGAAAGGGAAAGCATCATGCAATCACTTACGTTTCAAAATAATAACACCGCGATGGATAGGCGATTGATATCTCAGAATCAGCGTAAGGCTGCTTCTGGTGATAGCTTTAGCCACCACGCAGTCTGCTCAGCCGTTCGCGCCTGGGCAGCGTCAATTAACAATCAGGACTTCGTTGCCGGGCTGATTGTTGAGGAATGGGAGAGGCGGGGCGGAGACGCGCTGGACTTTCCCGATGATCTGAGCCGTCGCCGTCAGAAGCTATTCCGCTGGCTCGACGGAACCACCATGGCGGCTCAGCGCAACATTCAACTGCTAACCCCGGCGATCCTTGCCGTTCTTCCGCTGGAGCACCGCAACCGACTGCTGCCGGAAGACAACATCATGGCCCGCCTGGCGCGACTGGAGAAAGAGACCAGCGAAGCGAAGATAGCCATCGCCATGGGCGCACCAAAGCATCAGAAGCTGAAGGAATTGAGTGAGGGGATTGTCGAGATGTTCCGCGTGGATCCGGACTTAACGCTGCCACTGATGACGCTGGTAACTTCAATGCTGGGGGCTGCATGACTGGATTGGAAAAGGCGAAGGCCCTTCTGCGGGTACAGAAAGGGCCCTCTAATGCAAGAACGGACAGTCGTTGCGAGGCGAGTATGCCAGTAACCAATACCAAGGTAAATATCCAGCCAACCCATAAGTGCTCTTTTTGCGGAAAGACGAACGTCGAAGTTTCTGGCGTTCTCATCGCTGGGGATGGCGTCTCAATCTGTCAGGCATGCGTATTTTTGTGCGTCGAGATCGTTTTTAAGCACTCCGCCAGAACTGACGAAGCTACAGCAATTTAAGTGTTCAGGGGTTTTTATGCGTGATTACGGCAAGGTGCATACATCTTTTTGGATAAGCGATGGAATGCGTCGGGTTTCTGATGATGCCCGGTTGCTCGCGCTGTACCTGCTCACGGGGCAACACACGAACATGATTGGGTGTTTTCGACTGCCTGATGGATACGTTTCGGAAGACCTCAATTGGACTTCTGAAAGGGTTGCGAAAGGGTTTGATGAACTATCTAAGAACGGTTTCGCAACGCGTGATTTTGCCTCGAAATGGGTGCTTATTCGGAACTTCATGAACTGGAACCCAGTTGAGAACCCGAATCAGGGTATAGCGGCAATGCGTTTGTTTTCTCAAGTGCCGGATAAATCCTCAGTGAAGCCAGATTTGGCGCGGGTTATGGCTGACGCGATAGCTCATTTTGGTGGTGCGAAGCTAAAGGGTTCAGAAAGGGTTCTCGAACCGTTCCTTAACCAGGAACAGGAACAGGAACAGGAACAGGAAGAAGAAAACACTTCGGGGCATGGCTCTGCCACACCCCCAGAGGGTGATGGTTCTCCCGATGATGAGACGCCACCAAAAAAAAATGCCTATCCAGATGAGTTCGAGCAGGTGTGGGCGATTTATCCAAAGCGTGCTGGAGGCAATAGCAAGGCCGATGCCTGCAAGGCCTGGAGTGCAAGAGTCAACTCAGGATCTACGGCCCAGGAGTTGCTCGAGGGTACGCAGCGATACGCTGACTTCGTAAGAGCTACGGGGAAGCTTAACACCGAGTACGTGAAACAGGCCGCAACGTTCTTTGGCCCTTCGAAACACTACGAGGAAGCCTGGGAAGTGACAACGCCGTCAGGTATGCGGGATCTGAATGCGATTTCCCGCCCGGATAACACCATCCCACCAGGATTCAGGGGGTAGCGATGAAAAACATGATTGGTGCTGGCAGCGCGCTTGAGCGCCTGAAGAAACTCATTCCGCCCGGCGTACGGCCTAAGTTCACGAACGCAGCTGAATTGCTGGCGTGGCAGCGGGAGGAAGGGCTGAAACAATGCGAGGAACTGAACCGAATGAACCAGAAAGCGCGCACTGAGAAAATCTTCGGTCGCTCTGGCATCCAGACCCTGCACCGCAGTTGCACGTTCGCCAACTACGAAGTATCCAGCGAGCAACAGCGCAAGGCCTACACCATGGCTAAGAGCTACGCGCAGAACTTCGGGACCGGATTTGCAAGCTTCGTGTTCAGTGGCGCTCCTGGTACAGGGAAAAACCATCTTGCCGCGGCAATTGGCAACCATCTTCTGGCTGCTGGCCATTCGGTTCTGGTTGTCACCATTCCGGATCTGATGCTTCGGATTCGCGAATGCTACGACGGCGGCCAGTCGGAAGCCTCTCTGCTGGATGACCTCTGCAAAGTTGACCTGCTGGTGCTGGACGAGGTCGGCATTCAGCGCGGAAGCAGCGGCGAGAAGGTTATTCTGAACCAGGTCGTTGACCGCCGCCTGTCCTCGATGAAGCCGGTGGGCGTGCTGACGAACCTGAACCATGCAGGGCTTCAGGATTCTCTGGGACTTCGCGTTATCGACCGCTTAACCATGGATAACGGCATCTGGGTGAACTTCGACTGGGGCAGCTACCGCAAGAACGTATCGCATTTGAGGGCTTTGAAATGAGCATGAAGCCAACATACGAACAGCTTGAGCAGCAGCTTGCGGTGGCAATTTCTGAGCGTGATGCTGCTGTGAACGCCGAGCGCATCTGGGAAAAATCCATGATGGAAGCCTGCGGCGAAGACGGTCCTGCATCGGTTGCGGCTGAAATCGCTGCCTTGCGTGCGCAGCGTGACACGGCACTGGAATCACTGCGTCAGCAGCTTGCTGCGGTGGTAGCGGAGGCTGCGGGGCTGAAGACTATAAGCGTGAAACTGTATAACTACGGCTACATGAATGGCCACCACCATACAGTCGAGGGCTATTTCACAGATATTCACCGCAGTGATATCGACACCTATCACAGCGACGTTGTTGAAGAAATAATCGAACAAGAAACTCCGGCAACCGACGCGTACCTGGCTGAAGTGCGGGCCAGCGCCATTGAGTACGCAGCATCAGAGCGCTGGGGCAGTGGCTATGTTTTCGACGAACTGAATGAGTTCGCCGCCCAGTTACGCCAAGGAGCGAAATCATGAGCATTAAAAACGCAACCATCGTGATGGAACTGGAAGACGGCCGCATTGTTCAGCGCCCTCTGAAAATCGAAGAGCGTCGGTTCATCATCGCCATCCTGGAAGATAACGGGAAATTAAACGTAGCGCCTTGTGATGGCGTTGAGTTCCAGAGCAAGAAATTGCGACAGAAAACGCAGGAGGCCCAATGAACGATATCACCGCACTGTCTCCGGTAACGCCAAGGAGTGGATCATGAGCACTGAGCTAACCAAAATTTATGTCACGAAGTACGCGCTTTCAAAGGGCCCGTTTGTCGTCGATGCGGAAGTCAAAAAAGATGGTGATATGGCATTTTTCCAATCAGGCGGTTACCGGAATTACGCCCACGGGAAAGAGTTCTGGCTAACCGAAGAAGAGGCCATTGCTGACTGCGAACGTCGTCGCCAAGCGAAGATTAAATCTATCGAGAAACAGAAGTCCAAGCTCGAAAAAATGACATTCACCATCCGGGAGCTAAAGGCATGAGCAACGATATCACCGCACTGATGGCGACCATGAAAGCGGCAGCAGAGAAAGCGAGTAACGGAGATTGGCGTCGGGCATCAACGCTGTTTAATGGCATCACTGCCACGCCTTTTGTACTCGGCGGAAAAGAAGTGATGATTGCATGCGCGTCGGAAAAGCGTGATGCAGAGTTCATCACCGCTGCTAGCCCCGAAAACGTCAAGGCGCTGGTAGAGGCGCTGGAGAAGGCGCAGGCGCAATCCTCAAAATGGCTTGAGGCATACCACAAAGCTGTATCAGTTGGCGCACGGTATGAGGAGCGCATCGCCGAGCTGGAATCCTGCACCGTCACCGTGAAGATGCCAGAAGAGCGATTTCGCTATGGCGAAAGTGACTATAACGATGGGTTCGTTAACGGCTGGAATGCACACGGCATTGAAACTCGCCGTTCGCTGGCCGCCGCTGGCATCCAGGTTATCGAAGGAGAAGGACGATGAGCTTACTGCCAGTAACGCACGACGAGCTTTGCCTGCTCGCCTGCCGGTTCCTGCAAAACAACGGCTTCAAAGTCGCTTTCCATGACCGGTTCCGTGCTTGGACACCTTACGGTGAGCAGGCTGATGCTATCGGCTTTCGCAACGGCGCTAGTTGCCTGATTGAGGCTAAATGCTCTCGCTCTGACCTCCTGGCCGACCGCAAGAAACCTTTCCGGGTTGAGCCTGAGAAAGGGATGGGTGATTGGCGCTTCATGATTAGCGAGCCGGGTATCGTAAATATCGAAGATTTACCACCGGGATGGGGTTTGCTTCACGTCGTCAAAGGCCGGGTCAAAAAAGTGTATGGCTGGCCCGGTAATGTCGATTGGGTTGTCACGGCTAGCAAGCCATTTAGAGCAAACAAGCAGGCCGAATGCGACTACATGTTTAGCGCGCTCCGGCGCATGGATTTACGCGGTCACCTCAAAGAGGTTTATGACGGTGTAATCGTGAACAAGCCAGAGGGGAATACAGCATGAAAATCAACTTAACAGACCCAGCTAACCACCAGGCAAACTCTCCACTCCCGGTACAGCGCATTGAACGCGTTATCGAAGCGCTGGAGAGTTCGCTCAAGTATCGCAACGGCAGCAGCATGGACCATTTCATTTCTGATGCGGTGAAGGGGCTGAGAGAGTTGCGGGAGGTGCGGAAGGCGAAGAGTGAGCCAGTGGCATGGGAGGTGAACGGAGTGTTCTGCCACACTCTGGAAGAGGCGTCGAATTATGTCGGCACGCCAGATCCTCTCTACGCATCGCCGCCATCTCTGGTGCTTCCTGAAACACTTCCGTGTCCTGTATTTCTTGAGCCTGGACTTAAGTTCGGCAAGGGAGTGAGCACTCAATGCATGCTGGACGTACTGAACCGCCGCGCTGAATATTACGCAGATCTTGATGCTATGACTCCAGAGCAACGAGCTGAGCATGATGCTGGCATTGCTGGGTTTAAAGCGATGCTGGGAGGTGGTTTCCGCGACCTATCCACGCCAGTAGACCCGCAGGTTGCCGAATATGAGGAAATCATGGATCAGGCCATTCCAGATAACTCATTCACGAATGAAGAACTTGAAGCAATGGCGTACGGCAACAATCCGCAGGCCAATGCGTATCGTGAGTTGCTGGCGTTCCGGTGCAACTCTCCGGCAACTCCGGATGGTTGGAAGTCGGAGGCAGAGCGACTGGCCGAGATGCATGGTTGCAGCTTTGTTGTGTTCCGGCATGGAGAGGAGCCTCAGTGTGCCGACCCTACCAAGGTGATCATCTCGTTTACGGATAAAGGATTGGGTTATGCGGAAGATGAAACTTTGCGGGAAAGCGGATATTCGTCAACCAAACATTTGCGGGAAAATCAGGAAACGGCAACCAATTGCCCTAAATGCGGCGGGCATGGAACTTATCACTGCCCGCAGATGCTTGGAACGGTCGAATGTGAATGCGCACTGCCGACAGCGCCAAAGAAGGCGGGGAATAATATCCGAGAAGATATGAAAATGGGGGGGGGGGGGGCAGGATTACCAGACACCGATTTAGGCCTTAACTACCATACAAGCGATATGGGAATCCCCATATCGACAGCCAGAGCCTCTTCGAAGTTTATTCATGCCTGAGCAGCACAGGCTGTACAGGTTAACTGATGCGCTGGTCCGGGCGAACCTGCTGGAGATGTGTCACAGAAAATCCATAGCAGCCTGACCTATAATCCCCTCAGACTATCGAGGGGATTTTTATGTCACATGAAGAAATGACACCTGCTGAAAAATACAAAGCACAGAAGAATCGGTATAAAAAGCATGTGCTTCAATCCGAAATAGCAAATGCCAAGAGATTTGAAACTGGGGAAGTGACCTCGGTAGATGGTTACAGGTCTCCTTACGAAATGAGGAAAAAGAGGGGGAGAACTGCAGACTGATGCTGGATTGCAACATATCAACCAAACCAAGGAATGGTCAGGAAAGGTAAATATTCGCGGCGACAGGCCCGTTAAGACTGTTGATTCGACAAAACTCGACACGGAGTCCTGGTCTTAAGTGCTCGGATTTAGTGTGATAAACTGCTGAAATATGAAGTAGAACGTCTTTACGACCGTCTGATGGGGTAATGAAACCTTTGCCACTGATAGAGTCAAAGCTTTTTACAATTCCTGTCATTTTACGAGACAAATAGATTCCTTGTTAAAAATACGAGGCAAACTATACACGTAAAAAAATAAAAAGCTAATTATACTGCTTTGTTTTGATAAGGACTCCTGGATGGCTAAAATAAAATTTGCTTATCAGTGATGGAAATGCATTAATGAGACGGTAAGTTTGAAATACAAACGCAACGTAAGACATTTTATCGAGCAGTCCTCATAGCCAGGCTCTATCGCTGATATCTCCTCTCTTTGAGTCCAACGTACAATACTATGCGTTTATT
Organism: Kluyvera sp. CHPC 1.2972; assembly: GCF_036759925.1. Taxonomy (NCBI): domain Bacteria; kingdom Pseudomonadati; phylum Pseudomonadota; class Gammaproteobacteria; order Enterobacterales; family Enterobacteriaceae; genus Kluyvera; species Kluyvera sp. CHPC 1.2972. Next base: position 148,170 of record NZ_JAPKIB010000001.1, on the reverse strand, counting down.
ATAATTCTTAGATTAAAATACTCAAAAGGAGCTAGTATGTCTTCAAGAATAAAAGGTTTGGTTAAGTGGTACAACGAAGATAAAGGATTCGGCTTTATCTCTCCGATTGATGGAAGTAAAGATGTGTTCGTCCATTTCTCTGCCTTTCATGGTGATAATTTAAAAACATTGTTTGAAGGGCAAAAGGTTGAGTTTGCGATTCAACGCGGAGATAAGGGCCCGGCTGCAGCCGGTGTAATTCTTTGCGATAAATAAACATATACAGGCCTGCGATAACGATGATGGTTCATTCCTGAGTGGTCAGGCCTGCCTTAGGTGCGCATCAGATGCACACTCGAAACATCAGGTCAGTGCATTTTTACATTTGTATGAGTGTGCTGACCGATGTGATGAAGTGCAGGCTTGCTGCATGAAGAGTCTAAAAGCAGAAGCTAACTGCTTGTAAAATAATAAAGTGCGTAAGAGGCTAGGCTGCCTCCAAAAGCATCACTTCAACTTTATGGCACACAACTTTTTGCCAAATGAGTTAGTTAGAATAAGCAAACGACACTATTTGGCAATGGTTGTTTTTTAGAAGTGTTGTGAGGACTTGAACAACGTGTTGCAATATGGACAGACTAATTGAGAGCCTTTCTGTACTCTTATGAAACTATGCTCTGAGTTTTTTGAACAATTTGGGCATAAGCACTTGATTAGGTAATTTCGGTTTTGTTGCGAGTTTTTACGTCCGGACATAGGCATCTCCTGATTTACGGGAGTGCCACCATACACGGTTATTAAGATAGTTGCTTATGTTTTTTAGAATTTTGCACGAATATTACAATGTAAAATAATGCGGCTTTCTGAAGGCGAACAAACCAGCTGTCATTAAGAGGTATATTTTATCAGATTAAATATTCATTTCAGATGCCCATGTTGTCATGGGTCTCAATATCGAACGTCAATCTTTGATGTTTCAGAAAAAAATCCATTTGGTGCAAAGTGTATTTTTTGTAAAACAACAATGGTTTTTAATGAGTCGGTAAGCATCAAAGGTAAAATCCTTAGACTAGTCGAGTAAAGTCTTTATTGATTTCCTACTCCTGTCATTGACATGACTGTCGTTAGGAAAATAACCAATTGAGTCATGGTGCTAAATGAAAAGTGTTATCGTTTTTTTTAACTTCCAACCATGCAAAGTGATCTCCATCGTTGATGGCATTACGTCTATACGACAAGAATACCCAAATGGTGAGGAGACTTTTCTTCAAATTATGTCGGCAAATTTCCCTTCCCTGACAGGTGACCATGGGGTTGTGCATGTGGCTTCAGACAGAGAACTGAGTACTCAGGAAATTTTAGATGCAGCCAAAAAATTCTTATAATGCTTCCGTTATGCATCAATGATGGGTTATGAAGAACCCCAGTTCTCTGATTCGCATTTATTCCCGAATTATGGAAACCCGCCTCGGCGGGTTTTTACATTGATTTTCCATTATCACCTGTACATAATGTCAGTGTCAGCCTGAACAACTGACAGCCTTATGCGCCACGGAGAGTACCATGGCGCAGCTACAACTCATCAAGCAGTCCTCAGAAATCCTGATCCCCGCGACGCCGGAGACCAGTGAATTACTGCAATCAAAATTTAAGCTCGGCGCTGTGCTGGTGGCCGAGTTCAAACAGGTCCGTAACCCGGCCTTTCACCGTCGTTTCTTTGCTCTGCTGAATCTCGGCTTTGAGTATTGGGAACCTACCGGCGGCGCTATCTCCGCGAACGAGCGCAAGCTGGTGACCGGGTTCGCTAATTTCCTGTCGACGTACGGCGGCAGCGCAAACGCCCTGCAGGACGCCGCTGAGCATTACCTCGAGCAGGTAGCTGGGCGACGCGTCACAAACGGCATCAGCCTCTGCAAATCATACGAAGCGTACCGGGCCTGGGTCATCGTCGAAGCCGGGCATTACGACACCATCAAACTGCCTGACGGTTCACTCCGCAAACACCCCCGTAGCATCTCCTTCGCGAATATGGGCGAAATCGAGTTCCAGCAGCTCTACAAGGCCGCGCTTGATGTCCTCTGGCACTGGATATTGTCCAAGCCATTCCGTACGCAGGATGAGGCTGAGAACGCCGCTGCGCAGCTGATGAGCTTTGGGGGATGATACCGATGAAATACAGCTGGTTCCATCACACCGAATGCACCACCGAGCAGGCCGACGAGCTGGTGGCTAACTACCAGCGCCGCGGCGTCAAAGTCGAGCGCAGCCTGAATTGCGACAACATCACCTGGACCATCAGCGCGCAGCTGCCGGAAGGCGACAAAGCGCCGCGCCCGAGCCGTGTCTGGCAAAACAAGGCGTAGGGGTGAGCATGGCTAAGCTACCGCGCCGTAAGTGCGCCAACAAAGAATGCCGCCAGTGGTTCCACCCGACACGCGACACGCAAACCGTGTGCGGTTACGAGTGCGCCAGCGCATACAGCAAAGAACAGACCAGAAAAGCCCGGGAGGATGCGCAGCGAAAGGAAGTGAAGCGTCAGCGCCAGGAGGCGAAAGAACAGCGGGCGCAGCAGGCCGAACGTCGCCAAGCGGTGAAGCCACTCAGCCACTTCGTTAAGCAGGCGCAACAGGCATTCAACGAATTTATCCGGTACCGGGATCGGCATCTTCCGTGCATCAGCTGTGGTCGCCACCATGACGGGCAATACCACGCAGGGCATTACCGCACCACCGGCGCTAACCCTGAGTTGCGCTTCAATGAGGACAACTGCCATCGCCAGTGCGCCCCCTGTAATAACCATCTCTCCGGCAACCTGACGGCCTACCGCCCGGCGCTGATCGCCAAAATCGGCCAAGCCCGCTTTGATGCCCTGATGGGCCCGCACGAATTACCGAAATGGAAGCGCGAGGACTACATCCGTATTCGCGATGAGTACCGCGCAAAACTCAAAGAACTGAAACAGCTGGAGGCGGCGTGAATACTCAATACCTGGAATATGTGCGGCAGCAGCTGATTGTGGCCACTGCCGATCTGAGCGGGGCGACGAAAGGGCAGTTAATGGCCTGGCTGGAGAACGCGCAGTTCGACACGAAAACCTTTAAGCGTAAAAAGCCTCGAGTGCTTGATGAGGTAACCGGTGAAATGGTTACGCTGGATAACCCGCCGATCCCTGGCAAACAGTCGCACGCCAAGGGCTCTCATATCCCGCTGGTTCAGCCGGTAGAGTTTGCAACCGCATCCTGGCGCCGCGCGCTGCTGTCGCTCGAAGAGCATCAGAAGGCGTGGCTTCTATGGAACTACAGCGAGAACACCAGTTGGGACCACCAGGTGGCAATAACGCAATGGGCCTGGGCTGAGTTCAGCCAGCAACTGGAAGGTAAGCGGGTGGCAGGCAAAACGATGGAGCGACTGAGGAAGCTAATCTGGCTGTCGGCGCAGGATGTGAAAGCGGGGCTGGGCGGACGTGAGACATACGAGTACCAGGCGCTGGCAGAATTGGTGGGCGTGACACCAAAGAACTGGTCAGAGACGTTTACCGATCGCTGGATGGAGATGAAGCGAATCTTCATGAGCCTCGACATTGTGGCTTTATTGCAAGTAACGCGATCACGTTCACAACAAAAGGCGACAAATTCACACCAAAACATTGCAAAACTGGATTGAAACGCATATATTTCATGTAAATCTGATATTGTGCCATTGTTGTATGCACTGGCAGTAAATGATTTTAAGGAGCCTCGCCATCGTGCGGGGCTTTTGCGTTTCTGGAGGGTAAGAAAATGCACCAGTAAAGCGGATAGACTGCAGCCGAAAGGCAAAGCAGCAGTCATGATGCTGCCCTGAGTCGCCATTGAGCGGGCCTGTGTAGCGATGGGTTAAGGTTCCTATATCAAAACTAGCTCCGGTAGAGCAGCGCGAAAGCCAGACGCGCACCGGTTATCAGCGGCGATAAAGCGACAGCACCTCAAGGGCATGAGCGTGGCCACTCCGGGTAGTGGCAAAATCATTGCAACGGACAGGGTGTTGAGGCCAAAGCCGCCCGTAAGACCTGGTACACACCACCCCGGCAGGCAGCGCCCTGTCCATTGCGGTGAAAGAAAATATCGGCTAACACCCGGCCAATAACTCAGCGGCACGTAAGTCCTGATTGGAGTTAAGCGAGAGATGGGCGCTCGCCACCACAATACATTGACGCGATTTATGAAAATGTTTTACGTTATTGATGCAGTGAATCCCCCTATGCGGCGGGGCGCTCAGTCAAAACTGATAATGTTCAAATGCTCGCGCGAGGCAGTTCGACTGGCTGACTCACTGGGAGGCACCCAGCACTGCACACTAAATTGCGGTCATCGTATAATGGCTATTACCTCAGCCTTCCAAGCTGATGATGCGGGTTCGATTCCCGCTGACCGCTCCAGTTTTGAATGGGCGCTGTTGTGATAATACTGCGGCATGCCACTGCGATGTGTTACCTAACCAGCGTCCATTCAAAAGCGCTCCATTAAAGTCTGAATAACCGTGGGTGGTTTGTCAGATGGAGCGCCTCTAATTCTTGATATTTTCATTCTTCAGGCTCGCTTCGGCGGGCCTTTTCTTTTTCAGGCTCCGGGAATCACTTCTTACATCCACCTTTGCCTAAGAGCCCGCGAGCCTGACCTTTATTCCCCTCATTAATTTTTCTGAGAGGACTCACAGCAATAAGAGGGGGCTAAATGTCCGATCCTGTGTCTGGCACAACGATTGCCGGTGGTGGCCTGATGGGGGCTAGTGTATTTGGGTTCGCAACCGGTATTGATTACGGCGTGGTGTTTGGCGCTTTCGCAGGTGCTGTATTTTATGTGGCGACAGCAGCAAACATTACCCGGCTGAAGCTGGTGGGCTATTTCGTGACATCGTTCATTGTCGGCGTTCTCGGCGCTGGTCTGGTGGGCTCCTATCTTGCGAAGTGGACGGGATACAGTGATCGCCCACTGGATGCACTAGGCGCGGTAGCGGTTGCCGCACTGGCTATCAAGCTCCTCACATTCATCAACAACCAGGAGCTGGGAAATCTGTTCGGTATGCTTTCCCGCATGCGGGGAGGAGGGACCAATAATGGTAACAAGTGACCCAAGCGCGATGGCCAATGCTGTAATTTGCGCGGTGATTGTTGTGTTCCTGATGTTCTATCAACGCGAAGGGGCAAGGCATCGCCCATTAATATCGCTGGTGGCTTACTTTTCAGTGCTGGTGTATGCCAGCGTTCCTTTCCGATACCTGTTTGGCCTGTACCACGAATCACACTGGGTTGTGGTACTGGTCAACGTTCTTATTTGCGCTGCTGTTGTCTGGGCTCGTGGAAACGTTGCGCGTCTGATTGATTACCTGAGGCACCAATGACTAAAGACGACATCTTCAATGCCATCCTCGGCAAGGAGGGCGGCTACGTTAATCATCCTGACGACAAAGGCGGGCCGACGAACTGGGGCATAACGCAGTCAACCGCCCGTGCCCACGGTTATGTCGGCGATGTGCGTGACCTAACCCGCCAGCAGGCTCTCGATATCCTCGAGGCCGATTACTGGTATGGCCCACGCTTCGACCTGGTAGCAGGCGTCTCCCAGCTTATAGCCGCCGAACTCTGTGACACGGGCGTGAACATGGGGCCATCTGTCCAGGTGAAATGGTTCCAGCGCTGGCTGAATGCGTTTAACGACCAGCAGAAGCTTTACCCTGACCTGATTGCCGACGGTCAGATTGGCCCGCGCAGCATCAGCGCCCTGAAATTGTTCCTGGCGAAACGCGGCAGTGAAGGGGAAACCGTATTACTCCGCGCACTGAACTGCAGCCAGGGTCAGCGTTATCTCGAGCTGGCAGAGCAGCGCCCGGCTAACGAGTCGTTCATCTACGGCTGGATCCGGGAGCGGGTGAGCCTATGACTCTTGAAATGTTGGTCGGACTGGCCGCTGCAGTGATAGCCGCCATCGCTGGCGCGTTTGGTCTGGGCCATGTCCGTGGCACCAGCAAGGCCGAAGCAAAAGCTGAGCAGCAGCGTACTGAAGAACACGCCGCAGCGGCTGAAGCGGTTGCTGAGCGCCGGGTTGAAGTAACGAAGGAGGCCAGCAATGTACAGCAGACTGTTAACCATATGCCTGATGACGATGTTGATCGCGAGCTGCGGGAATCGTGGAAGCGTCCCGGTAGTCGTTGATACGGCGTGTGACTGGGTGAAGCCCCTCTATCTTACAGACCATGACATTGACGCTATGGACAAGCAGACGAAGCGTGATGTGCTGGCTCATAACAAAGCGTGGCAGACGAACTGCCAGAAAGAAACCAGAGCCTCGCAATAGCGGGGCTTTTTCACAACTAAGGAATGAGCATGACAGTAGTTCTTACAGCAAAGCAGATTGAAGACCTAGCATCCTTCGCTAAAGAAGACGGTGCGCCTCAATACACTATCACCACTGGCACACTTCCTCAGTTCGAAGCCGATGACGGCGAGATCATCCCTGAATACACAGGGTTGATCGCATATTCCGATTCACTGGAGCATGGTGTGTTGCAGCTCGGCGACTAATCATCACAAAGCTCATCTGCTGGTGGGCTTGATAATGGTTAACTCCTACATAAAACGAAAAGAGGTGTAAGTTATGGGAAAAGCATATTTCGGTTTAAGTGAGGATAAAAAGTCAGTTATTTTCTATGCACCAACGTTTCGTATTAAGGCCGGATAAACCGGCCTGATAATTATTTTGGCATAAACTGCTGTAATTCTTTAGATAGCTTATTGAATGGTTCAAAATCGTATTGTGTCAGTTCAATCAGCAATTGATTCTTATCTGCGTCTGGTAATCGTGCAAAAAGTAATCCTAATGCTAGTTTTAGCGCGGTTACTTCATTGGCCACATCGGCAGAATCATTGCAATTTGTCGCCAGTTGCAAACCTTCGATATAACGAATTTGAGGCATCATTTATCCCTTAATCCAGAGGTAATCAGCCATCCCCCTTCGATGGTTACGCCAGTGTCCCACCACTGACGGGCTGAATGCTCACCTTAGCCAGGGTTAAAGCAAAGCAACATCCTGATATTCAGACAGTAGCCGCCGCCGTGCGGCTTTTTTATGCGCCTCGCACGCGCAGCCTGACGTAACGATATCTTTCAGTAGTGAGCCTGGGGCATTCCGCTTTATCGGGCGGTTTTCCCGTGCGACAGGCTCACACCTAAAAGGAAATATTATGAAAAGTACCTATCAGATGATGAATGCCCTTGTCACGCTACCGCCTGTTGGTGTGTCAATAAAAGATGGTGAGGGCAATACGCGTAAAAGCGCCAGTGAGCTGAGAGCGCGGATTTGTGCGGTTGTTCCGGGGCGTGGCTCCGTTCATCTTCGTTCCGTACCAATTGTGCTTAGTGAGTTCTCGCGTGGCGGATACTCGGAGAAACCATGGGTTACCGGCGAGCAAATCATGGTTCCTGATGGTTATCTGATTGTCGCCATGCTGGTTGATGAGAAAGGAAAGCCACTTAACGACGAGCTTTTGCCGGTTGAGCTTGAAGAGCTACCGAACAATGACTGGGCGCTGAACAAGTCGGCTCCGTTCCGTATCTCTGGTGATGGCCTGGCTTTTGGTGGTTTCCCTGGGAAAACTTCAAGCAATCTACACTCTGCCAGTATTGAAGGTGATTCGCGCAAGATCGTGTTTAAGGCAGGTCTCTTTACGCCGGTGAATGTAACCACTATCCCAGTGCTTACTGATGAAATGAAACAGGCCGTAATTGATGCCGTACGCGAAAGCGATTTGTTCACATCCCTTCAGGCTGCGATAGCTGCTCAGGCAGCATCAACCGTTAATCTGCAACAGGCAGTTAATGACGCAGCGGGCGATGCTATCCGCAACTCTCTGGCGCCTGGAGGTCCGATCTGGAATTCTCTGAATCGTTAACCTCCACTTGCAAATGGTAATTGTTATCACTTGCGGGTCCTTTCCGGCATATCGATGCGCTACGGGGCGGCGTCCGCGCAGATTCTCGCTATTTATGAGAATTTTTCGTTTTTAGTCGTTTCCGTTCTTCTTCTAGCTAATTACCTGTTTTTAATGAAAACACCCCCTGAAAAGAAAGGAAGCGGCAGAGCCCGATAACAGGCAAATTACTCGATGTCGTTTCCTTTCTCTGTTTTGCGCATGGAGTGAGCCATGGAGGTAAACAAAAAACGCCTCTCTGAGATTTTCGGCGTCAGTGTTCGCACCATTCAGAACTGGCAGGATCAGGGGATGCCAGTTGCCCGTGGTGGCGGTAAAGGTAATGAGGTGCTCTATGATTCTGCGGCGGTTATTGAGTGGTATTCCGCCCGTGATGCTGCAATTGAAAATGAGAAGTTGCGGAAAGAAGTCGAAGATCTGCGGATTGCTTCGGAGTCGGATCTTCAACCCGGCACCATTGATTATGAGCGTCACCGACTCATCAGGGGGCAGGCCGACGCGCAGGAATTGAAAAATGCAAAAGACACTGCTGAGGTAGTGGAAACCGCGTTCTGCACGTTTGTGTTATCGCGGGTGGCCGGCGAAATAGCCAGTATCCTCGATGGCGTTCCTCTATCAGTTCAGCGGCGTTTCCCCGAGCTGGAAAACCGGCACATTGATTTCCTCAAGAAGGACATCATTAAAGCCATGAACAAGGCAGCTGCGCTGGATGAAATAATACCGGAGTTGCTGAGTGAATATATCGAACAGTCAGATTAAGGGGCTGCGGTACTCTGCTCTGGCAGGGCTCCGTTCGCTATTTCGGCCTGAACCGCTGACCGCTGTTGAATGGGCTGATGCGCATTATTATCTCCCTAAAGAGTCAGCGTATCAGGAAGGGCGCTGGGTTACGCTTCCCTTCCAGGTAGCCATTATGAATGCGATGGGCAACGACTATATCCGCGAGGTGAATGTCGTTAAATCCGCCCGCGTTGGCTACTCGAAAATGCTGCTCGGTGTGTACGCGTACTTCATCGAACACAAGCAGCGCAATTCGCTGATCTGGTTGCCAACCGATGGTGATGCTGAGAACTTCATGAAGTCTCATGTTGAGCCCACAATCCGTGATATCCCCTCGCTTTTGTCGCTCGCGCCGTGGTACGGCAAAAAGAACCGCGACAATACGCTCAGCATGAAGCGCTTTTCCAACGGTCGCGGCTTCTGGTGTCTGGGCGGTAAGGCGGCGAAAAACTACCGTGAGAAATCGGTTGATGTTGCCGGCTACGATGAACTGGCGGCATTTGATGAAGATATTGAGAAAGAGGGCTCGCCCACCTTCCTCGGTGATAAACGTATTGAGGGCTCTGTCTGGCCTAAGTCGATCCGTGGCTCCACGCCAAAGCTAAAAGGAACCTGTCAGATTGAGCGTGCCGCGAGTGAGTCCGGGCATTTTATGCGTTTTCATGTTGCCTGCCCTCATTGTGGGGAAGAGCAATATCTGAAGTTTGGCGACAAGGAAACGCCATTCGGGTTTAAGTGGATGCCTGGCGAACCGGCCAGCGTTTTTTACCTCTGCGAGCATAACGCCTGCGTCATTAAGCAGCAGGAGCTGGATTTTACCCTTGCGCGCTACATCTGCGATGAGACGGGGATCTGGACACGCGATGGCCTGAACTGGTTTGCATCCTCTGGTACCGACATTGAACCGCCAGACAGCGTCACTTTCCACATCTGGACGGCATACAGCCCATTTACCACCTGGGTGCAGATAGTCAAAGACTGGATCAAAACGAAAGGGGATACCGGTAAGCGTAAAACCTTCGTGAATACCACGCTGGGTGAGACATGGGAGCCGAAGATTGGCGAACGCCCGGATGCGGACGTGATGGCGGAAAGGAAGGAACACTTTTCAGCATCAGTACCTGACCGGGTGGCCTACCTGACCGCGGGCATTGACTCACAGCTTGACCGCTATGAGATGCGTGTCTGGGGATGGGGGCCGGGTGAAGAAAGCTGGTTGATTGACCGGCAGATCATCATGGGACGACATGATGATGAAGCCACTCTCATCAGGGTTGATGAGGCCATAAACAGGGCTTACACCCGAAAAAATGGCGTTGAAATGTCGATATCCCGTATTTGCTGGGATATCGGCGGCATCGATCCAACCATTGTATATAACCGCTCGAAAAAGCACGGCCTGTTTCGCCTTATCCCCATCAAAGGGGCCTCTGTTTATGGCAAACCTGTTGCCAGCATGCCACGCAAACGGAATAAGAACGGTGTGTATCTTACGGAAGTTGGGACGGACACGGCGAAAGAGCAGATTTACAACCGCTTCACTTTGCAGCCAGAAGGTGATGAGCCTCTCGCTGGTGCCGTGCATTTCCCTAATAACCCCGACATTTACGATCTGGCTGAAGCACAGCAGCTCACCGCTGAGGAACAGGTCGAAAAATGGGTAGACGGTAAGAAGAAGATCCTCTGGGACAGCAAAAAGCGACGAAACGAGGCGCTGGACTGCTTCGTTTATGCGCTGGCCGCGCTTCGGATCAGTGTTTCGCGATGGCAGTTAAATCTTGATTCTCTTCTGGTCAGTCTGCTCGAGGAAGAAGGGGGACGAACCCATAACAAGACCCTGGCGGATTATGCCCGGGCATTATCTGGAGACGAATAATGGCGACACAGACCGATCTGGATGCCGCTCGCGCTGCGTTGCATGATCTCATGATGGGACAGCGGGTGGCGACGGTGCAAAAGGACGGCCGGCGGGTTGAGTTCACCGCTACCTCAGTAACCGACCTGAAAAAATACATTGCCGAGCTTGAATCACAGATTGGCATCACTCAACGACGCCGGGGACCGGCAGGATTTTACGCATGAAAACACCTGCTTTGTTAGGGCCGGACGGTAAAACCGCCTTACGGGACTACGCCGGTTATCACGGTGGCGCTGGTGGCTTTGGCGGCCAGTTACGCGCCTGGAACCCACCGAGCGAAAGCGCGGATGCTGCGTTATTGCCTCACTTCTCCCGGGGTAATGCGCGTGCTGATGATCTGGTTAGAAATAACGGTTATGCAGCAAACGCCGTGCAGCTGCATCAGGACCACATTGTTGGCTCCTTCTTCCGTTTGAGTTACTGCCCGAGCTGGCGTTATCTCGGTATCAAAGAAGAAGAAAGCCGGGCATTTGCCAGGGAGGTGGAGGCGGCCTGGTATGAGTATGCTGAAGATGATTTTTGCGGGATTGATGCTGAGCGCAAGCGGACGTTTACGATGATGATCCGTGAAGGTGTTGCTTCTCATGCATTTAACGGTGAGCTGTGTGTCCAGCCCACCTGGGACAGTGATTCCACGCGGCTCTTCCGCACGCAGTTCAAAATGGTGAGTCCGAAACGCATCAGCAACCCTAATAATGCCGGAGACACGCGAAACTGTCGGGCTGGTGTCAGAACAAACGACGGCGGTGCTGCGTTGGGCTATTACGTCAGCGAAGACGGATATCCGGGATGGATGGCACAGAAATGGTCCTACATTCCGCGAGAGCTGCCCGGCGGGCGGCCGTCCTTTATCCATGTATTTGAACCGCTGGAGGATGGACAGACTCGCGGCGCCAACGTGTTTTACAGCGTCATGGAGCAAATGAAAATGCTCGATACGCTGCAAAATACGCAGCTCCAGAGCGCTATCGTTAAGGCGATGTATGCGGCCACGATAGAAAGTGAGCTGGATACGCAAACTGCGATGGACTTTATTCTCGGCTCTGACAGTAAAGACCAGCAGAGCAAGATGACGGGCTGGCTGGGTGAAATGGCCTCGTATTATACCGCGGCGCCGGTTCGCCTTGGTGGTGCGAAGGTTCCTCACCTGATGCCGGGTGACTCCCTGAATCTTCAGTCAGCGCAGGATACGGACAACGGTTTTTCGACCTTCGAGCAATCACTGCTGCGTTATATCTCTGCCGGTCTGGGTGTGTCTTATGAGCAACTCTCGCGCAACTATTCGCAGATGAGCTACTCCACTGCACGCGCCAGCGCTAACGAGTCCTGGGCGTTTTTTATGGGCCGCCGCAAGTTCGTAGCATCCCGGCAGGCTTGTCAGATGTTTGTGTGCTGGCTGGAGGAGGCCATTGTCCGCAGGGTGGTGACGTTGCCATCCAGAGCACGATTCAGTTTTCAGGAAGCGAGAACAGCCTGGGGCAACGCCAACTGGATAGGTTCAGGCCGTATGGCGATAGATGGGCTGAAGGAAGTGCAGGAGGCTGTCATGCTCATTGAGGCAGGCCTGAGCACTTATGAGAAGGAATGCGCCAAGCGCGGAGACGACTATCAGGAAATATTTTCGCAGCAGGTACGTGAAACGATGGAGCGTCGTGCGGCAGGCCTTAAACCTCCAGCCTGGGCGGCTTCTGCCTTTGAGTCTGGACTGAAAAAATCAAATGAGGAGGGGAACGATGACGCCCGAGCTGCGTAATCTCCCGCACATTGCCAGTATGGCTTTCAATGAGCCGCTATTACTTGAACCCGCCTATGCGCGGGTTTTCTTTTGCGCGCTTGCTGGCCAGCTTGGCATTACCCGTCTGACCGACACTGTATCTGGCGTGACCCTTGGTGCAGAGCAGATGGCTGAACCGCTGGTGCTCTTTGGCGATGATGAGGATATGGAGCCAAAACCGGCACGAAGCTATCAGGTCACTAACGGGATCGCAGTGCTGCCGGTATCCGGGACCCTGGTCAGTAAAACCCGTGCACTCCAGCCATATTCGGGGATGACGGGTTACAACGGCATTATCGCCCGTCTTCAGCAGGCCATCAGCGATCCGGGTGTTGACGGCATCCTTCTGGATATGGACACCCCAGGCGGAATGGTGGCGGGGGCTTTTGATTGTGCGGACATTATTGCCCGTATGCGCGATATCAAACCCATCTGGGCGCTGGCAAACGATATGAACTGCAGCGCAGGTCAGCTGATTGCCAGTGCTGCCTCGCGCCGGCTTGTGACGCAGACGGCCAGAACGGGATCTATCGGGGTCATGATGGCCCATAGCAATTACGGTGCAGCCCTGAAAACCAGCGGCGTTGAAGTCACGCTCATTTACAGCGGCGAGCACAAGGTGGACGGAAACCCCTACGAGAAATTACCCAAAGAGGTACGCGCAGATTTTCAGGCGCGTATTGACGCGACCCGGCAGATGTTCGCTGAGAAGGTGGCGGGTTACACCGGCATGTCGGTCCAGGCCGTTCTGGACACTGAAGCGGCTGTTTTTTCAGGCCAGGAATCAGTAGACAACGGACTGGCGGAACAGCTGGTCAACAACATGGATGCGCTGAACGTTATGCGCGATGCAATTAACAAACGAACGATGATTTCCCGAGGAGGAAGCATGAAAGGTACTACTGCATCCGCAGATACCACTCAACCAGCAGCAACCGCTGCTGCTAACCAGCCCGTGGCCACCGCTGGCGCACCCGCTGTGGTCGTTGACCCTGTAACCACCGCATCTGTTGATGTCAGCAGCCAGGTCGCGGCGGCTGTCGCTGCTGAAAATGGTCGCATTATGGGGATCCTGAACTGTGAAGAGGCAAAAGGGCGCGAATCACAGGCGCGCGCACTGGCTGAAACGCCCGGCATGACGGTGGAAAGTGCACAGCGCATTCTTGCCGCCGCGCCTCAGAGTGCTCAGGCACGCACGGATACCGCGCTGGATCGTCTGATGGAAACCGCACCCGGCACCGTAGCGGCAGGGAGTTCATCTGCTGATGCGGGTGACGATTTATTAAATACGCCTGTTTAAGAGGTCAACATGTCTAACACTGAACAATTTACGCACCTTCAGCCACTTGGGAACAGTGATCCGGCGCATACCGCTTATGCTCCAGGTGAACTGACGAAATCGGTGCCGGCGATGACGCCGCTGATGCTGGATGCTACTTCCGGCAAGCTGACCGTATGGGATGGTCAGCATGCGGGGGCCGCTTGCGGCGTTCTGGCGGTGACTGCCGACCAGAGCAACACCGAGCTGGCATTCTATAAGTCCGGTTCTTTCCGTATTGAAGATGTGCTCTGGCCAGCGACTGTGACGGATGAACACATCAAGCGCAACGCATTTACGGGTACCGCCATCAGCATCGTCTGACACCTTTTCTGAACTGCAACCATCATTCATAGAAGCCGCTATCGCGGCTTTTTTTACGGGAAAAATCTATGTCAATTTACACTACAGCCCAACTGCTGGCGGTCAATGAGAAGAAGTTCAAGTTCGATCCGCTTTTCCTGCGCATCTTCTTCCGTGAAAGCTATCCCTTCAGCACTGAGAAGGTATATCTGTCGCAGATCCCGGGCATGGTCAACATGGCACTGTACGTTTCGCCTGTTGTTTCCGGCAAAGTCATCCGTTCCCGCGGCGGTGCGACGTCTGAGTTTACGCCGGGCTACGTCAAGCCGAAGCATGAGGTCAACCCGCAGATGACGCTGCGACGCCTGCCGGATGAAGATCCACAAAACCTGGCTGATCCGGCCTATCGCCGTCGCCGCATTATCCTGCAGAACATGAAGGATGAAGAACTGGCGATTGCCCAGGTGGAGGAGAAGCAGGCCGTTGCTGCCGTCCTCAACGGTAAATACACCATGACCGGTGATGCGTTTGAACCGGTTGAGGTCGATATGGGGCGCAGCTCCGGGAACAACATCATTCAGGCCGGTGCCGCGGCATGGAGCGGTCGCGACAAAGAAACCTATGACCCGACAGACGATATCGAAGCCTACGCGCTGAACGCCAGCGGTGTGGTCAATATCATCGTCTTTGATCCGAAAGGCTGGGCATTGTTCCGTTCGTTCAAGGCGGTAAAAGAGAAGCTCGATACCCGTCGTGGTTCTAACTCTGAACTGGAAACGGCGCTGAAGGATCTGGGTGAAGCCGTCTCCTATAAGGGGATGTATGGCGATGTGGCCATTGTCGTCTACTCCGGGCAGTACATTGAAGACGACACCAAAAAGAACTACCTGCCGGACTTGAGCATGGTGCTGGGTAATACCCAGGCGCGTGGGCTACGCACTTACGGCTGCATTCAGGATGTGGATGCCCAGCGTGAAGGTATTAATGCCTCTGCGCGTTACCCGAAAAACTGGGTGCAGACCGGTGACCCTGCGCGCGAGTTCACCATGATCCAGTCCGCACCGCTGATGCTGCTGGCCGATCCGGATGCGTTTGTGTCAGTCAAACTCGCCTGATTTCCATTCTGTGGCCCTTCGGGGCCCTGTTTCGGAGCTGTTCTCATGACAGAAAAAGAAAAGTTAATCGCCCGCCTTAATGAGCTTGGCGTGCAACTCGGTCGCGAAGTGAATACCGGTGGCACTATTCAGGAACTCTCAATGCGCATTGCAGAGCTGGAGGAAGAACTGGATGGCGGCACGGATAGCAATGGCGTTGAAAATGGTGGTGTGAGTGACGGTGGTACATCACATGGCACCGTAGAGCCTGTGGCGCCAGCGAATACTGCGTTAGCCGGCAGCACTGATGACGCGCTGGTTACCGTCGAAACGCTGGCCACGCTGCACATTGAGGCGCTGCACGCGACCCGCGATGAACCGGTCTCTATTGTGGAGGCGGGGACCGTGATCCGTGTGACAGAAGCGGATGTGGACAGCCTGGTCGCGCTGGGACTGGTCCGCGAGCACTAACGGGGGCGGTGTGGCTGATTTCAATAACCTTTTTGATGCTGCAATAACACAGGCCGATGACACTATTCGGCGGGTTATGGGGACTTCGGCAACGGTAACGTCCGGTGCGATTTCTGGCGCCACGTTGAGTGGTGTTTTCGATGATCCGGAAAATATCGGTTACGCGACACCTGGTGTTCGTGTTGAGGGGACCAGCCCGTCATTGTTTGTGAAATCAGCAACGATTGGGCAATTGTCGCGGCTGGATACGCTGGATATTAACGGCAAGCTTTTCTGGGTTGATCGTATTGGCCCGGATGATTGCGGATCCTGCCATATCTGGCTAGGGACGGGGGCTCCTCCCGCATCAACCCGTCGCCGTTAAGGAGATGTGATGTCGATAAAAGGGCTTGAACAGGCAATAGAGAACCTGAACAGCATCAGCAACACGGCGGTTCCTCGTGCCGCGGCGCAAGCGGTCAACCGTGTGGCCACCCGGGCTGTTAGCCGAAGCGTTGCGGTGGTGTCGAAAGAAACCCGGGTTCCCCGAAAACTGGTGAAGCAACGCGCCAGGATAAAGCGTGCCACGACGAAAAAGCCAAGAGCGCTCATCCGGGTTAACCGGGGCAATCTGCCGGCGATAAAACTGGGAACCGCCAGCGTGCGATTATCCCGTCGAAAACGGGATAAAAAAGGGGCCAATAGCGAATTGCGAATTGGTCCTTTTCGATTCACGGGGGGGTTTATTCAGAAACTGAAAAATGGCCGCTGGCACGTCATGCGGCGGACATCCAAACCCCGCTACCCGATAGAGGTGGTCAGCATTCCCCTGGCGGCCCCCCTGACGACCGCATTTAAAGATGAGCTGCCAAAGCTCATTGAATCGGATATGCCCAAAGAACTGCGGGCATCCCTTAAAAACCAACTCAGGCTGATTCTAAAACAATGAAACACAGTGATATTCGAAGGGCCATCATCAATGCGCTGGAGAACAGCATTGGTGAAGAGGCTCTCTATTTTGACGGGCGTCCGGCAGTCCTCGAGGAGGGCGACTTTCCGGCTATCGCTATCTATCTGACGGATGCCGAATATACCGGCGAAGAGCTTGATGCGGATACCTGGCAGGCCACGCTGCATATCGAAATCTTTTTACCGGCGCAGGTGCCAGATTCAGATCTAGATAACTGGATGGAGTCCCGAATTTATCCTGTGCTGAGCAATGTGCCAGGGCTTGACGGTCTTATCACCCGCATAGTGCAACAAGGTTATGACTACCAGCGCGATGACGATATTGGGCTTTGGAGTTCGGCTGATTTGAAATATTCCATTACTTACGAAATGTGAGGACGTAATGACTACACCAAACCCACTGGCGCCGGTAAAGGGTGCCACCACCACGCTCTGGATTTATTCCGGATCGGGTAACCCGTTAGCGAACCCGCTCTCGGATGTTGACTGGACCCGGCTGGCGAAGGTTAAAGACCTGCAGCCGGGTGAACTGACCGCGGAATCAAACGATGATACGTATCTGGACGATGATAATGCCGACTGGACATCGACATCCCAGGGGCAGAAATCGGCGGGTGAAGCCAGCTTTACTCTGGCCTGGAAGCCAGCAGAAAGCGGCCAGCAGGATTTGGTTCGCTGGTTCGAAGACGGTACCGTACTGGCTTACAAAATCAAATACCCGAATGGTGCCGTTGATGTGTTCCGCGGCTGGGTAAGCAGTCTTGGCAAAACGGTGACCGCAAAAGACACCATCACGCGTTCGGTCAAAATCAGCAACAACGGGAAGCCAGGGCTGGCAGAAGAAAGTGCGACGACGGTGATTGCGGTAACGGGCGTCAGCATTGATAAAGCGACTGCCACCGTGGCTACCGGTGCTACCACCCTATTGAACGTCACGGTAGCACCGGCCAGCGCGAGCGATAAAACGTTCCGTGCTGCGACCTCTAATGCTGCTGTTGCCAGGGTCACGGTGGCCGGTAATGTTCTGACCGTCACCGGTATTGCTGCTGGCTCTGCCGATATCATTGTGATGACCAATGATGGCCAGTTCGCTGCCATTTGCCGAGTGACGGTTTCCTGATAAACCGGGGCTCCGGCCCCGCTTCCTGGAGTATCACCATGTTTTTAAAAACTGAGCCGTTCACTCGCAACGGCGTTACCGTCACGCTTTATGAATTGTCGGCGCTGCAGCGAATAGAGCATCTTGAATATCTGAAGTCGCTGGAAAGTATCAGCGATGCAGATATGCAGGCCGCGTTGAATATGACGATTAAATCTGGCGCGCTGCTGGTGGCCATGTCGTTATGGCATGAGCATTCCCTGAAAGGGGCCAATAAGACGCTGAAGGAAGATGTTGAGCAGATTCAGGCGGAAGTGATGATGTCCTGGCCTCTGGAGATTATTTCCGCAGCGGAGTATTGCGTGAAGAAACTGTCCGGCATGGTGCCTCCGTCGGAAACGGATGCTCTGCAGGATGATGCTGCAACCGAGCCTGTCAGCCTGGAAAAGTCCTCGCCAGTGAGCTGACATTCGTCCTGAAACTGGCGCGTGAATTTCGTCGCCCTGACTGGCGCGCCATGCTTGCTGGTATGTCGTCAACGGAATACGCCGACTGGCGGACGTTCTACCAGGACAATTTTTTCAATGATGCACAGCTGGACGCACATTTCTCCTCCCTGCTGTACACCGTAATCACCGCATTTGACCCAAAAACCACATCAACCCCTGCCAGTTTCAGCCTGCTTTCACCTTCAGTGGAGGACATCACCGACGATGAACCTGGTGATGCGGCGCTGATGACAAAGGCCGAGGGCATTTCAGGAGGCGTTCGCTATGGCCCAGACGGCAGTGGGTGATCTGGTCGTTAACCTTGACGTTAACTCGTCAAAATTTAACGAGCAGATGGAATACGTTAAACGGCAGTTTAAGCAGACTGGCGACGCGGCGAATGATTCCGCGCTGAAGGTGCAGCAGTCGTTTACCCGGCAGGAGAGCGCGGCGAAAAAGGCCGGTATTTCTGTGGGGCAGTACAACGCCGCGATGCGTATGCTGCCCGCGCAGTTTACGGATATTGCCACCCAGTTGGCCGGTGGTCAGAGCCCATGGCTCATTCTGCTGCAGCAGGGCGGTCAGGTGAAAGACTCGTTCGGCGGCATTATTCCGACCTTCCGCGCGCTGCTGGGCTCAATATCGCCGGTTATGGTGGGGGTTGGTGCGCTGGCAACCGCTACCGGGGCAATGGTTTATGCCTGGTATCAGGGCTCGGCTACGTTGTCCAGCTTCAATAAAACACTGGTGTTGTCCGGGAATACGGCGGGGCTAACCTCAAATCGCATGCTGGTACTGGCGAAATCCGGGGAGCAAGCGGGGCTGACGTTTAACCAGACCAGCAGTGCGCTGACCGAGCTGGTTAACGCTGGTGTGCGCGCTGGTGCCCGGTTTGATGATATGAGCCAGACGGTGGCGAAATTCACCGATGCATCCGGTGTGCCGATCGATAAGGTGGCGGCGGCGTTCGGGAAACTGACGAACGATCCGACCTCTGGCCTGATAGCCATGGCGCAGCAATTCCACAACGTCACGGCGGAACAAATTTCGTATGTGGCGCAACTACAGCGTTCGGGGGATGAAGCCGGGGCGCTGCAGGCGGCGAACGAGGCTGCCACCAATGGTTTTCGGGAGCAGACAAAAAGTTTGCGCGACAATATGGGGTCGATTGAGTCCGCTGCAGATAGCCTGAAGCGTGCCTTTAAATCGATGTGGGATGCGGCGCTTGATATCGGACGCCCTGACACTACTCAGGAGATTGTTGCTAAAGCCGAGGCCGCATTTAAGCGGGCGGATGAAATCTGGAACCTCCGCAAAGGCGACCGCTATGTGAATGATGATGCGCGCGCCCGCTACTGGAACGACCGGGAGTCGGCGCGGCTGGCGCTGGAAATGGCGCAGCAGCAGGCTGGTGTGGCAAAAACCACTGAAGACAACGCCACCAGGCAGGCAGGTATTGAAGCGGATCGCCAGAAGTATGCCGCACAGGCGCAGGCCGCTTATTCAAAGACTGAATCAGCTTTGGATAAATTTACGGCAAAACAGAAAGAATATAATCAGGCCATCAAAGACGGACGTATCCTCCAGGCTGATTACAACATTTTGATGGCTGCCGCGAAGAAGGAATATGACGACTCCCTGAAAAAACCGGCAGCGGTGAAAACGCCGGCCGGGGTGAAAAATGTCGATACTGCCAGCGCGCAGACACTGGAGCTTGAAGCTCAACTGCGAACATTGCAGGAGCATAAAAGCATCACAGATACCATCAGCCAGCAGCGGCAGGAATTATGGAAACAGCAATCCCGTTTTTCGGTGCTGGAAGAAGCAGCGAAAAAGCGCGCGCTGACCGTTGATGAAAAATCGGTGCTGGCGAACAAAGATGAGGTGCTGGCGCGGGCGGAGGTGAATGCCCGTCTTGGCGATCAGATTGTTGCCCAGGAGCGACTTAACCGGCTGCAGGATAGCTCGCAGAAGTACGTTACCCAGATTGGTGAGAAAACCAAAGCGCTTGTGGCTGGCGGCAGTATGAGCAGCCGAGGTGCGCAACGGCAGAATGAAGAGGCGCAGCTGCGGCAGGGATGGATGAATGCCGGTGGTACAGATGCTGATCAGGGCTATCAGAATGAACTTTCGGCGCTGAAGAATTACTACGCCGCCCAGGATGAGCTGCGCGGTGACTGGAAGGCTGGCGCAAAATCAGCGTGGGCTGACTATGCCGATTCAGCTGCTGATGCATATGGCTCCATGAAGTCCGCAGCTTCCGCTACGTTCAACGGTATCAGTCAGAACATGGCGGATATGCTGACGACAGGCAAAGCTAACTGGGCGGACTTTACCCGCTCGACATTGTCGATGCTGACGCAAATCCTGATGAAACAGGCCATGGTTGGACTTGTCGACTCAGCAACATCCTGGCTCGGCTATGCCACCGGTGGATACACCGGTTCTGGTGGTAAGTATGAGCCTGCGGGTGTGGTTCACCGCGGGGAGTTTGTGTTTACCCAGGAAGCGACGAGCCGGATCGGTGTCGGCAATCTGTACCGCATGATGCGCGGTTACGCCACTGGCGGCCTGGTTGGCGGCAGTAGTGGTGGTATCGCTTCTCCGTTTGGTGTCAGCGTTTACGCGCCGGTTTCCGTCACAACGGGTCAGGGTGATTCTGGTCAGCAAAAAGGTAGTGGTGACGCACTTGGGAAAGCCTATCAGCAGGTGATTGATAGCTCCATCCGCGCAGGAATTGCGAAGGCCTTACAGCCGGGTGGCATGATCTGGAATGCCAATAAACAGAGGTAAGCGATGGCGATTGAACATTTCGGATGGCGGATCAAAGCATCCAGCCAACCAACGCTGAAGAGCAAAGATAGCGTCCGCGCGGCGCAGTTTGGTGATGGTTATAAGCAGGTGACCGGCTCTGGGCTCAATGATGAAATTCTCGGCTATGAGTTTTCATTCACTGGCGAACCTGGAACCGTCAGGGATATCTATGCTTTCCTGCGGCGCCACAAGACGAAGTCATTTTCGTTTACGCCGCCGGGAGGTGACCTTGCATTGTGGCGAGTGGAGGCTGATAGCCTGCAGCGTGTCACTAAAAGTAAAACAGTGGAGACCGTTTCAGCCACGTTTGAACAGGCGTTTGCACCATGAGCTTAAACAGTGATTATCAGAAACTCGAGCCGGGCAACGTCGTCCGGCTTTTTGATGTCGATGGCACCGGGTTTGGTGTCAGTGATGTACTCCGTTTTCATGCGCATAATATTGCGCATACGCCGGAGGAAATTGCCGCTGCCGGCGGGGATGAGGACAAGCTACCCGCAAAATCTATCTGGTGGCAGGGGCTGGAATATAAAGCCTGGCCCTGCGAGATCGAAGGGATTGAGGCAGCTACCGATGGAACCAGCGTGCAACCAACGCTGTCGGTCGCTAACCTCGATAGCTCTATTACGGCACTCTGTCTGGCTTACGATGACCTGCTGCAGGCAAAGGTCACTATCCACGACACGCTGGCGCAGTATCTGGATGCGAAAAACTACCCGGAGGGAAACCCGGCGGCGGATCCGCAGCAGGAAAAGCTGAAGGTATTTTATATCGATGCAAAGGATAGCGAAACGCATGAAGTGGTGGCTTTTAAACTCTCCAGCCCGATGGATTTGCAGGGGCTGATGATCCCAACCCGCCAGCTGCATTCGCTTTGTACCTGGTGCATCCGTAATAAATACCGTTCTGGCGATGGTTGCGACTACTCCGGGACGCGCTATTTCGACAAGCATAATAATCCGGTCAATGACCCCTCGCGTGATGAGTGTCCCGGTACGCTGACGGCGTGCAAACTTCGGCATGGTGAAAGCAACGAGCTACCGTTCGGTGGTTTCCCGGGCACATCCCTAATCAGGAGCTGATATGCGCCAGAAAATTATCGATGCCATCATGGCGCACGCCGCCGCCGAATACCCGCGTGAGTGCTGCGGCGTGGTGGTGCAGAAAAGCCGGGTGCAGCGTTACATTCCCTGCCGCAATCTGTCCACGGACCCGACCGAACATTTTCACCTGTCGCCGGAGGACTACGCCAGTGCCGAAGATCTGGGGACGGTTGTCGCTATCGTACACAGTCACCCGGACGCCACAACGCAGCCGAGCGAACTGGATAAGGCGCAGTGTGACGCAACCCTGCTGCCCTGGCATATCGCCAGCTGGCCGGAAGGGGATATCCGCACCATTCAGCCGCGCGGCGAGTTACCGCTTTTGGAACGACCATTTGTGCTCGGGCATTTCGATTGCTGGGGGCTGGTAATGAGTTATTTCCGGCAAACGCATGGTATCGAGCTCCATGATTACCGTGTTGATTATCCATGGTGGGAAAACGATTATCCGGACAACTTCTATCAGGATTGCTGGTATGAATGCGGATTCCGTGAATTCGACGGGCCACCGAAACCAGGCGATATGGTGATTATGCAGGTCCAGGCTGATAAGTGGAACCACGCGGGAATCCTGCTGGAGGGTAATATGCTGCTGCACCACCTGTACGGACATTTGAGCCAACGCGTTCCGTATGGGGGGTATTGGCAAGAGCGGACGATGAAGATTCTTCGTTATAGAACACTGTGCTAATCTTCTTTGAAATCAAAAGGAGATCAGGATATGAAAAAGATTCTGGTGGTAATAATTGCGTTTGGTCTTGTAGGGTGTAAATCATTAGATTATGTGAGATCTACTCCCCCTGTAATGCAAGGCGTTACATCAAAATCGGTTGAAGCATTTTCGACTTGTGTTTCATCAAAATGGTCAGGGAGTGGCGGGCATATTACGTCGCTTCCTATTAATGGCGGTACAAGCATTCAAGTTCCCCAGCCGATGGGGGGTTATGACGTGGTTCTTGATGTTACGAAAATAGAAAATGGCAGTAGCTATGTCCTCTATGAGCGAGTGGCTGCACTGACATCCTCTTTTTACAGTGACAGTGTAAAACAATGCCAATAATTCACTAACAGATAGAATAAAAGGCCACCTTGTGTGGCCTTTTATTTAGGTGCTTAAAATGAATGGCTCATTAATTAAAATTGAACTGTTTGGTGTTCTAAGAAAGAATTTCGGTAAAGAACACATGCGCATTGTCGCTAATACATCAGAGGCTATTAGAGCATTGCGGCATACCATAAAGGGATTTGAACAGTTTTTAAATACGAGTAAAGCCCGTGGTTTAACCTATGCCGTTTATAGAGGAAGCAAAAATATTGGACTCGATGACTTTGGCTTTCAAATAACAGAGGATGTAATCAGAATAGTGCCTGTAATTATTGGAAGCAAGAAAGCAGGGTTGTTACAAACCATTCTGGGGGTTGTCCTTGTAGCCGCTTCAATATGGGTGCCAGGTCTTGGCATTGCAGCCAGCAATATTATGTTTGCAGCTGGCGCATCAATGGCTTTAGGAGGGATTGTCCAGATGCTCTCTCCACAACCTGCTGGGCTCGCCAGTAAACAGGATGCCGATAATCGGGCTTCCTACGCCTTTGGCGGCGTGACCAACACGACAGCCCAAGGTAACCCTGTTCCTCTGGGATATGGACGACGCAGAATTGGTGGAGCGATTATTTCTGCGGGCATCTATGTCGAAGACAAACAGTAATAACTTTCTTTTCTAACAACCACCTGCGGGTGGTTTTTTTATGGGTGAAGTATGGCGCCGAGAAAAATCACTGGGCAGAAGGGTGGCGGTTCGAAAAGCCGGACACCAACAGAACAACCAGATGATCTCCAGTCTGTCGCAAAAGCGAAACTCCTTATTGCCTTAGGCGAGGGGGAGTTTGCTGGTGGTTTAACCGGGAAAGATATCTATCTCGATGGAACGCCGCTGGAGAACGCTGATGGATCGAAAAACTTTAGTGGCGTTGTCTGGGAATTTCGGTCAGGCACGCAGGCTCAAAAATACATTCAGGGGATCCCGGGCTCGGAAAACGAAATTAATATGGGGGTCGAGATATCCAGCGCTACCGCCTGGACCCGTACTTTTACGAACACATTGCTTTCTGCTGTTCGCCTGCGCATTAAGTGGCCCTCGCTGTATAAGCAGCAGGATAACGGCGACCTGGTGGGGTACACCATCAACTATGCCATTGACCTGCAGACTGACGGCGGCACATGGAAAACGGTTCTGAGTACTCGGGTATCAGGTAAAACAACCACTGGCTATGAGCGCAGTCATCGCATCGATTTGCCTCAGGCTGGCAGCACCTGGACACTGCGCCTGCGCAAGCTCACGGCTGATGCAAACAGCGCCAAAGTCGGCGACACGATGACGCTGCAAAGCTACACGGAAGTGATTGATGCGAAGCTGCGTTATCCAAATACCGCGCTGCTCTACATCGAATTTGATTCGAGTCAGTTTAACGGCTCTATTCCGCAGATCTCCTGTGAGCCGAAAATGCGGGTGATCCGTGTGCCGGACAACTACGACCCGGCAACCAGAAGCTATCTCGGCACCTGGACCGGGGCGTTTAAATGGGCATGGACAGATAACCCAGCATGGATTTTTTACGACCTTGTGCTCAGCGATCGGTTCGGGCTGGGTAATCGTCTGACAGCAGCCAATATCGATAAATGGTCGCTGTATGAAGTGGCCCAGTATTGTGACCAGCTGGTACCGGACGGGAAGGGGGGTAACGGGACGGAGCCGCGCTATACCTGTAACGTGTACGTTCAGGACCGGAACGACGCTTACACCGTGCTGCGTGACTTTGCCGCGATTTTCCGTGGTATGACTTACTGGGGCGGCGATCAGATTGTGGCGCTGGCAGATATGCCACGTGACATCGATTTTTCCTACACGCGGGCGAACGTCATCGACGGCCAGTTCACTTACGCCAGCAGCACCACTAAAACGCGCTATACAAACGCACTGGTTTCCTGGTCTGATCCAGATAACGCTTACGCTGATGCTATGGAGCCCGTGTTTGAGCAGCAGCTTGTGGCGCGCTATGGCTTCAATCAGCTGGAAGTGACCGCTATTGGCTGCACCCGGCAATCAGAAGCGAACCGCAAAGGGCGCTGGGGGATCCTCACCAATAACAAAGACCGGGTGGTTACGTTCTCCGTCGGCCTGGACGGCAATATTCCGCAACCTGGCTACATTATTGCGGTCGCAGATGAGTTGCTTTCCGGGAAGGTGACCGGCGGCCGTATTCGTTCGGTGAATGGTCGGGTTATCGAACTGGACCGAGCGGCCGACGCCGCTGCTGGCGACCGTTTGATTATCAACCTGCCATCTGGTGCGGCGCAGAGCCGAACGATTCAGGCGAAAAACGGCAACAAGATTACCGTTACAACGGTATTCAGCGAAACGCCGGAGCCGGAATGCGTGTGGGTTGTCGAATCGGATGAGCTCTATGCCCAGCAATACCGTGTCGTCAGCGTTGCCGATAATAACGACGGTACGTTTACCATCACCGGCGCGGCCCATGACCCGGATAAGTATGCCCGTATCGACAATGGCGCCATCATTGACCAGCGGCCTGTCAGTGTCATTCCGCCTGGCAACCAGTCAGCGCCTGATGACATTGCCATTGATAGCTATTCCGTTGTACAGCAGGGCATCAGTGTTGCAACGCTGCGCGCTACCTGGTCCGTCGTTGATAACGCTATCGCCTATGAGGCGCAATGGCGCCGCGACGACGGCAACTGGGTAAACGTGCCGCGCAGCTCGACGACCAGTTTCGAGGTTGAATCCATCTATGCTGGCCGGTACCTGGTGCGCGTTCGTGCGATAAACGCCGCCGAAATCTCGTCAGGATGGGGTTATTCGAAAGAGGTGACGTTGACCGGGAAAGTAGGGAACCCGCCGAAGCCGGTGGGCTTTACTGCGTCCGATGATGTTGTGCTTGGTATTGAGCTTAACTGGGACTTTCCGGCTAACACTGACGATACGCTGAAAACTGAAATTCAGTACAGCCTGACCGGTAGTGATGGCGATGCCATTCTGCTGGCCGACGTGCCATATCCGCAGAAACGTTACCAGCAGATGGGGCTGAAGGCTGGGCAAATTTTCTGGTATCGCGCTCAACTGGTAGACCGAACGGGTAATGAATCGGGGTATATCAATTGGGTTCGCGGACAGTCCAGCACTGATGTGTCTGATATTACGGATGCTGTATTTGAGCAGATTAAAGAAACCGATCTGTTCAAAGATTTGGTTGAGAACGCGATCGACAACAATGAGACCGTTGCCGGGTTGGTTCAGGCCGTCAAAGACAATGCCGATGACCTTGCTGAGGCTGTAAAAGCCAACAAGACGACAACGGATAAGCTGATCGCAGACGCTGAAACGATGGCCGGAGACATCCTGAGCCAGTCAGACAGCATTGCGGCAGCTGCGGCAGCCACCAGGCAGACCGCCGAGTCAATCATTCATAACTCCCTTTCCATTGCTGATGTTGTTACCCGACAATCTGCACAGAACGGAAGCAACTCTGCGAAATTCGAACAACTCAGGGAGGTTATTACCACCGAGACCGAAGCGCGCGTTTCGGATGTCTCCCGGCTCGAAGTCAGGGTTGGCGAGAATGCCGACGGCACCGCGAAAAACGCTGCTGATATCACCGAAGTCCGCCAGGCGATAGCGACGGAGACGGATGCTCGTGCGCAGGAAGTAGATGAGCTGACGGCCAAAACCGGCGATAACGCCGCTGGCGTGCAGCGCCTTACGCAGGCTGTCACCAGTCTTGACTCGTCCACTGCCTCGCGGTTTGAGGAGTTGACAGCCAGAACGGACCGTGCGGAGGGCAGCATTCAGAACACCTCCATCGCGCTGATCACCAACACGCTGGCGCAGACCAGTCTGTCCCAGCGTATGAGCGTGCAGTATGGCGACAATAAAGCGGGGATCGAGCGCACCACCCAGGCCATCGCAACCGAAACGGATGCACGCGTGAGTGATGTTACCCGTCTGGAGGCGAAGACAAGCGAGAACAGTGCAGGCATCACGGATATTCGCCAGGCTGTTGCTACTGAAACGGAGGCGCGTGTCTCGGATGTCTCCCGTCTCGAAGTCAGGGTTGGTGAGAACGCCGATGGCACTGCGAAAAATGCTGCGGATATTACCGAAGTTCGCCAGGCCGTCGTCACGGAAAGCGAAGCCCGTGCGCAGGCCGTAAATAAGTTATCGGCCGCCACACAAGCTGCAGCTGATAAGGCTGATGAGGCTGACAGGAAGTCAGGGCAGAACGCGGCGGATATCTCATCACTGGATCAGGTTGTTACAACGCTTGATTCCGCTACGGCTTCAAGATTCGATGAGGTGTCAGCACAACTCGCGGACCAGAGCGGACAGGTCGGTACCATTAAGGGGGGCATCCAGAACACGGCCATTGCGCTGATCACCAGTACGCTGGCGCAAGTTAACCAGCGGATGACTCTTAGCGCGCAGTATCGTGACAGTAATGCCAGTATTAATCGCCTTGATAACGCCGCAGCAAACGACAGGGAGGCTACGGCTCAAGCCATCCTGACGGTTCAAACTGACGTCAACAATAACAAGGCGTCAATCAATAGCCTGAGCCAGACAGTATCGACCTACCAGCAGGCAACGGCTACCCAGATAAATGCCATCACTGCAACTGTGAACGGGCACACTTCTGCCATTACCACAAATGCGGAGGCGATTGCGAACGTAAATGGTGATCTTAATGCGATGTACAGCATCAAGGTCGCTGTTGACTCCAATGGGCGACAGTACGTCGCTGGCATGGGGATTGGCGTTGAGAACACGCCGTCTGGAATGCAGTCGCAGGTACTGTTCGTGGCAGACCAATTTGCTGTGATGACGCAGGCAGGTGGCACTGTAACTTTGCCATTCGTTATTCAGGGCGGACAGGCATTCTTCAATGATGCCTTTTTCCGAAATGCCAGCATTGAGTTCGGGAAAATTACTGACTCGCTGAAATCTGATGGTTTTGTATCGGGGGAAAAAGGAACTGGCTGGAATTTACCAAAAAGCGGCAACGCAGAGCTGAATAGCGTTACTGTTCGCGGCAAGGTGTATGCCACTGACGGCGAGTTTACCGGGAAAGTAAACGCCACTAGCGGATCATTTAAAGGGACGGTTGAAGCCACAAGTTTCATCGGCGACGTGGTTGCGCAAAGGTCATACGCTAATACATGGTCGCAAAATGGGGATAACACGCGTTCGGTTTATTATACAAACTCAGGTTATGAGATGGTGATTACCGCGCAGTATATGTGCGCGGGTCGACCGGCGAACACTTCTGCGCAGGCATCGATCATCCTCGAGCTCACGATAAACGGTAGTAAAGTCGCGTATCAATTCGAGGCGGGGGCGGGAACTTCGGGGGCGGCTGCTGGGGTAGTTACCGGGTTTATAACCCATTCGGTTACGATCCCGGCAGATAAAAACAGAAGGACGATAACGCTTCGTTGTCTACGCCAGAACTTAGTCGGCGACTCTATTGTATTCGGTGATTTGATAGTCACCGCGTCCCGCGCGAATGCTGGGGCATTTAGCTAACAACAACAGCCCATCTATCCAGATGGGCTTTTTATTGCCCGGAGAAAATATGATTTACACAACAGGCACTATCGCTATCAGCGGCAGCACGCTCACTGGCACTGGTACCAACTTCACGGCATCGGGTTCACTGATTCGTGTTGGTTGTACCGTTATTGCAATGAGCAACCCCGTCCAGGTATTTCAGATTACCGCAGTTGGTAGCGCAACCAGCCTTTCCGTCACGCCAGCTGCCAGCCCCGCGCTCGCCGCCGGTACGAAGTTCGCTATCCTGCTCAGTGACAGCCTGAGTGTTGATGGTCTGGCGCAGGATATTGCGGAGACGTTCACGCTTTACCAGAAAAATATCAGCGGGTTTGCTGATGTGATGAATGGCAGTGCAGATGTCACCATCACGATTAACGGTGTTGCCGTCACGGTTCCTGGCCAGCAATCGCTGGCGAAGAAAGGGGCGAACAAGGATATCACCAGCCTCAGCGGATTGACTACAGCGCTATCTGTCGCCCAGGGCGGGACTGGGGGAAAGGATGCACCGGCGGCACGTACTAACTTACAGTTAGAACGCGTTGAGCAAACATCAACGGAAACAAATGTTAAATCACCTGATGGGACAAAAAAGATAATTGTCACCAATTCAGATTGGGGGGCTTACGACATCACCGCAAAAGTATTCCTCCCGCTACCCATGAACAGGGGAGGTACAGGTGCGGCAGATGCAACCGCCGCCGCTGTAAACCTCAAAACTTTCATTAATAATGGTGCAGTTATACCAACCACCGCAACAGCACTAACAGACTATGTTGGGCGGCCTGGGTCTGCGGGGGAGTCTTACACAAATAATGTAACTACGGCGGGCGTGGCGAACGTCACGGACTGGCCTACAAAAGCTTTTAGTACTAGCAAAGCATATGGATGGGGTCATTTACTGGCTCTGCGATATGGCGGTAACGAGGGATACTGCACTCAGCTAATGTTTAGCAATGAGGCGGTGTGTGATGTGCACGTCCGCAATCAATTCGGGGGCGCCGCTTTTAGAGGCTGGGCTGCGTTGCTGAGCGATAAAAATACAACAGTGGACGCAAACGGATTCATCAAAAAAGCATCGCCCATTGTTAAGATTTTCGGCAGCGGCAACTCTGAAACCAACGAAGAATCAGAGGGCGTTACTGTTGTGCGTGAAGCGGAGGGTGTTTACCTTGTTTCTGGCTGTCTGGGGCTTAATTCAGATTTAGCATGGGGCGGTATGGCCGGTGGCATTGAAGTACCAAAAGACATTAACGGGCAGCCGCAAATCTGGGTGAATTACGACGTAGAAAGCACCGGAGATATCGTCTTGCGCACGTATCACCGCGAGCACAGCACCGCGCCGGTATTCGCGCGGAATATTGTAGACGGCTATTCTGACGGCAGCCCTCGCGACATTCCCACTGGAGTATTCGTATCGTTGCGTGTGGAGATGCCGCAGGATAGCAAGTACAACATCGCAAAGGAAAAGGCCGAAAAAGAGATGATGTCTGGTGACAATAAAGCAGAATTGGTGGGAGACGCCGAAGATGTTCGAATGAATTAATGATGGGGCGAAGTACCGCGACCGTCCGAGCGTGGATGTTAACCCAATCGTTATGGACCTGTTGGGTTACGCTAAGGCGCTGCGGAAAGAAGTTGATGCGTTGAAAGATGAGATAAAGGCACTGAAAAAAGACTAAGGAAAGGCGATTGTCTGGTAGTTGTCCGTGAGGAGTCGAATGCTCTCGAACTGGATGTGGCGTCGGATATTGAGTGGCCGCCAGTGCCTTCTGCGTGATGTTGCACCCATGGGGCAAAAAATTAGCGCAAAACAACTCAAAACCGGTGAGGCGGAGATCAGATTTCGTTTTGCTGATCTGCCGGGTAGCACGCACGAACTTTCCTCGTCACGATCCCGAACTTAACGGTAACAGTCTGATATTTAATGAGCAGAATGAGCAGGAATGGTAAGTGTTTTTCGGGTGGTTTTTAGTTGTAAGTTGTTGTTTTAACTTGGGTTTGTTGCATTGGCGGGTAAACAGGAATCGTTTTCGGTCTCTTTTTATCTGCAGTTTCCCTTCCGCAGGGCAAACACGATGTGCTGCTCGCGTGCTTGTTAAACCAATGTAAACAGATTCGCGGCCGCATCCAAGTATTTTTGTGTCATTTAGCAAAAAAAATTTTCTGTAAAAATGTGAGGCTGGTGCGAGAAAGAAGGAAAATTGCCGCAGAATCATTTTGTTCGTCATTATGCCCATCACGCTAATTATATTTATGCTCACTATTCGAATATTTATTTCAACTCGTGAATAAAAATCGCTATTTTTTTTTGAAGAAAAAGCGCATGCTTGCGGCGAGTTAAGCCACAGCCTGCCACGCCGCATCACATCTCTGTTTTCTGCCGTTTTGTAAATAAACGTCCGGGCAGTGAATTTGTCGAACGCAGTACTGTCAAACACTCATACGTACCGCTTAAAGACTGATGAACGGACTCGTTTTTTTCCTTATGCGTTACCTTGTGCAGTGCTCCACGTTACCCGGAAGAAATGATGTTCCAGAATTTTGATGTTCGTTTACTTCATCCCCGCAATGGGCTGAAGTGGTTTGCGCTTGCTCTATTATGGCTGGTGGTCCAGCTCCCTTATCCGCTTCTGCATCTGCTCGGCACCTCTGTTGGTAAAGCGTCGCGTCGTTTTTTGAAACGCCGTGAGCAAATTGCTACGCGCAACATTGAGCTTTGTTTCCCGCACATGGATGCCGCCGAGCGCGAAAAACTGATTGAACAAAACTTTATGTCTCTGGGCATGGGGCTTATCGAAACCGGTATGGCCTGGTTCTGGAGTGATGCGCGTGTGCGCAAATGGTTTGATGTTGAAGGCTATGCCAACCTGATGCACGCGCTGAAAGAGCAGCGTGGGGTGATGGTGGTTGGCGTGCACTTTATGTCGCTGGAATTAGGCGGCCGCGCGATGGGCCTGTGCCGTCCGATGATGGCAACCTATCGTCCGCACAACGACCCGCTGATGGAGTGGGTACAAACCACAGGTCGTCTGCGTTCGAATAAAGCGATGATCGATCGTCGTAACCTGCGTGGTCTGGTCCAGGCGCTGAAAGCGGGTGAAGCGGTGTGGTTTGCACCTGATCAGGATTACGGCCCGAAAGGGAGCGTATTTGCCCCGTTCTTCTCGGTGAGCGAAGCGGCCACCACCAACGGTACCAACGTGCTGTCGCGTCTCTCCGGAGCGGCGATGCTGACCGTGACGATGGTGCGTAAACCTGGTGTGAAGGGCTACACGCTGCACATTAGTGAAGCGATGACCGATTATCCTTGTGGGGATGAAGTGTCGGCGGCGAGCTACATGAACAAGATTATCGAGCGCGAGATTTTACGTGCGCCGGAGCAGTATCTGTGGGTGCATCGTCGGTTCAAAACCAGACCGCGGGGAGAAGCGTCGCTCTACAAAGCGGTGCCACACGCCAAATAAAATAAATAACCCGCCTGATGGCGGGTTCTTTTTGGGTTAGACAAGCCGCATAACCCAGGCATCGGACGGTTGATCGTAATGTTTGCGATAGAGAACCGAATGTTCGCCATCAAGAAGGGCCGGGATGCTGATATCGGCATCCCAGGCATCTAACTGCATGCACAAATCGGGATCGGACTTACAAGGGATGCTTAACGTTCGCTCGCCGTGTTGTTCGGCGTGCAGCACGGCATCATCAATTTCGAATGCGCCGATGCGTACGCTGGTTTTGCTCATAATGCTCTCCGTTAATCTGCTGACCGGTGTGGTACGACCAGTAGTCGTACCATTTCATCCTAGCCAACGCAGAGCATTTCGCCAATCAAAAAATGCGCTTTTTTTGTGCGCTACTCCGACCTGTTAATAAAAAGTTTCCCATCGCGCACCAGTTCTCGTGGATAGCTGTTTTTCAGACGAGAGCCAATACGCTTTGCCTGCCCGAGCGGAAAGCCCTGGAAGGTGACAATCACGTCGTCCTGCGTCGGTGCATTTCCCGGGTAGACGTCGCGTCCGCGATACCACTCCTGCGCTTCCTCAGCGGTTAATTCATGCCCCAGTTTCTCGGTGTTTGCCAGCGCGATAACCGCTTCATGCTGCCAGCGGAAACCTTTATTGTGGGTTTCGGCAAGCTTAATGCCGATGCGAGAGAAACGCACTTTACCCAGCAACGGCTCGATTTCCGCCGGGAACAGCCAGATCTCTTTGTCGCGCTGCCAAAGCGTTAGCGACGCACCCCACTCGATACCCACGCGCTTAGCCGCATCGACTACCGCCGCTGACTCACGGGTTTTCATCGGCGCAAACGGGAATTTACCGACCTTGTAGCCAGGTGCAGGCAGCGGGTCGATCGCCGCCGTTTTATGCAGACGAGCGACGAAGAAACCCTCGCAGTCGTAAATTTGTGGGAAGACGTGCAGATAGCCTTCCGGGGTCAGCGCCTGCTCGGCGGTTGGGAAAAGGTCGCCTAACGGCAGCACTTCCACCGCTTCCGGGTAACGCTCAAGCAGCCAGTTGACCACCGATTCGTTTTCGTCGCGGTTAAGCGTGCAGGTGGAGTAGACCAGCGTGCCGCCAGGGCGCAGGGCATGGAACGCGCTGTCGATAAGCTCGCGCTGGGTACTGGCAATCTCCTGGTTGCTGGCAAGCGACCAGTTTTTTAGCGCGTCCGGGTCCTTACGCACCACGCCTTCGCCGGAGCAAGGCGCATCCAGCAGAATAGCGTCGAAGCACTCCGGAAGCGCCGCGCCAAATACGCGGCCGTCAAAGTGGGTCAGGGCGGTATTCGCGATTCCGCAGCGGCTGATGTTAGCGTGCAGCACCTTGACGCGGCTGGCGGAAAACTCGTTCGCCAGCAGCATGCCATGGTTTTCCATTCGGGCGGCGATCTGCGTGGTTTTCGAGCCAGGCGCGGCGGCGACATCCATTACGCGCGTGGGTACTGCGCCATCGGCAAACAGCGCGGCGACGGGCAGCATGGAGCTGGCTTCCTGGATATAAAACAGACCGCTTAAATGCTCGGCGGCGCTGCCCAGTGGGATCTCGTCGGCATTTTCACGTTCAATCCAGAAACCTTCGGCACACCAGGGAACCGGGGTTAGCTGCCAGCCGTACGGCGCAACCAGCGCCAGAAAATCATCCACGGTAATTTTGAGCGTATTGACGCGAATGCTGCGACGCAGCGGGCGCTGGCAGGCATCAATAAATGCATCAAAAGAGAGATTTTTCGGCATGGCCTCACGCATCTGCGCAAGGAATTCATCGGGGAAATAGACTGAGTTTTGAGCCACTGGCGAATACCACAAGGAGATAAAGAGCGCGCAGTTTATCATAAAAATGCGCCGGTGATGGGCACCGGCGCAGAGGGTTTTAACGCGGCAGGGCGGTGCCCCATTCGCGCCACTCTTTCGGTTCAGACTCCAGCAGCAGGAAGTGTTTCCCTTCCTGCGCTTTCGGCGCTAGCGGGATGCCCGGCGGGGTCGCAAAGGCGATGCCGCCGCGAATGAACTGGTTGAAGGTGCCGGTTTTCACCACGCCGCCCACCAGGCCAAAATCAAGGCTATAGCCAGAGGCCAGCCAGAACACCGAGTTGTTGCGCACCAGATGCTGGTAGCGCTGGCCGATGCGCATCTCAATCATCACGCGGTCGGAAAGGCTGCCCAGACGCAAACCGGTGACGGTGCCCACCTCAAGCCCACGGAACAATATTGGCGTCCCGATGCTTAGCGAACCGGCTTCCGGTGCTTCCACCACGATGTTCAGGCCGTTGAGGTAGCGGGAGTCGGAGATCGTCGCTTCCTGGAGCTCAAAATCACGGCGCATTTCACCGTGGCCCGGCTCGACGTTAACGTAAGGCTGCAGCAGAGTATCCAGATGCTCCACGCCCGCCGCCGAGATTTGCGGGGTGATCACCGAGAAGCGGGTGCCGCGTCGAGCGAAGGTCGAAACGTATTCAGGATAGAGTACCGCGCTGGCCTGTACTTCGTTGCGCGACGCGTTTAGCTCCAGGTTCTGCACCTGACCGATATCAATACCGAGGTAGCGAATTGGCATACCGGTCGAGAGCTTGTCGGCATCAAAGGCGTGCAGAGTAATTTGCCCACCAATGGCGCGCGCGGCGGTCTCCGATGCGTAAAGCAGGCGTTTATCGCCTTTACGGCTGCCTGCGCCGGCGGCATCGAGATTGTCAAAGCTGATCGCCCCTTTTAACGCACGGGAGAGCGGGGAGGCCTGCACCGTCAGGCCGCTGCCGTTGAGCTGCACCTTCGCGCCGCCTTCAGCCCAGAAGACGCTGTTTGGGGTCAGCAGCGAACGGTATTCCGGTTTAATGTGCACCGCAATATCGAACGCGTTGGCGCGAGGCTGCACCGAGGTGACCTCACCGACTTCAAATTTACGATACAGTACGATAGAGCCGGTCTGAATATCCGGCAGCGTCTCCGCCGTCAGCATCAGGGTGGTGGTTGGGTAGTCGCTGAGGTTGTTCTCCTGCGCTTTTTCGAGGTTAGAGAACAGCGGGTAGATCGACTTCATTGGCCCTTTTTCACCCGGCAGGATACGAATCCCGCCGCTGAGCCATTCGTTGGCGCTGGCACCTAAGAACTCAACGCCGTCGATGCCTACTTTGACATCCATCTTGCTGTTGACCACAAACTTGCTGTCGCCATGGATCAGGTCGCGATACTGCGGGTCAATGGCGATAGCAAAGCTAATGCCTTTCGCCGTCAACGCGCGTTCCATGACCTGGCCGATTTTTACCCCATGCAGCATGATAGGCTGCCCGGCATCGATACCGTAGCTTTCTGGCGCGGTCAGCGTCAGCGTCATGACGCCCGGCTGTTGCAGCAGCGTTTTATCCGCCGCCAGCACGGTAAAGCGATCTTTCGGTTCGCCGTCGCCCGGTACCAGCTCAAAGGTGCTGCCGGTAAGCAACGAGCTCAGGTTGGTGTTATCCAGCGACAGCTTTGGCTGATGCAGTTCAATGCGCGTTTTTTCCCGCAGCAGTGAGACCACGCTTGGGTCAACGGTCATTTCACCGGTAACGGAGTTGTCCGGGTTGAGCGTCAGTTTGGTCAACTGACCCACTTCCAGCCCCTGATAAAGCATTGGCGTCGAACCGGCCTTCAGACCATCGCCGTTTGGCAGTTGAAGCTGCACCAGCACGCCGCGCTGGCTGTGAGCAAGATCCTCATAGAGGCCGTATTCATCGTTCTGTGCAGCGGCCTGCGAATCGGGCGGGGAGTCGAAGGCGATCGCGCCGTTGACCAGCGCTGCGAGGCTCTCGAGCTGCACCTTCGCGCCGCTGAGTCCTACATCCGCCTTAATGCCTGAGACGTTCCAGAAGCGGCTACCTTTTTTCACCAGATTGGTGAAGCGACGCTCGATCAGCACATCAATAGTGACGCCCTGATTGTTCGGGTTAATGGCGTAGTCATAGACGCGGCCGACCGGAATTTTGCGGAAGTAGACCAGTGACCCGCTGTTGAGCGAACCTAAATCCGGGGCGTGCAGATGGATCATCAGCTCGCCGTTGTTGAGGCGATATTTCGGCTGCGTATCCAGCGCGGTAAAGTGATCGCGCGCTTCGCCTTTGCCAGGCATCATGCCGATATAGTTGCCGCCAACCAGGGCATCGAGCCCGGATACCCCGGCAAGAGACGCCTTCGGGGTGACCAGCCAGAACTGGGTTTCGTCGCGCAGCGCATCTTCCATATCGGATTTAATGCTGGCGCGCACTTCAATTTTGCTGCGGTCCTGGGCAAGACGAATATCCTGAACCGTGCCGACCTCGACGCCCTGGAAGCGTACTGGGGTTCGGCCCGGCACAATACCGTCCGCCGACATGAAGTCGATGGTGATGGTGGTACCGCGATCCTCATAGCTGTTCCAGATAAGCCAACCGGCAATCATCAGCGCGATGACCGGCAGCAGCCAGAACGGAGAGATACGGCGTTTGGTTTTAATTCGCGCCTCAGTCTGTGAAGCGGGCGTTTCCTGACTCATGTGCGTCCCAAAGTATGCGGCTGTCCAGCCATTCAACAGCAAGAATAGTTAATATTACCGCAGCGCCGAAATAAAACGCAGCGGGGCCCATCGTGAAGGCGAGAAGCTGATCACGATTGATGAGCGACATGGTTAACGAAATCACAAACAGATCGAGCATTGACCAGCGGCCAATCCAGGTGACAAAGCGCAGCAGCAGTATGCGCGTACGCAGCCCCTGTTCGCATTTAAAGTGAATGCTGGTCAGTAGCGTCAGCATCACGATAATTTTGGTAAACGGCACCAGAATACTGGCGATAAACACCACCGCCGCCACCGCCACGTTGCTGTTGGCAAGCGACATGATCCCGGAAAGGATGGTGTCCGTCTGCCGACCGCCGTTAACATAGATAACGGAGATTGGCAGCAGGTTAGCGGGAATGAGAAAGACGATCGAACTGACCAGCGCCGCCCAGCTTTTTTGCAGGCTCTGCCGCCGACGGTAGCGCAGCGGCGTATGGCAGCGTCGGCAGCGCCCGCGCGCATCGGCAAAACCGGTGTAGTGGCACTCAAGGCAGACTCGCAGGCTGCCGTCCGGACGCGTAGCGGGGCGTTGAGGATAAAAGCGTTCCCACAGCTGTTCAACGTTCAGATGAATCAGGGTCAGGATGCTGAGTACCACCAGAGAGATAAATGCCAGCAGGCCGATTCCCGGCTGCAGGAAGGCGTAATCCTGCACCTTGATCGAGGCAACGGCGATCCCAACCAGGTAGATATCCAGCATCACCCACTCTTTCAGCTTATCGAGCATCAGCAGGACAGGGCGGAGGTTCATGCCCAGAATATTGCCGAGCCACAGATAGGCAATAGAGACGACCAGCACCGAAGGCGCGCCGACGGTGCAGAAAAAGACCATCGCGGCGGTGATGGGGTCACCCTGATCGGTCATCTGCCAGATCCCGGACAGCAGGTTGGCATCGATGCGTACACCCAGCAGATGCAGGCGCAGCAGCGGCTCGCTCCACGCGAAGGGCATCAGCAGCAGCATGGTGATGGCCATCGCGCCGAGGCGGGTCAATGACCAATCACGCCCGTCGCGCACTTTGGCGTTACAGCGTGGGCAATAGGCACTTTGCGATGATTTTACGACCGGTAACCGAAAAAGCATATCGCACTGGGGGCAACGTTGGTAATGTGCCCACGGCAACGGTGCATCAATCTTGTGAATATGTATTTTTTTCGACGGCGTTATGCGTGATGTTTTCAGTGCCATTTATTACATTGAGAAATGAATGTATAACTCTATCTTAACCTAAGTATCGATTCATCTTGAGCCCGAACGCACTTAATGCGTATTTTATAAGGCTGTAAGCTGAACAACGCATCAGTAACACCGTAAACTATAGTGATTAGATAATGAGCAAAACAGAATTTTACGCGGATCTTAACCGCGATTTTCAGGCATTGATGGCAGGCGAAACCAGTTTCTTGGCCGTAATCTCCAATACCAGCGCGCTGCTGTACGAGCGTCTTTCTGATGTGAACTGGGCAGGATTTTATCTGCTGGAAGGCAATACGCTGGTCCTCGGGCCGTTCCAGGGCAAAATTGCCTGCGTACGCATTCCGGTAGGTCGGGGTGTTTGCGGTACAGCGGTGGCGGAAAATCGCGTTCAGCGCATTGAAGATGTCCATGCTTTTGATGGTCATATTGCCTGTGATGCTGCCAGCAACGCCGAAATCGTATTGCCTCTTGAGGTGAACGGTCAGGTCATTGGCGTACTGGATATCGACAGCACCGTCTTCTCCCGCTTTAGCGAAGAAGATGAAAAAGGCTTGCGTGAACTGGTCGTCCACCTTCAAAAAGTGCTCGAAGCGACCGATTATCAAAAATTCTTTGCACCCGTCGAAGGATAATCAACGGATAACGTAGCATTTACGAAATGCGTCATTATAATGTCGCCTGTTCATGCCTGCGGCTTGTTGGCTACGTCCGTTGTAATCAGGAAATTTCATGGAAAATCAACCTAAGTTGAACAGCAGTAAAGAAGTTATCGCATTTTTGGCCGAACGTTTCCCGCAGTGCTTTAGTGCGGAAGGCGAGGCTCGCCCCCTGAAAGTCGGTATTTTTCAGGATCTCGTTGCGCGCGTTGAAGGGGAAATGAACCTCAGCAAAACGCAACTGCGCTCCGCATTACGTCTTTATACTTCCAGCTGGCGCTACCTCTACGGTATCAAAGCAGGTGCCGTGCGCGTCGATCTCGACGGCAACCCTTGCGGCGAACTGGATGAGCAGCACGTGGCGCATGCGCGTCAGCAGCTCGAAGAAGCGAAAGCTCGCGTTCAGGCACAGCGTGCTGAACAGCAGGCGAAGAAACGCGAAGCGGCGGCTGCTGCGGGCGAACAAGGTGATGCGCCACGTCGTGAGCGTAAACCACGTCCTCCAGTACGTCGCAAAGAAGGCGCAGAGCGTAAACCACGTCCTGCGGCAGCAAAACCGGCGGCTAAACCTGTTCGTGAAGTCCGCGAAGAGAAGTTTACCCCCGTATCCGATCTGTCTGCGCTGACGGTCGGTCAATCCCTGAAAGTTAAAGCGGGCAATAACGCCATGGATGCCACAATCCTGGAAATCACCAAAGATGGCGTTCGTGTGCAGCTTACTTCTGGTATGTCAATGATTGTACGCGCAGAACACCTGGTGTTCTGAAACGGAGGCCTGGCCAGGCATGAACAAATTCTTTAGGCTCTCCGCGCTTGCTGGTCTGTTAGTGATAACAGGCCAGGTCTTAGCGGTGGAAGATATTACCCGTGTTGATCAGCTTCCGGTTCTGAAGGAAGAGACGCAACACGCAACGGTGAGCGAGCGCGTGACATCGCGCTTTACCCGTTCCCACTACCGCCAGTTCGATCTTGACGAGGCCTTTTCGGCCAAAATCTTCACCCGCTATCTGAACCTGCTGGACTATAGCCACAACGTGCTGCTGGCCAGCGACGTTGAGCAATTCTCCGCGAAGAAAGGTCAGATTGGCGATGAGCTGCGTTCTGGCAAGCTTGATGTCTTCTATGACCTCTACAATCTGGCGCAAAAACGTCGCTTTGAGCGCTATGAGTATGCGCTGAAGGTGCTCGAGCGTCCGATGAACTTCTCCGGTACCGACACCTTTAACCTCGATCGCAGCAAAGCGCCGTGGCCGAAGGACGAAGCCGAACTGAATGCGCTTTGGGACGGCAAGGTCAAATTTGACCAACTGAGTCTGAAGCTGGCGGGCAAAGACGACAAAGAGATCCACGACACGCTGTCGCGTCGCTACAAGTTTGCGATTCGTCGCCTGGCGCAGACCAACAGTGAAGACGTGTTCTCGTTGGCGATGACCTCATTCGCCCGTGAAATCGACCCGCACACCAACTACCTCTCTCCGCGTAACACCGAGCAGTTTAATACCGAAATGAGTCTGTCTCTGGAAGGTATTGGCGCGGTGCTGCAGATGGATGACGACTACACCGTCATTAACTCTATGGTGGCCGGCGGCCCGGCGGCGAAGAGCAAGGCCATTAGCGTTGGCGATCGTATCGTCGGCGTGGGTCAGGCCGGTAAAGGCATGGTAGATGTGATTGGCTGGCGTCTTGATGACGTCGTAGCGTTGATCAAAGGGCCGAAAGGCAGCAAAGTCCGTCTGGAAGTGCTTCCGGCAGGCAAAGGTTCTAAAACCCGTATCGTGACCTTGACCCGCGAGCGTATTCGTCTTGAAGACCGCGCGGTGAAAATGTCGGTTAAAGGTACCGGTAAAGATAAAGTCGGCGTGCTGGATATCCCAGGCTTCTACGTTGGCCTCACTGAAGATGTGAAGGTTCAGTTGCAGAAGTTGGAAAAACAGAACGTCAGCAGCGTGATTATCGATCTGCGCAGCAACGGCGGTGGTGCGCTGACTGAGGCTGTTTCGCTCTCCGGTCTGTTCATTCCGTCTGGCCCAGTGGTACAGGTGCGTGATAACAACGGTAAGGTTCGCGAAGATAGCGATACCGATGGCGTCGTCTATTACAAAGGCCCGCTGGTGGTGCTGGTAGACCGCTTTAGCGCCTCGGCCTCAGAAATCTTTGCTGCTGCCATGCAGGACTACGGTCGTGCGCTGATCGTCGGTGAACCGACCTTCGGCAAAGGCACCGTCCAGCAGTACCGTTCGCTGAACCGTATTTACGATCAGATGCTGCGTCCTGAATGGCCAGCGCTGGGATCGGTCCAGTACACCATTCAGAAGTTCTACCGTATCAACGGCGGCAGTACCCAGCGTAAAGGGGTAACGCCGGACATCATGATGCCAACCGGCACGGAAGAGACCGAAACCGGTGAGAAGTTTGAAGACAACGCACTGCCGTGGGACAGCATTAATGCTGCCACCTATGTGAAGTCTGGCGACATGAAAACGTTCGAGCCGGAACTGCTGAAACTGCATAGCGATCGCATTGCGAAAGATCCAGAATTCCAGTACATCGCCAAAGATATTGCTCACTTCAATGCACTGAAGGATAAGCGCAGTATCGTTTCTCTGAACTACGCTCAGCGTGAGAAAGAGAACGAAGAGGACGATGCAACGCGTCTGGCGCGGATTAACGATCGCTACAAGCGTGAAGGTAAGCCGCCGCTGAAGAAACTGGAAGATCTGCCAAAGGACTATAAAGAGCCGGATCCATACCTTGACGAGACGGTGGACATCGCCATCGATCTGGCAAGGCTTGAGAAGGCCGCACCGGTAGACCAGCCGGCAGAAACCAAGTAATCCCCCAACAGGCACAAGTCATTGTGCCTGTTTTTTTTATCTCTCGTATCTTCTCGTAAATCACGATGCTACAAAATGTAAAGTTGTGTCTTTCTCGTGACTTAGCCTAACGTAATCGTTGAAAATTCGCGTATTGCCCCTACGATATGGGTAATCGCATAGTGCGTTTTGTTAAAAAGAGGTTAAAAGTAAATTATGATGCGAATCGCGCTCTTCCTGATGACCAACCTGGCGGTAATGGTTGTGTTTGGGCTGGTGCTAAGCCTGACAGGAATTCAATCGAGCAGCATGACCGGTCTGCTGATTATGGCGCTGCTATTTGGTTTCGGCGGTTCCATTGTGTCATTGATGATGTCGAAATGGATGGCCCTGAAATCAGTCGGTGGTGAAGTGATTGAGCAGCCGCGTACCGAACAGGAACGTTGGCTGGTGGACACCGTTGCGCGTCAGGCGCAGCAGGTGGGTATTGCTATGCCGCAGGTTGCGCTGTACCACGCGCCGGACATGAACGCCTTTGCTACCGGTGCACGTCGTGATGCGTCGCTGGTAGCCGTGAGCACCGGTCTGTTGCAGAACATGAGCCGTGACGAAGCGGAAGCCGTTATCGCCCATGAAATCAGCCACATCGCAAATGGCGACATGGTCACCATGACCCTGATCCAGGGCATCGTGAATACCTTCGTTATCTTTATCTCGCGCGTTATCGCGCAGATTGCCGCCGGTTTCCTCGGTGGTAACCGTGACGATGGCGAAGAGAGCAGCAACGGTAACCCGCTGATTTACTTCGCGGTAGCCACGGTGCTGGAGTTGGTGTTTGGTATTCTGGCGAGCATTATTACCATGTGGTTCTCGCGCTACCGTGAATTCCACGCTGATGCGGGCTCTGCGAAGCTGGTCGGCCGTGAGAAGATGATTGCTGCGCTGCAGCGTCTGAAAACCAGCTATGAGCCGCAGGAAGCCAGCAGCATGATGGCGTTCTGCATCAACGGCAAATCGAAGTCGTTGAGCGAAATGTTCATGACCCACCCACCGCTGGATAAGCGTATTGAAGCGCTGCGCAGCGGCGAATATATGAAGTAACGGATTTACGTCAATAGCACTAAACGGCATCCTTGAATGCATCAGGGATGCCGTGACAGTACGCCGCAAGCGGTGTTAATTCACCGACATCTGATACTCAATCATGCCGCTTTTATTCGCCACCCAATCATAAAGACGTTGCCCACGGACGTTGGTTTCATGGGTGTGCCAGTACAGGCGGGAGGCGTGTTGTACACTCGCCTGTTGCTGTACGTATTCAATCAGTTGCCTGCCAATCTGTTGACCACGAACCTCCGGGGTAACGAATAAATCCTCAAGATAGCAATAATCTGCTGTGGCCCATGTGGAGCGGTGGAACAAGTAATGAACAAGGCCCACAATGTTGCCGTCACATTCGGCAATGGCGCAAACCATCGGCTCGTCAGAATCTAAAAAACGACGCCATGTCTGCTGCGTTACCGCGTCAGGAATGTCGACGCGATAAAACGTTTGATACTGTTTCCACAACGGCAGCCACTGCGCATAATCGCTCTCCGTTGCGGGTCTGATGATGATCTTTGCCAAATGACTACCTGCCTTTTTATCGTTCATGACTCTTCCTTATTGTTCAAAAAATAGCCTTATCTGCATGCGGTAGTGCTATGTTAGAAGACGTTATGGTTCCTATGAAGTTCCACTTTATGTATCTTTATAGGATCCACTTCCGTTGCGGTGCATTGAGATGAAAAAGCCGGTTTCCCCCCTGTTCCAGGACCTACTACTACCTGGCGGCATTATTAAAGATCAGGTCTACGAGGTGCTCCGCCATGCCATTCTGGAAGGGCGTTTGGCTGCAGGTTCGAAAATACCGTCAAGCCGGGCGCTAGCGGAAATGATGGCGATTTCACGCAACTCTGTTATTGCTGGCTTTGAACGTTTGCTGGATGAGGGCTATCTGGTCG
Organism: Kluyvera sp. CHPC 1.2972; assembly: GCF_036759925.1. Taxonomy (NCBI): domain Bacteria; kingdom Pseudomonadati; phylum Pseudomonadota; class Gammaproteobacteria; order Enterobacterales; family Enterobacteriaceae; genus Kluyvera; species Kluyvera sp. CHPC 1.2972. The sequence continues at coordinate 104,756 of NZ_JAPKIB010000001.1, read as the reverse complement.
CACGCAAAGGCGCAGGAACGTTTGTGACCGAAAGCATTCCGGACAAAACCATTGATGGACATTATCCGGTGCCGGAATCTACACCGCCTGTATCGGCAGTCGGTTCGCTCAATCCTGATATTGCGGCGCTGCGACCCTTGTGGTCTGAAGGGCAGAAAAGCGATGGGATGAGCCGCTTATTTGCCGTTGGCGTAGGTTGTACCGATCTTTTCCCCCATGATTTATGGGGGCGACTGCTGGGGCGGGTCTGGCGACAGTCCCGGCGGGAGCTTGGTTTGCATACGCACGCCTGTGGCTATCAACCGCTGCGCCGCGCGATTAATCATTACATCCAAGCCACTCGCGGCGTTAACTGCGATGAAAGTCAGATAATTATTGTCAATGGTATCCAACAGGCGCTGAATGTCACCGCACGAGCGCTGCTGCCTAAAGGTAGCGAAGTGTGGGTAGACGATCCCGGTTATGATGGTGCCCGAGGCGCCTTTACCTCGACTGGGGCAATCGTCAGGCCGGTCAGCGTTGACGACCAGGGGATGGATATTCACGACGGGATACAGCATTTTCCCGATGCAAAACTGGTCTATACCGCCCCGTCGCACCAGTTTCCATTGAGTGGGACGCTCAGCCTTTCGCGACGGTTAGCGCTGCTGGAATGGGCCGAATCCCGACAGGCATGGATCTTTGAGGATGACTACAACAGCGAGTTTCGCTATGCCGCACGCTCATTGCAGGCGTTGCAGGGGCTGGATAAATATCATCGGGTTATCTATTCCGGAACGTTTTCCAAAATGATGTATCCGGAATTTCGGTTGGGGTTTTTGGTCGTGCCGCCGGAATTACGCGAGCAGTTCATGATGACCAAATATTTCTCCGATCTCTGTACCGGGTATCTGGAGCAGGCCGTTCTGGCGCGTTTTATTGCAGAAGGCTATTACGCGAGTCACGTTCGCCGTGTGCGTAAAGCGTGCTACGAACGTAAGAACGCATTAGCGGCAGCAATAGCCGCTTATTTGCCGGGGAAAATGGTGGTACATCCGTCCGACTCTGGGATCCATATGGTGTGCTGGCTACTCAACGGCCTCACGGGGAAGGAGGTGGAAATGAAAGCCAGCCAATTGGGGATGGGGATTCAATCCTTTGAACGCTATTGCCAGCGTCCGATGTCGCGTGAAGGTATTTTGCTTGGTTTTGCCAACCATTCCCCGGAGGTCTTGCAAGAGGGCATTCGCCGATTGTCCAGCGTGATATAAACGCGCTTAAAGTTAGGGGACACTTGTGTCAAACCGCCCGAGCAAGATACGACGCTTAACATCGGGCGGTTGCGATATGACAATACCGGTTTTTAGCTCTGGGCGCGTGGCTGGGTGACGCGTAGCCCGCTGAACAGTGTGGCGACGACCGCCAGCGTACCGGCCAGCAACAGCGACACGTGGGTACCGCCGTTGCCGAAGGCGTTAAACATCAGCGCGACCAGCGCTGCACCGGTACTTTGCCCCAGCAGGCGCGCCGTGCCGAGCATTCCGCTGGCTCCGCCGCTGCGATTACGCGGTGCAGAGGCAATAATGGTGTGATTGTTCGGTGACTGGAACAGCCCGAAGCCTGCGCCACACAGCAGCATACGCCAGATAATATCGATATCGCTCGGTGACGATGGCAGTAGCGCCAATCCAAACAGGCCGCAGGCCATAATCGCCATGCCCAGTGCACCCAGCAGGCCCGCGTGAACGCGCTCGATAAGATAGCCTGCCAATGGAGCCATCACCATGGTCGCCAGCGGCCACGGCGTCAACAGTAAACCGGTCTCCACTTCGGTACGGCCAACGACCGACTGCAGGAAGAAGGGCAGCGATACCATTGCCAGCATCTGTGCACAGAAAGAGCAGATAGAGGTACAGATAGAGAGTGAGAACAGCGGAATGCGCAGCAAGTCGACAGGCAGCAGCGGCACCGGCAGCCGTAGCTGGCGACGCACGAAGAAGAAGCCAATCACCAGCAGCGCAACGATTTCCAGCAGTACCACTTCAGTGGACTGTCCTTGCGCAAAGCTGCTAAGCGCGGTGATTAGCAGGCCGAAGGTCAGGGCATTCATCACCGCGCTTGGCAGGTCGAAACGCTGTGACTGGCTGCGGGTGCCGTTTGACGGCAGGAAGCGTACGGCCAGCAGCCAGGCAATAATCCCCAGCGGCACGTTAATAAAGAAGAGCCACTGCCATGAAGCCAGTGACAAAATGGCCGCAGCGATGGTTGGCCCCGCTGCCGACGACACGGCCACCACGAAGGAGTTTATCCCCATCCCGCGCCCTAGCTGACGCTGCGGGTAGATCAGACGGATCAGCGCCGTGTTGACGCTCATCAGCGCTGCGCCCCCAAACCCCTGCAGAATGCGCGCCAGCGTGAGCATCTCGAGCGAGTTCGAGAAGGCGCAGAACAGTGAGGCGAGGGTGAAGACGACAAGACCGGCTTTATAAATGCGGTGGTAGCCAATCATATCGCCGAGGAAGGAGAGGGAGAGCAGGGAGATAACAATGGCAATCTGGTAGGCATTGACTATCCAGATGGAGGCTGCCGGGGAGGCGTTCAGGTCGGTAGCGATGGTTGGCAGCGCAACGTTGGCAATCGCGCCATCAAGAACGGCCATCGTAATACCGATAACAATAGTCAAAATGGCGCCGTAGCGTTGGGGCGTCGGCAGGCCGTCGATCAGGTTTCGAGTCATGTTAGAAACTTGTTTTTGTGTGAATTATTAACCAAAGAATGATTCTAGCATTGATTATTCGACCTAATGTCGCAGATTTGTAACCAGGTCACAGAAGTTTCATTGCTACAGACGCTTTGCGAAATTATAATAAAAACCGGTTCTAATTTTTATAAAACAGTTGCGATGAGGTGATAAATGTCAGCAACGGATTTGGACAAACAACCAGATTCTGTCTCTTCGGTACTCAAGGTATTTGGTATCCTGCAGGCACTTGGCGAAGAACGCGAAATTGGTATTACTGAACTGTCGCAACGCGTCATGATGTCGAAAAGCACCGTTTATCGCTTTTTGCAAACCATGAAGTCATTGGGATACGTTGCCCAGGAAGGGGAATCCGAAAAGTATTCACTCACGCTGAAGCTGTTTGAGCTGGGTGCTCGTGCCCTGCAGAACGTTGATTTAATCCGCAGTGCGGATATCCAGATGCGTGAACTCTCTCGCCTGACGAAAGAGACCATTCACCTGGGTGCGCTGGATGAAGACAGCATTGTCTATATCCACAAAATTGACTCAATGTACAACCTGCGTATGTACTCCCGCGTGGGTCGTCGTAACCCACTGTACAGCACCGCGATCGGTAAAGTTCTGCTGGCCTGGCGCGATCCGGCCGAAGTTCGTCAGATCCTCGAAGGCGTTGAGTATAAGTGCAGCACCGAGCGCACGATTGCCAACACCGATGAGCTGATTACCGTTCTTGAGCAGGTCCGCAAACAGGGCTGGGGCGAAGATAACGAAGAACAGGAAGAAGGGCTGCGCTGTATCGGCGTACCGGTATTTGACCGCTTTGGCGTGGTTATCGCCGGTTTGAGTATCTCCTTCCCGACGCTGCGCTTCTCTGAAGAACGTCTGCATGAGTATGTTGAGATGCTGCATACCGCTGCGCGTAAGATTTCAGAGCAGATGGGTTATAACGACTACCCGTTCTGAGTGACAAAAAAACCTGGTATTAAACCAGGTTTTTTATCCATTTTTAGCCGTTATCTACCACGCTTGTGCTCTTACGAAACAGCGGGCAGCTGGAGCGACCGACGACACCGTTGTCGCTGTGTAGGTAAAATGCGGTGCTATAACCTTGTGCTGTCAGATACTTACATTGTAACCCAAGGCCACCCGCCGTTTTCTGGCTCCCGGCCAGTACGCCGTACCCGCTCAGAAGCACCCCGATCGCGACGATAACCAGAAAAACGATAGTTCTGATAAACAGGCGCATAAAAATTCCTCTTCTATTATATCTTTCATGATTGCTACGTTACTGCAATAACGGATTGACACAAGTCTATGATTCCTAAAAGCGTGAGATGCCGTTACAGTTAGCCGCGGTTTAAGGTTAGCATGCTAACCTGGTTGCATCTGAATAAGAATTCATGCGGAGAGTTGAGTGAAAAAGTTTCGGTGGGTATTACTGATACTCGTGATTGCCGCCTGCCTGCTGCTCTGGACCCAGATGATCAACGTGATGTGCGATCAGGACGTTCAGTTTTTCAGCGGCATATGCAGCATTAACCGGTTTATACCCTGGTAAAACATTTTTGCCGGCAGCGATTTCCTTCCGTAATGTGAGTGGTAGAATGGATCGTTCTTTTTGAGGTGGTAAAATGAGTGATCTTGTAAGTTCTGGGGCATTAAATCTGGTATCTCTGGCATTTTCCTTCCTGCTGCTGTTGGTCGGTCTGGTGTTGTGGTTCTTTGTGAATCGCGCCAGTTCCCGCGCTAATGAGCAAATCGAACTCCTTGAATCGCTACTCGACCTGCAAAAGCGCCAGAATGCGCTGCTGCGTCGTTTATGCGAGGCTAATGAGCCAGACGTGAAGGAAGAAGAAGCGCCAAAAGCAAAAGCAGAAGACGTTGAAGAAGAAGGCAAAGAAGATTTTATCCGTCTGGTGGCGGAGCGATAACCTCTTTGTATGCTAACGCCGGGCAGCCTGTTCTGGGCTGCCGGACATCCCACGTTGCACTATCCTGGTGCGCCTATTCTCTAAACGCTTAACCCGTACACGTTACGCGATGTGATATTCACTTTGCGCAACTGACGTGCTGCGCGGCGATATTCGCGTTCACGTATCGGTATAATCTATAACGTTATGTTATTGTTATCAGTGAATCATTCCTAAATTCTATTTATCGCACCTTAATATTATTGTTCGTATTAACACTGTACAAATTGGCGAATTGATCACCCATTTGGCGGAGCTTAATCCAGAGAGTAATAGCGAAACGTTTTTATTGCGTTGTAATGAAGCAATGTCACGAAAGTTTCATTATTTTGGTGCAATATAGCCCGCGATGTTAATCGCCGGAGACTTGCTGGATAACCGTACTCATGTGAAGCACTTATAACCAGCTAGCCGAACGGCATGCGAAAATGTTATAGCGAAAATAGTCTAACGATATAAAAATTTTTGAGGCGATAAGGATATTCTGGACGCTGGAAAAATGTTGGGCTATGTTAAAAATGTCTTACGTTACCGTAAGCTAGGTCACATTTTAGATCTGCTAACATCCATTCAGCGAGACGTTTCGTTGGGGAGAAATTCGCCCCATGACAAAGGATTTGTTGGGATTTGTGCGGCCGATCGAGACACCTTTAAAAATGGCTTGCCATTATTATCGTTGTATGTGATAACACGTTTTGGGTTAAACGAGGTACAGTTCTGTTTATGTATGGCATTATCAGTAAAGAAGTTCTGAGTAAACACGTTGACGTTGAATACCGCTTCTCTGCCGAACCTTATATTAGTGCCTCATGCAGTCATGTCTCAGTTTTATCTATGAAAACGCCTGCGGGCGCAGAAAACACTCTAAGGAATTTTGCAAATGGCAAAGATTAAAGGTCAAGTTAAGTGGTTCAACGAGTCTAAAGGTTTTGGCTTCATTACTCCTGCTGACGGCAGCAAAGATGTATTCGTACATTTCTCTGCAATCCAGGGTAACGGCTTCAAAACTCTGGCTGAAGGCCAGAACGTTGAGTTCGAAATTCAGGACGGCCAGAAAGGCCCAGCGGCTGTTAACGTAACCGCTATCTGATTCGACAATCACTGATCTTGCGGCGCGTCAGCGTAACATTATCAGACATAAAGCCTCGCTTCTGCGGGGCTTTATCATTTCTACCTCCACTGTCTTAACCGCCGCTTCGCCTTTCTCCCTCGCTCGAATAGCGGTACACTTTCGCCCTTTGAAATAGAGCCGGAGTTGCTATGTCCTACAGTTGTCCGCTTTGCCATGCGCCATTAACGCGCAGCGGCAATAGTTATCTTTGCCCACAGCGTCACCAGTTCGATCGGGCGAAAGAGGGCTACGTCAATCTCCTGCCGGTACAGCACAAACGCTCTCGAGACCCGGGCGACAGCGCAGAGATGATGCAGGCGCGCCGCGCCTTTCTCGATGCTGGGCACTATCAACCGCTGCGCGACGCCGTGAGTGCGAAGCTACGCGCTATTAAGCCAGAACAGCTGTTGGATATTGGCTGTGGGGAAGGGTACTACACCCACGCCTTTGCCGCTGAGGCGCAGGCTACCTGGGGGCTGGATGTGTCGAAAACCGCTATTCGCTATGGTGCGAAGCGCTATCCGCAGGTGGATTTTTGCGTCGCCTCCAGCCAGCGTCTGCCGTTTGCTGACACCAGCATGGACGCTATCGTTAGGATCTATGCGCCGTGTAATCCGCAAGAGCTGAAGCGCGTAGTGAAACCGGGCGGTTGGGTCATTACCGTCACGCCGGGGCCGCGCCATCTTGTTGAGCTGAAAGGGCTTATCTATAGCGAAGTGCAGCTGCATGCGCCGCATTCCGAAGTACTGGACGGGTTTAGCCTGGAGAGCCATGATGCGTTGGCCTATCCGATGCAGTTGACCGGTGAGGAAGCGGTGACGTTATTGCAGATGACGCCGTTTGCGTGGCGGGCGAAGCCAGAAGTGTGGGAGGCGTTAGCACAGCAGGCGCAGTTTGCTTGCCAGACGGATTTCGCGATTCACGCCTGGCAAAGAGACGCCGATTAACCCATGTAGTGAGCGTAGAGGATTTGTGCGCCGATAGCGATAAGCACGATCCCGCCCAGAATTTCAGCCCGTTTGCCGAGCAGCGGGCCGATAAAGCGACCGACCATCATGCCAAGAGTGGACATCACAAAAGTGGCGCAGCCGATGGCAAATGCGGTGGCGAGAATATTGACCTGCAGGAAGGCCAGACCTACGCCCACGGCCATCGCATCCAGGCTGGTGGCAATCGCGGTGGTGACCAGCAGCCAGAAACCGTGACGACGCGGCGTTTCCGCTTCTTCATCATCATCTGTGCCGCGGATCCCTTCCAGCACCATACGCCCGCCGAGGAACACCAGCAGGACGAAGGCTACCCAGTGGCTCCATTCCATGACGAACTGACTCGCCAGCATGCCAAGCCCCCAGCCGATGAGCGGGGTAAGCATCTCAATGACGCCAAAAATCAGGCCAGTACGTAGGGCTTCGGAGAATTTCGGTTTGTGCAGCGTCGCGCCTTTACCAATCGATGCTGCGAAGGCATCCATTGACATACCAAGGGCGAGAAGGATAGTGGCGGTTAAGTTCATGCGAAGGTCCAGACCGGGAAGTTTCCATATGACACATTCCTGCCCCCAGTAATCAGCAGTAATGCGTCTATGGTCTCGCTTGATTACGATGTAATCCGTACGCACCACGTTTTTCAACGAGTATGTTGACACGTACACTTCCATTTGATGGAAATTAGCTACTCCCCAACGACGGGCGCAACCTTAACATATTTTTAGAATATAAAACAACTCTAAGGCTTGCTTATTTAATCGTTTAATGATAACGATTTTCATTTAGGTTTATTGCGTAATCAGAAGGTTAACAAATATGAAGGATATGTGCGGAATAAACATAGCCAACGCTATAACTTAACTGCCTGGAAATAGCGCAGATATAGCGATGGCTATATTTTAAATCATTGAGAATTAACGAGAAGTTTGTAGATCTTCTCCAGGTCATCAATATTCTTTACGCGGACAAGAAGACGACGCTGTTCTAATTGCATCACCAGTACACCATCTTCCGATAAATTCATTTTTTGAATTCGGCTGTATTTAATCCAGGCATTTGCGAAGAAGAAACCTTCCGATTTAAAGATAATTTTCGGGCTGCGGATCCAGAACAGATAAAAACCAGTCAACGCCAGTGCACATAATAACCATGTGGTAATTAATGCGCCGTGGCTGGTCACATTGTTGTACACCAGGATAACGATCAGCACGACAAAGATAACGCTATCGACGCGGCCGGGGCGCAAAAGCGGGACGGACAGCAGGGTGGTGCCATGACGGCGGGGCATGATGAACTGGTCGTAGATGGCAAATGCCAGCATTGCCACGATAAAGAGAACCAGTACCAAATCCGTTAATGTCATTCAGCCTCCAGATAAAAAAAACCGGGGGCAGGGGCCCCCGGCATACTACTAATATTACAGACCCAGCAGGCCGACAGCGTAACCTGCGATACCAATGACGAAGAAGCCAATGATGATCCACAGGGCGTTAACTTTCTTACGCAGCAGCCACATACAGGCGAAGGTCAGCAGCAGCGGTACCAGGCCCGGCATCAGCTGGTCGAGGATAGTCTGCACGGTGGTCACACGAGTCTGGCCATCCTGACCGGTGATGGTCGAAACCACCAACGGGATGTTCACGTGCGTCCACTTGTTAACCAATGCCCCCATGACAAACAGGCCGAGGATAGACGCCCCCTCAGTCAGTTTCTGCAGGAAGCCGCCGCCCATATCCTTAACGATATCGATCCCTTTCTGGTAGCCGTAAGCGACGCCGTAGTAACGGGTCAGCAGACGTACTGCATTGAAGAGGATGAAGAACAGCAGTGGCCCAAGCAGGCTGCCGCTCATCGCGATACCCGCACCCAGTGCCGCGAATACCGGACGTACAGTACCCCAGAAGATTGGGTCGCCCACGCCTGCCAGCGGCCCCATCAGACCGACTTTGATACCGTTGATGGCACCATCGTCGATCTCAGCGCCGTTTGCACGCTGCTCTTCCATCGCCAGCGTTACGCCGAGTACCGGTGCCGCTACGTATGGGTGGGTGTTAAAGAATTCCAGGTGACGCTTGATAGCTTGTTTACGCGCATCGTTGTTCTCCGGGTACAGGCGACGAATCGCTGGAACCATAGAGAAGCAGAAGCCCAGCGCCTGCATACGTTCGAAGTTCCATGAACCCTGGAACAGGTTAGAACGAATGAACACGCCACGAATATCACCCGGTGTGAGTTTTTTCTCGGTGGTGGTAGTTTTAGTCATATCAACCATTTCGCTCACCTGTTAGTCCAGTTCGTTATCAAGATCGTTATTACCAGCTGCCTGAACTGGCGCACCGGCTACGCGGTTATATTTCGGGCTCAGCTGAATGTAGAGGATGGCCATGACTGCACCAATCACACCCAGAGCAACCAGGTTGAAGTTAGTAAACGCCGCGGTAACGAAGCCGAGATAGAAGAACGGCATCAGGTAGCCTGCGCGCATCATGTTGATGACCATCGCATAACCTACTACCACAATCATACCACCGGCGATGTTCAGACCGCTGGTGACTACTTCTGGCAGGGCGTTCAACAGACCCTGAACTTCGCTGGTGCCTACGGATACCGCAACGATAACCGCTGGGATAGCGATACGCATTGCCTGCAGGAACAGGGAAGAGACGTGCAGCCACGAGATGGCCGTCAGGTTGCCGTTTTCAGCCGCTTTATCCGCCGCGTGCTGGAAAGCAACGGTGATAGTACGAACGATGATGGTCAGAACCTGGCCTGCTGCTGCCAGTGGAATCGCCAGAGCGATACCTGCACCAATGCTTTGGTGACCGGCAATAACCAGAACGGTAGAAATAATTGAGGCCAGTGCGGCATCCGGTGCTACTGCTGCACCGATGTTCATCCAGCCCAGCGCGATCATTTCAAGGGTACCACCGATGATAATACCGGTTTTCATGTCCCCGAGAACGGCACCGATCAGCGTACAGGCCACCAATGGACGGTGGAACTGAAATTCATCAAGTACCGACTCCATACCCGCGATACATGCGACGATGAACACCAGCACAATCTGAAGAGTGGTAATCTCCATTGTACTTCTCCTATTGCTTATACAGACTTAAGTGTGAAGGCTAAAAAACGTTGCCCAAGCGGTTATTTATCCGCTTTGGCAATCAGATCCATCATTTTCAGTTTCTGATCGGTGGAGACCTTACGGGCTTCCAGCTCAATACCGCGTGCGTTCAGTTTCTTGAAGGCTTCGATATCTTTTTCATCAACGGAAATCGCGTTGTTGACCTGGGTTTTGCCCTGACGGAATGCCATGCCACCAATGTTTACGCTGGTCAGTTTCACGCCGCCTTCGACGATACGTTCAACGTCGGTTGGGTTAGTGAACAGCAGCATCACACGATCGCCCGCATATTTCGGGTTGTTGTAAACGCGGATCATTTTGGCGACATCGACAACGTGTGCCGTTACGCCTGGAGGAGCAACCTGAGTCAGCAGGGTTTTACGCACGGTATCGGCAGCAACTTCATCGCTGACCACAATGATGCGGGTGACGTTGGTCTCTTTGGTCCAACGGGTCGCAACCTGACCGTGAATCAGACGGTCATCGATACGCGCCAGACCGATAGTCATGTAGTCGTTCGGGCCCATTGGTTTTGCCGGAGCGGCAGCTTTCGGTGCAGCAGGTGCAGCAACCGGAGCCGCTTTTTCGACGGGTTTGGCTTTCAGCGCTTTCACGCCTTCGCTACCGGTTTCCACCGCCAGCGCCACCAGTTCATCAAAGCTTGGGTTATCGTCACGCGCCATGAAGGTTTCGACCAGCATCGGTACGTTGACGCCCGCGATCACTTCATAGTTTTCTTTATCGACAACAATACGGCTTGCAGCGTTGAATGGGCTGCCGCCCCAGGTGTCAACAAGGAACAACACGCCTTTACTGGTATCAAGCTTCGCCAGCTGCGCGTTGTATTTTTCGATTAACGTGTCTGCATTCTCGCCAGGCACGAAGTCGATCCAGCCAACATTGTCCTGCTCGCCCAACAGCATTTCTGCCGTTTTCAGCAGTTGTTCTGCTGCCCAACCATGTGTGCCTATTACAATAGCAATCGTCACTTGCTACCTCCTTTATTATCGTGTGTATCAGTAGGGCTGATACATTCTCTTGAGTCGAAACGGTAACCGAATCGATTCAGACAAGGGTTAGAGACAAAAAAATAAATAACTACCGAGAATTATTTTAGACAGTGAAAGAATAATTAATGTGATGAAGATCCGTAATTTAGTTAAAGGACCGCAATTATTTTGTGGTGCAAAAAATTACCTTACATTTTGCAAAGACTCGTAAATCTCTGCCAAAATGTCATTTGTTTTTGCTATGTTAATGCTTCGTTTAATCACACAGGAGTATAGGGCATCAGCCCGTAGTATGGATCGTCACCGACGCCTTTTCGCACACGTTCGCTTTTGCGACGCATCTCCCGGCCTTTTGCGCCACGCTTTTCTATCGTCTGGTATCGTCTCGCTTAAACATGACATAGCGATGACTCGTCTCGTCTCTCGTTGGAGTGGTTTATGGAATTGTTAATGGACCCGTCAATCTGGGCCGGATTATTGACGCTGGTCGTTCTGGAAATCGTTCTCGGTATTGATAACCTGGTGTTTATCGCCATCCTTGCCGATAAACTACCACCAAAACAACGAGATAAAGCACGACTTATCGGCCTGTCGCTGGCGCTGGTGATGCGTCTGGGACTGCTTTCCGTGATCTCATGGATGGTGACGCTGACCGCGCCGCTATTCAGCGTGTGGGGGCAAACCTTCTCCGGACGAGACATGATTATGCTGGTCGGGGGTCTATTCCTGCTGTTTAAAGCGACGACCGAGCTGCACGAACGGCTGGAAAACCGCCAGCACGATTCCGGGCACGGTAAAGGTTATTCCAGCTTCTGGGTGGTGGTGGCACAAATTGTTGTGCTGGATGCCGTCTTCTCGCTGGATGCAGTGATCACGGCGGTCGGGATGGTGAACCATCTGCCGGTCATGATGGCAGCGGTAGTGATTGCGATGGGTGTGATGCTGCTGGCTTCAAAGCCGCTGACGAACTTCGTCAACCAGCACCCAACGGTGGTGGTACTGTGTCTGAGCTTCCTGCTGATGATCGGCCTGAGCCTGGTCGCAGAAGGCTTTGGTTTCCATATTCCGAAAGGTTATCTGTACGCGGCGATTGGCTTCTCGATAATCATCGAATTGTTCAACCAGATTGCCCGTCGTAACTTTATTCGCCACCAGTCGACGCTGCCGCTGCGTGCGCGCACGGCGGATGCCATTCTGCGTCTGATGGGTAACCGCAAGCAGGTGAACGCGGCGCACGACGAAGGCCATCAGTCGGCAATGCCGGTGCCGGAAGGGGCGTTCGTGGAAGAAGAACGCTATATGATCAACGGTGTTCTGACACTGGCCTCGCGTTCCCTGCGCAGCATTATGACCCCGCGTGGGGAGATCAGCTGGGTGGACGCGGATCTGAGTACGGAAGAGATCCGTCAGCAGTTGCTGTCGTCGCCGCACAGCCTGTTCCCAGTGTGTCGGGGCGAGCTGGATGAAATCGTTGGTATCGTGCGTGCTAAAGAGCTGCTGGTGGCGCTGGAAGCCGGTGAAGACGTGCTGGCCATTGCCTCGGCCAACCCGGCGATTATCGTGCCGGATACGCTCGACCCCATCAACCTGCTGGGCGTGCTGCGCCGGGCGCGCGGTAGCTTCGTTATCGTGACCAACGAGTTTGGTGTGGTGCAGGGGCTGGTGACGCCGCTGGACGTGCTGGAAGCGATTGCCGGTGAGTTCCCGGATGCCGATGAAACCCCGGAAATTGTCGCCGATGGCGACGGTTGGTTAGTGAAAGGGACGACGGACCTGCATGCGTTCCAGCATACGCTGGGGCTGGATAACCTGGTGGATGACGATATCGCCACGGTAGCTGGCCTGGTGATTGCCGTTAATGGGCGGATCCCGCATGTCGGTGACGTGATTGAGCTGCCGTCGCTGCACATCACGATTACCGCGGCCAATAACTATCGCGTCGATCAGATTCGCGTCGTGAAGCTGGCTTCAGCGCACGACGAAGACGAATAAGATAACTGACTAACCCTGGCGGCGCTCCGCTTGGCCGGGCTACAGTGATGGTTGATCCCGTAGCCCGGACGAGGCGCGCAAGCGCCGACTCCGGGGAACTCCCGGGGTCACTTCTTGCGACCGGACTACAATATCTGCGAATTCAATTTTTATGCTTCTTCAGCCACTGCGGAAACTCCTCCAGCGGCATCGGCTGCGCATAAAGATACCCCTGCAACAAATGTACCCCGTGCTGCTGCAAATAGAGCGCCTCTTCCTGCGTCTCCACCCCTTCCGCGACCAGTTCAACGTTCAGCCGCTGCCCCAGCGCAATAATAATATCCGTTACCGTGGAGTTCACGGCGTCGGTTCCGATCGCGCCGGTAAAGGCCTTGTCGATTTTCAGCACGTCCGGGTGCAGCATTTCAAGCCAGGAGAGCGAGCTATTGCCGGTACCAAAATCATCTATCGCCAGCTTAATTTGATGGTTGCCAAGCTCGCTGCGCAGCTGATAGTTCACATCGTTCAGCGCGTCGCGCTCGGTCAGTTCGATCGTAAGCTGCTGTAGCGGCTTGCGGCTGAACCAGAGCTGCTTTAAATCTTTCAGCAACTGACCGTTCTTAAAGTGCGGGGCGGCCACGTTGATGCCTATCTGGAAATCGCGCGCCTGAGGGAACAGATGCAGCCGCTGCGCCGTTTCGCCGATGACGTAACGTGTCAGCGGAATAATCAGGTTCTGCGTCTCAGCAATGGGAATAAACACATCCGGCGCCACCCAGCCCACGCGCGGGTTATTCCAGCGTAGCAGGATCTCTGCACCGACGCAGCGCTGAGTCCGCGCGTCCATTTGCGGCTGGCAGTACAGGGCAAACTCCTTACCGGCGATGCCCATATTAATTTCCCGCGAAAAGCTCAGTCGCCCGGCGGTGGCAAGCCAGGCAATCCACGTAAACAGAATGCTCATGATGGCCGCCAGCGGCAGGTCGGTGACCAGATTATTCAGGGCGAGGCGATCGGGGCCGGGGCTGAGCGCGGCAATGCTAAATGGGAAGTCCGTTGACGAGCGGGTGAATACGCGGTTGCCGTCATCATCCATCTCCCCGGTGATGCCGATATTGTGCTGATAGTGGCGTTCGCCAACGTTAAGACTGATGTGGGTGATGAGCGGTGGTGAGGGCTCGAGAATAATATTGCTGAGTAAATCGATATTGATGGAGACCATCACGCCGTCTTTACCGTCCTTCGATGCGGGAAACCACTGAACCAGAATCGGCGTACCGACCAGCAGCGAATGATCGGTGCCCAGCAGCAGTAGCGGCGCGGTATTGGGCAACTGTGGTTGCAGGGCATTGACCGCAATACCGCGTGAGCCGAGCGCGCTGGAGCAGTAAAGCTGGCCCTCTTTCACCAGCGCAATAGAGCGCACGGTTTGCAGCATCACCGCCAGCTTGCGCAACGGCAAATGAATGGCCTCGCAGGGCTGACCGACCAGGGCAAGCATGGCCTCACGCTGGGTTTTGAGCGGCTGAAGAATTCTATCGAGGCGATCGACCGAGTGGGCGGTGAGGGTATTTATCTGTTTCTGATTTATGCTGCGCTGCGAAATAAATCGTACCCCTAATGTCAGCGCAAAGGCACACACCGCGACGATCGCACAGACGGCGATTCGCTTGCGTAGATATTTTCTGATAATCCATTGTGCTGATTGCATTTCCGCTGCTCGGCGCGCATTGAGTGGTTATGAAAATAGCAGTGACGACAGAGCAAGTGAAGTGGGGCGCGAAAATAGTAGGGATAAATCGCCCACCCAAATTAGGGGTGGGCGAAAAGGCGTATTAGTCGCACTGAACCTTAATGGCCAGACCGCCGCGCGAGGTTTCGCGATATTTGGCGTTCATGTCTTTACCGGTTTCGTACATGGTCTCAATGACCTTATCGAGGGAGACGCGCGGCTCGCTGGTACGACGCATCGCCATACGCGCGGCGTTAATCGCCTTCACGGAGGCAATCGCGTTACGCTCGATGCACGGTACCTGAACCTGACCGGCAACCGGGTCACAGGTCAGACCGAGGTTATGCTCCATACCTATTTCCGCCGCGACGCATACCTGTTCCGGGCTGGCACCCAGCAGTTCAGCCAGACCAGCTGCTGCCATTGAACAGGCTACGCCCACTTCGCCCTGGCAGCCCACTTCGGCACCGGAGATAGAGGCGTTCATCTTGTACAGTGCGCCAATGGCACCGGAGGCCAGGAAGTAGCGAATGTAGATATCCGGGCTGACGGACTCGATAAAGTGATCGTAATAGGCCAGCACCGCTGGAACGATACCGCAGGCACCGTTCGTTGGCGCTGTCACCACGCGGCCACCGGCGGCGTTCTCTTCGTTTACCGCCAACGCAAACATGTTGACCCAGTCGATCACGTTCATCGGGTCGCTGGAGAGCTTGTCGCTGGAAACCAGCATACGACGCAGGGCGGAAGCACGACGCGGTACACGTAGCGGCCCTGGCAGCACACCTTCGGTATTCATGCCGCGGTCAATACAGGCGCGCATGGTCTGCCAGACGTTCTCGAAGTACTCTTCAATCTCTTTCTTGCTGTGCAGCGCCAGTTCGTTCTGCATCACCATGCCTGAAAGCGACAGGCCAGTCTCTTTGCAGTAGTTGAGCATTTCGGTAGCTGAAGCGAACGGGTAAGGGACCTGTACTTCGCCGCTGTCCGCTTTGCCAAAATGCTCTTCATCGACGATAAAGCCGCCGCCGATAGAGTAGTAGGTTTTGCTGTAGAGTTGCGTCTCGCCCGACCAGGCGGTTATCTGCATGCCGTTTTCGTGCAGCGGCAGATTACCGTTGTGGAAACGCATGCCGCTATCGGCCGGGAAATCAACTTCGACGCGGCCAAGCGCCAGCAGCAGGCGGCCACGCGCTTCTACGTCACGAATAAATGCCGGGATGGCATCAATATCGACGGTATCCGGCTGGTTGCCCGCCAGACCCATAATAATCGCGATATCGGTATGGTGGCCCTTACCGGTGAGGGACAGTGAACCGTAGACGTCAACGGCAACGCGCGTCACGTCATCAATCAGTCCCTTTTCGACCAGGTCATCGACGAACTGTTTGCCAGCCTTCATCGGCCCTACAGTATGGGAAGATGAGGGACCAATCCCCACCTTAAACATGTCGAATATACTAATCACTTTAACACTCCTGACAGGGTTGCCACGTTGTTGCGGCAACGATGTAATAACTGCGCATAGTGTATGAGGGAACCTGAACTCCAGCTTAACTATTCACATGAATTTAATTAATGCGTAGCGTTGATTTTACTAATGCTGAAAAGCCGGTTATCAGGGTAAGTATAGTCAGGGTTTAAGGCCCACCTGTAGCGCTAGCTCACGAATAATACCGGCGGTCATGCCCCAGACAAAATAGTGCTGATACCAGGAGAGCCAGACGCGATGTGCGTTGCCGCAGCGATGAATATCAAGCGGGTGATAGCGCCCCAGACGCAGCGCTTCGGCAAGCGGCATTTCAAACACCGATGCCACTTCATCTTCACTGGCGTGATAGTGCAGATCCGGCGGGATAACCCCGAGCACCGGCGTGACCTGAAAACCGGTCACGCTGTCGACGGGCGGCAGCACGCCGATAATATCCACGCACTCCGGGGGAATGGCGACCTCTTCCTGCGCCTCGCGCAGCGCCGCCGCAATCAGCGATGCGTCACTGCTGTCTACCGCCCCGCCGGGAAAGGCGACCTGACCGGGATGTTTGCGCAAGCGAGCGGAACGCTGCGTCAGCAGTAGCCCTGGCTCAGGGCGTCGCACGATGGGAATCAATACCGCGGCCTGTCGAGCGTTTAACGCCGTACGCGTCGTCTGCGGACGAAGCAGCTGAAAGCGGGAGAGAAAATCATCCAGGTTCAGCGCGGGCTCTTGCATGGTCAGGACTCCAGTTGTTGTAGGATTCTATTCACTTTATCAAATGTTTCCTGATATTCCGCATCTTCGTCGCTGTCGGCCACCAGGCCTCCGCCCGCCGAGCAGTAAAGCGTCCCGTTTGTCGCCGTGACCGTCCGAATGGTAATGCTGGTGTCCATATTGCCGCAGGCGCTGAGATAGCCAATGCTGCCGCACCACGCGTTGCGGCGATGAGGTTCCAGCTCGTCGATAATCTCCATCGCCCGCACCTTCGGCGCGCCGGTAATCGAGCCACCAGGAAACGCCGCGCGCAGCAGATCGGTCGCGTGCAGCGTCGGCGGCAGTTGTGCGGTGATGGTGCTGACCAGATGGTGCACCGCCGGGAACGGCTCCACGACAAACAGCTCCGGCACCCGTACGCTGCCCGGCACCGCCACGCGGCCAATGTCGTTGCGCATCAGGTCGACAATCATAAGGTTTTCTGCACGATCCTTCGGTGAGTTCGCCAACCGCTGAGCCTGTTCCGCGTCCGCCTGCGGGGAATCCAGACGTGGCAGGGTGCCTTTAATCGGGCGGGTCTGAATCTGCCCCTGCTCGAGCTGGATAAAACGCTCCGGCGAGAGGCTCAGAATGGCGCTCTCTTCAAATCGTAAAAACGCGCTGAACGGGGCGCGGTTGGTGCGGTTCAGCCGCACAAACGCCGCCCATTCATCACCCTCATAGCGCGCCTGAAAGCGCTGGGCGAGGTTGACCTGGTAGCAGTCGCCGCTTTGCAGGTAGGCCTGTACCTGGCGGAACTTCTCGCCGTACTGCGCGCGGTTCATATTGGATTGCCAGCCAGAGGTCAGGGCGAACGGTGCCGTCGCCGGGCGGGTTTGTTCCTGCAGCCAGCGCAGGCGGGCGTGGATATCACCGTGGCACAGCAGGGTAACGACCTGACGCTGATGGTCAACGATCAACGCCCAGTCATAAACGCCCACCGCCATGTCCGGGACGCTGATATCTTGCTGCGCCTGCTCGGGCAATCTCTCAAAGCGGCGGCCTAAATCATAGCCAAACAGCCCAACGGCGCCGCCGGTAAAGGGCAAATCGGCCAGCGGCTTGTCGCTGGTGTTCAGCCGATCCATCGCCTGCTGTAACAGCGTTAAGGGATCGTCCAGGGAGACTTCGGCGGTACCGTTATGACTCACGGTAGTGACGTCGCCGCGCGTCACCAGCGTCTGGCGAGGGTCGGCGACCACGATGTCGTAGCGGCTGTGCGGATGGTCCGCGTAGCCGGAGTGCAGCATCATCGCCCAGGGCGAGGTGTTTAACGGGGCAAAGTAGTGTTCTGCGGCATCCTGTCGCCAGGGAAGCATCATCGTTGAAGGGGGTAACATTGTTTCTCTGTCCAGCCTTGTTGCACTGCCTCTGGCGAATGTTCGGGCAGCATGAAATAATAAGCGCCCACAATGTAGCAGGAGTCAATGATGTTTGCAGGATTACCTTCACTAAGCCATGAACAGCAACAGAAAGCCGTCGAGCGTATTCAGGAACTGATGTCGCAGGGGATGGCAAGCGGTCAGGCGATCGCGCTGGTGGCCGAAGAGCTGCGTGCTACCCACACCGGCGAACGTATTGTCGCTCGCTTTGAGGATGAAGACGAAGACGAGTAACGTCATGTTCATCCGTTCAATACCGCTGCTGCTGACGCTGATGGCAGCGCCCTTAACGGCAGCAGCGGAAAGCGTATGTCGGCTCACCGACCCCAGCCTGACGCTGCAAAGCTATACCGCCGATCCCCAACATCAACGCATCGCCATGTACTGGCAAAAAGCCAACGGTAAAGCGTACGGTTCGCTGCGCGCGCTGCTGTCCGAGATCAACGGCGACGGGCGCGTGCGCATGGCGATGAACGGTGGCATCTACGACAAAGCCTACGCTCCCCTTGGGCTGTACATTGAAAACGGCCAGCAAAGGGTCGCGGTGAACCGTGCCTCCGGCGGCGGGAACTTCTTTATCAAACCCGGCGGCGTTTTTTACCTTCGCGGCGATCGCGCGGGGATAGTTAGCCTCGATAAGCTGAAATCGATCAAAGGCATGGATTATGCGGTGCAGTCCGGCCCGATGCTGATTGAAAACGGGGTGATTAACTGGCGGCTGAAGCCGTCGGCAAGTTCGCGCAAGCTGCGCAACGGCGTAGGGATCACCGCGCAGGGCAAGGTAGTGTTTATGCTGAGCGAGCGGGAGACCAACTTCTATGATTTCGCCTGTTATGCGAAATCGCGCCTCAACGTGCGGCAGATGCTCTATCTCGACGGCACCATTTCGAAGATGTACCAGCAGGGGAGCAGTGTCCCCTGGCAGTACCATCCTTTCGTTACCATGATAACCGTGGAAAAACGCTGAGCTCTGGGGGCTTGGTGGGCCGGATGGCGCTTCGCTTATCCGGCCTATATGACAAATATCAGGCTTGCCCCACGAACTCAGGCCGTAGCGCAGGATCGTCATACAACGTGACGTGCGCCACTCGCTCTCCACGCCAGAAGGTTAGCTGCGTGCCAATAGCGGTGTGATGCACGCTCACCTCCGTCAGCGGTGACTGCTTCGCCAAATCCCACAGACAGACAAAACGCGCCTGCGGCAGATGGTTGCGCAACACCAGATAGCTCAAATCGCTGATGGCCGGGTTATCGGCCGCCAGCCCCTGCCAGAGTTCACCGTCACCCGACAGCCACAGGGCAAAGGTGTCGCCCTGATGGGAGAAATGGCGCGGCTGACAGCCGTGCAGCGGCGTGACGGTCGCGTTGCGCATGTCGCGCAGCGGGCCGCTGAGTGAGAAGGGCTGCGGCTCGCCGCTCTGGTCCAGCGCATCGGCCGCCAGATGCAACGTCCAGTCAAGCTGCTGGCGGTGCGGGTTTTCCACCGTCGACAGGTCGATCAGCACGTCATCCAACCACAGCAGACGGCGGCGAAAACGCACGCCGCGCCAGGCTTCGACATCCCACTCCACGCGGGTGTGGCTATTCAACTGCGGCGGTGGTTTCCCCCAATCGGTTTCGGTATCCAGCCACAGGTACTCTTCGCCCATATGCCAGCCGAGCACGTCAGAGTTGGCGGGAGGCTGATTGGTCTGGTTAACCGTCAGCGTATTGTGGGTGGCGCTGTTTTTGTAATAGTCGTAGTGCATTTTGGCACCGTAACCGGTGGTGCCGAGGTCCGGCAGTAGCCAGCCATTGCCCTGCCATAGCATCAGGCTCTGGCGGTCATAATGGTCGTGCTCGCCGCCCCACGGGCTGTGTTTAATCAACACCGCCTGCTGCTGTTGTGGGCGTCGCCACAGGGTGATCCCCGCTCCGGGTGCGTACAGCGACTGCTGCGGAATCAGGTTCAGATGCGTTTCCGGCAGCGGCTGATGGCGCCAGAGCAGCGTTTCACGCTCGTCAGGCTCACCGGCGGTAAACTGCAGCACTGCAGCGTAGCGCGGGTCGCGCCAGATAAACCAGGCAAATTCGTACAGATCCCGGTGATGCAACTTCTCCTGCCCGGCGAGACAGTCGTTGAGCCGGGGGAAGGTGCCATCTGGCAGCAGCAGCTCAAGCGGGAAACGCAGCATCTGCGGGTACCACGGGCCGTCAATCAGACTCCAGCGGGTGCCGTGCGCCAGCTTCTCGAAGGCAAAGAATCCCTGTAACGCGTAGTAGTGATAGTGGATGGAACCCTCAAACCACATCCCCTCCGCCAGCAGACCATGTTCAAGCTGCCAGCGCAGCCCGTAAGGCGCGTTTACCGCAAACTCCAGTAGGCTGTCGTCCTCCAGTACAAAACCGAGCACCCCCAGCGCGGCGCCGATTTTGACCTCGTGGTTATGGATCTGCGGGCTGCGGTGTTCGCATAAAAAAGTCGCCGCACAGCGCAGCAGGTTGTCGCTGATATGCTGACGCTCGTCCACCGTCAGGCTCTCGGCAATAAAGTCATAGCCTAGCGCCATATCCAGAATGCAGTTGGCTTCGCACAGGGTCTGGGCGTTCATCTTGCCGGGACCATTGTGCGGAATATCGCCGTGCACCGCGTAGTCAGGGTAGACATCCGCATAGCCCATCAGCAGCGTACGCACTTTATCGCGGTACACCGCGTTGCCGGTCAGTCGCCAGAGCAAGCCCAACTGCTGGCAGGCGCTGGCGTTACGGCCGTTCATTTCTCGCCACCAGGCGCCGTCCCACGGTTCACCGCTGAATACCTCACCGTCCACCGGGCAAGCGTGGTGGTGAGGTGAATCTGGCAGCCAGGTCAGCCGCACCCCGTGGTGCGGGCAGAAATAGTAGAGATTCCAGCTGGCGATCCCGGTTTGCGGGATGCACACAGCGGCGTCAAGCATCGGTTGTGCATCCTTCACGAGCTGTTGAATCAGGCCCTGTTCGCCGACAGCACGCGCGGCGATCTCCGGCCATAGCCCAGAAAATTGTCTCATTTTTGGTTTTCCCTGACCTCTGAAGACGCGGTAAGCGGTGCAATGAGCGTGGTGATATCGTCGGGATATTTTGCCCGCAGCCAGCGCGCTTTCTCGCGGAACAGTGCGTCGTCAGGCCAGGCATGGGCAGCAGTGGCAATGTTGCGCAGCGCCTTCTTGTCATCTTTTTTGTCGAGGTCTTTCCACGGCCACGGCGTGTCGCTGTCGACAAATCCGGCGATGTACTGATAGCCCTTGCGCAGACTGTGATCGTCGAGGGTAAAGTTCCAGATATCGACCCCGGCTTTTTCACCCAGACGACCCAGGCGGCTGTAAGCGTCGAGGTTAAAGTTGCTGTAGTGCCACGGGCGAGTGCGCTCCAGTTCGGCCATCTGGCGGCCTTCAACGTCAAACTGCCCGGCAATACGGCGCAGTTGGGTGACATACAGGCGCTTTTTAGCCTCTTCCGGCTTGCCGCTGAACAGCGCAAAGGTCGCCGCCTGCATATCAAAGTAGGTGCCGTGGTTGTTGTGCCAGTTCTCTTCTTCAAAACCATTCTGGCTGGTGGTCATCCAGTGATAGAAATCGCCAAACCACTTTTTCAGCTCGGTCACATCTGCATCACTTAACTTACCGGATGCTTGCAGCAGGGCAATGGCATCCACCACGTCAACCAGCGCCCGGCTGTCGATAATGCCGATGCCGCGGCCGGTGTTGATCCCCGGGATAGCCTGAGCATGCTGCAGATTTGGCGTCATGCGGGTTTCCGGGGCCAGGAACCAGCTTTTGAGTTGTTCGACCGCTTTCTGTGCGTAGCGGTCGTCATGCGAGAAGTACCATGCCAGCGCCAGCGTGGAGACATCGTTGCTCATCTTCACCAGACGATTTTTATCGGTGGCATCGCTGTTGGCGTCCGGGTTGGTTTGACCATCTTTGCGGATGTACGGCAGGCCGTCTTTGGTCTCCGGGTTCGGCCACCAATAAGGCGGGAAGCTGTAGTAGTCGTGCTTATTACCGCTGGCGGCAACCAGCGTTTTATCCATCACCGAATAGAGCGGGTGTTTCAGCGCAGCATCCGCTTTTTTCAGCAGTGCGCTTTCCGCCTGTAAGAACAGCGGGTCTTTGGCTGCAATCTGTTCACGGCTGAACGCCAGATCGTTGCCATCAAGCGTATAAGGCTCTGCCGCATACAGTGAAGCGCTGAACCCAGAGCAGAGTAGCGCAATGCCTAATATTCCACGGCGATGTATTGAACTCATAGTGATAACCCTTCTGCAAATAGAGAAAAGATAACAAGAGAATTTTGCCTTTAGCGTATTTTAACAACACTAAAAGCAGGCGATTTAATTAAAAGATAACGCATTAATAAATAGGTTGGCGTGCAGTGTAAAAGACAAAGTGATTTTTTTTGTGATGTTCATCATGGTTATCGAGTTGAATAAAAAATGACGCATTTATTGTAGTGAAGTTCACGTTTTTAGCTGTTTTTCTTATTTTGTTGAGTTTATCAAAAAAATAAACAAAATGTTAATGCATTGAATTTAAATGATAAAATATTTATGTCACTTTTTTCGTCACTTTTATGTGTGATCTCGTTCAACTTTTCCGTTTCTGAAATACGATTTCTTTTTTGTGTGGTTGTATTGGAAAATATATTTCTATTTAATGTTCGGAAATAATTTTTTACGCATGTTGTATTCACCGCAAAATGTTAATCCAGATCACGGAAATGCATTTTGTGAGAATTTAATTATCTTTGTGCCCTACACAATAAAGGATATGCAATCATGTCTGCGAATAAATTACGCTCATTATTACTGCTTTCTGCTCTAGGACTGGGTATCGGGCAAAGCTACGCTGCCACCACCCTGAACGTCTGGATCCGTGCGAGCAACGACTCCAAAAATATCTACAAGCAAGAAGCCGAGAAGTTCGAAGAGAAGACCGGTATTAAGATTGAGTACTTCAATGCCACCACCGACTTCGAACAGCGGCTGGCGCGCGCCACGGCGGGTAATGCGTTACCGGATCTGATCTTCAACGATGCCGCTTCGCTCGGTCAGTTTATTCAGCTTGGCATTGCCGACGAAATTGACCCGAAAGCCATCAGCGGCGGCGACCAGCTATACCAGACCGCCTGGAACAGTACCCGCTACATCGACGGCAAATACTACGGTGTGCCTACCTCTGCGCAAACCTTCGCGCTGTTTGTGCGCAAAGACTGGCGCGAGAAGCTGGGCCTGCCGCAGCCAAAAAGCTGGGATGATATCCAGACGCTGGCCAAAGCCTTCACCACCCAGGACCCGGACGGCAACGGTAAAAACGACACCTACGGCTTTATCGTGCCTGCCTCTACCACCCGCGGCTACGCCAGCTGGTTTATGAGCAGCTTTATCTGGCAGGCGGGCGGTGATTTCGTTAAAGAGAACGGCGGCAAATTCAGCGCCTCGCTCGATACTCCAGAAGTGGCTCAGGCGATGACCTTTATGCGCACCATGATGTGCGAAAAAGTGACCCAGCCGGGGGCGATTAACGCCACCACCGCCGACGTTATCCCCTCGTTCCGTTCCGGTCAGAGCGGCATGTTCTTCAGCGGCCCTTACCACATCGCGCTGTTTGATAAAGATCCAGGCAAAGACAACTTCGAAGTCGTGCCGGTGGTGGGGCCGAAAGGGGAAGCCACCCTCGCCGAAGGGACCACCGTCTTTATGATGAAGAGCAGCAAGCAGAAAGAGGCCGCGCAGAAATTTATCGAATTTATGATCTCGGCGGAAGGCCAGGAGATCGGCATGGGTAAAGGCAGCCAGCATATTCCCGTGGTGCGTCTGCCGGTGAACAAAAATGTCGATGTCAAAGCCGTTTACCAGGATGCGCGTTGGGAAACCTTCGCCAGACTGTATAACGAGCAGGGCCGCTACGTGCCGCAAATTCCAAACTGGACGCCGGTGCGTCAGGTGGCAGCCGACGGCTTCAACCGTATTTTCGCCGACTGTAATAGCAATATCAGCGCTGAGCTGAAATCCATCGACGTGAAGGTCAACGCCGAGCTGGAAAAACAAAACGTGCTGGCTAAGTGAGAGGGAGTAAGTAATGACGCTGCATGAGACGAAGTCCGCGCCGCTAAAGCAAGCCGCTTCGCCTGACGCGACCGGCTGGCTGACGGCAAAACGCAAGCGGGCGCTGATTCCGTGGCTGTTCCTGGCACCCGCGCTGATTATTTTTAGCTGGTTTAAGTTCATCCCGATGATTCAGGGTCTGGTGATGAGCTTTTACAAGGTCAACTTTAATCAGCCGGACGAGTGGGTCGGGTTCGATAACTTTACCCGCGCCTTTGCTGACGTAGAGCTGCACGCGGCGGTGATAAATACGCTGCTGTACGTGGTGGTGACGATGTTTGCCGCCGCAATACTCGCGTTCTTCCTCGCCATGCTGCTGGAAGGCCCGGCGCGCCATCTGCGCTTTATTCGTACCGCTATCTTCTTACCGGCGGTAACCAGTGCGGCGATCGTCGCCGAGATGTGGCGCATTCTGTTCAACCCGACGCCAAACGGCGTGGTGAACCATATTCTCAGCTGGTTTGGCGTGGCGGATCAGGGGTTCCTTGCCAGCTCCGATCAGGCGCTGGGGGTCATCATGCTGCTGCATATCTGGAAAGCGGTGCCCTACAACATGGTGATTTTCATCGCCGGTCTGGCGGGCATCAGCCGTGACCTGTACGACGCCTCGAACGTCGACGGTGCGAACTGGTGGAACCGTCTGCGCTACGTGACGCTGCCTGGGATGATCCCGGCGCTGTCGGTGGTGCTGATGCTCTCCTTTATCCGTGGGTTCCGCGTGTTTGCCGAGGTGTATGCCACCACCGGCGGCGGGCCATCTAACGCCACGGAAATGGTCATGACGCATATCTATAAGCTGGGCTTTGAACAGTTTGACTATGGCTACGCCTCGGCGGTGTCGTTCCTGCTGTTCACCTTCACCGTTATCTTAACCATTTGTCATTTGACGCTGAAAAAACGTATCGCACGTTACTAAGGAGCCGTGATGTTGAGTAAACGTTGGGATACCGTTGGGCGCTGGTGCATCTACGCGCTGCTGCTGATTGTCTTCGTCGGGCCGTTCTGGGGCATTGTGGCTACCGCCTTTAGCGGCGCGCCGGTCAAGCCGGGCGAACTGCTGGCCTGGCCGAATCAGTTCTCGTTTGAAAACTTCATCTTCGCGTGGATGGATATCGGCGTCTGGCAGTATCTGCTGAACTCCATTCTGGTGGTGTTCTTCGGCACCATCCTGCAGGTGTCGGTCAGCGCGCTGGCGGCCTATGCCCTGGCCCGTAAGAAGTTTCGCGGCGTCGCGCTGGTCAGCCTGGTGATTTTATCCACCATGATGCTGCCGGAAGAGGTTATCGCCATTCCGCTGTACATGATAATCAACTGGCGGCTGCCGTTT
Source organism: Kluyvera sp. CHPC 1.2972 (assembly GCF_036759925.1). Lineage (NCBI taxonomy): Bacteria > Pseudomonadati > Pseudomonadota > Gammaproteobacteria > Enterobacterales > Enterobacteriaceae > Kluyvera > Kluyvera sp. CHPC 1.2972. The sequence continues at coordinate 79,064 of NZ_JAPKIB010000001.1, read as the reverse complement.
ATCGATGCGTCGCTGTACAACAGCTACCTCGGGATGATCCTGCCGGTAGTGGGCTGGGCCTTCTCCATCTTCGTGCTGACCGAGTTTATGTCGGCCATCCCGAAAGAGCTGGAAGAAGCGGCGCGTATCGATGGCGCGAACGAGTGGCAGATCTTCTTCCACGTCATTCTGCCACTGGTGAAACCGGCGCTGGGTACGGTAGTGACCTTCGGCTTCATTATGATTTGGGACCAGTACCTGCTGCCGCTGATTGTGGTGAATCAGGACAGCCTGAACACCATTCCGGTGATCCTCGGCACGCTGCGTACCGATGAGAGCATCACGCCGAACATTTTTATCGCCATTACGCTACTGGCGATGCTGCCAAGCATCATCGTCTATCTGGGTCTGCAAAAACATTTCAACCGCGGGATCATGTCCGGCGCGGTCAAAGGATAAGGGGTTACCGATGGGATCTGTTGTATTAAATAGCGTGCGCAAATCATACGGTGATGCTCACGTCATTAAAGATGTGTCGTTGACTATCCCTGACGGCGAGTTCTGCGTGCTGGTGGGGCCGAGCGGCTGCGGGAAGTCGACGCTGCTGCGGATGATTGCCGGGCTGGAGGAGATTTCCGCCGGGGAAGTGCACATCAACGAACGTGATGTCACCGAGGTGGAGCCGAAGCTGCGTGATATCGCGATGGTATTCCAGAGCTATGCGCTCTACCCGCAGATGACGGTGCGCGAAAACATGGGCTTTGCGCTGAAGATGGCGCGGCTGCCGAAAACGGAAATCAAACAGAAAGTCGATGAAGCGGCGGCGCTGCTCGGGCTGGAGCCGCTGCTGGAGCGTCTGCCAAAAGATCTCTCCGGCGGCCAGCGTCAGCGCGTGGCGATGGGGCGCGCCATCGTACGTAAGCCGCAGGTATTCCTGTTCGATGAACCGCTGTCGAACCTCGACGCCAAGCTGCGTACCCAGGTGCGCGGTGAAATTCGCGAGCTGCACCGTCGTCTGAAAACCACCTCGGTGTACGTCACCCACGATCAGATTGAAGCGATGACCATGGGGCAGATGATCGTGGTCCTGCGCGACGGGCGCATTGAACAGGCGGGCACGCCGCTGGAGCTGTACGACCAACCGGCCAACCTGTTCGTTGCCGGGTTTATCGGCTCGCCGGAAATTAACCAGTTGAAGGGGGAAGTGGTGCTCAGCGGCAATAGCACCAGCCTGCGCCTGAAAGATGGATCGCTGCTGGCGCTGCCGGTAGGGCTACAGGTGACCGACGGCCAGCAGGTGGTGTACGCCATTCGCCCGGAACAGGTCAACGTGGTACACGAAGCCCGCGACGATGCGCTAGCGGCGAAGGTCACGGCGGTGGAGAACACCGGTTCGGATATGCAGCTGTTCTGCGATACCGGCGGCGGGGCGTTTACCTCGGTGTTTAAGCAGCGTCTGGCGGTGAAAGAGGGTGACACTATCTGGCTACAGCCGAAGCTCTCCGGCGTGCATCTGTTTGATGCGCAAAGCGGTCTGCGCATAGCGTGCCTGGAGGGTCAATAAGGTGGCGATGAAGCTGTACACCCTTGATGAAACCTGTCTGGAAAACGCCCGTGCGGGCCTGAAACAGCCATTCTCGCCGCTGCAGCTGGCCCTGAGCAAGCTGGTGGCCGAAGCGGATACGCTTAAGCGCGAGCCGCCGGAAAGCGTGGTGCATAAAAAGCTGCGCCCGGCGAGCGGCGACGCGCATGATTACTACAGTCTGGGCACCTACTGGTGGCCAAACCCACGGCGGCCCAACGGGCTGCCCTACATTCGCCGCGACGGGCATATCAACCCGCAGTGCGAAAATAACGATACCGACACCTCGCGCATTATCCGCATGTGCGAGCGCTGCCTGACGCTGGGGCTGGCGTGGTACTTCACCGGGCAGCGCCAGTATGCGCAGGCGGCCGCGGTGCAGATCCGCTGCTGGTTCCTCGACGGCGACACGCGCATGAACCCGCATCTGAACTACGGCCAGGCGATCCCCGGCGTGGTCTCCGGACGTGGCACCGGGCTTATCGACACTCGCCTGCTGTGGATGGTGGTCGATACTATCGGGCTGATTAATGCCGCCAGCGTGCTGGATACCGACGATATCATCGGCCTGCACCAGTGGTTCCGCGACTTTAACCACTGGATGTACTACAGCGATATCGGTCATTCCGAATACGTCTGGCACAATAACCACGGCACCTGGTACGACGCCCAGCGTGCGGTCAACGCGCTGTTCTACGGTGATAAAGGGCTGGTGGCGCGGATTATTGAGCAGGGTATCACCCAGCGGATGGCGGCGCAGATTGATCAGGACGGCAAGCAGACGATGGAGCTGGAGCGTACCATTCCGTTCCACTACTCGCTATTCAACCTTGAGGCGCATTTGCTGCTCAACCGCTATGCCGAGCACGTCGAGTTTGATCGCTGGAACCACATTCGTGACGGACGCGGAGTGAAGCAGGGGATTGATTACCTGGTGCCGTTTATCCGCGAACCGGATCTGTGGCCGTATAGCGATTTGCAGGGCATTGTCTGGGATAGCGCGCTGCGGGTCCTGCTGCAGACGCAGCGCGGGTATCCGAAGCAGTCGCCGAGCTATCGCGACGTGCTGAAGTGCTTGCCGCAGGAGACGCTGCAGTTGAAAGAGCAGCTGATGTGGTGTCCGGGGTTGTAGAAGAGAGTCCCCCCGGCGGCGCTGCGCTTGGCCGGGCTACCCAAGATGTAGCCCGGACGAGGCGCCTGCGCCGACTCCGGGAAGGCACAATATACCGATTTACACCGCGGCGATAATCTTAATCTCAACCTTATATTTTGGGTTCATCAGCTTCGCCTGCACGGTGCAGCGCACTGGCGCGTGACCGGCGACTACCCACGCATCCCACGCTTTGTTCATGGCGGCGAAATCGTCGCCGTCCGGCAGGAAAATGGTGGCGTCGAGAATGCGCGACTTATTGCTGCCCTGTTTTTCCAGCACCGCATCAATCTGCGCCAGCGTATTTGCCGTCTGCTCAAACGCATCGGCGTCCAGGTTTGCCGGTACGCCGGTGTAGTACAGCGTATTGTTATGAATAACGACATCAGACCAACGGGCTTCGGCATCAATACGTACAATTGTCATTTCATTTTCCTTTTAACATCACGTAAACGCGCTAAGACTGCCACAATGTTGACGCCGCGTCACGACTTCGGCTGGCATAAGCGGGGTTCGCCTGACATAATCACTGGGAATTTTTCCAGGGGGTAACGTGACGGACGATTTTGCAGAAGATGGCCAGCTATCGCAGGCGATAACCGGCTTTAAACCGCGTGAACCGCAGCGTCAGATGGCGCACGCCGTCGCGAAGGCGATTGATAACGGCCAGCCGCTGGTGGTGGAAGCGGGGACCGGGACCGGGAAAACCTACGCCTATCTGGCTCCTGCGCTGCGTTCAGGTAAAAAAGCCATTATCTCTACTGGCTCGAAGGCATTGCAGGATCAGCTCTACAGCCGTGACCTGCCGACCGTCGCCACGGCGCTGACCTTTACCGGTAAGCTGGCGCTGCTGAAAGGGCGTTCAAACTATCTTTGCCTCGAGCGTTTAGAGCAGCAGGCGATGGCGGGCGGCGACCTGCCGGTGCAAACCCTCAGCGACGTTATTTTACTGCGCAGCTGGGCTAACCAGACCGTGGACGGTGACATCAGCACCTGCGTCAGCGTGGCGGAAGACTCCCAGGCCTGGCCGCTGGTCACCAGCACCAACGATAACTGTCTGGGCAGCGATTGCCCGCAGTATCAGGACTGCTTTGTGGTGAAAGCGCGCAAAAAAGCGATGGATGCTGACGTGGTGGTGGTCAACCATCACCTGTTCCTCGCCGACATGGTGGTGAAAGAGAGCGGCTTTGGCGAGCTTATCCCCGAGGCTGACGTGATGATCTTCGATGAAGCCCATCAGCTGCCGGATATCGCCAGCCAGTACTTTGGTCAATCGCTCTCCAGCCGTCAGTTGCTGGACCTCGCCAAAGACGTGGTCATTGCCTACCGCACCGAACTGAAAGATACCCAGCAGTTGCAAAAGTGCGCCGACCGTCTGGCGCAGGCCACCCAGGATTTCCGCCTGCAAGTGGGCGACCCCGGCTACCGTGGCAATCTGCGTGAACTGCTGGCGGAAACCGCCGTGCAGCGCTCGCTGCTGCTGCTCGATGATGCTCTGGAACTGTGCTACGACGTGGCGAAGCTGTCGCTGGGCCGCTCTGCCTTGCTCGATGCCGCTTTCGAACGCGCGACCCTGTATCGCGCACGCTTAAAGCGCCTTAAAGAGATCAACAAGCCCGGCTACAGCTACTGGTACGAATGCAACTCCCGCCACTTTACCCTGGCGCTGACGCCGCTCACCGTAGCGGATAAATTCAAAGAGGTGATGGCGGCCAAGCCGGGCAGCTGGATCTTTACCTCCGCGACGCTGTCGGTCAACGACGACCTGCACCACTTTACCGAACGCCTCGGTATTGAAGCGGCGGAATCGCTGCTGCTGCCAAGCCCGTTTGACTATGCCACCCAGGCGCTGCTGTGCGTGCCGCGCAACCTGCCGCTGCCGAATCAGCCGGGGGCCGCGCGCCACCTGGCGGCGATGCTGAAACCGCTAATTGAGGCCAACGACGGACGCTGCTTTATGCTCTGCACCTCACACGCCATGATGCGCGACCTCGCTGAACAGTTCCGCGCCACCATGACGCTACCGGTGCTGTTGCAGGGGGAGACCAGCAAAGGCCAGCTGCTTCAGCAGTTTGTCAGCGCCGGTAACGCTCTGCTGGTGGCGACCAGCAGCTTCTGGGAAGGGGTCGACGTGCGCGGCGATGCGCTGTCATTGGTGATCATCGACAAACTGCCGTTCACCTCTCCGGACGACCCACTGCTGAAAGCGCGCATGGAAGACTGCCGGCTGCGCGGCGGCGACCCGTTTGAGGAGGTACAGCTTCCGGATGCGGTGATTACTCTCAAGCAGGGGGTAGGGCGACTGATTCGTGACGTTGACGATCGCGGGGTGCTGGTGATTTGCGACAACCGCCTGGTGATGCGCCCCTACGGCGCAACCTTCCTCGCCAGCCTGCCGCCGGCACCGCGCACCCGTGATATTCGACGGGCGACGCGTTTCCTGGCGCTGTCATCGACGCGGTAATGCAGAGCAAAGTGTGGTAAGATGCGCGCCATTTTGTTGATCGAGAGCGCGACTAACCATGCGAATTCTGGCTATCGATACCGCCACGGAAGCCTGCTCGGCTGCTCTGTGGAATGATGGCAACACCAGTGCCCACTTCGAGCTTTGTCCTCGGGAACACACCCAACGTATCCTGCCTATCGTGCAGGATATCCTCACTCAAGGCGGCGTAAGCCTGACCGACCTCGACGCACTGGCGTTCGGCCGTGGGCCGGGCAGCTTCACCGGCGTGCGTATCGGCATTGGTATTGCGCAAGGGCTGGCGCTGGGTGCAGAGCTGCCGATGATCGGCATATCGACCCTCGTTACCATGGCGCAGGGCGCCTGGCGTAAGCAGGGTGCGACCCGCGTGCTGGCGGCTATCGACGCCCGTATGGGTGAAGTTTACTGGGCCGAATACCAGCGTGATGAAAACGGTATCTGGCACGGCGAAGAGAGCGAAGCGGTGCTGAAACCGGAAGCGGTACAACAGCGTCTGGCGGAGTTGAGCGGTGAATGGGCGACCGTGGGCACCGGTTGGGCCGCATGGCCTGATATGACGAAGGGCGCGAACGCCACGCTGGTCGATGGCAACGTGACGTTACCGGAAGCTGAAGACATGCTGCCGATCGCCTGTGCCATGCTGGAGCAGGGGAAAACCGTCGCCGTGGACAAAGCAGAACCGGTTTATTTACGTAACAACGTTGCGTGGAAGAAACTTCCTGGCCGCGAATGAATCTCAGTAGGTAGAGAGCGTAAAAATCAGGAGCAGCATCATGGCAGGTAAAAGTTTTGTGATTCGTGGAGCCGCCGTTGGGCTTATCGCCTTCGCGTTAAGCGGCTGCGTCAGCGTGCCGGATGCCATTCAGGGCAGTAGCCCAACGCCGCAGCAGGATCTGGTGCGGGTCATGGCGGCGCCGCAGCTGTATGTGGGCCAGGAGGCTCGCTTTGGCGGGACCGTCGTTGGCATTGAAAACCAGCAGGGCAATACCCGTCTGGAAATCGCCACCGTCCCTCTGGACAGCGGCGCGCGCCCGATTCTGGGTGAAGCCTCGCGTGGGCGAATCTATGCCGATGTGAACGGCTTCCTCGACCCGGTAGATTTCCGTGGTCAGCTTGTCACGGTGGTGGGGCCTATTGTTGGCGCGGTGGAAGGCAAAGTCGGCACCACCAAATATAACTTCCTGCAGATGAAAGCGACGGGTTACAAACGCTGGCATGTGGCTCAGCAGGTAGTTATGCCGCCGCAGCCCATCGACCCATGGATGTTTGGTCCGCGCCCCTGGAACTACGGTTACGGTGGTTGGGGATGGTATAACAGCGGTCCCGCTGAAGTGCGGAACGTTGTAACTGAATAAGATCTGATGTAAAGCAGACAAAAAAGAAACAGCGGCTAGCCCGCTGTTTCTTCGTTGTAATGGATATAAAAAAAATAAAGAGTGACGCGCTTCGCAACCTTAATTCTGATTAATTCTTAAACTGGTACGCTGAGTTAATATAATGTTAACGAAAGTTTATCATTTGGGGTTGCGATGACGACGAATACGTATTTTAGAGGTGATGCTTTGAAAAAGGTTTGGCTCAACCGTTATCCTGCTGACGTCCCGGCAGAGATCAATCCTGACCGTTATCAATCCCTGGTGGAACTGTTCGAACACTCGGCAACGCGCTTTGCCGACCAGCCTGGCTTCGTCAACATGGGCGAAGTCATGACCTTCCGTAAGCTTGAAGAGCGCAGCCGCGCCTTTGCCGCTTATCTCCAGCACGGGCTGGGGCTCAAGCAGAGCGACCGCGTCGCGCTGATGATGCCGAACCTGCTGCAATACCCGGTCGCCCTGTTTGGCATTCTGCGTGCCGGGATGATCGTGGTAAACGTTAACCCGCTGTACACCCCGCGCGAGCTGGAACATCAGCTGAACGACAGCGGCGCGCAGGCGATTGTTATCGTTTCCAACTTTGCCCATACCCTGGAAAAAGTGGTCGACAAAACTTCGGTTAAACACGTGATTCTGACCCGTATGGGTGACCAGCTCTCCACGGCGAAAGGCACGCTGGTTAACTTCGTGGTCAAATACATCAAACGGCTGGTGCCTAAATATCACCTGCCGGATGCCATTTCGTTCCGCAGCGCGCTGCATAATGGCTATCGCCTGCAGTACGTGAAGCCGGAAGTGAAGGCCGACGATATCGCCTTCCTGCAGTACACCGGCGGTACTACCGGCGTGGCGAAAGGGGCGATGCTGACCCACCGCAACATGCTGGCGAACCTCGAGCAGGTGAAAGCGACCTACGGGCCGCTGCTGCACGAAGGCAAAGAAGTGGTTATTACCGCGCTGCCGCTGTACCACATTTTTGCACTGACCATGAACTGCCTGCTGTTTATCGAACTGGGCGGTAAAAATATCCTCATCACCAACCCGCGTGATATTCCGGGGCTGGTAAAAGAACTGGCGAAATACCCGTTCACCGCCATGACCGGGGTGAATACCCTGTTTAACGCGCTGCTGAACAATAAAGAGTTCCAGCAGCTGGACTTCTCAACCCTGCATCTCTCCGCAGGCGGTGGGATGCCGGTGAACCACGCGGTGGCGGAACGCTGGGTGAAGCTGACCGGGCAGTATCTGCTGGAAGGCTATGGCCTGACCGAATGCGCGCCGCTGGTGAGCGTGAACCCGCACGATATCGACTACCACAGCGGCAGCATTGGCCTGCCGGTGCCGTCGACCGACGTGAAGCTGGTGGATGACGACGATAACGAAGTGCCCGCTGGCCAGCCGGGTGAGCTATGCGTCAAAGGGCCGCAGGTGATGGAAGGCTACTGGCAGCGTCCTGACGCTACCGCTGAAATCATCAAAGACGGCTGGTTGCACACCGGCGATATCGCGGTGATGGACGATGAGGGCTTCCTGCGCATCGTCGACCGTAAAAAAGATATGATTCTGGTCTCCGGCTTCAACGTTTATCCGAACGAAATTGAAGACGTGGTGATGCAGCACACCGGCGTGCTGGAAGTGGCCGCCGTGGGCGTGCCGTCCGGCAACAGCGGTGAAGCAGTGAAGATTTTCGTGGTCAAGAAGGATGAAAGTCTCACCGAAGAGGCGCTGATTACCTTCTGTCGCCGCCAGCTTACCGGCTATAAAGTGCCGAAACTGGTTGAATTCCGTAAGGAATTGCCAAAGTCGAACGTCGGTAAAATTTTAAGACGAGAATTACGTGACGAAGCCCGCGCCAAAGTGGACAATAAGGGATAAGTCACGAGTCATGATGCCAAACGCCAGCTCTGCTGGCGTTTTTTTTGGCGCAATCTAAGAGAGTACGATTTGAACTATCAGATGATCACCACCAACGACGAACTCAGCACCCTGTGCGATGCGGTTCGTCAGACCACCGCCGTGGCGCTGGACACCGAGTTTGTCCGCACCCGTACTTATTACCCGCAGCTAGGGCTGATTCAGCTTTTCGACGGCGAGCGTACGGCGCTGATTGATCCTCTGAATATTACTGACTGGTCGCCGCTGCAGGCGATTCTGCAGGACCGTAATATCACCAAATTCCTGCACGCGGGGAGTGAAGACCTGGAAGTGTTCATGAACACCTTCGGTTCAATGCCGCAGCCGTTGATCGATACCCAGGTGCTAGCAGCATTTTGCGGTCGTCCTATGTCCTGGGGCTTCGCGCCAATGGTCGCTGAGTATTCCGGTGTTGAGCTGGATAAGAGCGAATCCCGCACCGACTGGCTGGCTCGCCCGCTGACCTCGCGCCAGTGCGATTATGCGGCGGCGGATGTCTGGTACTTGCTGCCTATCGCCCACAAGCTGATGGCGGAGACCGAACAGGCCGGGCGACTGGAGTGGGCGCTCAATGAGTGTCAGTTGATGCAGCAGCGTCGTCAGGAAGTCACCGACCCGACGGACGCCTGGCGCGATATCACTAACGCCTGGCAGCTGCGTACGCGCCAGCTGGCATGCCTGCAGCTGCTCGCCGACTGGCGGCTGCGTAAAGCGCGCGAGCGTGACCTGGCGGTGAACTTTGTGGTGCGTGAAGAGCATCTGTGGAGCGTGGCGCGTTATATGCCAGGCAGCCTCGGTGAGCTGGACAGCCTGGGGCTTTCCGGCAGCGAAATTCGTTTCCACGGCAAAACGCTGATTAGCCTGGTGGAAAAAGCGCAGGCGCTGCCGGATGACGCGTTGCCGGAACCGCTGTTGAACCTGATGGATATGCCGGGTTACCGCAAAGCGTTTAAAGAGATTAAGGCGCTGGTGCAGGAAGTGGGGCAGGCGAATGACGTTAGCCCTGAAATGCTGGCATCCCGTCGCCAGATCAACCAGCTGCTGAACTGGCACTGGCAGCTGAAACCGCGCACCACGGCACCTGAGATGATCTCCGGCTGGCGCGGTGAGCTGCTCTCGGCTGCGCTGGACAAACTGTTAACGGCGTACCCGCGTTAAGTCTGGCGCGAATACTCGCCCGCGCTACAGGGCGTGTAGCCCGGGCGAGCGCAGCGACCCCGGGAAGGCACCAAACTCCAGACACAAAAAAAGCGCTATCACTAGCGCCTTTTTTTACACCACCGAAAGTCAGGATTTTGACTCTTCTGCTTCCGGTAGCGTGACGTTGAGTTCCAGAATCGAAATATCCCCGTCTTTTTGCTCTAACTGCACCGTGACCATTTCTGGGTCAATCTGCACATACCTGCAAATCACTTCCAGAATATCCTTCCTTAACTGCGGTAGATAGTGCGGTTCTGCGTCACTGCGGCGGCGTTCCGCGACAATGATTTGCAGGCGTTCTTTAGCAATGTTGGCGGTATTCTTTTTCCGTGAGAGAAAAAAGTCGAGTAATGCCATGATTTATCCTCCGAACAGGCGTTTGAGGAAACCTTTCTTCTCTTCTTCAATGAAGCGGAAAGGACGTTCTTCTCCCAACAGACGATCGACGGTGTCGGCGTAGGCTTTGCCTGCGTCAGACACGGTATCCAGAATCACCGGCTCGCCCTGGTTAGAGGCGCGCAGCACTGACTGATCTTCTGGAATCACACCGACCAGTTTGATGCGCAGGATCTCCAGCACATCTTCCATACTCAGCATATCGCCTTTGTTAACGCGGCCTGGGTTATAGCGCGTTAGCAGCAGGTGTTCTTTAATCGGTTCTTCACCATTCTCGGCGCGGCGGGATTTCGACGCCAGAATGCCCAGAATACGGTCGGAGTCTCGAACGGACGACACTTCTGGGTTAGTGGTGATGATCGCTTCATCAGCGAAATAGAGCGCCATCAGCGCGCCGGTTTCGATACCAGCAGGGGAGTCGCAGACCACGAAGTCGAATTCCATCTTCTTCAGCTCGTCGAGCACTTTCTCGACGCCTTCGCGGGTCAACGCATCTTTATCACGGGTCTGAGATGCAGGCAGGATAAAGAGATTCTCGGTACGCTTATCTTTGATTAACGCCTGGTTCAGCGTGGCGTCGCCCTGAATAACGTTAACAAAATCATAGACTACACGACGTTCGCAGCCCATGATCAGGTCAAGGTTACGCAGACCGATATCAAAATCGATAACGACCGTTTTCTTTCCCTTCTGCGCCAAACCAGTTGCGATGGCCGCGCTGGAGGTGGTCTTACCCACGCCCCCTTTACCTGAAGTCACAACAATAATGCGTGCCATAGAAATTCCTTGTTAAAAAGGGATTAATTTAACGGTTGAATAGTCAAAGCGCTGTCGTCCAAACGCAGACGCGCCGCTTTGCCATAAAATTCGGCTGGGATCTGATCGCTCAGCCAATATTCCCCGGCAATGGAGACCAGCTCCGCCGCCAGGTGGGTACAAAATACTTGTGCTTCCCGGTCTCCGCCGGCACCGGCGAGAACGCGTCCACGCATCATGCCGTAAACGTGAATATTCCCATCGGCAATCAGCTCCGCGCCCGCGCTAACGTGGCTTGTCACAATCAGATCACAGTTTGGTGCATAAATGCGCTGACCGGAACGTACAGGCGTATCAATCATTCGCGTTTTTGTGATCGGACTAACAATTGGTTCGGGTTCTACGGGCTTGGGCTGTTCAACAGGGGCCTGACGGACAACTTTTTCTTTACCTTCAGTCAGTAAAGGGAGGCCGGATTGGTCAATAGCCGCCTTAAATTGCGGATTTTTACAGCCGCTGACGCCGACAATGCGCAAACCCACGGACATGATGGCCTGCTGAATCGCGCGCCACTGGGTGAATTCTTCAAGGTTACCGACGTTGACGACCACCGGGGCATGACGGAAAAAGGCCGGAGCCTGGGCGACTTTGTCTTCCAACGCCTGACGAATAACCTCGGGCTTTGCATCATGCAAATGAACCACAGATAGGGTGAAGCTACTGCCTTTAAGTTCGATTGGCGTGTTTGACATCCTGGCCTTACTCAATTTGCTATTTATCGCCGCGCCGTGCGCAGTGATATTCCGAAGACTATCAGTCATGTTATAGTCACATATATATTCAAGCAAGTAACCACTGTCCTATTTCAGAGCCTAAAGTATGTTTTGTGTGATTTATCGTAGTACTAAACGTGATCAAACCTATTTGTATGTCGAAAAAAAAGACGATTTCTCCCGTGTGCCTCAGGAACTGATGCAGGGCTTCGGTCAGCCGCAGTTAGCCATGCTGCTGCCGCTTGATGGACGTAAGAAAACCGTCAATGCCGATCTGGAAAAAGTAAAACAGGCGCTAAAAGAGCAGGGTTATTATTTACAGATCCCGCCACCGCCTGAAAATCTGTTAAAGCAGCATTTGGCTGAGTCGCAAAATAAGAGCGAGTAACCGCTTCGCTTCCGGCCAAAATGCGTCCATGGTTGAACAACGAGTAAGGGAAAAGCATGTATCAGCATCATAACTGGCAGGGTGCTCTGCTGGATTACCCGGTAAGCAAAGTTGTCTGTGTTGGCAGTAATTATGCAAAACATATCCAGGAAATGGGCAGCGCAACGCCGGAAGAACCTGTTCTCTTTATCAAACCGGAAACGGCGCTGTGCGACCTACGCCAGCCGCTGATTCTGCCGCAGGGCCTTGGCTCCGTGCATCATGAAGTTGAGCTGGCGGTACTGATTGGCAGCACGCTGCGTCAGGCAACCGAGGATCACGTACTGCAGGCCATTGCTGGCTACGGCGTGGCGCTGGACCTCACTCTGCGCGACATTCAGGGGACGATGAAGAAGGCCGGTCAGCCGTGGGAAAAAGCCAAAGGCTTTGATAATTCCTGCCCGATCTCCGGCTTTATTCCCGTTTCTGCCTTTGAGGGCGACCCGCAGAATATTCCACTGGGCCTGACTATCAACGGCGAAGTCCGCCAGCAGGGCAGTACGTCTGACATGATCCACAAGATTGTGCCGCTGATCGCCTATATGAGCCGCTTCTTTACGCTGAAACCGGGTGACGTTGTGCTGACCGGTACGCCGGAAGGCGTTGGTCCGCTGCACGCGGGCGATGAGCTTGAGGTGCAGTTTAACGGCCTGTCACTGACGACCCGCGTACTGTAAGCCCTCCTTGCCGCCCCATTCGGGCGGCAAAACTTGCATCCCTGTGCCAGACTGGTTATAAGAAGCACCCTGATTTTTGATGTGGACATCCTGATGAGCGAATTACCTTTCTGGCAGAGCAAAACCCTTGATGAAATGACAGATGCACAATGGGAGTCGCTGTGCGATGGCTGTGGGCAGTGCTGCCTGCACAAGCTGATGGATGATGACACTGACGAAATCTACTTCACTAACGTGGCCTGCCGTCAGCTCAACATCAAAACCTGCCAGTGCCGTAACTACGAACGCCGCTTCGAGTACGAGCCGGACTGTATCAAACTGACCCGCGATAACCTGCCAACCTTCGAATGGCTGCCGCATACCTGCGCCTATCGCTTGCTGGCGGAAGGGCAGCCGCTGCCGCAGTGGCACCCGCTCATCACCGGTTCTAAAGCGGCGATGCACGGTGAGCGTATCTCCGTGCGTCATATTGCAGTGAAAGAATCAGAAGTGCACGACTGGCAGGACCATATTTTAAATAAGCCAGATTGGGCTAAATAAACCGCAATTTGCGGAACCATTCACTATTTTTATATTTCCCACCCTAAATCCCTACGTAATTCTTATACCGGGCCGATAGAGAATAAAAGCGCTTCGGTATAAGGATGCATATGCGGAATCCAATAAAACTGTTAATGCTGGCGGTGATTATCAATCTGGGCGGCTGGAGTCTGTTGCTTGCGGCGGGGTATGGAATATGGTCGTTGGTGAGATAGCTTGCCAGCAGCCTGCGCAAGGCCGCTGGCAAGGTAGTGATTAGCGGCCGAACAGGTCGCGTCTTTTCGGTTTGAACGGTTGGGCAATCAGCACCAGCAGCGCCACGATCAGATAGGCGGCAAAAACGCCGACCAGCCATTGCGGCATCTCCAGCGATAAGAATTCCCACTGACGAACAGAGCAGTCACCTGATGCGACGAACACCTGCGGCAGCCACTTATCAAGCGGCAGCCAGCTTGGGAAGCGCGCCATAAAATCACAGGTCATAAACGGTGATGGGTGCAGCTGAATCATGGTGTGTTCCCAGGCCAGCTGCAGGCCGCGGAAAGCGCTGTACAGCCAGATAAGCAGGGCCACATAGCGCAGCGGGCTCTTCGGCGCGATAGCACCGACTAAGCCTGCGCCCATAATCCCGAACAGCGCGCAGCGCTCATAAATACAGAGTACGCACGGCTTTAATAGCATCACGTGCTGGAACCATAATGCCACTAACTCTAGCGCAAAAGCGGTTAACGCCATTAATAACCAGGCACTGCGGCCACGTGAGCTCTGGTTTAAATATCGAAACATAAACATTTCCCTGGAACGTGCTTTGAAAGCGCAGTGTAAACGAAAACGATAGCCATGCCATCGGTTGATACGCAATTATTCGTAAATAGCGATTCAACGCCCGAACAAAAGTTGTCGGGCGTTAATAAAGGAACCGTTATTAAAATGTTATTTAGGTAAAACTAATAGTCCCTGATTCATCATCCAGTCTATCGACGGCTGCAGCGTAAACTCGACGCACAACAGACCGACCAGCGTCAGGACTACCGTATAGGGCAACGCCATCCATACCATGCGTCCGTAAGAAAGACGAATCAACGGCGCCAGGGCTGAGGTCAGCAGGAAGAGGAAGGCTGCCTGGCCGTTTGGCGTGGCTACCGACGGCAGGTTGGTACCGGTATTGATGGCCACCGCCAGCAGCTCAAACTGCGGCAGGCTGATAGCCCCGTTATCCAGCGCGGCTTTCGCTTCGTTGATATAGACGGTACCGACGAACACGTTATCGGAGATAGACGACAGCACGCCGTTAAAGAGGTAGAACAACGAACGCTGGGCGTGCGGTGATGCCTGCAATACGAAGTCGATAATAGGCGCAAAAAGGTGCTGGTCGATAATCACCGCCACCACCGCGAAGAAGACCGTTAGCAGGGCGGTAAACGGCAGCGCCTCGGTAAAGGCTTTGCCAATGGCGTGCTCGTCGGTGATGCCGGTGAACGAGGTCGCAAAGATAATCACCGACAGGCCAATCAGCCCCACTTCTGCCAGGTGCAGCGCCAGCGCCAGCACCAGCCAGACGCCGATGATGCCCTGGACAATCAGCCGCATTTTCTCCTGCGGCGTGCGCTGCTGTCGGCTGCGCTCGTCGAAATCGTGAAGAATTTTACGCACCGGGTCGGGCAGCTCCGCGCCGTAGCCGAAGGCTTTGCACTTCTCCAGCAGCCAACAGGTCAGCAGCCCGCAGATAAACACCGGTAGGGTGACCGGCGACATGCGCAGGAAGAATTCACCGAAGTGCCAGCCGGCCACTTTTGCAATAATCAGGTTCTGTGGCTCGCCGACCATCGTCATCACGCCGCCGAGTGCCGTACCGACGCCAGCGTGCATCATCAGGCTGCGCAGGAAGGCACGGAACTGCTCCAGCACCACGCGATTGTGTTTGTCGATATGGCTGTCGTCGAGCAGATCGTCATCGTCAGGACGCGACGACACCACGCGATGGTAGATGCTGTAAAAGCCCACCGCGACGCTGATAATCACGGCAACCACCGTTAGCGCATCAAGGAACGCCGACAGGAAGGCGGCGGCGAGGCAGAACGCCAGCGAGAGCAGCCGTTTGCTGCGAATGGTGAGCAGAAGGCGGGTGAAGATAAATAGCAGAAGCTGCTTCATAAAGTAGATGCCAGCGACCATAAAGATCAGCAGCAGCAGCACTTCGAGGTTGGCGGCTATCTCATCGCGGACGTGGTCGGCAGAGGTCATGCCGATAAACACCGACTCAATCGCCAGCAGCCCGCCAGGAATCAGCGGATAGCACTTCAGCGCCATCGCCAGGGTGAAGATAAACTCCACGACCAATAGCCATCCGGCGACAAAGGGATGAATTAAAAACACCAGCGGATTGATGATTAAGAAAATAATCAGCAGCAGCTTGTACCAGTCCGGTGACTGACCAAGAAAGTTGCGCCACAGCGCACGACCATAAGAGATTTCCATGACTACCGTCTTCCTCCTGAAAAGATGTCATTTTTTACCATTAAATCAACGGCACTGCCAGAAATGTGCCCGGATAAGCATTTTCCTGAGTAAAAAAGAAATGTGAAAAATGAAACGGCGATCCCTTTTTAATTCATTGGCCCCGCTATCTGCCCTATGACGCCTCTGGTATGATGAGTGTAATTGCAACGCTGTGTAATGGAATTCTTATTATGGTCATTAAGGCGCAAAGCCCGGCGGGTTTCGCTGAAGAGTATATTGTTGAAAGTATCTGGAATAATCGCTTCCCTCCAGGGTCTATTCTTCCCGCTGAACGTGAACTCTCGGAATTAATTGGTGTGACCCGCACGACCTTACGTGAAGTGTTGCAGCGTCTGGCGCGCGATGGATGGTTAACCATTCAGCACGGCAAGCCGACGAAAGTGAATAATTTCTGGGAAACGTCTGGCCTCAATATTCTGGAAACGCTGGCGCGCCTCGATCACGACAGCGTACCGCAGTTGATTGATAATCTGCTGTCCGTGCGCACCAATATCGCGACCATTTACATCCGCACCGCTTTCCGTCAGCACCCGGAAAAAGCGCTGGAAGTGCTCGCGAAAACGCGCGAAGTGGAAGATTACGCCGATGCGTTTGCTGAGCTGGATTACGGTGTGTTCCGTGGTCTGGCGTTTGCTTCCGGCAACCCTATTTATGGGCTGATCCTCAACGGCATGAAAGGTCTGTACACCCGTCTTGGTCGTCATTATTTCTCAAGCCCGGAAGCACGTAGCCTGGCGCTTGGTTTCTATCACGAGCTGGCGAAGCTGTGTGAAGAAGGCGCGCACGATAAGGTGTATGAAACGGTGCGTCGTTACGGTCATGATAGCGGTGAGATCTGGCATCGGATGCAGAAGACGTTGCCGGGGGATTTGGCTATCCATAGCCGCTAGTTTCGTTCCCTGTAGGCCGGATGGCGCTTCGCTTATCCGGCCTACAACAGAAAGGGAAGGCAGCCCCGGAGTCGGTGCTTTGCACCTCGTCCGGGCTACGATGCCAGGTTACAGCGCATTTGGTCGCGGTGGGCAGCGCTCCAGCAACTCCACGCTGCCGTCTGCATTCTGCTGCTCCAGATGCACATCAAACCCCCACAAACGATGCACATGCTTGAGCACCTCACGACGCCCTTTATCCAGCGGTGCACGATTATGCGGCACATAGCGTAGCGTCAGCGAGCGGTCGCCGCGCAAATCCACGTTCCACACCTGAATATTCGGCTCCAGATTGCTGAGGTTGTACTGGGATGAAAGCTGCGAACGAATCTCCCGATACCCCTCCTCGTTATGAATTGCCGAAATCTCCAGATAGTTATTACGATCGTCATCCAACACCGTGAACAGGCGGAAATCACGCATGATTTTCGGTGACAGGAACTGGCTGATAAAGCTCTCGTCTTTAAAATCACGCATCGCGAAGTGCAGGGTCGTGAGCCAGTCCGAGCCTGCGATGTCCGGGAACCAATACTTGTCTTCATCCGTTGGGTTCTGACAGATACGCTTAATATCCTGGAACATGGCGAAGCCCAGCGCATACGGGTTAATGCCGCTATACCACGGACTGTTGTACGGCGGCTGATACACCACGTTGGTGTGGCTGTGCAGGAATTCGAGCATAAAGCGCTCGGTCACTTTCCCCTCATCATACAGATGGTTGAGGATGGTGTAGTGCCAGAAGGTCGCCCAGCCTTCGTTCATCACCTGGGTCTGCTTCTGCGGATAAAAATACTGGCTGACCTTGCGCACAATGCGCAGGATTTCACGCTGCCACGACTCCAGCAGCGGCGCGTTCTTCTCCATAAAGTAGAGCAGGTTTTCCTGCGGCTCAGACGGATAGCGGTGCGCCGACTCGACGGCTTTCTCTTCATCGCGCTTCGGCAGGGTGCGCCACAGCATATTCACCTGGCTTTGCAGGTACTCTTCACGGCTCTTCTGCCGCGCTTTCTCTTCCTGCATGGAAATCTTCGATGGCCGTTTGTAGCGGTCTACCCCGTAGTTCATCAGTGCGTGACAGGAATCGAGCAGGCGCTCTACCTCGTCCACGCCATAGCGCTCTTCGCAGTCGGCAATGTATTTGCGGGCGAACAGCAGGTAGTCGACGATGGAGCTGGCATCGGTCCAGCTACGGAACAGATAGTTGTTTTTAAAGAAGGAGTTGTGGCCGTAGCAGGCGTGCGCCATCACCAGCGCCTGCATGGTGACGGTGTTCTCTTCCATCAGGTAGGCGATACACGGGTTGGAGTTGATCACAATCTCGTAGGCCAGTCCCTGCTGCCCATGCTTATAGCCGCGCTCGGTCTCAATAAATTTTTTGCCAAAGGACCAGTGCGTGTAGTTAATCGGCATCCCGACGCTGGAGTACGCATCCATCATCTGCTCGGAGGTGATGACTTCAATCTGATGCGGGTAGGTGTCTAACCGGTACAGCTTCGCCACCCGGTCGATCTCCGCCAGGTAGGTTTCGAGCAGCGGAAACGTCCAATCGGGTCCATCGCTCAGACGAGTGGTGTCCTTATTCATCGAGTCAATCGTAGCCATTAGCGCGCCCTCATTGTTGGCGACTCTCTCTGTCTGGAGAGCCTCTCTTCAAGAATAGAACACCGCAGAAATTCTGTAACAAGCGCCATTTCTTTTCTTCATGATTTATTCATTTTGATAGCGCTTATTTTTCATATTTGCAGAGTTTTATGCTGACAAAAAATAGAGGGTAGCAGGAGATATCAAATTCTCCGTTACCCCGCATGGTGGGCACTCTGTGAGGTAAGTCACCATAAAAAAAGCATATGTTGAATAATATTTTCATCTGGGTTATCAATTTGTAATTAGATGATTGTTCTTTTACTCATTCTGGAGTGGCTATGCACATTGTCATACTGGGAAGTGGCGTGGTTGGCGTAACCAGCGCCTGGTATTTAAGTCAGGCGGGGCATCAGGTTACGGTGATCGACAGGGAAGCCGGTCCGGCGCTGGAAACCAGCGCGGCCAACGCGGGGCAAATTTCACCGGGCTACGCGGCGCCGTGGGCGGCACCCGGGGTGCCGCTGAAGGCGATTAAATGGATGTTCCAGCGCCACGCGCCGCTGGCGATCCGTCTGGACGGCACCGGCTTCCAGCTGAAGTGGATGTGGCAGATGCTGCGTAACTGCGACACCCGCCACTACATGGAAAACAAAGGGCGGATGGTGCGGCTGGCCGAGTACAGCCGTGACTGCCTGAAAACGCTGCGTGAAACCACCGGTATTGCCTATGAAGGGCGACAGGGCGGCACGCTGCAGCTTTTCCGTACCGAACAACAGTATGAAAACGCCACCCGCGATATCGCAGTGCTGGAAGATGCGGGCGTCCCGTATCAGTTGCTCGAAGCTTCACGCCTGGCGGAAGTCGAACCGGCACTGGCGGAAGTGGCCCACAAACTGACCGGCGGCCTGCGTCTGCCGAACGATGAAACCGGCGACTGTCAGCTCTTCACCCAGCGACTGGCGAAAATGGCCGAACAGGCAGGCGTGACGTTCCGCTTTAATACCCCGGTCGACAGCCTGATTCAGGAAGGCGATCGCATCGTTGGCGTGAAGTGCGGTGACGAACTGGTGAAAGCCGATGCCTACGTCATGGCCTTCGGTTCCTATTCAACCGCGATGCTGAAAGGGCTGGTGGATATTCCGGTTTACCCGTTAAAGGGCTACTCGCTGACCATCCCTATCGTCGAGGAGAGCGGTGCGCCGGTGTCGACCATCCTCGACGAAACCTACAAAATCGCCATTACCCGCTTTGATAACCGTATCCGCGTCGGCGGCATGGCGGAGATCGTCGGCTTTAATACCGAACTGCTGCAACCGCGCCGCGAGACGCTGGAGATGGTGGTGGGGGATCTCTTCCCGCGCGGCGGTAAAATCGAAGAGGCCACCTTCTGGACCGGCCTGCGTCCAATGACCCCAGACGGCACGCCGGTGGTGGGCAAAACCGCGTTTAAAAATCTGTGGCTCAATACCGGTCACGGCACGCTGGGCTGGACCATGTCCTGCGGCTCCGGTCAGTTGTTGAGTGATTTAATGTCTGGCCGAATGCCGGCTATCCCCTATGATGATCTTAGCGTTGCACGCTATTCGCCGGGCTTTACCCCGGCACATCCTCAGCATTTGCATGGCGCACACCAATAAGGAGAACGCATGTCACGTCCCGTGCTCGCCACGATTGATTTGCAGGCGCTGAAGCAGAATCTGGGCATTGTCCGCCGGGCGGCGGGCGGTGCTCGCGTCTGGTCGGTGGTGAAAGCTAACGCCTACGGCCACGGATTGGATCGCATCTGGAATGCGCTGCGGGAAACCGACGGCTTTGCGATGCTCAACCTTGAAGAGGCCATTTTGCTGCGCGAACGCGGCTGGAAAGGGCCGATTCTGCTGCTGGAAGGTTTCTTCCATGCCGATGAGCTGGAGCTGTTTGATAAGTACCGCCTGACCACCAGCGTACACAGCAACTGGCAGATTAAGGCGTTACAGAACGCGCGTCTGCATGCGCCGATTGATGTCTATCTCAAGGTGAACAGCGGCATGAACCGCCTCGGTTTTGCGCCGGAGCGCATCCACACCGTGTGGCAGCAGCTACGGGGTATTAGCAACGTTAGCACCATAACGCTGATGTCGCACTTTGCCCAGTCGGAACTGACCGACGGCGTGGCGGAGCCGATGCTGCGTATCGAACAGGCCGCTGAAGGGCTGGAGTGCCCGCGCTCGCTCGCCAACTCGGCGGCAACGCTCTGGCACCCTGAGACCCACTTTGATTGGGTGCGGCCGGGCATTGTGCTCTACGGTGCTTCGCCGTCCGGGCAGTGGCAGGATATTGCCAATACCGGGCTGAAGCCGGTGATGAGCCTCAGCAGCCAGATTATTGGTATTCAGACTCTGAAGCCGGGCGATGCCGTCGGTTACGGCAGCCGCTACCGCGCCAAAGAGGAGCAACGTATCGGTATCGTGGCCTGTGGTTATGCCGACGGCTATCCGCGCATTGCCGCCAACGGCACGCCGGTGCTGGTGGACGGTATCCGAACCGGCACCGTCGGGGCTATCTCGATGGATATGCTGGCGGTGGATTTAACGCCGTGTCCGCAGGCGGGAATTGGTACGGCGGTGGAGCTGTGGGGGCAGGAGATTAAGATTGATGAAGTGGCCGCCAGCGCGGGCACCGTCGGTTACGAGCTGATGTGCGCTCTGGCGCCGCGTGTGCCTGTTGTGACAGTGTAACTTTTGTAAGATTGCCCGGTGGCGCTACGCTTACCGGGCCTACAGGTTCGGCATTGTTATTGTAGGCCGGATAAGCGCAGCGCCATCCGGCAATAACACACTACTCCGATTCTTCCTCAGCTACCCGCACGCCAACCTTCAGCACCTGATTTTCCTCTTTCTCCGCTACCGTCCACACCATACCGGCAAACTCCACCTGGTCACCCACGACCGGTGCTGCCCCCAGCAGATGCTCGACGATATCCCCCAGTGACTGCTGGTTATCGCGGAACTCTTCACCACCGTCGAGACCATAAATCATGGCCACGTCGGCGAACTTCGCCCCGGCTTCAAGAATAAAGTCGCCGAAGAAACTTTGATCCAGCGCGACCGGCGGTGACTGGCTGAACATTTTACCGAGCGACGGCAGGTCTCGTTCGCGGCCAATGACGCACAGAATATCGTTTTCCCGCAGTCGGGTACTGCCGGTTGGGTGCAGCAGCACATTATCGCGGAACAGCGCAGCGATCCGCGTTTCCGGCGGCATATGCAGGTCGCGCAGCGCGGCGCCGACGCACCATTTCTCGGCGCTCAGCTGATAGACAAACTGCTCCCACGGATTTTCCGGGTGGATATCCAGCCCGACGCGCGAGATAGGCCAGCCAACCGGTGGCACCACCACTTTGGCTTTTTTCGCCGCCCAGGAGAGCGAGGTACCCTGTAAGAGCAACGATACCAGCACCACGAAGAAGGCGACGTTAAAGAACAGACGCGCGTTCTCAAGCCCAGCCATCATCGGGAAAACGGCCAAAATGATCGGCACCGCGCCGCGCAGACCAACCCAACTGATAAACGTGCGCTCGCGCAAATTAAAACCGCGGAACGGCAGCAGCCCGGCGAATACCGACAGCGGACGGGCGATAAAAATCATCCAGATAGAGAGCAGCAGCGCCGGAATGGCGATCGGCAGCAGATCGGACGGCGTTACCAGCAGCCCCAGCACCAGGAACATGGCGATTTGCGCTAGCCATGCCAGGCCATCGAAGTTTTGCAGAATGCCGAAGCGGTTGCGAATTGGCCGGTTACCGAGCAGGAAGCCGCACAGGTAGACCGCCAGAATACCGCTGCCGTCAAGCGAGGTGGTGACGGCGAAAATCATGATCCCGCCGCTGAGCGCCAGTAGCGGATAGAGCCCGGCGGGCAGGGCGATGCGGTTGATCATCTGCAACAGCAGATAGCCGCCAGCGCCGCCAATCAGAATACCGAGGCCGAACTGTTGAATAATGTGCACCAGGAACATCCAGCTCAGCCCGCTTTCGTGCTGCTGGATCATCTCGATAAGCGTAATGGTCAGAAACACCGCCATCGGGTCGTTACTGCCGGACTCGATCTCAAGGGTTGAACCTACGCGTTCGTTCAGCCCTTTGCCGCCGAGCAGTGAAAACACCGCCGCCGCATCGGTTGAGCCGACAATCGCGCCGATCAGCATCCCTTCCATTATATCGAGCTTGAACAGCCACGCCGCCATCATCCCGGTCAGCCCGGAGGTGATCAGCACCCCGACGGTCGCCAGCGACAGCGCCGGGCCTAAGGCAACGCGAAAGGAGCTGGCCTGGGTGCGCATCCCGCCGTCAAGCAGGATCACCGCCAGCGCCAGGTTACTGACCATATAGGCGAAAGGGTAGTTATCGAAGGGGATGCCGCCGATGCCGTCAACGCCCGCCAGCATGCCGATGGCTAAGAAGATAACCAGAATAGGGATACCGAGACGGGAAGAAAATGAGCTTAAGAGAATACTGCAGGTTACTAAGACTGAACCCAAAATAAAGAGACTAATGACTGCCGTGGCGTCCAATGTTCACGCACTCCCCGATAACGTACAAGCTAGTTACAAAACGTTACCATAATTGCGGCGTGAACAGTGGATTAATAAAGGGTGATTATTGTTTTTTATTCAGCTAATACCGGATGTCCGGTGAGGGTGAGTCGGGATTGCCCGGCGGCGTGGCAAAGTTGCGCCTGCGCGCCGAGGGCCAGCGTCACCGTCCGTTGCTCATGGCCAAAGTCGAGGCCGCTGATGACCGGAATCGACAGGCGTGAGCGCAGATAGTCGTACATCGATTCAAGCGAGTACCCGGCATCGTAATCGTTCGGGTTAGCACCGGTAAAGCTGCCCAGCACAATCGCGCGCTGGCGTGGCAGGATCCCAGCGTACAGCAGCTGTAACAGCATACGTTCAACGCGGAACGGGTGTTCATTAATATCCTCAAGCACCAGAATGCCGTCGCGAATTTCCGGCATCCACGGCGTGCCGATAAGCGAGGCGATCATCGCCAGGTTGCCGCCCCACAGCGTGCCCGCCGCTTCGCAGTCGGGGCCATCTCCCTGCCATTCCACGCTATAGGTCGGTTGGCGCAGTGCCTTCCAGAAGTGCTGTTCGGTAAAGTCGTTCAGCGTTTCCGCGCCGAAGTTTCCCGCCAGCATCGGGCCGCTAAAGGTGATGACGTTGCCAGCGGCCAGCAGGCCAAACTGAATGGCGGTGAAATCGCTGTGGCCGCAGATCAGCAGCGGATCCTGCTGCTGACGGGCAACCAGCGCCTGCCAGTCAATGCTGTCCAGCAGGCGGCTAGCGCCATAGCCGCCGCGCACCGGCATGACGATACGGTTCTTACCCTTAAGGGTCGCCAGCGCGTTGATATCGTGCAGGCGCTCAGCCTCCACCCCGGCAAAACGGCGGTCGCGGCGGGCGATAACCTGCTGATTTTCCACCTGATGCCCGGCCTCTTCTAATCGCTTAACCCCGCACTGCGCGGCAGACTGATTGATGCAATAACCGGAAGGGGCGACGAGATGAAACTGAGACATGGCATTTCCTTGCTGATAGTGAAACGAGTATCATGCCGCCTGAGCCCATGGTTGTCATTAACGGCGGCACAGTTCAGCTAAAAGGATAGATGCGTGAAATTGAGATGGTTTGCTTTTTTAATTGTATTACTTGCAGGGTGCAGTTCTAAATCGGATTACCGTAACCCGCCCTGGAATCCCGAAGTGCCGGTGAAACGAGCAATGCAGTGGATGCCTATCAGCGAAAAAGCCGGTGCGGCCTGGGGCGTAAGCCCACGCCTGATAACCGCGATTATCGCCGTAGAGTCCGGCGGTAACCCGTCGCTTGTCAGTAAATCGAACGCGGTGGGTCTGATGCAGCTGAAAGCCTCCACCTCGGGTCTGGACGTCTATCGCTACATGGGCTGGAGCGGACAGCCGTCGACCAGCGAGCTGAAAAACCCGGAACGTAATATCTCGATGGGCGCCGCTTATCTGAGCATTCTGGAACACGGTTCGCTTGCCGGGATCACCGACCCGGAAGTGATGCAGTACGCGCTGGTGGTATCCTATGCTAACGGTGCAGGTGCGCTGCTGCGCACCTTCTCATCGGACCGTAAAAAGGCCATTGCGGAAATTAACGACATGGATAAGGACGAATTCTTCGACCACGTGGTGAAGAATCACCCAGCACCGCAGGCGCCACGCTATATCTGGAAAGTTCAGAAAGCGATGGATGCGATGTAATTAACGGACGTTATTCGCCCGTTCGCGCGCTTCACGCTCCAGCGAAAAGATAATGCGCTGGAGCGAGCGCTCAAGCACCGGATTCATATGCAGAAAACGGAAGCTTAAGCGCGGCGTGACGATAGTTTCATTCTTGCTGTCCACCACCTTGCGTTCGCTGATTGCCAGCAGCTGCGCATCAAAACGAAAACGCCCCCACTGCGCCATATCCAGCTCGATCTCTTTGAGTTCCATTCCGGAAATCAAGCCGTCCGGCGGTGGTGCATCCAGCAGTGCGCCCATGCCGCCAAGCGACAGATCGAACAGACGAAAGCGCAGCGTGCTCTTATCCGGCAGCGTGGCTTTACCAAAATAGGGCGGATGCAGCGGCGCGGGAATACGGAAAAATTCGCGACGCTGAATAAACCAGACCGTCGGCGGGGTGGGCATCACGAACGCGGGCAGGCTTTGATAATCCTCCACCTGCATCTGCGGCACCGTAAACTCTATTTTTGCGCCGTTGGTTTCGGCAACCATGGTAATGTTTTTGGCCGAGCGGGCCGCGACGTTGTCCTCATCACGGCTACCGAAATCGATAACCAGACGCTGCTGGCTGACATCAAGAATACGACTAATAAACTGGTGGGACGACCAGCTAACGCGCAGCGCGGCGTTAGCCTGCTGAAGATCGCGCAGAACGCTTAACACGGCTAATGGGTTTTGCTTTAAAAACTGTGTGTTGTGCTCACTCACCTGGAATGGCTCCTGAATGGCAGAGGCTTTATGTTTTATCGGCTTACGAAAATATAACTTCAGCGCCCAAATGAAAAAAATTAACATCTTCGCAGCTTTTGGCTGCCCAAAGCACTTAAGACAGTGCTTACGTCAATATTCGTATTTATCCGTATAAAATATCATCGCCTTGCCAGGTTTTTTAAGAACAATTACCTATACTTGAAGTATTAGCGGCGCAGAATGTCGGCGCTTTTATGGCTGTTTAATGGAACTGAAGAGGTGGGAAAAATGGGTATTATTACCTGGATTATTTTTGGTCTGATTGCCGGTGTTATTGCCAAACTGATTATGCCGGGGCGTGATGGGGGCGGATTCATCCTCACCTGCATCCTGGGGATAGTCGGTGCGGTGGTGGGCGGCTGGTTAGCGACCACGTTTGGCCTCGGCGGCAGTGTCACCGGTTTTAACCTGCACAGCTTCCTGGTTGCCGTCGTCGGTGCCATCGTTGTGCTGGGGGTTTTCCGCCTGATTCGCCGCGAATAATCATGTCTCTCAACGGCCCCGCAAGGGGCCGTTCTTCGTTTTATCCCCCGCGTTGTCCCCCATTTCGTCGCTGTCTTCATTTTTATGTTGAACTACAAACACAAATGATAATAATTATCGTTCTTTGTTTGAATTGAGTTCGTCTATAAAATGAAAAGAACCGTTTTTCGTCGTTGTACGCTGTCAGGGATGATTGCCGTTGCCCTTTCCACATCAGCCTGGGCTGATAAAAATGAAACCACGATGGTCGTTACGGGCTCAGGCGAGAGTAGTGAACTCCCGGCCTGGACCAATAGCGCCACCAAATCTGCGGTGGCAGAGAGCAAAACGCCGCAGGTGATCAACACCATCAGCCAGCATGAAATCAGCGAGCGGCACGCGACGTCGGTTAACGAAATTCTGCGCTATGCACCGGGCGTATCGACGGAATCTCGCGGTAGCACCACCTACATGAGCGAATACAAAATTCGTGGTTTCACCGTGGATAACGAGTTCTATAATGGCCTGCAGCTGCCTTATAACGTCACCGGCAATACCAAAGCGCGCATCGACCCGCTGCTGGTTGAGAGCGTGGATATTCTCAAAGGGCCATCCTCCGTGCTGTATGGCAACGGCTCGCCGGGCGGGCTGGTCAATATTCAGGGCAAAAAGCCGCAGACCACGCCGCGCACCGAGGTCGGCTTTAATACTGGCACTCGTAATCTGAAAGAGGGGTATCTCGATTCTACCGGGCGTATTGCCGACAGCGACTGGAGCTATCGCCTGCTGGGGAAAGCGACGGAGGGCGACGATCAGCCGCACACCACCCGCACTGAGGATTATTTGGTCGCGCCGAGCGTCACCTGGCAGCCGAGCGATAAAACCCGGTTGACCATTGACGCGTTGGCGCAGAACACCCCAAGCCTGACGCCGTCTAACCCGCTGCCGCTCTCTTATCTGCGCTCAAGCTATGCCGGTAAGCGCGATTATGCGGGCGATAAATGGAGCGGATTTAAGCAACGGCAGTGGATGGTGGGCTACAGCTTTGAGCATGAGTTTGATAGCGGCTGGGGCATTGCGCAGAAGGCGCGCTACTTCGACATCGACAGCCACCAGAACAGCATCTACTCGACGGGGAATACGGGGAATCCCGTTTATGCGTTAAATCGTTTCGCCTACACCACGGATGAAGACCTCCATAGCTTCAATATCGATAACCAGGTCACGCGCACCTTCGCCTTTGGTGACTGGCAGCACCATCTGTTGGCCGGGTTTGACTACCAGAAGCTGAATTCGCACTACCACTATCGCTATGCGACCACGTCGCCGGATATTGATATGCGCAATCCGGATTTCGGCCAGGTCAATGAAGACGCGCTGGGGCTTTACACGGCACAGAAAAACCGTCTCTCCTACAACCAAAAAGGGTACTACCTTCAGGATCAGGTTGAGTTTGGCGGCCTGAACCTGCTCGCCAGCCTGCGCTATGACCAGTACCAGTCGGCCACCACCGATTACCTGAACGACGACCAGAAGACGTGGATTTCTCAGGATAGGGTCACCAAACGTCTGGGGGCGCTGTACGCCTTTGATAACGGTCTTTCGCCGTTCATCAGCTATTCAGAAGGGTTTAAGCCGGTATCACCGGCGCGTAACCTGACGGCCGATCAGGTGAAACCCACCACCAGTAAGCAGGTTGAGGGGGGCGTGAAGTATCTGCTGGCCGACTATGCCACCACCTTCACCGCCTCGGTGTTTAACATCAAGCAGAAAAACGTTCTGAGTCTGGATCCGAGCTGGAACTACCATCAGACCGGGGAGATTGAGTCGAAAGGGGCAGAGCTGTCGGCGGTTAGCCGACCAACCGATAACATCAACCTGATCGCCAACTACGCCTACACGCACGCCATTAACACCGAAGATGAAACCTATCAGGGTAAACGCCCAACGCAGGTACCGGAAAACGCCTTTAACCTGTGGGGCGATTACACCTTCGATCAGAGCGCGGTACGCGGGCTGACGATAGGGGCCGGGTTGCGCTACACCGGGCCGATGGAGATTGCACCGGATAACACCGCGGGCAAGCTGGGTGGCACCACGCAGTATGATATGTCGGTGTCTTACGATATGTCGGCGGTGGACAGCAGCCTGGCAGGGCTGATGCTCAAGGCCAGCGCGCAAAACCTGACCAACAAAGAGACGTTGACCTGCTATGACAGCACCAACTGCTGGATAGGTCGTGACCGGACGGTACAGGTAGGGGCGAGCTACACCTTCTGATCTGGACGAGCCTGTCCCGGCGTCGCTTCGCTCGGCCGGGCTACATTACCTCGTTGCCGCTTTGCTCGGCCGGGCTACGTGATGATTTCGGGTAGCCCGGACGAGGCGTTTACGCCGACTCCGGGGCGGCACCGACCGTATCGGACTGCCGCTGCGTCGCCTTCATCGGAATAAACGCGATAATCACCGCGCCCAGCACCAGGAACCCGGCGACCATATAGATCCCCGCGTTAAAGCTGCCGGTCACGTCCTTCATCAGCCCCATCAGCAGTGGCCCCAGCGCCGCGCCGGTCATCCCGGTGCCGTTAATCACCGCAATACCCAGCGCACGAGCGCGCAGCGACAGCGCTCTGTCCGGCGTGGTCCAGAAAATCACCATCGCGGCAAACGCCCCCATCGACGCCATCACAATGCCGGTAAACTGCAGCGGTGGGTAAGGGCTGGTGGCGGTCAGCACCCAGCCTGCGGCGGCGAACAGATACGGCAGCAGGGTATGCAGTTTACGTTCGTTATGGCGGTCAGAACGCTTGCTCCACCAGACCATCCCGACAATGGTACAGACCTGAGGAATGGCGCTAAGCAGGCCAATGGTGACGTTGCTGCTTTCGGCGTTAAAGCTACGCAGAATCAACGGCGTCCAGACGCTTAGCGCACTGAGCGTATTGGTCAGGCAAAAGTAGGCCAGCGTGTAGAGCATGATGGTGGGCGTCATCAGCTCGCGCATCACGCTCTTTTGCCCCACCGACGCGGCCTGAATCGCGCTTTGTGTTTGCAGCGCGCTTTGGCGGTCGGCCTCCATCATCTCCTCGAGGCAGGCTTTATCGTCGTCGGTCAGCCATTTCGCCTTCGACGGGCTATCATCAAGCCAGAACCAGACCACCAGACCGAGCAGCACCGACGGGAAGCCTTCCAGCAGGAACAACCACTGCCAGCCCTTGAGATTCAACATGCCGTCCATGTTGAGAATATAGCCGGAGGCCAGCGACCCCAGCGCCATCGTCACCGGCATGGCAATCATAAACAGGGCGTTGGCGCGGGCGCGATAATGCGCCGGGAACCAATAGGTTAAGTAGTAGAGCAGGCCGGGCAGGAAGCCCGCTTCGGCGATCCCGACCAGCATACGCAGCGCATACAGGCTATTTGGCCCGGTGGCGAATAGGGTCGCGGTCGAGGCGATGCCCCAGACAATCATCAGGACGGCAATCCAGCGGCGAGCGCCAACGATGGTCAGCATCACGTTGCTGGGAATACCGCACACCACGTACATCACGTAAAACAGCGTCGTCGCCAGACCAAACATGGTGCTGGTGAGTCCCAGGTCTTTGCCCATGGTCAGGCCGGCAAAGCCGATGTTAATGCGGTCGAGGTAAGAAAAGACAAACAGCACGAATAAAAACACGATTAACCGACGGAAAAGCTTATTGATAACCGCCTGCTGACGCGGGTTCAGCGGCTGCTGCGCCGGGGGCGGAGTGGCAAGCTCCCCGTCGCGTTTGTGTCCCAGAGAAGGGCTATCGTTCATGAAAAGCTCCACATTGTGATTATTAGTATGGGTGCCGTGCAGGCTGCTAACGTATAGAAAATAGCCGCTGAAGATGTCAATTTTCCGTGTGCAAAATGATACGTAATTGTTATGTGTGTGGCATTTGTGAATCATAATGAGATCTGCGTCGCTTTCATTGACGCGTCATTGTGGTTTGCGGCAAAAAGGGGTCAGGACGGGCGGAAAGACAAAGCGTATAATCATAAAATCTGAAGTTTTTTGGGGTAAGGAAACGCATGGGTTATATAAAAAAAGTATCGGAAGACGCCGTCTTTCATCGCGAAGAGTTTCCGTTCTACTGGATTGTTAACGTCTATGCGCGTTACACCCAAACCGTAGAGGTCGCCCTGAAAAAGATTGGCCTGGATGTTTCCCGCTTTCGCGTGCTGATGATCACTCACCAGTACGGAGAAGCGAGTATTTCGCAAATCTCCGAATACGCGCTGGCGAAAATGCCGACGGTAACCAAAATCGTTGGTCGCCTGCGCGAGGATGGGCTGGTCACGACCGCTAACAGCGTCCATGACGCCCGCGTGACGGTGGTGATGCTCACGGAAACTGGCCAGCAGAAGGTGGCGGAAGCGATGCCGCTGGTGGGCAAGATTTTTGACAAAGGCTTTAAGGGGATAAGCGCCAGTCAGGTAGAGAAAATGAACCTGACGCTGTCAAAAGTGCTGGATAATCTTAACGAGCTGTAGCCCGCCACACGGCACAATGACAAAATTGTGACTGGTGTAGAAAAATATCATAACTCGCTGTAAATAAACCCTTTTATGACGACCACCGCTGAAGAACACTTCAGCGGTAACGCCCTCCCTTATGCCGAAATTTGCTATGTAATTCATCAGGCTGCATGAGTAACCCTGTCAATTAAAAGGTTAATGAATTGTTATATCATGGTAAATTTAACGTGAAAATTTACTTGAATTTTCATCTAAATATTCCATAGTGATTAACTATCGGACAGGGCAAAAAAGCAGCATCGACTGCGCGCCTGAATATGATTCATTTTTTCTGGTTAAGGTGTTAATCATGCAGCCAGTTTGTGAAAGCAATGGGTTTATCGAACGGTTCACCCTCGGTGAGGGCGACCTGAGTTTTGCCGTCAAAGACACGCTGGACGTGGCGGGATTCCGCACCCAGGCGGGTTGTCCGGCGCTGGCTGATACGCCGGTTGCCGCCCAGCATGCAAGCGTCGTCGCCACCCTGCTGGCTAACGCCTGCGTTCTGGCGGGGAAAACCACGCTGCACGAACTGGCGTTTGGCGTCACCGGCATTAATCCCTGGAGCGGCACGCCAGTGAATCCGCGCTTTCCGTCGCTGATCCCCGGCGGTTCCTCCAGCGGTTCGGCTACCGTGGTGGCGGCGGGCGAGGTCGATTTTTCCCTCGGCACCGACACCGGCGGTTCGGTACGCATGCCGGCGGCCTGCTGCGGGATCTTCGGCCTGAAACCGGGCTACGGCGTGCTGAGCCGTCAGGGCGTGATGCCTGCCGCTAGTTCGCTGGACAGCGTGGGCCTGTTTACCCGCGACACACATACCCTTCGTCAGGCGCTGAACCGCCTGCACATTGCCGTCGAATCCCCGCTGGACGCGCTGCCAGCCATCACCTTTATCCCGGCGGCGCTGCCGGAAATCGATGCCGCGCTGCTGTGCTTTCTTGCCGAAGCGGGCGTGCAGTCCGCGCAGGGTGAACTGCCAACGCTTGTTGATGCCCATCTCGCGGGCGTCGCCATTATCAGCCATGAAAACTGGCAGGCCTTTAGCCCGCTGCTGATAGAGGAGTCCGTCTCCCAGGACGTTGCTACCCGCATTCGCGCTGGCGGGTTGGTCACCGCCGAAGCACTGTCCCAGGCAGAGCAGGTACGCCGCCGCTTTAGCGACGATGTCGATGCGCTGCTTGCCGACACACCGCTGCTGGCGCTGGCCACCTTGCCGGAGCTGCCGCCAACGCTTACCGAGGCGAACGATCCGCTCAGCGTGGTCAACCTGACCCGGCTGGTGAGGCCGTTTAACCTCAGCGGACACCCGGCGCTCACGCTGCCTGCAGGCACGCTTGATGGTCGACCGATTGCGCTGCAATTGGTGGCCCGCAAAGGTGCTGAAGGGCTGCTGGTGCAGGCCGCCGAGTGGCTCGCGGCTCGAACGCGCCGCTAACCTCACTCGCTTTACCTTTTCCCTGATGACTCAGTGAGTTCGACTCATTGCGGCCTCGTTCGCCCGGCGAACGGCTGCCTATCAATTTCTGGAGAAAGCTATGTCTACCGTCCAGGTCCGTGAATCGCTGGTTCCGCTGCTGAGTGAAGTGAGCGCACGCAGCACTGATTTTGAGCATCAACGTCATATTTCTGACGACATCATTACCGGTTTTAAACAGGCGGGCGTCTATCGCGCGCTGGTGCCAAAAATCTACGGTGGCGACGAGTGCACTCCGGCACAGTTTTGCGAACTGATTGAGCAGATTGCCACCGCAGACGGTTCCGCAGGCTGGGTGGCCAGCTTCGGTATGAGCCCGTTCTACCTCGGTGCGCTGCCGGTGGAAACGTTAAAAGATCTTTATCGCGATGGCCCGGACGTGGTCTTTGCGGGCGGGATCTTCCCGACGCAAAAAGCGCGTCAGGCTGACGGCGGCTACCGGGTCAGCGGGCGCTGGAGCTTTGCCAGCGGCAGCATGGGGGCATCGGTGCTGGGGGTAGGCATTCAGCCCGATGGCGACCAGGCGCTGCCGCGCATGGCGGTACTGCCTCGCGCCAGCGTGCAGATTGATCCGGTATGGGACACCGTCGGCCTTGCCGGAACCGGCAGCCACGACCTGCTGGTGGATGACGTTTTTGTGCCGCAGGAGTGGACCTTTATTCGCGGCGGCGCGCTGAACCTCGAAGGGCCGCTGTACCGCTACCCGGTGCTCTCTCTGGCAACCCAGGTGCTCTCGGTGGTGGCGCTCGGCGTGGCCCGCGCGGCGCTCAACGAAATTTACGCCATTGCCCATCGTCAGCAGTCGGTCACCGGCGCGCCGCGTCTGGCCGACCGCCCGCAGGCACAGATGCAAATTGCCCGCTGCGAGGCCGATCTGCGTTCCGCCCGCGCCTGGTTCTATGACGCCATCGACGACGTCTGGCAGCAGTTGCTCAGAGGCGATGACGCGGAGTGCGCGCAGATCAACGCCTTACGACTTTCCTCAACCCACGTGACCCGCGTCGCCGCTGAAGTGGCACGTCAGGCACTGGCGCTGAGCGGCATGGGCGGCGTCACCATGACCAGCCCGCTGCAGCGCTACGTCCGCGACACGATGGTGATTACCCAACATGCCTTTATGGGCGACCTCTCGTACCTCAATGCCGGTACGGTCTTTTTCGGCGGTAAACCGATGCCCGGTTACCTGTGATTTTTAACCTAAGGAGCAACTAATGAGCCAATCAACCCAACTGCGCGTGCTGTTTTGCATCGGCGTGAACCAGAACTTTTTCGATGCCAGCGCGGCTGAAGCCAAACAGGTATGGGCCGCCTTTGGCGTGATGATGAAAGGGATGGAAGAGACCCCGGGGATCACGGTTATCGGCAACATGGACGACGACCAGCTGATGGTCGGCCCGTCTACCACCGCACCGTGGACCACCTACGTGCTGGCGGACGCCCAGGCGCTGGAAAACGTCGCGGCAGTCTGCAACCTGTTCCGCACCACGCCGGTCGGCGACAGCGGCAGCAAGCTGTGGAAGTACTGCAAAATTGAAGCCCGCGTCGGTCGCGAGCTGATTATCCAGGGCTAAGGGAGCAGATGATGACCTCTCAGGATGCGCTGCGCCTCCAGCAGCTCGAAGACCAGCAGGCCGCGCGGGTATGCATCAGCAACTACATGCACCTGTGCGACAGGCTGGATTCACTCGATACGGTGCAGGCCATTGGTGCGCTGTTCTCCATCGATGCTTGTTGGGAAGGGGTAGGCGAACCCTACGCCACGCGCTTGGGGCGTCATCAGGGACGCGCGGCGATTATCGCGATGATGGCGGGCTACGTCCGCCAGCCCGCGCACTTCGCCATGAACGCGCACTTTCTCTGCTCAGAGGCGTTGACGACAGCACCCGGTGGCGACGTACAGGGCCGCTGGCTGATGCTGCAAACCTCCGCCTTTAACGCCGGCGGCGCACACCTCAATGCCGCCGAATTAAACGTTACCTTCCGGCGCGAAGCGGGGGAGATGGTGATGCACCATTTTGCCACCCGCAACCTGTTTAGCCGACCCGTAAGCCACTGGCACGCCGAGGATACCCTCCCGGTGCCGGACCAAAATCAGACCGTCGAAGACGTGCAGGAGAATGGACATGCAGTGTGATCACCTGATTAATGTGAAGAATATCGATACCACGATGCCGAACGCGCCGAGCCGCGAAGAGATTGCCTCGCTGGTACAGCACGACCGTGTACACACCTCGCTGTACACCTCCGAAGCGCTGTTCAATCTGGAGCTGGACCGCGTGTTCGGCAAAACCTGGGTTTGGGTAGCGCACGCCAGTGAAATCCCGGAGACCGGCAGCTTTAAAACCACTGAAATCGGCACCCAGCCGGTAATTGTGGTGCGGGGCCGTAAAGGCACCGTCCACACGCTGCTGAACCGCTGCCGCCACCGCGCGGCCACCGTCTGCGAACACCGCAGCGGCAAAACCAACAGTTTCGTGTGCCCATACCACGGCTGGGGCTACGCGCTCGACGGCAGCCTGCGCGGCGTGCCGCACCCGGAAAGCTATGCTGACCAGTTAGACAAGGGCGAACTGGGGCTGGTGTCCCTGCGCACCGAACAGTACGCGGGCATGATCTTCGCCACCTTTAACGACCACATTCAACCGCTGGAAGATTTCCTCGGCGCGGCGAAAAAATGGATGGATCTGTTTATGAAGCAGGGCGCGGGTTACCCGATCAAAACCGGCCCGGCGCACCGTTTCCGCTTCCCCGGCAACTGGAAAATTCAGCTCGAAAACACCACTGACGGCTACCACTTCCCGGTGGTGCACCGTTCGTTCTTAAGCTCGGTCGATAAGCAGACCGAAGAGATGCTCAACTTTGTTGACGGCAGCGGCTATGTCGAAGATCTCGGCAACGGCCATAGCGTGATGGTGATGATCCCGGAACTGGTGGATCTGGAAGCCAATCTTGATGCGCCGATCCCCGAGCGCTTTACCGATCTGGCCGACGCGCTGCGAGCGGATCACGACGAAGATCAGGTGCGCCGTATCGTCCGCGCGGTCGGTGGCTCCGGCTTCAACCTCAATATCTTCCCGAATATTGCCTGCTCGATGGCCTTCTTCCGCGTATTGCAGCCGGTGTCGGTGAACGAAACCGAAATTCACCACGCGGTGATCACCATGGATGGCGGCCCGGAAATCGCTAACCAGGCGCGTCTGCGTCTGCACGAACACTTCCAGGGGCCGATGGGCTTCGGCACGCCGGATGACTCGGAAGCGTGGGAGCGCGTCCAGCGCGGGGCCACAGCCGGAGACGATCTGTGGATCATGCTCAACCGCGGCCTGGCCGGGGAATACCGCACCGACGACGGCCTGCGCAGCGACGTCAGCGCCGAAACCGGCATGCGCGCGGCCTACCAGCAGTGGAAAAAACTGATGACGGAGATGGAATAAATGACGACCGCTGAATCTGTACTGTTTAACGCCATCGCGGTTATCAACCTCGAAGGCGACCTGCTGGATCAGGGCGAATTTGATGCCTGGCTGGATCTCTGGCAGCACGACGGCCTGTACGTGGTGCCGATCGACCCGACCGAAACCGACTTTAAAAACACGCTCAACTACGCCTGCGACGATCACGAGATGCGCGCCAAGCGCGTGAAGCGTCTTTATAGCGGCGAGTCTATTTCCACCACCCCGCGCGCCAGAACGCTGCGCACGCTATCGCGCTTCCGCCTGCTGGAAGCCAGCGAAAACGAAGTGGTGGTGCGCGGCGCGCAGTCGCTGTGGGAGCACCGCAAGGGCCACAGCCGCCACTACGCCGCCGACATTACCTGGCGCCTGCAGCCGCAGGAAAACGGCTGGCGGATCACGCAGAAGGTGATTCGCCTGGTCAACAGCGACGATGTGCTGCACAGCATCGGCTACATCCTGTAAGGAACCGTTTATGACGCAAACCGTATTAGTCACCGGGGCCGCCTCCGGCCTCGGCAACGTGATAGCCGCCCACCTGCTGGCCGAAGGTTTTCAAGTGGTGCTGACCGACGTTGATGCTGCCCGTGCCGCCGATGCCGCAGCAAAGCTGGATAACGGCGAAGGCAAAGTGCTGGCACTGGGGCTGGATATTCGCCAGCCGGAAGCCTTCGACCAGGCGCTGACGGCGACCATCGAACGCTTTGGCAGCCTGCAGGTGCTGGTCAATAACGCCGCGCTGACGCTCGCCACCCCGGTGATGGAGATTAGCGCCGAAGAGTTTGACCAGGTGATTTCCACCAACCTGCGCGGCACCTTTGTCGGCTGCCAGACGATGGGGCGCTACTTCGCCCGCCGCGGCTATGGTCGCATCATCAACCTCGCGTCGCTCGCCGGGCAGAACGGCGGCACCGCCTCCGGGGCGCACTATGCGGCGTCAAAAGGCGGCATCCTGACGCTGACCAAAGTGTTTGCCCGCGAGCTGGCGAAATCCGGCGTGACGGTTAACGCCATCGCACCGGGGCCGATGGACCTGCCGACGGTTCACGCGCTGGTGCCGGAAGAGAAGATGCCTGGCCTGTTACAGATGATCCCGGTGGGTGAACTTGGCGACGCGGCGTTTGTCGCGCAGGCCGTCGCACTGCTGGCCTCCCAATCATCGTCGTTTGTCACCGGGGCCACCTGGGACATTAACGGCGGACTGTTTATGCGTTAGGGGGGCCGTCGATGCTGACATTACAGGTTATCCGCCGCGAGCTTCAGGGTGAGGTCGTGCTGCTTACGCTGGCCAAAGCCGACGGTGCGGCGCTGCCCACGTTTACCGCCGGGGCGCATATCGACTTGCATCTGGGCGACGATCTGGTGCGCCCGTACTCGTTGTGCGGCGATCCGTGCGAGCGCCATCACTACCAGCTTGGCGTGCTGAAAGACAGCCAGTCCAAAGGCGGCTCACTTGCCGTTCACCGGCTACAGGAAGGCGACGCGATTGAAGTGAGCGAGCCGCGCAACCTCTTTGCGCTGGATGAAAAGGCGAGCCACAGCCTGCTTATTGGCGGCGGTATCGGTATTACGCCGATGCTGGCGATGGCAGCAGAACTGCTGGCGGCCGGGCGCTCTTTCAGCCTGCATTATTGTGCGCGAAGCCGCGCCCAGGCCGCGTTTATCGCGCAACTGACCGCTTCGGCCTACGCCCCGCAGGTGCATCTGCACTTCAGCGATGAACAGCGGATTAACCTCGATACGGTGCTGTGCGATGTGCCTGCTGGCACCCACGTCTACGTCTGCGGCCCCACGCGGCTGATGGATGCGGTCAGCGAGCAGGCCACTGCGCAGGGCTACGCGCCGGAGCAGATCCACCAGGAGTGTTTTAGCGCCGAGGTGGAAACCGGCGGGCAGCCGTTTGAAGTGGTGGCCGCCGCCAGCGGCATCACCGTTCAGGTGGCGGCAAATCAGACCATCGTTGAAGCGCTGGCGCTGGCGGGGCTCAAGGTCTGCGTCTCCTGCAAACAGGGGATCTGCGGCAGTTGCCTGACCGACGTGCTGGAAGGTGAGCCGGATCATCGTGACCACTATCTGACCGACGAAGAGAAGGCCGATGGCGATCAGATCCTGCTGTGTTGCTCCCGGGCGAAAAGCGCCCGCCTGATAATCGATCTTTGAGGATCTCCCTATGACTCTGCAAACCGAGTTTCGTAACGCCATGGCGCAGTTGGGTAGCGCGGTATCGGTGATCACCACCGACGGCCCGGCGGGCAAATTTGGCTTTACCGCCTCTGCCGTCTGTAGCGTAACCGACCAGCCGCCGACGCTGCTGGTGTGCATGAACCGCAACTCTTTTGCCCACGCGCACTTCAAACAAAACGGCGCGCTGTGCGTCAACGTGCTGTCGAGCGACCACCAGACGCTGTCCGGCATTTTTGCCAACGCCAGCCTGCGCTCCGAAGAGCGTTTCTGCCACGACAGTTGGCAGGTGATGGCCAGCGGTGCACCGGTACTCAGTTCGGCGGTGGCGAGCTTCGACTGCTTGATTGATGACTGCCACGAAGTGGGCAGCCACTCGGTCTTTTACTGCCGGGTGCAAGCGATTCGCATCAGCGAGCAGCCGCGCGGGCTGGTCTATTTCAACCGCCGCTACCACACGGTTGGCTGCGACGTGGAAGCCTAAAGACAAAAGGGGAATGCCGGATGAGCAATGTCGTTTCTGAAACTGCCGTCACATCAACGACTGTCCGCCAGGACGCGCAGCAGATGCGCAAGCTGGTGATCGCGTCGGTACTGGGTAATGCGCTGGAATGGTATGACTTCTTTCTCTACGGCACCGCTGCGGCGCTGGTGTTTGGCCCACTGTTCTTCCCGGTCGGCGGCGACCCGCTACAGGGCACGCTGCTGGCGTTTTCCGGCTTTGCGGTCGGCTTTCTGGCGCGCCCGCTCGGCGGCATTCTGTTCGGCCATATTGGCGACCGCTATAGCCGCAAGATGACGCTGATCATGACCCTGACGCTGATGGGGGCGACGACCTTTATTATCGGCCTGCTGCCGACCTACGCGCAGATAGGCATCTGGGCACCGCTGTCGCTGATCATCCTGCGTCTCTTGCAGGGCGTGGCTTCCGGCGGCGAGTGGGGCGGTGGCGTACTGATGCTGAGCGAAAATGCCCCGGCGTCCCGTCGCGGTTTCTATACCGCGTGGAGCCAGATGGGCGTCTCCGGCGGCTTTGTGCTCTCGGCCTTCGCTTTTTACCTTGTCCAACAGCTGCCAGAGCGCGATTTCCTGAGCTGGGGCTGGCGCGTGCCGTTCTTGCTGAGCATCGTCATCTTCCTGGTGGGCGTCTATATCCGCAAAAACATTCGCGAGAGCAAAGCCTTCACCCAGGCGAAGCCAGAAGACAAGCACGAGAAGATCCCGCTGCTGGTGCTGGTGCGTGAGCATCCAAAAGCGCTGCTGCAGGCCATTGCGCTGCGGCTGCCGGAAAACGGGGCGTCCTATATTTTCTTCACCTTCTCGGTGGTCTACGCCAAGCACATTGGCATCGGCACCGGGGAGATCATCAGCGCGGTGACCCTGGCGATGCTGATTGAATTCTTTTCGATCCTCTTCTGGGGCGCGCTGTCGGACAAGATTGGCCTGAAGCCCGTTTACTACATCGGTGTGATTGGCCTGCTGGTGATGGCGTTCCCGTTCTTCTGGCTGCTCTCTACCGGCAACTACGGCGCGGTGATGCTGGCGATGTTCCTCGGCCTGCCGGTGTGCCATGGCGCGATGATCGGCACCCAGCCGTGCATCATGAGCGATCTCTTCCCGGTGCGCGTGCGCTACTCCGGGCTGGCGCTGGGCCACGAAGTGGGATCGATCTTCTCCGGCGGTCTCGGTCCGATGCTGGCGGTGGCGCTGCTGATGGCGTTCGACGCCTCCTGGCCGGTTTCCTTACTGTTGATCGGTTATGCGCTACTGGCGTGGATTGCCCTGCGAAGCCTGCCGTCAACCCCAACACACTCTACAAAGGCTGGAGCAACGGATGTTAACGATTGAATCACTGACCTGCTGGCTGGTGGATATTCCCACTATTCGCCCACACAAGCTGTCGATGGCCACCATGGGCTGTCAGACCCTGACCATTGTGCGCATGCAGTGCGCCCAGGGCGTGGTGGGCTGGGGGGAAGCCACCACTATCGGCGGACTGAGCTACGGCGCGGAAAGCCCGGAGGCCATCAGATCGGCCATTGAAACCTACCTGTCGCCGCTGCTATGCGGCCAGACCTTCAGCGGCGTGGCGGCACTGGCGGACAAAATGAACGCCAGCGTGAAGGGGAACACCTTTGCCAAATCAGCGCTGGAAACCGCATTCCTGGATGCCCAAGGCAAGCTGCTGGGGCTGCCGGTGAGCGCGCTGCTCGGCGGGGCGATAACCGACCGTCTGCCGGTGCTGTGGACGCTGGCGAGCGGCGACACCGATAAAGACATCGACGAAGGCAAACGGCTGCTGGCGGAAGGGCGGCACGACACCTTCAAACTGAAAATTGGTGCCCGGGAGCTAAAAACCGATATTCGCCACGCGCTGGCGATTAAAGCGGCGCTGGGGCCGGAGGTCAGCATTCGCGTTGACGTTAACCAGGCGTGGGATTTCACCACCGCGGTGAAAGGCATGAGTCAGTTGCAGGAGGGCGGTATCGATCTCGTTGAGCAGCCAACCCCGCTGTGGGATCGGCAGGGGCTGATTGCCCTCAGCCAGCGCTTTGAGGTCCCCATTCTCGCTGATGAAGCGGTGGCAACCAGCCACGACGGCTACGCGCTGGCACACGGCGGCTTTAGCGGCGCCTATGCGCTGAAGATTGCCAAAGCGGGTGGCCCGGCGCAGGCGCTGAAGCTGGCGCACGTGGCGCAGGCGGCGGGCGTGGCGCTGTACGGCGGCACCATGCTGGAAGGCACGCTCGGCACGGTAGCCTCGCTTCACGCCTGGTCTACCGTACGGATGCAGTGGGGCACCGAGATGTTCGGCCCGCTGCTGCTGAAAGATGACATTGTGGTTTCCCCGCTCGACTTCCGCCAGGGGCAGGTTGCGCTGCCGCAGGGGCCGGGGCTGGGCGTGGAGATTGACCTCGACAAACTGCGTTATTACGCCCGTGACTAAAAGGACATCCCGATGCTGTTCAAAGTTGAAATGACCGTCAATATCCCGCCGACGCTGCCGAAAGCCGAGGCCGACGAGATCAAGGCCAAAGAGAAAGCCTACTCCCAGCAGCTTCAGCGCGAGGGGAAATGGCTGCATATCTGGCGCGTCGCCGGGCTGTACGCCAACGTCAGCATTTTTGACGTGGCCGATAACCAGCAGCTTCACGACCTCTTAACCGCGCTGCCGCTCTATCCCTATATGGAGATCAGCGTGCAGCCGTTATGCCGACACCCGTCGGCCATTGATTAAAACAACAAACCTTACCCTACGAAGAGGAATACGCAATGTCCGTTAATCCCGCAAAACAGACCGAACTGGAATCCTTACTGGCCATCAGCAGCGGCCTGAACGCTGAGCAGGGCAATGAGCGCTTTAAGGCGATCATGCATCAGGTGCTGAGTGACCTGTGCCAGACCATCCGCAAATTTGATATCACCGACGAAGAGTTCTGGCTGGCGGTGAACTACCTGAACGAACTGGGCGAGCGCAAAGAAGCGGCGCTGCTGGCGGCAGGGCTGGGGCTGGAGCACTATCTGGATATGCGCGCCGATGAAAAAGAGGCCGCCGCCGGTAACGATGTGGGCACGCCGCGCACCATCGAAGGGCCGCTGTACGTCGCGGGCGCGCCGCTGAGCAAGCAGTTTGCGCGCATGGATGATGGCAGCGAGCAGGGCGAGCCAATGTGGCTGCATGGGCAGGTGACCGATCTTGAGGGGAATCCGGTAGCGGGGGCGATTGTCGATATCTGGCATGCCAATACCCTGGGCGGCTATTCGTTCTTCGACCAGTCGCAAAGCGAATACCACCTGCGACGCCGCGTGGAAACCGGCGCCGATGGACGCTATGCGGTGCAGAGCATCGTGCCTTGCGGTTACGGCTGCCCGCCGGATGGCCCAACCCAGAAATTGCTGGATCAGTTAGGCCGCCACGGCAACCGTCCTGCCCATGTGCACTTCTTTGTTTCAGCGCCGGGGTATAAGCATTTGACCACGCAAATCAATCTTAACGGTGATGCTTATCTGTGGGACGATTTTGCCTTCGCCACCCGCGAAGAGCTGATTGCCGACCCGGTGAAAATCACCGATGAAGCGCTTTCTCAGGAACGTCATATCAACCAGCCGCATACCGAAGTGAGCTTTAACTTTGCGCTGGTGGCGTCCGCTGAGACCAGCGAAGAGAGCCGCATTAAGCGTGCGCGTGTGATGGAGTGATTTGAGGCACGGTGCCGCCCCGGCGGCGCTGCGCTTGGCCGGGCTACACTAAATGGTAGCCCGGGCGAGGCGTTTACGCCGACCCCGGGTTTACCACAACGCGTCTTACTTCGCCGCCAGCGCCTCTTTTATCCAGCCATCGAACGTCTGCTGGTGGGCCTTAATCCACCCGTCGACGT
Source organism: Kluyvera sp. CHPC 1.2972 (assembly GCF_036759925.1). Taxonomy (NCBI): domain Bacteria; kingdom Pseudomonadati; phylum Pseudomonadota; class Gammaproteobacteria; order Enterobacterales; family Enterobacteriaceae; genus Kluyvera; species Kluyvera sp. CHPC 1.2972. Next base: position 37,246 of record NZ_JAPKIB010000001.1, on the reverse strand, counting down.
GGCTCTGAATATCCTCCGGCGTCGATTTCCCGGTATGCATCAGCTGGTTCTGGGCATTCACGTCCGCCAGCGGCAGTTTCGCCACCGCAAACAGCTTCGCCGCCGCCGGGTTCTTCGCCGCCCATTCTTTATTGGCGACGATGTACTCGTTGTTTACCGCAAAGCCGTAATTCTTACCGTTCGGCAATTCGGTATTCAAATCTTTAAGCGTGCCCGGATTCGCCGAGAACGGCACGGTCAGCCACACCACATCTTTGCCCGGTTTGAGCTCATCGCTTACCCAGTAAGGCGTCCAGGTCCAGTAGAGCACAGGCTTCCCGGCCTTATAGCGGGAGAGGGTGTCGGCAATAATCGCCGAATAGTTGCCCTGATTTTGCGTCACCGTCTCATCAAGGCCGTAGGCCTTAATCTGGGTATCAATCACCGAGCCGCACACCCAGCCAGGGTTACAACCCGCTAAATCGGCTTTGCCGTCACCATTGGCGTCAAATAGCTGCGCGAGCTTAGGGTCTTTCAGCTGCGAAATATCGGTAATATGGTATTTATCGGCGGTTTTTTTATCGATCAAATAGCCCTGCGCTGCGCCACTAATATAGGTGCCCTGACGGTAGAACTTTTTATCACCGCCGCTGGCGTGGTACATATCCTGCTGTAGCGGCATCCAGTTCACCGCCATGTAGGTGGCATCCCCGGCGGCAATGGAGGTGTAGGCAACGTTGTACTCCACCTCTTCGATAGGCGCGACGGTATAGCCGAGCTGCGTCAGCGCGCGGTTGATTATCTCGGTTTGAAACGTCTCTTCCGGTAGGGGACTTTGCACCGGGTGCACGGTCACGCCCTTACCGGGCAGGTCGGCAGCAAATAGGGTAGATGAGGTAAAGAGTGCTGCCAGCGTAAGGACGCTTTTTGTTGTGGTTTGCATAATCATGACCTTATTATTTTCGCGTGTTAAGCCAGAAATGACAGGTTATTCCCGCTTGGATAAAAGGTGGAAATAAAGGCAGGTAGGACGGTTATTCTCTCCATAAATTAACAATAATAACTTTACCTTAACATATTGGGCCGGGCTGACAATCTGTAATATCGGCAGAACGGTCGTTTTATTGCCTTTTTTGGCTAAGGTTAATCTTAAAAAAAATCGGATTGCGATCGCAGAATTGGCTGAAATAAGCGGTGAATACGATGAATGGCGGATACCTGAAAAACGTCACCGACGATAGAGTCAGCAGACTCACCTTTTCCGCCGACATGATGGCGAAATAGGCCGTAGAAGGAGGTATGGCGAGACGCTCGCGATACCGATAATTGCTCACAGGATGTGAGGTCTGAAAATGAAAACCGTTCATGCAATCTGCCTGGCGCTTGCCGCTTTAACGTTATCCTCCCCGCTATTGGCACAAACTCGCGCTACCTCAGGAAAAATTCACTTTATTGGTAAGATTGTTGAAGGTGGCTGTAATGTGGTTCCCCAGGCACAAATCATGCAGGTGAGCTGCTATCGCGATGGAAAAAATGAGGTTCACCAGGTCGCCATGCCTGCGTCAGGCAATGCGCCCTTTATGCAGCATTATGGTACGGTGAGCCAGAAAGCGTTATCAGGCCATCCGGAGTTGCGGGAAGTCACCATTAGCTATTTTTAAGTAATATCCTACCACCGCCTTCTCTCCCAGCTGGAGTGGAGGCGCTTGACGCGTTCTGTTGCTCATATTCTCGTCTGTCAGACGAGAATACCCGACTAAAATAGTAAGCCACCGCTAAGTAAAAATATCTTTTGCGATGAAGACGCTGCTGACATTTTTATAAATTAAAAATGCATGTTTATTTACGCTTATTCTGTGTCGATTTAACTTATTTCACGCTATAAATTAAAAAATATTATCTACCGCTGAAACGTTATTTGTTGTCATCACGCGAATACCACTTAGTAGTTAGCTGTACATAAAATTAACAAAGCGTAACATTGGTTTTTCTCTTTAAAATCATTTCATTAAGCTTGCTTCTTCAAATGAAGCAACAATTCATACAAAAATAACTGTCCACTATCGGAAAAAAACGGCGTTGTAAACCAATAGTCCTATTGTGGATAATCTGCGCCATCAGGTCAGGACGATCTGATGACAAAATATTATTACTGGCGATTGCTGCGAGAAAAATTATCCAATTCAATAATTGCTTTGCAGACTATTTAATTTATTAAATGGGAACGTTCCCCTATTTTGTCTTAAACATCAGGGAAATATTAATTTTGACAACCCAAAGGCAATGAAAATGAAAAATTTAACGGTTAAAGGACTGACGCTGGCATTAATGATGGTGGGTGGTTCGGCAATGGCAATGGGCGGTTCCAGCGATGCGACCGGCCCAACTACGGTAACCGGTGGCTCGGTTCACTTTACCGGTTCGGTGGTAAACGCCGCCTGTGCCGTTGCGCAAGACTCGGTCAACAAAACCGTTGATATGGGGCAGGTTCGCCTCGCAGCCTTCGGCGAGCAACCGTCGGTGGGCACGGCGGCAAACCAGAAAACCCCGTTCAGCATCACGCTGACCGACTGCGACACTCAGGTGTCTACGCAGGCAACCGTGACCTTTAACGGCGCGGCGGCGGAAGGCAGCGCTGGCGTACTGGACAACATGGCCGGTGCGGGCGGCGCGCAGGGCGTAGGCGTGCAGATTTATGACACCGACGGCTCCGCGCTGGATCTGGGCAAAGCATCGAAAGCCGCCACCCTTATCGACGGCGATAACGTCATGAGCTTCTCTGCGGACTACATCACCACCGCTAGCACGCTGACTGCCGGTAACGTCGACGCGACGGCGACCTTCAACGTCACCTACGAGTAACGTTTCAGGGATGGCTTACGCCACGGACGGCAATTTTGTGAATGAGGAGTCGGGATGAAACTATCGCAACCGGGCCTGGCGCTGCTGCTAAATGGCCTGATGCCGCTGGCCTGGGCCGGTAATCACCACGTGGTCACCGTTCCCGGCGGTGACGTGCATTTTACCGGCGCGGTAGTGGAAGCGGCCTGCGCGGTGGATACCAACAGCGATGCGCAGACGGTGGACATGGGGCAGATGCGTTCCAGCCTGTTTGGTGGTATCGGCACCTGGGGAAGCCCGCAGCCGTTCACCATTGTGCTAAAGGACTGTGACATCACCATCAGCCAACAGGTTGGGGTGGCGTTTAACGGTGTGACCGACGAGAAAGATCCTACGGTACTGGCGGTGACCAGCGGGGCGGGCAGTGCGGCCCACGTGGGCATCGGCATCTTTGATAGCAGTGGCAATGCGGTTGTCCCCAATACGGCACCGCAGTTTTTTACCACGCTGAAAGATGACACCAACGTGCTTAATTTTGTCGCCAAATATCGGGCTACTGCAGACAACGTTTCGCCTGGCGAAGCAGATGCACAAGCCTGGTTCACGCTGACCTATATGTAATTATTCCGCCGCGGCGGACGCATTTTATTTAAAGGTAACTCATGTCTATTTTTTCCCGAACCGGCTTATGGGCGATGGTGCTGATGTTCGCCAGCCTGCCGTTATTCTCGCCGCGTGCCCAGGCGGCTGACTATGGTGGTATTGCGCTTGGTGCTACGCGGGTTATCTATCCTCAGGGTAGCGAGCAGATTTCGTTATCGGTTAATAATACCGATAGTCAGGGCATCTTTTTAATTCAGTCGTGGGTAGAAAATGTCGATAATAAAAAGAGCAGCGATTTTGTGGTGACGCCGCCGCTGTTTGTGATTAAGCCGAAAAAAGAAAATACCCTGCGGGTGATGTATATCGGCCAGGATATATCTTTACCTCAAGACCGTGAAAGTCTGTACTGGATGAACGTGAAAGCCATTCCGGCCGCCAGTAAAGAGGCACAAAATAAAAATACGCTGCAAATCGCCGTGTTGAACCGCATCAAGCTGTTTGTACGCCCGAAAGGGCTGACGATGCCGTCCGCCGACGCGCCTGCGCAGTTGCGTTTTCATCAGGCTGGCTCGCAGCTGACGATTAAAAACCCCACGCCGTACTACGTGACCCTGGTGGCGCTGACTGAAGGCACCGCTGCGCTTCCGGCCACGATGGTTCCGCCATTAGGGCAGAGCAGCCTCGCCGTGCCGTCAACGGCGCACGGTGCCATCACTTTTCAGACGGTGAATGATTACGGCGCGAATACGCCGAAACAACATGCGGTCATGGAATAACCCGCGGAACAGGTCGGCGAAATAATGACACTTCGTAACTGCTATGCCGCTCAGGCCATCGCACGGGCTTTGCGTTGCCCAAAGTACGGCTTTACCGTTATTTTACCGGCGGCGCTGAGCGCTATTCCGTATACGGCCTGCGCGGATAACTATTTTAACCCGGCGTTTCTTGTCGGTGATAATTCTGCGGTAGCGGACCTGTCGCGTTTTGAAAACAGCAACGGGCAGGTGCCGGGAAAATATCGGGTTGATATTTATATCAACCAGCAGTTTATTTCCAGCGAGGACGTCGACTTTAAAGCGGATAAGAAAAGTCAGGACGATACCGGGTTGTCGCCGTGCTTTACCCTGACGCGTCTTGAAGCAATGGGGCTTAACCCGAACGCCTTTCCGGCGCTTAAAGCGCTGCCTGCCGACCAGTGCGTCCCGTTTGACGCCATTCCTGACGGCAGCACCCGTTTTGATTTTGAACACCAGAAGCTCGATATCAGCATTCCGCAGGCCGGGATGAAGCAGAGCGCGCGCGGCTATATTCCGCCGGAACAGTGGGATCAGGGCATTAACGCCATGACCCTGAACTATGACTTTTCCGGCAGCAACAGCGGCGGCACCAGCAGCCAGGACAGCTATTACCTGAACCTGCAAAGCGGCCTGAACCTCGGGGCCTGGCGTCTGCGTGATTACTCCACCTGGAATTACAGCCATGGCGAAGGCAACACGCAGAACGAATGGCAGCATATCAGCACCTACGTTGAACGAACGATCGTCCCATTAAAGGCCGAATTGACGCTGGGCGAAAGCTATACGCCGTCGGATGTGTTTGATTCGCTGGGCTTTCGTGGCGCGCAGATTGTCTCGGATGACAATATGCTGCCCGACAGCCTCAAAGGCTTTGCGCCGACCGTGCGTGGTATCGCCCGCAGCAACGCCAAAGTCACCATCAAACAGAACGGCTACGTCATCTACCAGACCTACGTGTCGCCAGGGGCGTTTGCTATCAAGGATCTCTATCCCACTTCATCAAGCGGCGATTTGCAGGTGACGGTGCAGGAGACGGACGGCAGCGAAAATAGCTACACGGTACCCTATTCAGCGGTGCCGCTGCTCCAGCGTGAAGGGCGACTCAAGTACGCGCTGACCGCCGGGAAATACCGCAGCAGCAACGATCAGCAGGACGAAGTGGACTTCGCGCAGGGCACGCTTATCTGGGGGTTACCAAAGGGGTTTACCGTCTACGGCGGCAGCCAGGCATCGGCAGACTATCGAGCGTTTGCGCTGGGTATTGGCCTCAATATGGGCGACCTGGGGGCGGTATCCACCGATATCACCCAGGCCAAGAGTACGCTGGTGGACGGTAGCCAGCACGAAGGGCAGTCCGTGCGTTTTCTGTACGCCAAAGCGTTGAACTCGCTGGGCACCAACTTCCAGCTGCTGGGCTATCGCTATTCGACGCAGGGTTTTTACACCCTTGATGAAACGACCTACCAGCATATGGCGGGGTACACCGGGGATGACGGTTTTCAGGATGACGACCATGACGGCCAGCAGGATAAGCCGCAGTGGACCGATTTCTACAACCTCTACTACACCAAAAAAGGCAAAGTGCAGATCAACGTTTCGCAGTCGGTGGGTGACAACGGTTCGCTGTTTATCACCGGCTCCGAGCAGAGCTACTGGCATACCGATGAAACTGACAAGCTTATTCAGATTGGCTACAACGGCAGATGGAACGCTATCTCCTTCGGCCTGACGTGGAACTACGACCGCTCGCCGGGAGAGCGCGAGGCTGACCAGGTTTATGCCTTTAACGTCTCGCTGCCGATTGGCGAATGGCTCGCCGGGCGCGGTAACGCCGACGTCTACCATGCGGCGAACACGCTTAACGCCTCGTACAACATGAGTACCGACCGCCACGGCAAAACCTCGCAGACCGCCGGGGTCAACGGCACGTTGCTTGCTGAGAACAACCTGAACTACAACGTGCAGGAGAGCTACGGCAACCATGGCACCGGCGACAGCGGCAACGCCAGCCTCAGCTATCAGGGTACCTACGGCAACGTGGAAGCCGGTTACAACTACAGCGACGGTTATCACCAGCGCAACTACGGCATGAGTGGCGGCATCGTGGTTCATCGCAACGGCGTCACGTTGAGCCAGCCGCTGGGCGACACCAATATTCTGGTGAAAGCGCCGGGTGCAGCGGGCGTGGCGCTGGAGAACACCACTGGGATTAAGACCGATTGGCGCGGCTATGCGGTGGTGCCGTATGCCACCACCTATCGGCAGAATCGTGTGGCGTTGGACACCAACTCAATGGGGCAAAACGTCGATATCGACGATGCGGTGGTCAACGTGGTGCCAACGCAGGGGGCGATGGTGCGCGCGGCGTTTAACGCCCATATCGGCGCCCGCGTACTGATGACCCTTCGCCATCTCAATAAGCCGGTGCCTTTTGGTTCCACGGTGACGGTCAACGACAGCCAGCAGAGCAGCCTGGTGGGCGATGACGGGCAGGTTTATCTTTCCGGCCTACCGCCGTCCGGCACGCTGATGGTGCAGTGGGGACAAGAGGACGATAAACGCTGCTCGGTGGCCTATCAGCTCTCGGCCGACCAGATGACGACATTTAACCGGATGGCGGAAACCTGCCATTAACGCTGCGGAAATAACCATGAAAACACTGATAAATGTGCTGTTGAGCTTGCTGCTGATGAGTGCGACCAGCACGGCGTTTGCCGTTTCGTCGGACAGCTGTTCCAATGCCACCGGGTCAACGCAGAACGAAAACTTTGATGTGACAACTGCGCTGACGGCGGATACCAACGTGGCGGGGAAAACCACGCAGGTCGTGCGCTCTGGCGATATTCATATGAATGCGAAGTGCCCGAAGGTGGTCTCTAACAGAAACAACTACACCTATCGTTCCTACGTCTCGAACTACCCGGTAGTGGAGACCTCTGGCAACTGGAAATACCTCCGGCTCAACGACTACCTCGAGGGGGCGCTGAGGGTGACCGATGCCGTTGCCGGGGACGTTTACGCCCCGGCCAACTACGCCAGAATGGGCCAGGACGGCTGCGTATCCGACGGCTGCAATTTCCCCGTGTCGGACTCTAACATCACGCTGCAGATAAAAATCGCCAAACCCTTTGTCGGCAACGTCACCATCCCGCAGACGCGGCTGTTCAACGTCTATATCAACCGCAGCAGCGGCGGGTCGTTCGGCACGGCGGTTTATACCATCTCGTTTAGCGGCTCGATCACCGTGCCGCAGAGCTGCGAAGTGAACGGTAACCAGGTGATTACCATCGACTTCGGCACGCTCTCCTCGGGGAACTTCAAAACCAAAGGACAAAAGCCAGCGGGCTTCACCCCGGTGAGCCGACAGGTGCCGGTGAAGTGCGCGGGCGGCGTGAGCGAAATGGCGAGCTTGAGCTTCCGTTTTCAGGGGCAGGCTGACACGAATGAACCGACGGCGATTGCCACCGACAACAGCGATATCGCGGTGCAGTTTACCGATATTCTCGGCAACGTGATCGTGCCCAACACCGGCACCATCCCGTTCCAGCTGCAGGACTACGTCGCGACGGTGCCGTTTACCGTCTCGCCCATTAGCGCCACGGGTAAGAAACCGCAGCAGGGGGTGTTCCATGCGCAGGCCTATATCGTGGTCGATTTTAACTAAGGAGCGGTAATGAACAACGGCAAACGGCGGTGCGGGCTGGCGGTCATTGGATGGGCGCTGAGCGTGGCAACGGTTCAGGCGGCGAATAACGGCGTCGAAATCGACATGAGCGGCACGGTGGTGGCGTCTACCTGCGATGTGGAAACCGCCGACACCCTGCAAACCATTTTTATTGGCAACTTCAGTAGCAACACTTTTCACACGGCGGGCGACGTATCGTCAACCGCCGATCTGGTTATCCGCCTGAAAAACTGCAGCAGCGGTATTTCCGGGGCGACGGTGATGTTCAGCGGCACGCCGGACGGCGACAACGGCAAGCTGCTGGCGCTTTCGGATACCGCCGGGAAAGGCAATATGGCCTCCGGCGTTGGCGTGGAGATCCTCGATGCCAATAAGAAAACGGTGGCGATTAACACCGCCAGCGACAGCCAGTCGCTGCAGGAAGGAGACAATAACGCGCTGACGTTTTTCCTGCGCTATCAGGCGACGAAAATTCCGGTCACCGCCGGAAACGCTTCGTCGGTCATGTATTTCGATCTGAGCTACCAGTAATGAAAATCATCTTCACGCTGCTGCTTCTGGCAGCCGCCAGCGCGCAGGCGCATGACGGCACCGTCTACGTCAGCGGCTCCATTCAGGACAACACCTGCATCGTGGCGCCGTCCTCTCAGGCGCAGACCGTGCCGCTGGGAGACGTTGCGGCAAAGCAGTTCTCCACCAAAGGCAGCGGCTCGACGCCGGTGGCTTTTATTATCGATTTGCAACAGTGCGGTGCCTCAGCGACCGGCGTTGATTTCACCTTTAGTGGGGCGGCAGACACGGCGGATAAAACGCTGCTGGCGCTCGACAGCGGCAGCGATACGGCGCAGGGGATTGCCATCGAGTTGCAAAGCGCCGACCACGCCCGGCTACCGCTGAATCAGGCCTCTGTCCGCTACACGATTGATCCGACGCGTACCGATAACGCCTTTATCTTTTACGCCCGCTATTTGGCGACGGCGAGCAGCGTGACCAGCGGCACGGCAAACGCTACCGCGACCTTTACGCTGACCTGGCAATAGCGCGGGGAGAACATCATGAAGTATCACCTGTTTACCCTGCTGGCCTTCGGCGTTAATGCCCATGCGGGCGTCACCGTAGATGGCACCCGTTTTATCTTTGATGCCGACAAGCCGAGTATCACCTTCACGGTCAACAATACCGCTCAGCAGCGCTATCTGGTGCTGTCAAAGGTGCTGGACGCACAGGGGAAAAGCAGCCGTCAGGTGCCGTTTATGACCACGCCGCCGCTGTTTCCGCTGCTGCCTGGGCATAGCAATATTGTGCGCATTATGCGTCTGGGCGGTGACTTGCCGGACGACCGCGAAAGCCTGTTCTGGTTGAGCGTAGCCAGTATTCCTGAAACCCAGAGCAAACCGCCCGCAAACGCCTTACAGGTGGCGATTCGTAGCCGGATGAAACTGTTTTATCGCCCCGTGGGCCTGAAGGGGCGTGAAGAAGAGGCCTACCGCCAGCTGGCGTGGAAAGTGCAGGGCGGCAAAACCCTGGTCAGCAACCCGACGCCCTATTACGTCACGCTGTTTAATCTACGCGTCAACGGTAGGACGCTGGAGAGCGCGGGTATGGTGGCACCGTTTGCCACTGAAGCGAAAAACGCCTGCCCGAGCGGCGGGCGCTGTGTGCTGCAATGGCAAACCATTAATGATTATGGGCGCGTGATGCCTATACAGACGCAGACGCTAAGGTAGACCAATGGTGATCCAAAACAGGGCGGTGATGGCGCGAAGCGCCTGGCCACTGGTCGCCATGCTGGCGCTGATCTATCTGCTGGTGATGCATCTGACGATCGTCAACATGGGCGGCAGCGGCAGTGAACTGCCGACCTCACTGTGGGTCTGGTTTTGTATGTTGCTTCTGCTGTGCTGCGGCTGGCCCAGGTTTATCCGCACGAGCATCACCGTGGCACCGGGCACGCGGCGCATCATTCTCGGGGTACTGCTGATGAGCCTGCCGCTGGCGTGGAGCCCTAATCCGGACTGGCGGCTTGATGCGTTACCGCGTTTTGCTGCGCTGTGGGCAGGTGTACTGTTGCTACTGTTGTTGACGCACGTGAGATTCAACGCACGCCAGCGGCAAACGCTACTTTATTTGTTGGCGATAGCCGGGTTTATTCAGGCGATGTATAGCCTGCTGGGGTTGCATCTGCCCAACGTCCTTCCGGTGTTTGAACAACAGGTGCTTGTGGCTGCGCCGGGAAATATCAGCGTCTTTCAGCAGCGCAATGTTGCCGGGTCGTTTTTGGCCTGCGGCGGCGCGGTGTGGTTGTACAGTCTAGGTTCACCGTTATTCCGCTGTCAGCATCCTCGAGAAGAGGGCAAGCGGGTCGCGCTTATTAGCATGGCGGTGATAGTCCTGTTCTGGGCGCTAACCGAGATTCTGTCCCGCATCGGCTGGCTAAGCGGGATTTGCGTTTATGTCGGGATGATATGCCTTCACTGGCGGACGGCTCCGCTGTGGCGGCGCGGGCTGTTGCTGGGTGCCCCGGCGGTGGGCGTTGCTATTGGCATGGGCTTGATGCCGCTCTCGTTTAGCGAGGCGCTGGCGCAGCACGATGGTTCTACTCTACAGCGGCTGATGATATTACGTGAAACCCTGCACATGATTGCGCAACATCCGTTTGCGGGGTGGGGCTACGGTGGTTATGTTTGGCACTTCAGCCACTTTATTGCCGATCGCGCGATGCCGATTGCCAATGGTCGTCTGGTTATTCCGCATCCGCACAATGAATTACTCTACTGGTGGGTCGAAGGCGGGCTGGTGGCCCTGCTGGGGCTGATGCTGCTGGTGTGGGGCGGTATCACTATTTTTTTCCGCACGACAAATCGCCAGGTGCTGTCACTGCTGGTCTGCCTGCTGCCATTGCTATTACATACCCAGGTGGAATATCCGTTTTATCAGTCGGCGACGCACTGGCTCACGTTTATTGTACTGCTCAGCCTCGCCGCCGGGCCGCCCACACGAGCGTACCGTGGTCGCTGGTTACCGTACGTTTCGGCGTTGATGATGATTGCTGTTTGTGCGGGGATATTTACGCTCTTAGCGACATTACGCCAGCAGTCCGTATTAACGTATTTTGAGCAGACGCCCGAAAAATATTATCGCCAGGTGTTAGCGCTGCATGAAAGTGGGCTGGAGACGGCACGTCTCAGGAAAGACCATGCGCTGGCGTTGATTGTGGAATATCAACAAACAGGAAATCGACAGACTTTATCAGTATATATCACACAGGCGACTCACTGGCTTAACTCATGGGTCGACGCCGATATGTATGATAACCTGATTAACGTCGAATTTTTTATGGGTGACGCATTTGCCGGCAAAGCAATAAAATTAGAAGCGGGAAAGATATTTACTGATGATAATCGTTTTCAATAATATCAGAAAGCGACCGGTAATTTATCCATGGCAATCAGTACGCCGGATTTCATTTCAATGTAGTTTCCTTTTTTCAGCTCAGCGAGTACGTCCATAATTCGGCTACGCGATATTCTGGTGCGGCGTTGAATAAACGACGAGACTTTAATTTGCAGTCGTATGTCTTCAGGGTAGAGCCAGAGTTCCATCAGTAGTGAGCGTATTTTGCTATAGGCATCGTTACCGACCAGTTCGCTGTCGCGCGCGCTCATGACCATCACGCGCTGGGCGAGAATACGAGCGATATCGTGCCATAAATTAAACTCATCGCACTTCTCAACGAAGAGATCCAGCGGCACAATCCAGCCGGTACACTCGGTTTCCGCACGAATATAGTGCTGCGGTCGCGCCTTAACATCATAGTAAAGGCTGTAACCATCAATAAGACCAACGACGGTGGGAGCGAAAACGGTGGCCATATGGAGATCCACCTGGGCGTGGCTCACGGAAAAACAGCCGGTGGTCACCAGCAAAATAAACGCCGACTCCCGATCGTTACTCAGTAACATTTTTGTGGAGGCGTTAAGTGTAAAGGCGGTGCCAAAAGGGGCAAGAACTTTATGTAAATCCATTATAGCCTTTAACGGTTTAGTTTGTTGACTAAACTCAAAAGCATGCAATGGCCGAGACGGATCCTCTGATTGTGACATGTCTTATTTCTCGATTGGTATTATGAAAAGAAGTATAGCATGCCGAAATCGGATGATATAGCTGATGTTAATGATTGTTTTTGATTTGTTTTTGCGAATGAGATTAATCCTTTTTTGTTGTCCGAAATGGTATTCCCAGTGACTGGGGGACGGGTCCAATTATGGACATCACACTGTGTTGCAATAAAATCTTATACTCATTAGCATTTTACAATGGCTACTATTACCATGGAGTTGGGTAAATGGAGGTTGTCAGTTATAGCGACAATATTTTTCTTAATTCAGGTATTAAGGCGATATTGGCGTTCTCATCTTCGGGCTCCCGTCAGTATAAATTAAATAATGCGGTGCTCGACTATGTCGTTATTCTTAACGATTTGGACATCCGTCAGACGATCGATATGTTAGGCGCAGAAGCGGCACGCTTCAGGCGGAAAAATGTAATGGTGCTGACCGAGTCCATCTCGCCGCTGATCGTGGGTTATTTATTGCGCAAGTGCGGTGGTTTGGTCGTCTACAGTATTAAAAATAACCACTGCGAGGTGCTGATTGATGTACAACGTGTCGAGACGCGCGATGAAATTGAACAGGCGCACTATTTTTCGCTCTCGGATAATGAGCTGTTTATTCTGCTGTCGCTCAGTATGGGCATGAAGCCAGAATTATTAACGAAGATTACCGGACGTTCAGAAAAGCGCATTAGTGCCATTAAGCGCGATGCAATGAGCCTGTTAAATATCAAGAACAGCCCGATTTTTTATGATGTTATCAGGGCGCTATTTGTTCCTGTCAGGGAAAACGCGGCGCACACCCGGCGCAAATCGCCGTATGCCAAAGCCTGACGTACAGCAGGACGCTATTTCCTCGCTATTCAGCGCGTTTTTCGCCCGCTATACTCCGCTCATTTGGGGAATAACTTTCCCCTATTGAGGGGGGATCGTGGAACTGAATCGCATTGGCGATATTACTGCCTTTATCGCGGCGGTCGACGCCGGAAGCTACACTCGTGCGACGACAAGCGTGGGTATATCGCGCTCGGCGATTGGTAAAAGTATCGCCCGCCTTGAGGCCCAGCTAGGCGTTCGCTTGCTGAATCGTACCACGCGCCAGCTCAGCCTGACTGAAGAAGGCTGCATTATGTATGAGCGCTGCAAGCGCATTCTGGAAGACCTGGAAGCGGTGGACGACGCGATGGCGCTGCGCCGGGAAAAACCGACCGGGACCCTGCGCCTGACCGCGCCGCTCTCGCTGGGGCAGCGCCATATTCTGCCGGTTATCGATCGCTTCTTACGCGCCTCGCCCGCGCTACGTGCCGACGTGGTGTTCACCGACCGCTTTGTCGATCTGATTGACGAAGGATTTGATATCGCGATTCGCATTGGCGAACCCCGAGGTGACTCACGCATTCTGACCCGCACCATCGGCACCCAACATATGGTCACCTGCGCGTCACCGGCTTACCTGGCAGCGCGCGGTACGCCGACGACGCCTCAGGCGCTGCGCCAGCACGATACCATTTTCTTTCGCAGCGCCGAGCGGCGTAGGAGCTGGCGCTATGCCACCCCGGAGGGCGAATTTGTCTATGAAGGGCCGGGGCGTATTGATATCGATAGTTCAGAGGCGATGCTGTCGTCGGCGATTTCCGGCTTTGGCGTGATCCAGTTGCCGGACTACCTGGCCGCCGACGCGATCGCCAAAGGAACGTTGGTGGCTATCCTCACCGAATTTAAGATCCCGCCGGATCCGGTTCGGATAATTTACCCCAGCAAACGCTATCTCTCGCCGCGCATTCGTGGATTTGTCGATTTGATTGCTGATGAGTGGCAAACGCTCGGCGTGCCCTGGGAGCGCGCTGACCGCCTGTAGTCTTTTACTGCGCCCGGTGCGCCCCTGGTATGGGACGCACATTCCCCAATGTTTGTTTTAGTATGCGAATCATCGATGACCATCCCGGTCCTGTTATTTTCATTCTGGAGCAGACATGAAGGATTACCGTTTTCTAACACCCCTGACCTTGCCTAATGGTGTCGTGCTGAAAAACCGCGTGGTGTTACCGCCAATGACCGAGCAGATGTCTTTTGAAGACGGCTCGGTGACGGCGGAAGAGATTCACTATATGCAGCAGCGTGCTGGCGGCGTGGGGTTATTTATTACCCCGGTGGCCTATATCAATAAAGAGGGCAAAGGGTTCGAAGGGCAATTAGGCGTTGAGGATGATGGAAAAATCCCCGGGCTGGCAAAACTGGCGCAGGCGATTAAAGCACGCGGGGCGAAAGCGATTCTGCAGATGTTTAGCGCCGGGCGAATGACCAACCAGTGGGTCACCCGTGGACGCCAGCCGGTGAGCGCCAGCGCCGTTGCCGCGCCGCGCGCCGGGGCAGAAGTCCCGCGTGAACTGACCGCCGACGAGGTGGTGAGCCTGATTAACGACTTTGCCGAGGCCACTCGCCGCGCCATCGAAGCCGGGTTTGACGGCATTGAGCTACATGGCGCCAATACCTACTTGCTGCAGCAGTTTGTCTCGCCGCACTCCAACCGTCGTACCGACCAATGGGGCGGCACGCTGGATAAACGCCTCGCGCTGCCGCTGGCGGTGATTGAGGCGGTGATGAAGGTGAAACAGCAGCATGCGAACGCCGATTTCATCGTGGGCTACCGTCTGTCGCCGGAAGAGATTGAGGAGCCGGGCATTACCCTCGATGACACCAAATATTTTGTCGGCAAATTACAGGATACGGCGCTCGACTATATCCACGTCTCGATGGGCTCGGTCTGGCGTTCTTCACTGCGTGATAAGCACAATACCGCGCCGATTATCACCCAGCTTAACGCGGTCAGCCCGCGTAAACCGATTATTGCCGTGGGTAATATCCGCACCCCGGCGCAGGCGGAAGAGGTGATGCAAAGCGGCATTGACCTGGTGGCGCTGGGTCATCAGCTGATCATTGAACCGAACTGGGTGGAAAAGGTGAAAGCGGGCGATGAAGAGGCGATCCGCTATCAGCTGCATGCCGCCGATCTGGCGCTGCTCGGTATCGCGCCGCCGTTCCTCGAGTTTATTCGTGATATGCCGGGCTTCGATATTCAGGGGCTGAACGATGAGGCGCAGCGCCAGATTGATAACGTGACTTACCTGTAAACGTGCGGGTCACATCACTTCGGCGGCGGGCACGGCATCGCGCAGCGCCCCCGGTGAGTGGCCCACCACGCGCTTGAACGCTCGGCTAAAGGCGGCAACGGAACCGTATCCCAGACGCAGGGCGACGGTTTCAATGGCCTGCTGCTCCTGGCCGATATACTGGATAGCCAGCCGCATCCGCAGCTCGCCGAGGTATTTTGCCGGCGTCGTGCCGGTCGCCGAGAGAAAGCGTTCGGCAAACACCGAGCGTGACGTGCCCGCCTCTTTGGCGAGGTCCGCCACGCTCCAGTTCACCCCCGGCTGCTGGTGCATCGCGTAAATGGCCCGGCTCAGGCGCGGGTCGCGCAGGACCTGGATCCAGCCGGTGGCTTTACCACAGCCACTCTCCACCCAGCCACGAACGATCAGTGCCGCCACCACGTCAGCAAGACGGGCAAGAATACCGGCAAAGCCCACCTGTCGGCCCAGTGATTCACGTTCCATCGCCGCCAGCAGCGCCTGGATTTCCGGACGATCGGACATCAGGCTGCTGACCATCATCACCTCTGGCATCGCTTTCACCAGCGGCTGCATGCCGCCCAATTCGAAATTCATACACCCGGTAAAGATGACCACGTTTTCCGCGTCCGGACAGGACGGACAGTGGATGTCATGCACCTGGCTGCAGATAGGTTCGCTGGGGAAATCGGTAATCGGCGTCACGTTGGCCGACTCATCAGAGAGCAGGGCATGCCCCTCGCCGTTAGGGATAAACACCGCATCGCCGCTCTTCAGGGTAAAGCGCGCGCCGCTTTGCATTCGCAATAGGGCAGGCCCGCGACTGACAAAATGGAACTGCGCCTTGCCGGGCACATCGCCGAAGGAGACGCCAAACGGTGCGCTGGCTTCAAAACGGCGATAGTTCACGCCGGAGAGACGCATGCCGCGCAGCAGTTCGCTAATCATATCAGGGGCATTCAGGGTCATTTTCGCAACTCCGGACGAATTATCAATAAATGAAGATTATCCATCATAGATCGTCCCGACGGAACTTTCTATCCTTTGCGACAGCCATCACATTTTTATAACAGGAGATTCACCGATGAATGCATCCGTCGCAGAGAGCGGGTCCATCGCCCCCGCAAAACCCGCCTGGCGTGCCGTATGGGCGCTAGCTCTAGGGGTGTTTGGGTTGATTACCGCCGAGTTTCTGCCTGCCAGTCTGCTGACCCCGATAGCGGCAAGCCTGGGCGTGACCGAAGGCGTGGCCGGGCAGACCGTGACCGCCACCGCGCTTGTCGCGCTGGTGACCGGGCTGCTGATTACTTCAGCCACCAAAAGCCTCGACCGCCGCTGGGTGCTGATGTTCTTTACCCTGATGCAAATTGTCTCCAGCCTGCTGGTGGCCTTTGCACCGTCGTTACAGGTGCTGCTGTTGGGACGCCTGCTGCTCGGCGTAGCCATTGGCGGATTCTGGGCCATGTCGACCGCCACTACCATGCGGCTGGTGCCCGCCAGCGATGTGCCAAAAGCGCTGTCGATTATCTTTGCCGGGGTGTCGATTGCGACCGTCGTTGCGGCCCCGCTGGGCAGCTATCTGGGTAGCCTGATTGGCTGGCGCAATGTGTTTATTCTCTGTGTGATACCGGGCGTGCTGGCGCTGCTCTGGCAGTTGTGGGTGTTACCGTCGATGCGCCCGGAGAACGGCGGCAGTTTGCGGACACTGCTGCACGTGCTGCGCCGCCCCGGCATGATTGGCGGGCTGTTGGCGACCATCTTTATCTTTAGCGGTCACTTCGCTTTCTTTACCTACCTGCGCCCGTTCCTTGAAACGGTAGGGCGTGCCAGCGTGGAGACCATTTCGCTGATCCTGCTGGGGTTTGGCCTCGCTAACTTTATCGGTACGTCGATTGCTGGGCACCTGCTGGCACGCAACCTGCGTCTAACGCTGGCGCTGGTGCCGTTCGGCATGGGCGTACTGGCGTTGCTGATGGTGGCCTTTGGGCATCTGGCGCTGCTTGACGGTCTGCTGGTGACGCTGTGGGGCTTCGCCTTTGGGCTGGTGCCGGTGGGCTGGTCAACCTGGCTTGCCACGACCGTGCCGGACGAAGCGGAAAGTGCGGGCGGGCTGATGGTGGCGTCTATCCAGTTGGCTATTAGCGCGGGCGCGGCCGGGGGCGGTCTGGTGTTCGATCTCAATGGTGCCAGCGGTGTGTTTACCGTTAGCGGTGTGCTGCTGGTGGCGGCGATGGTGATGGTGTTTGCTGGGGTGCGGGTTAAGCCGGTGACGACGGAGTAGGAGGGCGGTAACCTTAATCTAAATGACATGTCGGTTTGGTGAAAGGTTCCGTTCACTTTACGTTGGGTAGAATATGAGGACTTTTCACCGGTGAACGTGTTAAGGGGGATAACCGCATCCCCCTTAACAATCCCTGCGGCCCCGCAGGGAAATCGGTGCTTCGCACTGCGCTCGCCTACGAACTCCAGCCTGCGGCACGGCGAAACTCGACGTCCTGTCTCGGTTCGCCTCAGTCCGCCATCTATGGCGTCCTGACCTTGTCTTCCATTCTCCGGCTCGCCGATTTCCAGCGGGGACTCCGCCGTTTCAGTCACTCTGGTGTTTGCTGTTAGCGAAAAGACCGAGCAGATTGGGGGCCGATCGGCAACAGGATTAAGGAAAAGAGCAGAACATACCAACGACTCAAAACGGTTCCCTCGCCCCTTTGGGGTGAGGGGATGAAATCAAGCCAGCAAATAGCTCAACCCCATAAACGCCGCCATCCCCGCAATCACCGTGGCAAACAGACTGCGGCTGAGCGCCCCAACCAGCGTTGCCACGACGGCGGCCAGCAGCGAAATGCTCAGCCCGCCGCTGGTTAACGCCGGTTTACCCACCAGTTCCGCGGCAATAATCGCCGACATAATCGCCGCTGGGATAAAGCTCAGCCACTGTTGCAGCGCAGGCGGCATACGAAAACGTGATAGCAACAGCACCGGCACCACACGCATCAACGCGGTGACCAGTGCCGAGGCGATAATCGCCAGCAGAATATTACGCTCCATCCTGACTCTCCTTCTTGCCAGACAGACGTAGGCCAATCGTTGCCAGCGTGGCGGCGACGGAGGCGGCGACAATCACCACGATGCTGGTATCGGCATGCCCGGACATCGCAAGGGTAATGACCGCCGCGACGGCGATGCTGAACGACTCCAGCCATTTACGACGACTGGCAAACCACAGCATCAGCACCAGACCGATAAACATCGATACCAGGCTAAAGCTCAGCCCTTCCATCAGCGCCTGCGGCAGGGCAGAGGCCAGCCCCGCGCCAATGATGCAGGCGAGGATCCAGTTCAGCCAGGCGGCCACGTTCAGGCCAAACATCCAGGCAAACGACACCTTGTTTTGCGCACCGCCACGCTGCACCGCCACGCCGAAGGTTTCATCGGTCAGCAGCAGGCCGCTGACGATTTTTTGCAGCGTGGTGTGTTCACGAAAATAGACGCTCATCGCCGAACTCATCAGCAGATAGCGCAGGTTTACCAGCAGCACGCTCAGCACCACCGACGCGACTTCCGCGCCTGCCGCCCATAGCGAATAGAAAAGAAACTGTGCCGACCCGGCGTACAGCAGACTCGCCAGCAGCGCGGTTTGCAGGGTCGTAAAGCCGGAGAGCGTGCCGATAGCCCCGGCCGCAAAGCCGATGCTCCAATAGCCGGGAATGGTGGGGAAGCAGGCGGCGACTCCCGCGCGAAATTGTGCCCTGGCCTCATGGCGTGACGAGGCGGCGGTGTGAATTAACATCCATCTGTCCTGTGGTTTGCGTTACGGTCTGCGACGTGCGCGGTAGCGCCGTCTTTTATAGGTATAAGAAAATGGTCTGTATCAGAACGAACAGCATATTACAGGTTCGAGGGCGGGGGATAAAAAAATCCACGCCAGGCGTGGATTTTAGTGGGTAGCGAACGTCGAGGATTACGCTTCGCGTTTGGCCATCAGCAGCGCCAGGTCGACCAGGCGGTTGGAGAAGCCCCATTCGTTGTCGTACCACGCCAGGATTTTGACCATGTTACCGCCAATCACCAGCGTGGAGAGACCGTCGATAATTGAGGAACGCGGGTCGCCCTGGTAGTCACTCGATACCAGCGGTTCATCGCTGTAGCCCAGAATGCCTTTCAGTGGGCCGCTCGCGGCCGCTTCACGAAACGCGTTGTTCACCTCTTCGACGGTAACATCACGTTCAAGCGTTACGGTCAGGTCGACGATGGAGACCACCGGAACCGGCACGCGCAGGGAATAGCCCGTCAGACGGCCATCCAGTTCGGGGATCACTTTACCCAGCGCTTTTGCCGCGCCGCTGGAGTAAGGCACTATCGACAGCGCGGCGGCGCGGGCCCCGCGCAAATCTTTCTCCGGCTGGTCGTGCAGCGCCTGGCTGTTGGTGTAGGCGTGGGTGGTGTTCATCAGACCATGCTTGATACCAAAGTGTTGATGCAGTACCTGCGCGGCGGGAGCCAGCCCGTTGGTGGTGCAGCTACCGTTACTCACCACGTAGTGCTTATTCGGCGAGTAGAGGCCGTCGTTCACCCCCATCACGATGGTTAAATCGTCGTTCTTACCGGGCGCGGAGATAATCACCCGTTTTGCGCCGCCGCTGTGGATATGCACCGCCGCTTTGTCACGCTCGGTGAAGAAGCCGGTGGCTTCAATCACAATATCGACTTCAGCCTGTCGCCACGGAATGTTCGCCGGGTCGCGTTCGCTGTAGACGGTGATGGGTTTACCTGCCACCACCAGTTGACCTTCGCTGGCGCTGACCTCGGCGGCGAGCGTACCGAGCAGGGAGTCATATTTCAGCAGATGCGCCAGCGTTTTGCTGTCCGTCAGATCGTTAATTGCCACAATCTGGATATCCGGGTTACCCAGCGCAGCGCGCAGAACGTTACGCCCGATACGGCCAAAACCGTTAATACCGACCTTTACCATGATCCACTCCTTATCTGTTGTCTCTGGCGTTACTGTAGGCCGGCCACCATGTGGCGTAAACGACAAAAAAGGATCACTTTACGCCATTTTGCGACAATGGAAACGCTGGCGGTACTCTCCGGGGGTAAGGTGCAGCTGTTTTTCAAACAGACGGCGTAGGTTGATGCTGCTGCCAAAGCCGGTCTGCTGCGCAATTCGCTCCAGCGTGTCGTTGGTCTGCTCCAGACGCTGTCGGGCGGCGGCCAGACGCGCTTCGGCGACGTAGCGTGCCGGGGAGGCGCCGGTCTCGTGGGTAAAGACGCGGGTAAAATTACGTGGACTCATGGCGACTTTTTCCGCCAGCGTTTCGACGCTGAGGTCGGCGGTCAGGTTATCGAGCAGCCAGGCGAGCAGGTCGTTGATGGGCCCCACGCTGCTGGTGCGCTGGAGATTGTAGCGACTGAACTGTAGCTGGCTGCCGGGGCGATGGAGATACATCACAAAATCCTGGGCGATATCGCGTGCCAGACTAAAGCCGTAATCCTCTTCCACCAGCGCCAGCGTCAGGTCGAAGCCGGAGCTCACCCCGCCGGAGGTCCAGATATGATCGTCCTGAACATAGAGCGGCCCGCCTTCGACGCGCACCTGCGGGTGTTCCGTCTGGAGGGTTTCCAGCAGCTTCCAGTGGGTGGTGGCCCGTCTGCCGTCGAGCAGCCCGCTTTGCGCCAACAGCATCGCACCGCCGCAGATTGAGGCAATACGGCGGGCGTGCGGGGCAGCAAGGCGCAGCCAGTCCACCACCGCAATGCCTTCCTGTGCGTTCTGGCCTCTGCCGGTGATGATAATGGTGTCGAGGGGCTCACGGGGGTCTATCTCGTGCAGGCGATGATCCGCCAGCAGGTTGAGGCCGGACTGGCCGTGGATCACCTGATGCGGCTGGGTGGTTGCCAGCTGAACCTGGTAGCAAGGGGAGGTGGCGCCCTCAGGATGCAGGCGGTTGGCCTGCATCAGGATGTCGGCAATGCCGGCGGACTCAAACAGCATGCCGCCGTCGGGGACGATAATCAGTATTTTCTTCATGTCCTGAAAAGTAATCTTTTTACAGAATAAGTCAACAGGGTGTTCGCTTGCCGAAGTGAACCTTGTCACGCCGACGAGAGGCTAAAAACAGGCATTCTGGGTGATATTTTTGCCGACCATCACCACCTTTTGGCTGGTGGGATCGACGTTCAGCACCACCGAGCGGATCTGCGGGCAGATCACTTCCATGCTCTGTTTGTCGCACGCTGTCTGCAACCATTGATGGTCACCATCCTCGGTGCTGACGAGATGGCGCTCGGCGTAGGGACTACACGTATACCCGTGCTGGGTGACGGCGGCGCGAGCGGCGTCAAGGCTCATGCCCACGACGTGCAGTTCATCAACCTCTTTGGCGTGGGCGCTCTCTGAGACGCGGCTTAATACGCAGCCCGTCAGTAGGCTGGTGATAAAAAACAGCGCGATCGGCGGGAAAAGCGAGCGCAGGTAGCGGTTGGGCATCGGTTAACGGTGTCGGTTGCATTGGGTGACTTCATCATTGTTCGTCACGGCGGGTTACGCAACCCTTACGCAGAAAAATGCCCGCGATATCCGCGTGCACTCCTGAAGACTTGTCGCTTTAAATTCAAATATCGAAATATATAAATATTGCAATGTACCGATATTGAGAATAGGCTTTGTTCCATCACTGGCAGGCATCGTTGCCTGCCAGAGCGTCTATCAAGATGGAATATGTCATGGAAAATACTGCACTTTTTACCCCGTTAACCCTGGGTGCCTTCACGCTAAAAAACCGCATTGCGCTGCCGCCGCTGACACGCTCACGCAGCAGCCAGCCGGGTAACGTTGCCAACGATCTGATGGCGGAATATTACGCGCAGCGCAGCAGCGCCGGGTTTATGGTCAGCGAAGGGACGCAGATTGAACCGCGTGGTCAGGGCTACGCGTGGACGCCGGGTATCTATACGCCAGAGCAGATAGCGGGCTGGAAAAAAGTCACCGAACGGGTGCACCAGCAGGGCGGCGTGATTTTTGCCCAGCTCTGGCACGTGGGACGAGTCTCTCATACCTCTCTGCAGCCGGGAGAAGGCGCGCCCGTGGCGCCGTCGGCGATTCCGGCGACCAATGTGAAAGTGTTTATTGAAACCGGGCCGGGGACGGGGGCGCTGGCAGAGCCGTCTGCACCGCGTGCGCTGAGCACCGATGAAGTGCGTGAGCTGGTGGCGCTGTACGCTACCGCCGCGCGCAATGCCATGGCGGCGGGCTTTGATGGCATTGAGCTGCATGCCGCTAACGGCTATCTGATTAACCAGTTTATGTCGGTGCATACCAACCAGCGCGACGACGTCTACGGTGGCTCGCTGGATAACCGACTGCGTTTTCTGCGCGAAGTGACTCAGGCGGTGATTGGGGTTGTCGGCAAAGAGCGCGTTGGGGTGCGCTTTGCGCCGCTGTTCGAAAGCACATCGGAAGACCGCGTCTACCTTGGTCTGGTGGAGCCGGACCCGTTTACCACTTATATCGCAGCGGCAAAACAGCTCAATCAGCTGGGGATTGCCTATCTCTCCATCGCCGAAGCGGACTGGGATAATGCGCCCGATCTACCGGCAGAATTCTGCCGTGCGCTGCGTGAGACCTTCGACGGGGTACTGATGTATGCCGGGAAATATACCGCCGAGAAGGCGAAGCGGATGCAGCAAGCCGGGCTGGCGGATTTGTTCGGTTTTGGCCGTACGTTTATCGCCAACCCGGACCTGCCCGCGCGCCTGGCTAACGGCTGGCCGCTGAACCCGGCGGACCGTAACACGCTGTTTGGCGGTAGTGCTGTTGGCTACACCGACTACCCAACGTACAGCGCGAGCTAAGTGGTCTGCGGGCGGCAGCCGTCGCCCGCATTGACATTTAACGGCGCGCTGCCTAATGTACCGTCCAACTCCATTACCGTAGCCAGCCTGATGCCGCTAAATACTGACGATATTCTGAAAGCGATTTCCAACCCGACCCGTCGGGAGATCCTGCACTGGCTGCGTGACCCTGCCGCGCATTTCGCCGGGTATCCGCATCTGCTGGACCCGCAGCAGGACGGTGTATGCGCCAGCTTTATCCAGGAGAAAACGGCGCTGTCGCAGCCGACCATCTCTTCACACCTCAGCAAGCTGCAAAAAGCCGGACTGCTGACCAGCAAAAGAGTCTCCACCTGGACCTATTTCAAGCGCAATGAACAGGTTATCGCTCAGTTTTTGAATGAGCTGGGGCAGTCGCTGTAGCGTCTATAGATCACCACGACATCAGGCGTTTACCGCCGCCGGAAAAGCCTCAACTAGCCACTGGGTAAAAACCCGCAGCCGCGATGGAACGTAGCGGTTCTGCGCATAGACCACGTGGAAAGGATAGGGGGCCGGACGCCACTCGCTTAAAATTTCCACTAACTCCCCGCTGGCTAATGCCTGGCGCAGCGAATAAGAAAACGTCTGCACAATGCCGAGACCCGCCTGGGCGGCGGCGATATGGGCGTTGCTCTCATTGATGCCGAGGTGATGCTCGGCCTTTATCTCAATCGGTTGACCATCCTGCCTAAAACGGAACGGGAACGCTCGCCCGCTGGCTGGCGATAAATAGCTGATAAGCCGATGCCCGTTCTTCAGTTCGTCCGGATAGGCGGGCGTACCACAGCGTTTAAGATAACCTGGGGTGGCGCAGGTGATGAGCGCCGCTTCGCCGAGTTTGCGGGCGATAAGCGTAGAGTCCTCCATCGGCCCGCCGCGAATCGCGCAGTCGATATTGCCGCCGATCAGATCCGAGGGTTTATCGGCGACCAGCAGGTCAAGGCGGATATCCGGGTAGATGGCCATAAACTCGGCCAGCAGCGGTATCAGCACATCCCGCGCGGTGGAACCGCCTATCGCAATGCGCAACTGCCCTTTGGGTTTGATGCTGGAGGAGTTAAACGCGCTATCGATCGCTTCCAGATCCGCTAAAAGCTGACGCGCCTTTTCATAGTATTCCAGCCCTTCCGGCGTGACGGTAATCCGCCGTGTGGTGCGCTGCAGCAGGCGAGTGCCGAGATGAGCCTCCAGCAGTTGAATCGTTTTGCTGAGGGTCGCATTCGGCATGTTCAGCGAGTCTGCCGCGCGGGTAAAGCTGTTGGCCTCGACCACGCGGGTAAAAACTTTGAGGGCTAGAAATTGATCCATTATTCGCTTTTCCCCGGTAATCGGTTGCCATTATTCATGCAGGTGAATAGTGTTTTTCATTTTGCCCTATTTTTCTGCCTATGTGATGCACGTTAGAGTGATTTCCGAGCTTAGCAGTTAGTTAATCGCTGCAACTAAATGATTTTATTAACCTATTTTAAGGATGTGCATCATGAGCAAAAAATTAGCGGAAAAAATCGCATTGGTTACCGGCGGCAGCACGGGGATTGGCCTGGCTTCGGCACGGGAACTGGCAGCGCAGGGCGCGAAAGTGTACATCACCGGTCGTCGCCAGGAAGAGCTTGATGCCGCAGTGGCTTTAATCGGGCCGTCGGCGACAGGCATTCGCGCTGACGCTTCCGTCCTGAGCGATCTTGATACCGTGTTTGCCACCATTGCCAGCGAATCTGGCAGACTGGACGTGCTGTTCGCCAACGCCGGTGGCGGCGACATGATGCCGCTGGGGGCGATTACTGAAGAACATTTCGACCGTATTTTTGGCACCAACGTGCGCGGCGTGCTGTTCACCGTACAGAAGGCGCTGCCGTTGTTGACTCAGGGGGCGTCGGTTATCCTGACCGGTTCAACCGCCGCGGTGAAAGGGACCGCCAACTTCAGCGTGTACAGCGCCAGCAAGGCCGCCGTGCGCAATCTGGCGCGCTCATGGGCGCTTGACCTGCAGGGGCGAGGTATTCGGGTGAATGTCGTCAGCCCTGGCCCGGTCCGCACGCCGGGTCTCGGCGGGCTGGTGGCGGAAGAACATCGACAGGGGCTGTTTGATGCGCTGGCTGCCGGGGTGCCGCTGGGCCGTCTGGGGGAACCGGAAGAGGTGGCGAAAACCGTCGCTTTCCTGGCTTCTGACGACGCGAGCTTTATTAATGCTGCAGAAATTTATGTTGATGGCGGGCTGGCGCAGATTTAATGGGGAACGTGTGCCGGGTTCCGTACGGGCCCGGCGTCGCGTTGCTCGGCCGGGCTACGGATAGTGCGCACTATCCGTAGCGAATTTTCCCAGCAACAGATGGTTGAGGCTTACTAAACAGATAGCCTTGCGCGAAGTCACATCCCAAAGCCTGAAGGTTTTCCAGCTGTTCCTGCGTTTCAACGCCTTCCGCCACCGCCTTCATGTTGAGGGATTTCGCCATCCCGGTGATGAGCTTGATGATATTCAGGGCGTCTTCCTGCGTCGATATCGAATGGACAAAGGACTTATCAATTTTGATTTTATCGAAGGAAAGGCGGCTCAACCGCGCCAGGGAAGAGTAGCCGGTGCCAAAATCATCGATGGAGATTTTCACGCCCAGGGCTCTGAGTTTGTTAAGGGTATTCATCGGCGTACTGCTCTCGGTAAAGAGGGCAGATTCGGTCACTTCCAGCTCAAGACGATCGGCTGAAAGCCCGGTCTCTTTCAAAATGGACAGGACGATTCCCACAAAGCCTTTGCAGCTCAACTGCACCGGCGAGACGTTAACCGAAATTTTAGCCGGAACCGCCCAGGAGGCCGCTTCCCGGCAGGCCATTTCAAGTACCAGCTTGCCCATCTCGTTAATCATGCCAGTTTTTTCAGCCACCGGAATAAAGCTATCCGGCGGCATGAGACCTTTGCGCGGATGTATCCAGCGTATAAGGGCTTCGTAGCTGTAAATTTCCCGGCTGAACGAGTCGACAATCGGCTGGTAATAAACCACGAATTCTTTATTCACTAACGCCAACGCCATATCGTGCTCAAGCGTTCTGGTTTCCTGTAGCTGATCCAGCATGCGTTGGCGGAAGACTTTTATCTTCCCGGAACCGTCATTTTTGGCTTCGTAAAGCGCCAGATCGGCGAATTTATACAGATAGTCGGAGCGGCGTTCGGTTTCTGAAATAACAATACCCACACAGGTGGTGATATTAATAATTGCGTTATAAATCGTGTAGGTCTGGTTGATGGCGTCGCATATTTTCTGGGCGCGTGAGACCGCGCTGCTTTCCGTTAGACCGCGCGCGAGAAATGCAAATTCATCGCCTCCCAGGCGATAAAGCGTATCTGAACTAAAGTTCAACGACAGCAGCCTGTCGGAAATCTGGCGTAATAACATGTCCCCGGCATCATGACCGTAGGTGTCATTTATCTCTTTAAATCGGTCTAAATCAAACAGCATCACCGTGACCGAGTCATGGTACTTCTCCGCGATCTCGATAGTGTTATTTAAGTTCCACCAGAATAGCTGACGGTTATTCATCTCGGTAAGAGAGTCATGGTAAACGTCATATTCCAGTTTGGCATTCTGGGTTTGTAGCTTTTCTTTCGACCTCTGTAGCTCTTCCGCCAGGCTCTTAACCTGACGGTGCGCCTTGAGAATATTTCTATTCTGCACAAAACTCAGCATGCCGAGAATAGCGCTCAGTATTATCAGCAGTACGGACGTTGTTGAATATACATAGTACAGCGTCTGAATTTTGAGGTTGGCGCTATTCACCGAGTTGACGTCTTTGTCTAACGCTCCGGATGAAAATCGACTGAGCGGCACATCAAGCTTATGCATGGTTTTCAGATAGGCCTGAAGTTCAGGGCGGTCCATGGTCTCAAGATGAACGTCCAGATATTTAAGGGTGTTTGCAAGCTTCAGGGCCAGGTCATGATGCATTTTATTGCTTTCAATATAATGCGCCAAATCACCTTCTTTTAGTAAGTCGCTCTGGCTGAGCATGATGTCGAGACGTAGGCGTACTTCATCCAGCGACATCGTATCATCGATAGCATAAAGACCGACCGATGATTCAAATCGATAGTATTCTGATACTACCTGCGCGGCAGACCACGAATTGGCGTAGTGCGTCAGACTCTGCAGCTCTTGCTGCCTTTCATGCACCAGGTATGAGACATACCCGGTAGCGATAAAGAGGGAGAAGATAATGCCAGCCAGTATTCTGTTCATAATGCTTTTCTGAACCCTTACTCAATACTCATTTTGCTGACCTGCCATGCCGATCTGGAATAATAAACCTGGTTATTCAGTTCAGGGATGCTGTCATAAGGATACACAATGAATAATGGGCCTTTGTCACGGATACGCATATATTCTCCGTTGACTTTAACCGCAAGGATAACATTGTATTTTTTGAAATCACTGAGCGGGATAATGGTCGTGTAGTCGTTGAGCGCCGTGACCTTAACGACGGACCCTTTTGCGCCAACATAATCCATCAGCTTTTGCAGCGGAATACCCGTAAAGGTTGTGCGCCCATTATACCAGGGGGTGGTGGTCTGGAAGCTGACCATGCCCAGTTTCTCAAGGCTGGCGAGATCGAAAACGGCTTTCCCGGCAGCATTTTTATTTTCTATATTACCGGACATCGTTAAAAGGACCTTGCCGGTAGGTGTGGCGAGTTCATCCGCCCAGACCTGCGTGGCGACCACAAAGCTTAACAACATGACAATTAACCGCATTTTACGCTCACCTCTCTACCGGATGTTGCAGAAGTATAATTTAGTTATCATGTCATTTATATATGCTGCCTAATTATTAAAGTAATAATTTCATTAATGCTTTAAGTGATGGGAATCAATGCCTTGGTGAATTTTTGTTTTTTAACATTGATTGAAAAAAGTCGATACCGCTATTTGAAGTGAGATAAATCTTATTGTTGTTGAGTAAAAAAAGAACGACTGACGCTTCGGGTAAATAAACACACACTAATAGAAAGGTTTATTTCCCGAGGAAAACTATCCAGCCGGTAACCCGGAATTGCCATCACACTCGTACCCATTACGATTATCAACATTCGCTTTTAGCATGAAGCGGACAAACCAACTGGGTTGAAGGTTCGCGGTGAGCGATTCGCGGACATTCAACTTCAAGGGTACTTTATATGCTAAGGTATTGTATCGATTTCAGGCAGGGTACCGCTTCCGATGTAAAGGTTATCTCTTTTAACAGTGCTTATTTTCCGCGTTGCCGTGGGCTGCGTGGGCTTCTGTTATTTAAGATGAGAACCTTTCTTTATGAACACGTTGCTGTTTGCGCTTATTGGTCCGCTTCGTAACCACCGCTGGCTTCGTTTCCTTGGGTTTGCCTATATCCTGTCATCGCTGGGCAATGGGCTTACTCAGGTCATTATTTTCGGTCAACTTTTACACTGGCATGCTTCTCCTGCGACACTTACCATTGTGTATATGTTGTCGATGCTACCCAGCTTTATTGGCAGCATCTGGGGCGAGAGACTATGTAAGAAAACGTCACCACTGCGGATCCTGATTTTTACCGAAATATCGGGTCTGTTTGCGCTTGTTTTTCCCATATATGGCTTGCTGCATCATCATGTACCGGCGCTGCTGGTCGTGCAGTGCATAGAGGCTCTGCTCAGCGGCATAAGCTACCCGGCGCTGACGTTGCTGTTCAAACGCGGATTGCGCCATGATGAACTCCCGGCTGCAACGGCCATGGAAACCATCATTTTTGCTTCACAGGTGTTGTTGGGGACTGGCCTCGGAGTTTTTCTTTTTGGCCTGATTCCTCCGCTGCATCTGCTTGCCATTGATGCGCTAAGTTTTACGGCTTCTGCGATTCTGCTTATGATGTCAGCCGCTTTTTTTTGCGGCGAAGCACACCGGTCAACAGAGGTTACGCCGGTCAGACGGGAACCCCTCTGGCGTGTCATATCACCCTTGCAAAAAAGAAGCATTATGCTGTTACCCGCGCTTGCCGCGGTGGGGTCACCCGCAATGGCACTTTTACCTGCACTGGCACAAGATATAAGGCCTGAAGATTCTGCCGGGCTGGCCTTGCCGCTACTTTTTGCACGAAGTCTTGGTCAGCTCTGCGGGCCGCTGATGCTTGATGCCAGTAAATTGCAGCAGTATGCCGCTAATAATAGGTTGTTGTTGACCTGTCTGAGTTTATTTATTGGAAGCTATTTTTTATTGCCACTCTCCGCCGGGTATCGATACATCGGACTGGTT
This sequence comes from Kluyvera sp. CHPC 1.2972, assembly GCF_036759925.1. NCBI lineage: Bacteria > Pseudomonadati > Pseudomonadota > Gammaproteobacteria > Enterobacterales > Enterobacteriaceae > Kluyvera > Kluyvera sp. CHPC 1.2972. Next base: position 7,977 of record NZ_JAPKIB010000001.1, on the reverse strand, counting down.
CTTATCTTCGGTGCACATATGGCATCGAATATTGTATTTGCTTTGGGTACGTTTGGTCTTTTGAGGAACTTCCCACAAACCCAGGTGGCAAAAGCCAGTGCGATGTCATGGCGTGTACAGGTACTGACCGCCACTGTTTTCACCGGTATAACCAGTGTAATGGCGCAATACTTTGGCGCATTTTACGCACTTTATTGTATGTCGCTGTTCAGTCTGGGAGCCGTCGGCGTTTTGCTCTGGTTGAACAGGACGAGAGCACTAAATAAAGTGAACCTACGCCTTCGAGTGTAGAGGAAAGCCTGCCCCTTACCCTGTTACCCTGGTTAGCTTTTATCTCCCTAAGCATTCATGAGGTATGCCAAATCAGATGACGCACGCCTAGAAGCTATGAGGTTAGGTAACTGGGTTGGCAACGTTGCTATGGGGGCGGCTACCGATACTGCGGAGCGTAGCTAATATCATAAACCTGTCTGCCGACCATTGGTTGGCAGATTTGTTATCACCAAAGGTCTGCTCTGAGCGAGGAGCTGACATGGTGCTTAAATAATGATGACTCTGGCAGGATGGGTTTTCAATGATTGAAAGGTGACCACTAATTCAGGTGACGTAAATGTGTAGCAATCCCCCACTTTAGGCCGATACATTTTCCATTAATCAGGTCGATAACAGAATAACTTGCATTGGGGTGAGCATAGCGAGGGAAACTATTGACAGTCCCTTCTTTAAGAATTGCCAGAGTGCCCTGACTGACATGCCCGTGAGACACAATACATATTGTTTGTTGATGTGATGAGGTATCTTCCAGGTTTTGTAAAAAACGCATAATTCGCTGAGAAGCATGCACCAGTGACTCCCCCCCAGGTGGACAATACTCTGCATCAAGCCTGAATAACGCATTTGCATCGTTCGGATGTTTTTGCCTGAGGAGTTCTAACGGCATACCTTCAAACTGACCAAAGGCCTGCTCTTTAAGGGCCGGTTCTGCCGTCAGTGAACAGCGAAAGTGTTCAGCCAGGCTTTGCCCCATTTGCCAGGCACGTCCAAGCGGAGAAGCGTAAACACGCTCTATTTGATACTCACCTGCACTAAACGCTGCCAGTAGGGCGGATGTTTCACGCAAACCCCGACAGGTCAAGGAACTATCGCTGTGCCCCTGAATAATTCCTTCCAAATTCCACTCTGTTTCTGCGTGTCGAACAAGTATCAATTTCATCGTAGCTGGCCATGCTCGTTGTTGATCAAAATGCCCCAACTGCGCGATGTCAAACACATACCGTTGAAGCAGCGGAAGGCTTTCCTGTTTTGGAAATAATGAACAAGTGTAGCTTATTGCCGTTATGCAGCGGCTCTGGATGTGAGGCGCTGAATTTTATCCGTAGGTTACTTCTGCTTTTGGCACTCAGTGGACGAGATAGCTGAGCTTAAGGTCCGCTGAGAGCGATAAACCGTCGCTCAGGATCAAATTGAGCCTGAGGTTATCTATGTCGTCGGCTGTCTGGTTGACCCTGAGCTAGATCCAGATATCGTTTTCTGCGGTGCGTTCCCCACCTTCGTGTCCAGTATTCAGGACGCCACAGGGTTCTATCATCATCATTTTTACCGTCATCTGAGCTGACGTTTTATGTTCTACGCCTTTTGGTACAACGTAGATTTCTCCTGGATTGACGAAGACATGCCCATCGCGAAAATCAATACGCAATACGCCCTCTACCACGATAAAAGCTTCGTCGGTTTCAGGATGTGAGTGCCAGATAAAGTCACCCGCTATTTTCACGATTTTGAATTGATAATCGTTCATCTGCGCGATGACTTTTGGCTGCCAGTGGGCGTCGAAAAGAGAGAATTTCTGATTAAGATTTACTGGTAAATACATGATGACATTCCTTAATGTTTAAGAAACACTGAGGATAAATAATGTCGCTGTTCTGGTCTTGAACGATCGTGCAACTCAGACACGGTGGTGTCGAAAAAATGTTTGCCAACGGCCCGGTGAAATTCCGTATGTTTTTAAAAACTGGCGTGTCATATGACTTTGATCTGAGAACCCTGCCTCTAAAGCAGAATCAGAGAGTGACAGACCTGTCTGAATCAGATGTCTGCTGTATGCGAGACGACGCATTGTTACATAGCGATAAGGACTCGTTCCGAAAAGTGTCCGAAAATCCCGGCTCAGGCTCCAGCGATCTTTACCGCACACGGTGGATAACGTTTCCAGTGTAATGTTCTGGCTGAATTCAGATTGTATATATTCGCGCGCACGTTCTGCAGACTGATAATCCACAAGGCACCGACGAAAGCGTTGTCCTCCCACGACGGCTAAAGTCTGGGCAAGATCATAAAGTGCATCCTCCTCTTCAAGGACATCAATAAAATCTTCTGAAGCTTTTAACAGTGGCCCGGTAGCGGCGAAAAGTCGAGGATCAGATGATAGTCCGCCGGGAATAAAGGGTAATGGTTTTCCGCCCAATATTTTTTGAATTAACGCAGGTTCGATATACAGCATTCGGTACTGAAATCCCTCTGTCGTGCCTGCTTCTCCATCATGAATTTCATCCGGATGTAAGACGATTGTCCCACCTGGTAAGCTGTGTTGTTTACTGTCGCGATAACGAAAGCTTTGCACTCCGGACAGTGTCCTGCCGATCGCGTAAGTATCATGGCGATGGGGTTCATAACCATACCCACTGAAATAGGCCTCCAGGCGTTCTATTTTCCCCGGAGTTTGTGCAACTTTGACCCAGTCTTTATTCGATTGTGTGGCCGACATGTGCAACACCAGTGTCCAGTTTAAAGAGGATTCCCAACATAACCTTACTGGGTTCGCTTTTAAAAGAAGTAAATGAAAGCTTGTGAGTCTACCGTTTAGGATCGTTCTATCTGACGCCTCAAAACCGCCAGCAACCTTGTTCAATCTATGGCTATCTTGAGGAAAAACACATATGTCTGCTTCTCGCTCACAGCGGACATCGCTGACTGAGTTGAATGTCCGCTCTGAGCGAGGAGCAGACGAATTCTTTAAAGCATGCTGAACTCTTTAAAAGTAAATCGTTTTTTGGCTGGACACCGAGAGCAGAGCAACTGTTACTTTTCGGGAAAAGGTGAGTTGTGGTTCAGGAAATGCTCAATCGCGTCGATTAAACCGGGAGCTAAGGGGAGTGCGGGTTCAGCGTATGACGCGATATTCGCCTTGCGATCGTCCGAAGCCACCTCTTTCATAACATGGTTCATATTGGGCAGTATAACCAGGGACGCTTGAGGATTCGCGGCCTTAAGCAGTCTTGCATCCGTTTCTTGCACCTGGAGATCGCGTTGCCCTTGTAGCACTAACACGGGTTTGGAAATACTCGAAATGAGATGACCCGGATTATATGAAAACGCATTGATCAAAAACCCCTGAACCGCAGGATTAAAGAGACTTTGCAGTGCTGGGTGCATATTCGTAATATCGACTCGCCGCCGATGCTCCAGAGCATCAATTATCGGCAGTGCCTGCTTTAATAGCATTTCGTTTTCTGGATTAGCGTTAAGTTGCCCCCTCAACAGCTCGCCCATCGGCCTCCCGGGCGTTGCGATAAGAACCACGCCGCAAACATCCTCATCCTGAGCCGAGGCAAGCGCGACTACGCCCCCTTCGCTGTGTCCTAAAACCCAAATACAGGGAATGTGCATGTGACATCTAAGCACGTCTACCCAGGATCGAACGTCGTCAACATAGTCAGCAATCGTCACCGCATTGGCATCCTCTACGGCCATTGCGCTAGCGAACATTCCACGTTTGTCGATACGAAGCGTCGCAAAGCCTTTGGCAGCCAGGCCTTCAGCAAGAAGTCGGTAAGGCGATGCATTCACACCAAGCGGGTTGTTTCCATCCCGATCGGTCGGCCCGGAGCCTGGAACGATAAGAACAACGGCTGTTGGTTTTGAATTCGGGGTGAGTAACGTACCTTTCAAAGGGCCTTTTGGCCCTGCGGCATCCAGGACTGTTTCGGAAAAGGTCACCGGTACTGCCGCCAGACTCACAAATGGGCAAGCGCTCAAAAGGGCAATAGAGGCGGCAATATTCATCGGAGATGTTCCTGTAAAATTCAGCGTACCAGTCAATTTATATTATAAATATGACCTGCTCTCCATTGATTAATACATCAACGGCGTTAGAAAAGTCCGCTGCTGGCACGAAGCGGACTAGGTCACTGAGGTGAAGGTCCGCTGTGAGCGAGAAGCGGACGTTGAGGCACCTAATAAATCGTCTCAACTTTCAACTTTTCTGACCCGTAATGTCCTGAGGAGCAAATCGTACAAACTATCCACTGCAGGAGAACCCTGGGAAGTATGGCTTCTGAACAATGAGACTTCCATGGGTTCAAGAGGCCCCAAAAGATGTTCACTGCCAAGAATTTGCAGATGAGGTGGCACGCTGCACTGGGTCAGAACGGCAACAGCCAGGCCACTTTCTACTGCTGTAATCTGTCCCGACAGACTGGAGCTGTTATACACCACCTTATATCTCCGCCCCTGCAGTGCTAGTGCGTTGATAGCACTACGTCTAGCAAGGCTTGTACTTTCATAAACCGCAATGGGTAATGGATCGCGCCGCCAGACCTCAAACTGTGGAGAACCCACCCACACCATCGGTTCATAAAACAGTAACGCGCCCTGGTTGGGTTGCTCCCGGGAGACCAGGGCCAAATCGAGATCGCCGCTCTCAACGCGAGGAATGAGTGACGTTGATTGCTCGCAGCTCAGTTCGATCTCGACTGACCCAAAGTTAGGGGCAAATCTCTTCAGCGCAGGGGTAAGGTATTTTGCTGCATAGTCATCAGGGACTCCCAGACGAATACGCCCTGTTAACTCCTTACCGTGAAATGCGGCCTGTGTTTCAGCATGAAGGTCGAGCATCCTTCGGGCATACCCCAGCAGTTTTTGTCCTTCAGACGTGAGTTGATGTTGACGAGGGCCGCGAAGTAAAAGCTGACACCCTAATGCAGATTCCAGCTTTTTAAGTTGCATGCTGACCGCAGATTGTGAGCGATGGACTTCAGGTGCCGCAGCCGAAAGCGATCCCGCATCCACTACCGCGACAAAACATTTAAGCCAGTCCATCTGGAGGTCTTGATGATGCACCTTTGAGCCTTGCATTCGATAATCAAATATTAATATCAATTATTATGCGTTTTTATCGATTCCACAACACTGTCATAGTGGCCCCCTGTTTGCTTTCACTGTTATGAAATTCATGAGGTCCCGGATGACGCATCACCAGCCCGATTTGTCTCAACTTAATCATTCGCTGATATGGGATGGTTTTCGGCAGCTTATCCCGGTTTCACTCTTTGTCGCTATTTTTGGTGCCGCCTTTGGCCTGGCCGCATCGCAGAAAGGAGTGGACCCGACGTCGGCGACAATGATGAGTTTGCTGGTTTTTGCCGGTTATGCTCAATTCGCCACCTTAGAGCTTTGGACCGATCAGGTTCCTGTATTAACCCTTATCGCCACCGTTTTTGCCATTAATGCCAGGCATCTGTTAATGGGGGCCACTTTATACCCGTGGTTGCGCGCGTTAACACCCGCTAAACGCTACGGGATCATGATGGTCGTTTCCGATGCTAACTGGGCCATGTCCATACAGGCATTCAGCAGGGGAAGCGCGGGGTTGGGATTACTCTTTGGTGGCGGTCTTGCGTTATGGCTTTTTTGGGGAGCAGGGACCCTGGCAGGACTGTATTTTGGGAGCGTTATCCAGGATCCCAAAAGCGTTGGTCTTGATATGGTCATGGGGTGTTTTCTCCTTTCTATGGTGTTCGAAGGGGAAAGAAACCTGAGGATGTTGATTATCTGGGCCGCAGCGGCCAGTGCCTCGCTGATAGCGTATAAATGGTTACCAGAAAATAGTCATGTGATCGCTGGAGCCCTCGCCGGAGGTATTACTGGAATTATCATGAGAGAGAAAAAATGAGTATTGAGACGGTAGGCACAGGACCTCTTATTATTATTTTTATTATGGCGTTGGTCACACTCGTTACCCGATGGGGTGGTGTCTGGATTATGTCCTTTGTGCCTTTTAATCACCGAATAAAAGCCTTTATTCAGGGGATGTCAGGCTCCGTTCTCGTGGCGATTTTAGCCCCCGTTGCCCTCACAGGCGACAAAGGCGCTCAGATGGCATTATTGACCACGGCCGTCGTGATGCTGGTTTATAAAAGACCTTTAATAGCTATCACCCTTGGGATTGTCGTTTCAGCCCTGGTCAGATATTTTTAAACCGTTCCTGAGCTAATCCTTCGATACATTTAAGCGAGTGCTATGAGCCTAATGCCACGAACGATCGTTTTAATTCCCGGGTATATGCTGAATGAAATGCTCTGGCATGAATTTGAAACATACCTGCCGGCAAACTGTATTGTTCATCATGCTTCCGTAACCGGAGGACTAACCCTCCATGATATCGCGCAGCATATGAGTACCTGTCTGCCTGACAAATTTACGTTGATAGGTTTTTCACTGGGAGGGTACATTGCCCGGCAGTTTGCTGCAGATTTTTCGGATCGTGTGGAGTCCCTGGTACTGATTGCCAGTTCGTTACGGGAGGATACGCCATTAGAGGCGGAATCAAAGCGGCAAAGCGTGCAGTCATTGTCACCCGCAACGTTTAAGGGGCTGAGCAGCAATGCTATTGCCCGGTCACTGCACCCCCTAAACGCATCAGATCGGGATATGATTTCAACTATCCAGCAAATGGGACGTTGTCTCGGATTTGAAGCCTTCATTACGCAATCGACCTTAACCCGACAAGATATTCCTTCAGCAACGATAGGTTGTCCCACTCTGGTTATTGCCAGTGAAGATGACGCCATCCGTTCCATGCAGGAGGCGGAGGAACTGGTCGATGCCATACCTGGTGCATCGTTGAGAACCATCAAGGATTGCGGTCATATGATCCCGCTCGAACAACCTGAGGCGTTGGCGAGAACCATTACTGAATGGATCTCAGTCGGGTAAATTACTGCAGTGGGTAAGGTCTGCTATTGGCAGGGAGCAGACAGGCGTGCTGGACTAGAAGGTCTGCTTTGAGCGAGAAGCGGAAGTTGGCATTTATCATAACCGCAGGGATGTAGGACTAACATTGACATGTAATAATCAACCGGGATCAGGTCAGCGGCCAGCTAAAGCAGGAAGGTCAAAAAACGACATTAACGTACAATAATTTTCGATATCCAAACTGACCCAGTCTGAAACAGTTCAGCTTGGTAAAAGGATTAGGCTGTTATCTTGAGCGCAATTGAGTCTTGGGGACATTAGCTAAAATTCGATGAAATGCATCTTGTATTTTTATTTATAGATAAATTTGAGGGCTTTTGACATTACACTTCTTAGCATAATGGTAAAGGGTAATGATGCTCACTTTGGATGGGTTTGCTTCTATACTACATAGGTATTTGTAAGACACCCCCATTTTGTTGGCGAGTTGTTGTCGCGTCAGGCCAGCGATACTGCGCCATTTCATCAGTGTTTTCTGGAGAGTTTCCTTTAAAACTTCATTTTCAAATCCGCTTTTTACCGCTGCTACAGTAAGTGCCTCTTTTCTGAAATTATTCCAGTATTCATGGTTAGCTGGTTTTGATAAGGCCAGTCGGTCTGCCAAAAATGCTAAGGCGTCATTCTGGTTGAAACGCTTCTTTTTCTTCATTGCTACGCCTAGAATTACGTCACCTTCAACGGTTCTGCGAATGAAAATAACTCTTTGGATGCCTGCTCCTTCTGTTTGAATCCCTGTTAAATTATCATCCACCCTGACCAGGGTAGAGAAACCATCGCCGAGCAGGAACCTGTCGATAGCATGTATCACCTTCGCCTTAGAGTGGGTCGGGAGAGCTAAAAACTCAGCCTGTGCTGTTCCAGTTATTTTCATATTCCTGGGGTTCCGATGAATCGCCACGGATAATCTAGACACTTCCGAGCCGTTGATAATACTGGTTTTCA